>CAMEJJ010000003.1 GCA_945919795.1 uncultured Lachnospiraceae bacterium
AGAAATTTCCCGGGAAAATCGCTTCCTTGGGCATACCTATTCCCCTCGCTTGCTTTCCTGGTATGCCCGGTGACTGAAATTTTCCGGGATAATCGCTTCCTCGGGCATACCTATTCCCCTCGCTTGCTTCTCCGGTATGTCCCACGGCAGAAATATCCCGGGAAAATCGCTCCCTCGGGCATACCTATTCCCCGCTCTTGCTTTCCTGGTATGCCCGGTGACTGAAATTTTCCGGGAAAATCGCTTTCTTGGGCATACCTGTCCTCTTGCTTGCTTTTCTGGTATGCCCGGTGACAGAATTTTTCCGGGAAAATCGCTTTCTTGGGCATACCTGTTTCCCTCGCTTGCTTCTCCGGTATGCCCCACGGCAGAAATTTCCCGGGAAAATCGCTTCCTCGGGCATACCTATTCCCCTTGCTTGCTTTCCTGGTATGCCTGGTGACAAAAATTTCCCACGGAAATTGCTTCCTCGGGCATACCTGTTTCCCATGCTTGCTTTAAAAGTATGTAATTTTCATTTTTCTTGTGAATCTTGTTGATTAATTTGTTAATTCCCTTTTCGGATTTGCAAAACAATTTAAAAAGAACTGAAAACAAGATAAGAACAAATTATCTTGATATAATTTGTTTACATGGCAGAAATCACAACCGTGATTTCTGTCATGTAGAAATATCATTATAGATACAATTTCGCCTAGAAATATCATTATAGATACAATTTCATTTCATCCAGAAATGTCATTATAGATATGCCTATTTCGGCTGAATCTGTGCATGTAATTCCTGCAAAGATTTAACCTGACTTCCGCCATGCTCCTTCATGGTCTTAATACCACTGATTGTTGCTTTTGCAGCAGCCATTGTTGTCATATAAGGAACTTTTTTCTTGATTGCGTTCTTACGCAGATAGCTGTCATCCCAGCCGCTTGCGCCACCATCGGGTGTATTGACGATTAAATCAATCTTTCCGTTTGTGATCAAATCCAGAATGTTAGGTCTGCCTTCCTGAAGTTTCAACGCAACCTCAGAAGCAATTCCTGCTTCATCAAGTAAAGCTTTTGTTCCTTTGGAAGCTAAAATCTTGAAACCTGCATCTTCAAAATCTTTTGCAAGCGCAACGACTTCATCTTTATCCTTGTCACTTACAGAAATCAATACAGTTCCTTCCATCGGCAATCTGGTCTGCGTTGCTTCCTGGGCTTTCACAAAGGATTCTCCCCAGAATTCGGATAAACCAAGAACTTCACCTGTAGATCTCATTTCCGGTCCGAGAATCGGGTCAACCTCCGGGAACATATTGAACGGGAATACCGATTCTTTTACGCCATAGTAAGGAATGTTCTGTTCTTTTAATTCCGGTACAGGCGAAGGTCTGCCGGTCAGATCTCTTGTCATAATATCGATTGCCAGAGGCACCATGCGGATGTTGCATACTTTTGATACCAACGGAACCGTACGGGATGCACGTGGATTAGCCTCTAATACATATACTTTGCCATTTTCAATTGCATACTGCATGTTCATCAAACCTTCTACATGCATTTCTTCTGCAATTTTTCTGGTATATTCTTTGATTGTAGCGACATTTTCTTCACTTAAATGACGAGAAGGAATGATGCACGCTGAATCTCCTGAGTGAACACCAGCTAACTCAATGTGTTCCATAACAGCAGGAACAAAAGCATGTGTTCCGTCACTGATAGCATCCGCTTCGCATTCTGTTGCATGCATTAAGAAGCGGTCAATCAAAATCGGACGGTCAGGTGTCACACCGACAGCGGCATTCATATATCCAACCATGCTTTCCGCATCATGAACCACTTCCATACCACGTCCGCCCAATACATAAGAAGGACGAACCATGACGGGATATCCAATCTTTTCAGCAATTTCTAATGCATCTTCTACAGTAACAGCCATTCCTGCTTCCGGCATCGGGATTTCCAATTTATCCATCATGGCACGGAACTGATCACGGTCTTCTGCCAAATCGATAACAGCCGGAGATGTTCCAAGAATTCTGACACCGTTTTTCTCGAGGTCACCTGCAAGGTTAAGAGGTGTCTGACCACCGAACTGGGCAATAACACCAACCGGTTTTTCTTTCTTATAAATGCTGAGAACATCTTCTAATGTCAGAGGCTCAAAGTATAACTTATCAGATGTATCATAGTCGGTAGAAACGGTTTCCGGATTACAGTTTACGATGATGGTTTCAAAACCAAGTTTTTTAAGTGCTAAGGAAGCATGAACACAACAGTAGTCAAATTCAATACCCTGACCAATACGGTTCGGGCCGCCACCTAAAATCATAATCTTCTGTTTGCCTTCGCTAACCGGATTCTTGTCTTCTGCATTATAGGTTGAATAATAGTAAGCACTGTCTTTTGTACCACTTACATGTACACCTTCCCAGGCTTCTTCAACACCCAGTTCGATACGACGGTTTCTGATATCTGCCTCTGCAACATTTAAAATCTTAGCAAGATACTTATCTGAGAAACCATCTTTCTTTGCCTGAATTAATGCAGCATCTGCGGGAACAGAACCGGCATTTTTAACCAATGCTTCTTCCTCATCAACGAGATCTTTGATCTGCTCTAAGAAATAAGCTTTAATCTTTGTGATTTCATGAATTTCTTCTACAGTAGCGCCCTTTCGCATTGCTTCATAAATCAGGAAATAGCGTTCGCTGTTCGGGAAAATCAGTTTCTTTAATAATTCATCTTTGGAAAGTGCATCAAAATCTTTTGCATGTCCCAGACCGTAACGGCCATTTTCCAGACTTCGGATTGCTTTCTGGAAAGCTTCTTTAAAGTTTTTACCGATACTCATGACTTCACCTACGGCACGCATCTGAGTACCCAGCTTATCTTCTACACCTTTGAACTTTTCGAATGCCCAACGTGCGAATTTGATTACAACATAATCTCCGTCCGGAACATATTTATCCAAAGTGCCATATTTTCCACAGGGAATGTCCTTAAGTGTCAAACCGGTTGCAAGTTTAGCAGAAACTAACGCGATCGGGAAACCGGTTGCTTTGGATGCTAAAGCGGATGAACGTGAAGTACGAGGGTTAATCTCGATAATGATATCGCGATCGGTTTTCGGATCGTGTGCCCACTGTACGTTGGTTCCACCGATAACCTGAATTGCTTCTACAATCTTGTAAGATTTTTCCTGAAGACGTTTTTGCACTTCTTCGGAAATCGTAAGCATCGGAGCGGAACAGAAAGAATCACCTGTATGAACACCCATCGGATCAATGTTTTCAATGAAACATACGGTAATCATGTTGCCTTCTTTATCACGAACAACTTCTAATTCCAGTTCTTCCCATCCGATGACACATTCCTCAACTAAAACCTGTCCGACCAGACTTGCCTGAAGACCACGCGCGCAGACGGTTTTTAATTCTTCAACATTATAAACAATACCGCCACCGGTACCGCCCATCGTATAGGCAGGACGAAGAACAACCGGATATCCTAAGCCTTCTGCAATCTCAAGTGCTTCATCAACCGTGTAAGCCACCTGACTTCTTGCCATCTCAATGCCAAGACTTTCCATTGTCTTTTTAAACTCAATACGGTCTTCACCACGTTCAATGGCATCAACCTGTACACCTATAACCTGTACACCGTATTTGTCTAAAACACCTTTTTTTGCCAGCTCTGAACATAAATTAAGACCCGACTGACCACCTAAATTGGGCAATACTGCATCCGGTCTTTCTTTTGCAATAATCTGTTCAATTCTTTCTGCATTTAACGGTTCAATATAAGTCACATCCGCAATTTCCGGGTCGGTCATAATGGTTGCAGGGTTTGAATTAACCAATACAATTTCATAGCCAAGACTCTTTAATGCTTTACATGCCTGTGTACCTGAATAGTCAAATTCACAAGCCTGTCCGATAATAATCGGACCTGAACCGATAATCAGTACTTTGTGGATATCTGTTCTCTGAGACATTCTTTTCCCTCCGACTTTCCTTTATTTTTAACATATACTCTACTATTGAAGTTTGTATCCGTAGATTGCATTGCCGATACTCTACAGATTGTTTTATCACTACCATAGCATTATGTCCCTAATCTTTTATATTTTACTGATAAAAGCATTTTTTTTCAACAAAAAAACGGCAGAAAAACATATTTTTTTGCCGTTTTTTTATTATAATTTTATTCTCCGAAAACATGTCGGAAATAATCCTGCTGTAAAACACCTTTACTATAGGTTATTTTATCACGGACAATGGCTTTCATATCCTGCACGTAATTTTCAGGAAGTTCTTCGTTTGGATCGTTTGGAATAAATTTTCCTTTGGAAGCTAAGTAGGTTCCTTTATCGGTTTTCCAGTCATATCCCAGTGTAAATACTAATGGCTGTGCATCGGAAAATACGTCTCTTCCCGGAAGAAGTCTGCTATCAAATTCGACATCAAACAAATTGCAGAGTGTCGGCAATATATCCATACTTGAAGTAGGTGTATTGACGATAATGGGTTCCATTGTCTCCAGACATCCACTCCAGATAATCAGGCGGTTGTGATCACGATACAGATTATCTTCAATGGGTTTTCCATATAATTCCGTCAAATATGTCAAAGCTCCCGTATTCTGATCCAATCCGTAAGGAAAATGATCTGTAGAAATCACAATAACCGTATCCTCTGCAATACCTTCTTTTTCCAGCTGTTCAATCAGATATTCCATTGCTGCATCCAATTCAATCTGAGCAGCCAAATAGGTCTTTACCGGCTCAGAAGCATTCAGATTTTCGACCATATCCCAATGCTTTCTTGCCATGGCATTTTTATTTTTCTCATATAAACTATGCCCACTGACTGTCATATAGTATATGTGAAAAGGTTGCTTATCCACATATTGTGGGAAAGTTCCCTGAATCATTTCCAGATCGCTTTCAGGCCATTGTGCGGTCAGAACACTCTCTAACCCATTACCTTTTCCCTCATATCCATCGGAAAATCCCAGATTTACGTGTGTTTTATCGCGATCATAATAGGTATAACTGTTATTATGATATGCCTTTCCGTAATATCCCTGTTCTGAGAGTCTGGATGCCATGGTACTCCAATTATATTGGGTTGCCGTTTTTTTCATAGAACTGCCACCCGCGGTCGGAAGCATACCAAAAATATTGGCATATTCACCACCGGTTGTTCCTGCAGATGAAGGCTGATAATAATCAATAAAGCGAATTCCTTTATGTGCCATGCGATACAAAGTAGGGGTCCTCTTTTTATCAATTGCCTCCTCTGTAAATGCCTCTGCAGTTATAAAAATCAGATTTTTTCCTTTAAACAATCCTGTGAATTCATTCTTAGAAGACGCTTCCTGGGAAGCAACATAAAGATCCAATGCAGCATACTTGCCGCCATCTTTTTGGGCTAAAGCCTCAAAATCGATATCCATTTGATTTTTTCTATACGGCTCGCCTGTTTCACCCTGCGCCATGGCATTATCGGAAACCGAGTTCATGGATAAAGAATCCGAATCGGTATCACTTGCTTTTCCATCCGAATCCCCCGTTTGAAGGGCTGAAGAATCCACCTGTTTCATCGTTTCAAAAGCAACCTCATCACCATTTGAAAACATCGTATTCCGAACTTCTAAGCGTATTCCTGTCATCAGTCCAAAATCCGCAATGGCTGTATTGTAATCATAAAAATCACCATAGACATCTTTATCCGCCGGATAAAACTGCATCACAATCAGATTAGACACAAAAAAGAACGCCGATAAGAGCAATACCATTCCTTTTTTTCTGACAGAAATTGTCGGAATCGGCAACCATTTCCGTCCCACTGTAACAAAAAAGAGAAAAGGGAGGAAGTATAAGAATAAATGTAAGAAACCATCCCCTGTAAAAAGCATGGAAATAATATCACCGGAGAAGTTTGTTACCGCATCACCTGCTCCTGCAAATAAAGTATTCAGATCGTAAAACAACTGAAATTCACAAAACAGGAAGTACAATATACAATACATAAATCCAAGCAGAAACAGCAATACCGCCTGAATGATATGCCGAATTCTCCTCTTTTTTGTCAAATTGCATATAAAATACATCAGTAAGCCATAGCTAATTGAAAACAAAGCAATATATGCAAGATGATAATTAAAAATTTCATTTCCACAGGATATCCCTGTTACTATTTCAAAGAAAAACAAGACAAATGCAAGAAAAAACATGGAAAGAATCTCTTTTATGATAGATTTATCCTCTGCATTTTTAACATCCGAATCTGTCTCTGCTTTTTCTTCTGTCGAATCATCCAGTCCGGTTTCATCTATTTCTTTTGCTGCTGCATCCTGGCTGAATTCAACCGTTTCTTTTGTTTCAGCACCTTGTCTGATTATAACGATTCCTTCTGGCGTAATATCATGCTCAGCCAAATCCACAATTTGGATATCGTCAGGATATTTTTTATGCTGCTTCGTCTGTTGTTGTGTTTGCTGTTGTGTCTGCAGTACTTTCTGCTGCTCTTTTTGTCTTTTTTTTCGCTGTCTTTTATTCATGTCTTACACTGTCCATTTCAAATTCAGATCTGATGGTATAGCTTTTCCACATCTGCAATGAGAGATGTCGTGCCGAGGATTAATATAGGCATCTTCTCTTTTTTAGCACATGTCAAAGCATCCGGAAGCTCTTTAAAACAGATATTCGGATAACCCTTCTCTTCTAAAATCTTCATCTGTTTCTTTGTAAAAATATAATGCTTATTGGATGATTTGGTTAAAATAACAATTGATGAAAAAGGAGCAATTGTTTTTACCACACCCATAAAATCTTTATCATCCGGTATCCCGACAATGGCTGTCACTTTAGAAATCTTCATTTCTTTCAATACATCCAGCACCAGTCCGGCACTCTCTTCATTGATGCATGCATCCAGAATGGTTAGCGGATTGTTATCCAAAATTTCCATTCGTCCGGGCCATTTGACATTTTTAAGCTTTTCTCTTGCTCCGTCAATATGAAAATCCTTCTGCAAAATATCGAGGCAAACGGTCATGGCAAGCACTCCGTTTTGTGCCTGGTGGCGGCCAAGAAGCGGAAGGAACACATCTTTATAAATCCGATTGCCAATACAGGCATCAAACAACATGCCATTTTCACAAAAACGCACATTTTCTTCCCAAAAGTCAATTCCATAACACTTTATTTTTACGTTTGTTTCTTCTGCTCTCTGCAAAAGAACTGTCAAAACCTCTTCGGACTGTTTTGCTACATAGACACATTTTTGGTCTCCTGTCATAATACTTGCTTTGTCTTTTGCAATTTCGGAAAGCGTATTTCCCAATTCCCGGGTATGCTCCAAAAAAATACTGTTAATCACGGCATATTCATGAAAGATTTGATTTACGTCATCATATTTTACGCCTTTTCCGCATTCAAAAACCCGATAATCCACCTGATGATGCAAAAAATACTGCAAAGCCAGCGCACACTGAAGCCCAATGGGACTGATACATTCTCCGGATTTCAAACTCTCCCTGACCGAAGCAAACAATACTTTTGTTTTTTCAGTCAATTCGCAAAACTCTTCATCTGTGATGCAGTTTCCGTTCACACGAAACCGCTCACTAAACTTCATAATATGCGGACTGGTCATCAAACCGACATTCCCGCTGCCGGATAAAATCTGTGCAATCATACATGCAACAGATCCTTTTCCTTTGCTGCCGGTAACGAGTACTGTCGGAATCCTACTATTATGATTAAGACTTTCTAAAATCGGTTTTGAAAACTCCGGATGTCTTTTTTTTGAATCCGGCATGGAATAATCCCATTCTTTTTCTGTTTTCAGATAGGATTCATAAATGTAGTTTTCTGCCTCAGCCCTTGTCATTACAAAAAATCTCCGTAAATCATATCCATCATTTTTCCCGCAACATTAACGCCACTGGCTTTCTCAATGCCTTCTAATCCGGGCATGACATTAATCTCACAAAAATAGAAACAATCTTTTCCATATAATAAATCTATGCCGACAAAATCCAGTTTTGTCTGTTCATAAATATCTTTCGCAATCCACCGAATTTCTTCTGTTGTCTCATATGCCGTTACACCGGCACCTAATGCAACATTGGCTCTGAAATCACTTTCCGATTGGCGTTTCATACATCCCACAACTTCTCCCCGGATACTATAAACCCTGACATCTCTCCCATAACTGGTCTCAATAAATTCTTCAAAAAGCCATTCCTTTTCTTTCCCATATGACTGTAATTTTAATAAATCCTCTTTACTCTCAATCAGAAAAATTTCACGTCCCATGGAATGTTCCAAACCTTTAGCAACCATTCGTTTGCCCAGATACTCATTAAGCAATTCATAATCTGCGTATCCGTCTGAAAGAATATAACGGGGTTTTAAAAACGAATCCGATTCGATATCTTGTAATTGCTGAAATTTATTGATATAGGTACAAAATGGTTTGAGCGGATTATAGGATTTTTTCGCCAGTGCATTGATGCTGTCTTTGCCTTTCCCCCACTTGTAGCGGTTTATTACAAAATCAACCGAAGCCAGCTTTTTTCCTTCTGAAAAAACGCCTTCCTGACGGACAGAAACATCATGAACCCCTATCATTTTCACATCCATGTTCCGCTTTTTTCCTTCCTCCAAAAGCCTTCGGCAGGTGTAGGCATTCCCCATATTGTTATATGCTTCAATAATATACCCATTCATCTTTTTTCTTCCTGAATCTGTTTTAACATAAACTCTTTAACCGCTTCCAAACGACTCTTTTTCCATTCCTTTTTTTCTTCTTCCAAAGAAAGCGGATAAATGATCTGGAAGTCCAGAACTTCTCCCGGAACTCTACCACTACGTAAGGGTTCATAGAAATTCTGATAAAAATCTTCATCGGTTGCATTTGCAAAAACATCCGGTTTCAGGTATCTTAATTGTCTTTTGGTGTTCTCAATAAACATCTTGGCCGCAAGTGGAAGAAGAAGCTTGTATTCATCTTCCTGAATATCCGTAAAAATAGGCGATATTTCACCTTTAACAATGTGATCCACGTTTCGATCAATCTCAATACCAAAGGGTTCAAACGAGAATGCACTTTCTGTAAAGTGAAGTTTTATAAATAAACCAAATTCGGTATTAAACTGCGATCTCTGATAATCCGTATCAAACACAAAATTTCCTAAGGAATAAAAAATAGCTTTTCCGGGAAATGTTTCATAATTCATTGGTACATGCGGATGATGGCCGACCACAATATCCGCGCCCATGGAAAGATAATCCATATATCGCTGTCTGGTGTAAGGCGATGGCAGTGCCGTAAATTCTTCACCGCCGTGAGCTACCACGATACACCAACGGCAGGTTTTCTTAATCTCGTGAATTGCCTCTTGAATCAAGTCCATATCACTCCAGCTAAAACAACCGGGAATTTCTTCTGTGGCCTTTCGGCATGCCCTCTGATAGCCGACACCGATCATTCCAATTCCGCCTGCCTCCGGAAAAATAACAGGTCGAACTGCTTCCCTGATATTCATACCGGCTCCCAGGGTTTTTACATGACATTTTAAAGCTTCTGTCAAAGTATCTGCCATTCCATCGGGACCGGCATCCATGATATGATTGTTGCAGATATTCCAGACATCCGCTCCAATCTTTTGAAAAAAGGAGGTTGCCGCCGGATCCATACTATGCGTCAGCGCCACGACACCGTTTTCTCTTTTTACTTTATCCTGCTTTGATAAGGGACCTTCTACATTGATAATGAGATGGTCTGCAGAATGAAGAAAAGAAAGTACTTCTTGGGACACCAGATCCGGATCTTCCCATTTTTTATCCATATATTTATCAAATCCGATATCTCCGGTAAAAATCAGACTCGTCTCGCCTTTCATCCGGTTATTCCTCCTGTGAAAAATCTTTATATATTTTCTTTTTTATTTATCTCCCCAATATCTTTCTTTGCGCCTCGTACTTCGTTTTCCAGTCTTTCTAAGCGGCATGCTCGCATAAGTTGGCTGACAAAGAAAAATATTGGAAACACAAATCCGAAAAGGAAATCAAATATTAATATATGATTTTGTATAGAATATACAAAATCATATGTCGATTAAAAATTGACCCTGGTATCATATTATCATGTTCGACAGATATCTGCACATAAAATTTCATGATAGATAAGGAAGTATTTCCTCATATTACGTTTTATATTCTAATACTTTTGCACAAAATTTTCAGTCAAACTATAAAAAGCTGTATCATCCAAAACCGGACAAAATACAGCTTTTCTTCTCTTCCCTATCATAGATAGCAGAAGCATTTTATTTTACTTTTTCAAAATCACTTGCGGGATGTTTGCAGATTGGACAAATAAAATCATCCGGCAGTTCCTCGCCTACATACTCATATCCACAGATTTTACATCTCCAGACCGTCTTTCCGTCTTCTGTTTTTCCGACTTTTTCCGGCTTGGGTTTAATATTGGCAAAATAATATGCATAGGTAGCGGAAGGAACATCACTGAGGATTTCACCGTCTGTAGGTTTTCCCACAAATAAAATATGACTTCCTAAATCCACCTGATCCACTACATACACACTAATATATGCATTGGTACCTTTGGTAATCGCCAGCGTATCGTTAAATACTCTTTTGCAATCCGTAAAATCCGCGAATTTGTCAACATCTCTTCCGGACTGGTATCCGAAATGCTTGAAGAGATCAAAGGTTGCATCCTCACTGATAATCGAAATGGTAAATTTCTTGCTTGCTTCAATCATTTCACAGGTCAGATTCGCTTTGTTTACCGCCACACTGATGGTAAGCGGATCCGATGCTGCCTGAATTGCCGTATTGGTAATGCATCCGTTGTCTTTTCCGTCTTTACTTGCGGTCAGAACAAACAAACCATAACTCAATTTGTTTAACACTTTTGAATCCATATGCAGAATCCCATCCTTTCTTTTTCGTAAATTGTAAATCACAAATTTCCAATAAAAGCAATTTATGAAATCATTCATTCCATATATAATAACCAACACCTCTTATGATACATAAGAGAGTCACCAACTAAACGCTTTGTTGCCAAGCGATTGTTTTCTTTAATCCGTCAGACAGCTTTGTATACTGTCCAATAAGCTCAATAATCCTATTTCCGTCATACCAGTTTGATTCTTCTTTGGTAAGCGGAAACGGTAACGGTATATTTTTCTCATTGATTGTCGCAACCGTAACCGGAACTTTTTCAAATGGCACTTCCACACCGGCGGTCAACGCCTCTGCAAAAGAATCATAAGTTTCCATTACAGGCGGAGCCAGATTATATGCACGGTTGTCTGAAATAGGATGTTCAACACATGCAAGAATTGCCCTTGCCACATCATCTACATAAACCAACTGGAACTGTCCGGTTGCATCAATCGGATGCAATATCTGTCCGGCCTGCTCAATCCAGCGAAAATACATTCCTTCACGCGGAGCATAATTATCCGGTCCATAAATAAAGGATGGACGAATCGAAGTATAAGGAACGTGATAAGTAAAAGAGCATTGGGAAAGTTCTTCTTCTAACGCCACTTTCTGTAAAATGTAGTCACCTGCTTCGCCACCGAAATCACGATGTTCAAAACGTGCCGTTTCATCTAAAAACATGTTTTGTCCGCGTTCATACACATCACAGGTACTGATAAAAATATATTGTCCAAAATCCGCATTTATCGCTTCGAATATGGCAGTAATATCTCCTTTTTGATAGGCACAAAAATCTACAATGACATCAAAATGTTTCCCGGATAGCCTGCCAAGTGCAGCCAAATCATGTCTGTCACCATGAATTTCCTGCACCCGGGGAAGCCTCAGCGGCCGGGTCCCGCGATTAAACACAGTAACCCGGTGTTTTTCCATTGCCATATGAACAAATGCTTTTCCAAGGAAATAACTTCCGCCAAGTACAAGAATATCCATCTATTTCTTATTCTCCAAAATATCTTTCAAGTAATCCTTTTAATGCTTTACCATGTCTTGCCTCGTCACGAGCCATTTCATGAACTGTATCATGGATTGCATCCAGATTATTTTTCTTTGCACATTTTGCAAGATCAACTTTTCCGGCTGTTGCACCGAATTCACAGTCAACTCTCCATGCAAGATTTTTCTTGGTAGAATCGGTCATCTTGCTTTCTAATTCAGATCCAAGCATCTCAGCAAATTTTGCTGCGTGTTCTGCTTCTTCGTATGCAGCTTTTTCCCAATAAAGACCGATTTCGGGATAACCTTCACGATGAGCAACTCTTGCCATGCAAAGATACATACCTACCTCTGAGCATTCGCCTTCAAAGTTTGCTTTGAGCTGTTCAAAGATGAATTTTTTATCTTCTTCGCTGATATCGCTGTTGTTTTTAACAGTTTCAGCATAAACACCGAACTCATGCTCTGCAGCAAGTACAAGCTCTCCCTCAACTTTATTGAATTTTTCTCCACTTACGTGGCATACCGGACACTCTGCAGGTGCGGTTTCTCCTTCATGTACATATCCACATACCGGACATACCCATTTTGCCATTTTAAAATCCTCCTAATAAATAATATTTATTGTTTCATGCATGGTTAAAAACTATGCATAAATCACGAAAGTAATGTTTCACAGCAAAGAATGCTGTATTTTAGATACAAAATCATGTATCTTTGCTCTTATGCCAATCTCTATCCTACGCTCTTTCTCTAATCGCATTAGCTAAGCAATCCAAAGCCGTCTCATCCGAAGGTTTATAGGTTGAACGGATAGATACCGTGGCATCCAGAATAGTCACATTCTTCATGGTTCCCAAATACGAACGCATCGATTTTGCAGCCATTGGTGCCCATGTGCCATTTTCAACCAGACCAACAATTCGGTTCTGATATGTTTTTATCTGCAAATGATGTAAAAAGTCTTCCATTGGAACAAAAGCGTTGCCGTCATAGGTTGCCGAGCATAAAATCATACGGTCATAACGGAAAGCATCTTCCACACATTCTGCGATATCTTCTCTGGAAAGATCCGCAACTGCTACTTTCTCTTCTCCCAGATCCCGAAGCTTTTGCGCAAGCAGCTCAGCTACTTTTGCAGTATTTCCATGAATGGAAGCATAGGCAATAAATACGCCTTTGGTTTCAGGCTGGTAGGAAGACCACTTATCATATAAATCAAGATAGTATTCCAGATTGCTGTCTAAAATCGGACCATGCAACGGTAAAATCTTCTGAATATCTAAATTCTTTGCTTTTTTCAAAAGAACCTGTACGGATGCTCCATATTTTCCTACGATGTTAAAATAGTATCGTCTCGCTTCACAAGCCCAATCCTCATCCGTATCCAGAGCTCCGAACTTACCAAATCCATCTGCCGAAAACAGAAGTTTTTCTGTACTTTCATAAGAAACCATAACTTCCGGCCAGTGAACCATGGGTGCCATAACAAAAGTAAGCTTATGCTTACCAAGCTCTAATGTATCTCCTTCTTTTACTTCCAACTTTCTGTCTGCACAATCGAAACCAAAAAATTGATTTAAAAACAAAAATGTTTTTGCATTTCCAACAATGACAGCCTCAGGATATTTCTCCATGGCATATGCCAATGAACCCGAATGGTCCGGTTCCATGTGCTGCACAACGATATAATCAAGCTTGCGTCCGGCTAAAGCCGCCTCAACATTTTCGCCCCATTCTTTTGTACATCGTGCATCAACCGTATCCATCAAAGCTGTTTTCTCATCCAAAATCAGATAAGAATTATAAGATACTCCATTGGGGACAACATACTGACTTTCAAATAAATCAATCGTTTTGTCATCCACACCCACATATTTTACAGAATCCGATATCAACATATTTTTCTTTCCCCACGTTTTCTTTTGCTTTTTCTGTTGTATTTTATGATGTTGGGCTCAAAAGGTATTTTGCCCCATGATACCGTCGTATCGCTATATTATTTTTTCCAAAGTCCGTGTAAATTGCAATATGCATACACAGCTTCTACCTTTTCATCTTCACAGATTGCAAAAACAACCTCCGGTTTTTGTCCGGGTGCAAGCTTTTTCAACTGCGTTCCTTTGTCTGTCTGGACGCTGACCCATTCGATAAAGTGCTCTGCCAACATCGGATGCTCTACTTCGCCCACTTTAACATAGATTTTGTTGTCTTTTACTTCATATACGGGAATGTGTTTTTCAACCGCTGCATCCGTAGTTCCTGCTACAAGTTCTGTCATTTTCTGACCGCAGCACATCATCGGTACACCGGCGTCCTTTACTACCTCAACCATGTTTCCACAATGTTCACATACAAGAAATTTTTGTGCCATATTCTTTTCCTCTCTTTCTGTTTCCGTTTATTTCTGAATATTTTTTATTCTTTCTTTATTTAGTAACTGAATTATTCCATTACATTTCAAATCTATATGGTTATTCCTTCAATTTATCTCCAACTACTTTTTATTTATATCTGCTTATCGTTCTAAATCTGCTTGTTGTTTTAATAACCTTTTTCATAAATGAAATTAAGAAAGCTCCAGCGTATCCAAAGTTTCTCTTAAGATTTTTGCTGAATCCTGAAGCTTCTTCGTCTCTTCATCGTTTAATACAATGGGCACCTGTGCCTCGATTCCATCCGCACCTACAATACAGGGCATAGATAAAACAACATCGTTTATGCCGTAAGCACCATGCATGGATGTTGATACCGGAAGAATGGCTTTTTCGTCCCGGACAATAACCTCGCAAATCCGCTTAACTGCCATAGCTACGCCAAAATATGTTGCACGCTTTCTCTGAATAATTTCATAAGCGCTGTCTTTTACCTTTTGTGCAATCTCATGTTCTGCTTCTTTGTGACGGAAATGACCGCGCATTTCACAGAAGTTACTTAATGGAACACCCGATACATTGGCGCTGCTGAATGCAGCAATCTCACTATCACCGTGCTCTCCGATAATAAAGGCATGAATACTTTTACTGTCCACCCCAAGGTGCTCACTCAATCGATATTTCAGACGCGCAGTATCCAATACGGTTCCGGAACCGATGACATGATTTTCCGGAAGTCCCGAAAGTTCCAAAGCGACTTTTGTCAAAATATCAACCGGATTGGCAACAATCAGCAATATTCCGTCAAAATTGCGGCTTGATATTTCCGGAATGATCTTTTTCATTATACCGACATTTTTCTGAACCAAATCCAGCCTTGTCTCACCCGGCTGCTGGTTAGCTCCGGCTGTCACAATCACAATACCGGCATCTTTTACATCATCATAATCGCCGGCATAAATACGCATCTGGCTGGCAAACGGAATACCATGGCTGATATCCATAGCCTCACCTTCCGCCTTTTCCCGGTTAGCATCGATTAATGCAATCTCTGAAAACAGACCACTTTGCATTAAAGCAAATACCGACGCAGAACCGACAAATCCGCAACCGACCATAACCGCTTTTCTCATATTCATAATGAACGCTCCTTTATTATATCATTTTTTTGCTAAAAACTCATATATCTTTTTTATCTTTTCATACATCTTTTTCATGTATTTTACTGCCCGGAAAGACAATTTTTACACTTTCCGAAAAACTGTAATTCGCAATCCTCGATCAATCCCGGAAATAATCCGGAAGCTTGTAAAATCATCTCATCACAGGATATATATTCCATATCTTCAACCATTCCGCATTCTCTGCAGATAAAATGATTGTGTGGTTTGATGAATCCGTCATACCTGTCAGCTCCCATCTGGGTTGATATTTTGATTATCTGACCGGTTTCAGTCAAAAAAGTCAAATTCCGATACACGGTCCCAAGACTGATATTGGGATATTCTTTGCGAACACTGTCATATATCATATCAGCAGTCGGATGGTCTCTTCTGCTTTGTAAATTCCTAAGAATTCCTTCTCTCTGTCTGGAATATTTGACCATTGATATCCCCTTCCTTCGTCCATTCCAATTCGACCTGCTTTCATGATGCCAATCCGATACTATTTCCATTCCTTGATGTATACACAGGTTCTTACTTTCATTTCAATAATAGTAATGATTACTATTATCGATTATAGTTTTATCTTTTCATTTTGTCAATGTTATCCGACAACAATGTGGCAACAATAATCCGCCCATCATGTATCAACCAACATCCAGCAATCATGTATCAACCAACATCCGTCAATCATGTATTAACCAACATACATCAATATCGTACCTACAGCCATTCAAACAATCATGTATCTATCCAAAACCTCATTCTCAGAATCGCCTTGATTTTCCGCCTTTTTTCTGTATTCTACCAACAGTCGGTTGAGAAAAAAGCGGTTACATGCTAGTGTAGAATCAAGAAAAAGAGGATCGTGCGATGGAAAAAGAAACACTGGGGGCTTTTGTGTGCGAGCTTCGAAAAGAGAAGCAGATGACACAAAAGGAAATGGCAGAAAAATTGGGAATTACTGATAAAGCAATTTCAAAATGGGAACGTGGGCTAAGTTATCCCGACATTTCCATGTTAGAACCGATTGCTGAACTATTGGATGTTAGCGTCATGGAATTTTTACAAGGGCAACGTATTCAAAAGGAAACGACGTTAACAGTACAGGAAGCACAAAAAATGGTGGATGATTCTCTCATCCTTTCCGATTCGGAAATTCACAGAAAACATATCCGAAGTAAAACCGTTATCTTACTCGGTTGTGTTCTTTTGATGTTTTTAGTATCACTTCTATTAAATATATATAATCTGATGCAGCAAAAGCAGCAAAACAAAGGGCTCATTCCGCAAACCAACTCCGAGCCGTATGAAACAGTGCAAGACGAAAATGGCAATCCGGTTTTCAAAAATCCCGACAAAGCTCTGTTACAGATGCAAAAGGAAAGTCTTGATATGCTGCCAAAAGAATGGACTGAATTGATTGAAATTATGGGAAATACCTATAGATTGGAGGCTTCCGAATGAACAATATCCTTACCCTATTTATCATTATATCCGTTTTGATTCTGCTGCCGGGTTTGCAGTCTGCTCCCAAAAAGGATTTTTTTGATAATCCGTTTCCGCTAACAGTAACAAAGGGCATGCAGGGATATCTTGCATTTCTGGTTCTATTTCATCAGCTCTCGTTTCAGATAAATAAAATGCCTCTTTATAAAGGAAGATTGGACAGTTTTTCAGAAATCGGCGTTCTGATCGTCGGCTTTTACTTCTTCTTTTCCGGTTACGGGCTGATTGTGAGCGTAAATACCAAAAAAGAATACTTGAAAACTTTTTTAATCCGCAGAGTATTTACCGTCCTGGTTCCCTTTTTTCTCTGCAACTATGCCTACATGGTTACAACCCTGCTATGTGGAAACCAATATAGTACAAAGCAGCTGATCCTGGCCTTTTTCGGTGTCATTCTGTTAAACGACCACATGTGGTTTGCGGTTGAAATCATGCTGTTGTACGTTGTTTTTTTCCTGCTTTTTTCTTATGTTCCTTCTAAAAAACTGCGTTTTCTCTTCATGGGCTTATTTGTTGCCATCCTGATTATCGTGAGTTTTCTTCTTGGACATAATATGAATTCCGGTATCCAGATGAACTGGCTACAGGGCGAATGGTGGTACAATACAACATTGCTTTTTTATCTGGGCATGCTGTTTGCCGAAACAAAAGAGCAGATTTTACCTTTTGTAAAAAAACATTATATTCCTCTGGTTCTTGTTTTTACCGTCCTGTTTTTTCTTTTCTGGAAACTGACCGGATATATGTTACAAAATCACGGTTATTGGACCGAGACAAAAGACAGCATGGGATATTTGGATAAACTCATGACTTTAGGCGTTCAGCTTCCGGCTGTTATCTGCTTTGAAATATTGCTGCTTTTGCTGTTTATGAAAGTTCATTTTCAGAATCGCACGTTGGAATTTCTCGGAAAGATATCTTTAGAGGTAATTCTGATTGAAAAGGTTTTTATGCTTTTATTGGAAGATATCTGTATACATGGGGACTATCGGTTGTACATTGTTTTGACTGTGCTCCTAACCATTATTGCAGCTACAATCATTAACCGCATCAAATTAATTGTTCTTGAGAAAAAGTAAAGTTTTTCTCGATTGGAGGCAGTATGAAAACACTTATAAAATGGAATCCCACCACCATGGTTTCGTTTTTAATCATATGTATTTTGTCAATCCTTCTGACCGGCCACACCATTTCCGAGGAAAAATCCAAGCTCGGAAAGACCGTGTATTCCGCCGGCAATGCAATGACCTATGATGAAAAAATGGACGCCACCTTTTCTACTCCCAAAGACTGGAATCGTTTTTTTCAGGATACCAAAAACGGTCTTTCAAAATATTTGAAAGAATACCAAATGGAGCTTTTAGCAACGAGCAAAGAATGGGACGAATACATAGAAGTCTATGTGCACGATGCCAGTCCCGATATGCCGAAGTCTTTGGAAAATGCTTCTGAACGTGAGCTTGCCTCATTTGAAGAAAAAGCACTGGAGATCTTAAACAATCCTTCTGACACAAACTATTCGGTTTCCGCTGACAAAAAGCAGGAATACTTTTCAGGCAACAATGCTTTGTTCTTGAAATCAGTCTATCAGAGGGAAATAAGAAAAGATAAAGAATATGACATGGTCTTTGATTATATGACCATCAAGGACGGCTATATTCTTGAATTCTGTGGCTACCGGGTTGCCGATACCCCCGAAAAAGCAATCACAGGCAACAAGACTTTTGAAAAAAGGATGAATGCACTTGCAAATGGATTAGCATTTGGAGACACAACCGCACAATACCGCAATGCCAAAGGCAATTCCAAGTGGGAAATCGTAAAAAGTTTTACATTCTCCATCTGGATTTTGATACTTCCGCTTTTATATATTCTTTTATGCGGTATGAAAGTATCCAGCTCTGACTACTATCCGGACGACATGACTTATGCAGTCCTGAAGAAAAAAGGCTTTTCCGATTCTGAAATATACTCCGCATGGCAAAAAGATCCGCTTGGACTTTCCCAGTCCAAATCCATCCTTGGTTTCTTTGCTGTAATCATTGTCCTTCATCATCTGGTTCAGACTATCGGTGTTGAAAATGCAAGTATTTTTTCCTTTTTAGAAGATTTCGGTGTCTGTCTTGTTGGCGCATTTTTCTTCTTTTCAGGCTACGGATTGATTCGTAGTTTGCGTGAAAAGTCCGGTTATCTGAATGACTTTTTGAAAAAAAGACTTCCCGGAATCCTGATTCCGTTTTATGTGTGTACTCTAATCTTTTTTATTACAGGAATCATCACGCATAAGAATTATGGATTATGGGAAAGCATAGGCTATCTTACCGGATGGATTTTATTGAATACCCATATGTGGTACATTGTCGAAATTGCTCTTTTTTACATTGTTTTTTATCTGATTTATAAACATGTCAAAAAGAAATCATCCGCCATCTTTTTCATGGCAATCTTTCTTGTCCTGTTTACGGCAGGCAGCCTGTCACTCTGCCATGGGAAGTATTGGTTTCAGGGGGAATGGTGGTATAATTCCAGCCTGCTTTTCTTAGTCGGAATTATCATGGGCGAATGGAAAGAGCCCATTTTATCTGCGATAAAGAAGCACTATAAAGTAGTTGTCGGTATATCCATTCCGGGCTTTATCCTGTTTTACCGGATAACCATGTATATGCTTCGGCACCATGGTTATTGGACGGAAAATGCAGTTAGCAAAGGCTATCCTGACAAATGGATGACTTTTGCACCGCAGCTTTGCATGACATTTTTCTTTATCTGCTGCCTTGTATGCATCCTGCTAAAGTGCAGGTTTGAAAATCCGGTCTTGTCATTTTTAGGCAAAGTTTCTTTGGAACTGTATCTGATTCACAATTTATTGATACAGAATTGTGACTGGATTGTCGGAACCGGTCTTTACGTCATAGTCGTACTGATTGGCTCACTGATACTCGCCGGTCTGCTACATGCCTTGGATACGCGTATTCTGTGTCTGATTTTCAAAAAACCTTTTCCAAAGAAAACCCGGAACGTAGAAGAGTTATACCAAAAATGCATCAGCCAGATAAATCGCATAAAACGCTCCTTAACCTATGCACGTAAACATCCACACAAAATTTTTGTACTGACTTTCCGCACGGTGGTATGTCTTGTGATTGCCGGGATTTCCATTTTCCCGATTTATGTTATATTCATCAATTCCACAAGGACATCCAAAAGTCTGGTATCCGGTCTTTCCCTGATACCGGAAGGGCAGTTTATGAGCAATTTAGAAGGGGTTTTATCCTACGTGAACTCCTTAAACTGCACCTTATTTGAAGCAGAGTTTTATTCGTTCATCATAGCGGCCGGTTCATGCCTATTAGCTGTTTATTTCGGAAGCATGTGTGCATATGGATTTGAACGTTTCCGTTTCAGCGGTCGGAAATGGTTGTGGCGAATCGTTCTTGCGGCAATGATGTTTTCACAGATTGCAAGCTCTGTCGGCTTTTACATGCTGGTTTTAAAGCTGCATCTGTTAAATTCGTTCTTGCCGTTAATCATTCCTGCAGCGGCAACACCATCGGTTGTATTCTTTATGCGTATGTATTTAAGAATCATTCCGTTAGAAAGTATTGTGGAAGCTGCCAGAATTGATGGTTGCCGGGAGCTTGGCATTTTCCATCGCATCATCCTGCCCTTGGTCAAGCCCGCACTCTGCCTGCAGATTATTTTTACTTTTGTAACATTTTGGAATAATTCGTTTATGCATTCACTTGTGCTTCACGATCCAAAACTTAAAACAATTGCCATGTTTTTAAGCGTATTTACCGGTTCCAAAGGCGCTTCCGGAAATCCCGGAATTTATGTTTTGTTATTGCTTGCTACGCTTCCGCCTCTCATTGTCTATATTTTATTTGCCAAAAATATTATGGGCAGGATTGTTTTAGGGGCTGTGAAGGAATAGCTGATTTATACAATTTACTGACTTTGTGTGGCTGAGAAATTTGCATATTCTATCACAGACGCGTTCTCACTTGGATGACAACGTAACAGTACTAAATTCGCAATAAATTGCTCATTAAGTGCTGACGTTGTCATACAGTCTGTGAGTAGAATATACAAATTTCTCAGCCACACAATCACAAAACAAAAAACTAATAAAGGAGTAAACGAGATGAAAAAAGAAATAATACAAAAGCTATATGCAACATGTGCCATTTTCTCTTTATGCTGTGCCCTTTGCGCATGTTCTGCTACCACAGCAAATGACACGATTACAGATAACACTGTTGTATCTGATGAAGCAACCTCAGAATCCAATTCAGATGCAGTTTCCGACAAAAATACTGATGCGGCACCCTCCGCTGCTCCGGCAAAAAGAAAAAGCAGAAATCGTAAAAAAACAGAAGAACTTCCCAAAAAGGAATACTCTCCTGTTATGACCGAAAAAGAAATAGACAGTGTGCAAATCGGAACTCTCAGTGCTGACCATCCTTATTATCAGGAAGTCATCGGCATTGACCATGAATGTGCTGACTATATCAAAGAAATCAGCATCTATGATGAAGAAATTGATGATACATTTATCGTACATGTTTCATTACCGCCTAATTATGATGAAAGCAAGGAATATCCCTTTGTAGTTATGACAGATGGCGTATGGCGGTTAAGCGACCATCCAGAGCTTAGACCCTTAATGGAAGATAATCAGATTGAAGATGTGGTATTAGTTAGCATAGGCTACCCAAATGACTATGATTACGAATCCATCCGGGAACGGGATCTGGTAAAAGATCCTTACAGTTTTCTCCATTTCATTGTGGATAATCTAATACCGTGTCTGAAAGAAAACTATTCCTTATCAGACGAAAACACAACCTTTACCGGTCATTCTTATGGTGGATACTTTGCCTTTTTCACACTGTTTCACAGTGATGATATCGCAAAAGGTACCTTTGAAAACTATTACATCGGAAGTCCTTCTTTCCAGGCTTATACCGGCACCAGTTTCATCAAAGATCACGAAAAGCAATACTTCGAACGAACACAATCTCTTCCTGCCAACGTTTACATTACAGTCGGTGGCGATGAAAATGACCAGATGAAAAACAATGCCGAATCTTTCATCGAAGTATTGGAAGAAAGAAATTATGAAGGGCTTACCATTTCCTACGAAATCATCGATGGTTATGATCACAACACGGTGTTTAAACCTTCCATTAAAAATACACTTTTACGATTTTATTCTGTTGAAAATTAATTTTCTTATATCTTTTCCAATATTCTAGGTGCCTCATTCGTCTTTCGACAGATGAGGCACTTCCTTTTCTTTTTTCTTTGAAGTAAAAAATCCTCGTTCCATCCACCAACCCCAAATTCCTGCTGCCAGCGCAACAACACATAATACTCCTACAAAAATATTCTCACCCATAGTTTACTCTGCAATTGAATCATCTGTTTTTGTGATAATCCATTGCATTTCGTCTGCTCCCTTCTTAATAACTTTCATATTATCATCGTAGCAGATAGGGCAGGCACTTCCTATTTATATTCCGTTAAGATTTTGCCTTATGCTGTATATTTTTTGTATATACCTTCAAGATAAACTCAGAAAACATTGCATTTCATACCTATAAAGGACAGACGACTGACAAAAAAGGAACTGTTTCCTTCAATCATGCTTTGTGCATCCAAAAAGACAACAGTTCCTTTTCTTTATTTATATGTTTTCTTTATAAATAATAACCCCATGATACCAACGGATTGCAAGTTTGACCTTTTGCCCCTGGTATCAAAATATTAAATCAGAGATTCATACAGTTTCGTAATATCTTCCACACTGGTTTCCTTTGGATTACCCGGTCTGCACGCGTCATCATAAGCGGATTGTGCCAGGAAGGGAATATCCTCTTTCTTTACGATTTCCTTCAAGTCTGCCGGAATTCCTACATCGATGGAAAGCTGTTTAACTGCATCGATAGCTGCCTTACGGTATTCTTCCTGAGACATGGAATCTACACCCTCAACACCCATTGCTCTGGCAATTTCACGATATTTATCTCCGGTTGCTTCTGCGTTATATTCCATAACTGTAGGAAGAATAATTGCATTTGCAACACCGTGTGGTGTATCATAAAGCGCTCCCAAAGGATGTGCCATAGAGTGAACAATGCCTAATCCTACATTGGAAAATCCCATACCGGCAACATACTGTCCCAAAGCCATATCGGCTCTTCCTTCCGGTGTATTTGCTACCGCACCTCTTAATGAACGGGAAATGATCTCGATTGCTTTTAAATGGAACATATCGGATAACTCCCATGCTCCTGCTGTAATATATCCCTCAATCGCATGCGTCAGAGCATCCATACCGGTTGCAGCCGTCAATCCTTTCGGCATAGATGACATCATATCCGGATCTACAAATGCAACCACCGGAATATCCTTCGGATCTACGCATACCATTTTACGATTTTTTTCCACATCGGTAATAACGTAGTTGATAGTCACTTCTGCAGCAGTTCCTGCTGTAGTCGGCACTGCAAAAATCGGAACACTCTTATTTTTTGTGGGTGCCACACCCTCTAAGCTTACTACATCAGCAAAATCGGGATTGTTAATAATAATGCCGATTGCTTTGGCAGTATCCATGGAAGAACCACCACCGATTGCAATGATATAATCTGCACCGGATTTTTTGTAAGCCTCAACACCGGTCTGTACATTTTCAATGGTTGGATTGGGCTTAATATTGGAATATAACTCATATGTAAGTCCTGCATCATCCAATACTTTCAATACCTTGCCGGTCACGCCGAATTTCACCAGATCCGGATCGGAACATACAAATGCCTTTCCAAAATTTCTTCCTTTTGCTTCAGTTGCAATATCGTTGATTGCGCCTGCTCCATGATAGGATGTTTCATTCAATACAAATCTGTTTGCCATAACCTTCCTCCTTTTAAATTACATAATTTTTTACCTTCTACTGATATTTTCAGCTACTTTTATTATACCTTGTCCAAAGAATTTTTCCTATAAAATTTTTGTAAAAAGAGAATAAAAGAAAAGAATGCTCCCGAATAACAGAAGCACTCTTTTATCAAAATCTCACAATTACCGCTGTGTAATTATCATTATTTGCATTTTTAGCCGTCTTTGCCCTTTTCTTCCAACATGTTCTATATATCACACAGATTTACTTGTGTCAACTATCTAACTTTTTCTTAAGTATTTTGCGGTAATCGTAGTACCGTTGTCCATCATTTCTTTCGGCGTTCCCGTAAATACAATCTGCCCTCCTTTGGTTCCGCCATCCGGACCAACATCAATCAGATAATCAGCCAGTTTCATAACATCCGTATTGTGCTCAATCACAATTACTGTATTTCCTTTATCCACAATGTATTCCAAAATCTCCATGACTTTTTTGATGTCAGAAGCATGCAGACCGGTCGTAGGCTCATCCAGAATATAAATATTGCCTTTCTTTTTGATATTCTGCGCTAACTTTACCCTCTGTCTTTCTCCACCTGAAAACGTAGACAAAGGCTGTCCGAGTGAAAGATAGGATAGTCCCACCTGCATGAGTGCATCCAGCTTTTCCATGATTTTTTTATTTCCGGAAAAGAATTCGCAGGCATCCTCCACACTCATATTCAAAATTTCTACAATGTTTTTCCCTTTATAAGTATAAGATCTTGCCTCATCACTATACCTTGTTCCCTGACAGCTTTCACATTCCGTCGTAACAGGATCCATAAAAACAAGCTCTGTGGTAATAAATCCCCTGCCTTTGCAAGCAGGGCAGGCGCCTTTTCCATTAAATGTAAACAAGCTGTCACTGACATTGTTTTCTTTAGCAAATACCTTTCTGATTTCATCAAAAAATCCCATAAAGGTACAAATCGTCGAACGTCCGGTTGCCGTTATGGCACTCTGATCTATCAACACAACCTGATCGGCATACTGTTTTGCAAATACATCCCGGATAAGGGATGATTTTCCGCTTCCCGCAACACCGGTTATCACCGTCAGTATTCCAAGCGGAATATCAACATCCACATTTTTTAAGTTGTGAAGATTCGCACCCCGTATGGGTAAAAATCCTTTTGGCATACGAACTTTCTCTTTTACTTTCGTCTCTTCGCAAAGCGCTTTTCCGGTTCTCGTATCACTCAACAGCAACGCTTCATAGCTTCCCTGGAATAAAATCTGTCCACCATTTTTTCCGGCAAGCGGTCCAATATCAATCACTTCATCCGCGATACTGATAATATCCTTATCGTGTTCCACTACCAGAACCGTATTTCCCTTATCCCGCAGATTTTTTAGTAACCGCGACATTCTGTGAACATCTCTCGGATGCATACCGGTACTTGGCTCATCAAATATATAAATCATTCCGCATAAAGAACTGCCCATATATCTGACCAGTTTTAATCTTTGTGCCTCGCCTCCGGAAAGCGTAGAACTTTCTCGGTTCATACTAAGATAAGGAAGCCCGATATCAATCATCCGATCTAATGAAGCCGTAAGCTGTGCCACAATGGAAACAGCCCTTGGATCATCTATTTTCTCCAGTTCTTCGCGAAGTGTTGAAAATTCCATTTCACACATTTCCGCAATATTATGTCCATGAATCCGGCAGGATAATGTCGTATCGTTCAGTCTTTTTCCTTTGCAGTCCGGACACTCACACTCATACAAAAACTGAGCGATTTTCTTTAATGTATAATCGTTCTGCTCTTCCGGTCCCTTCATTAAGACCAGTCTTTTAAACTGTTTATAGACACCTTCTACCTTTTTATCTACTCGCTCGCCATCCATGGTCCAGCTGCCATATAACAGAAAATTCTGCTCTTTTTCTGATAAATCCTTCCATTTGACATCTGTTCTGAAATACTCCGGTTTTCGATACACCTTCCAGTAATATTTGCCCGGTCCAAAGGCAGGCAGCAGAAAACAACCTTCGTCAAACGATTTTTCCTCATCAATTATGTTATGAACATCAAAATCCATGATTTTTCCGATACCGGCACAGGTCGGACACATACCATTCGGATTGTTAAAAGAAAAATAAGAAGCCGGACCAATGGAAGGCTGTCCAATTCTCGAAAACAAAAGTCGCAATGCTGAATACATGTCACTAATGGTTCCGACTGTTGACCTCGCATTTCCGCCAAGTCTGCTCTGATCAATAATCACAGAAGGATTTAGATTTTCTATCGACTCAACATTTGGCTTTTCATATTTGGGAAGTCTGCCCCTGATCCACGCCGAATAGGTCTCATTCATCTGTCTTTGACTTTCCGCAGCAATTGTATCAAATACAATGCTTGATTTTCCGGAGCCGGAGACACCTGTAAATACGACAATCTTATTTTTGGGAATATCCAAAGATATATTTTTTAAATTATTTTGTTTTAATCCTCTGATTTTAATTGCTTCCATTTGTTCCTCTTTTCTTTTTTTGTTCCTTTTTATTTTTCTTTTCCGATTTTGCTTTCCTATCTTTTACATTTTTTCTTTCCCAAAATCTCGTTCCTCTGTTCTTTCCGATTTTTCTACTCCTATTTTTCCCTATATCATTATAGACACTTACCCAAGGGGGAGAGTCAAGAAAAATTTTCTCTCCCTTCTTTTCATAGAATTGTATACACTATTTTTACTAGACAAAACCCTTGAAATATTTTATAATTAGAATAATTCTAAAAAGGAGCGGTGTGTTAATGACCAAATATGCAAAAATGATTTTGGAACTCATAAATCAGTCCGACGGACATCTAACGGCAGAACAACTTTTTTTAGAACTGAAAAAAAGGGTCCCAAAAGTTGTTCAGGCAACGGTATATAATAATCTGAATACCTTGTGTCAGGAAGGTCTGATACGAAAAATGTCTATCGAAGGTTCGCCCGATCGTTATGACAAGATACAAAAGCATGACCATCTGGTATGTTGCAGGTGTGGTTCTATATCCGACCGAACATTTGACGATCTGACAAGTGCGTTAGAGAAACAACTTGGCGATAAAATTATTTCTTATGATTTAAAAGTATGCTATCTCTGCCCCAAATGCAGAGAAAAAGATAAAGGAGGTATTATTTAATGGTTTACAAATGTAGTATCTGCGGTTACGTGTATGATGAGGAAAAAGAAGGCAAACCTTTTTCCGAATTGACGGAATGCCCTGTCTGCAAACAGCCACCGGAAAGATTTCAGGAAGTGGAAACGGAAAAAAAGACTGACATCCCGCCTGAAGCAGAAAAGAAACCTGCTTCCATCAACGCGGAAGGTCTGGATTTAAGTTATCCGGCGCAAACCCGCAAAACAGACAGCGATTACCGTTACATGAAGGAAATTCACGAAATGGCGGTTACCGGCAAATCATCCATCGAGGCAATGGGGACACAAATGAAAATGCCAAACTGGGATGATGTACTTGTGTTGGGGGCGCAGCTAAATCCAATGCCTTTGGATGAACATGACGATGTTTCACTTAGGACGGTAATCGGAAAGCATGCAAAAAAACCAATGGTTCTGGATATGCCGGTTTATATTTCGCATATGTCCTTCGGTGCTCTTTCCAAAGAAACCAAAATTGCAATGGCAAAAGGCAGTGCGGCAGCGGGAACTGCAATGTGCAGTGGGGAAGGCGGTATCCTTCCCGAAGAAAAAGAAGCAGCTTATAAATACATTTTTGAATATGTACCAAATAAGTATAGTGTAACCGATGAGAATCTCAAAACTTCTGATGCGATTGAAATAAAAATCGGGCAGGGAACAAAACCGGGTATGGGAGGTCATCTTCCGGGCGGTAAAGTTACACCTGAAATTGCAAAAATACGAAACAAACCACTTGGTCAGGATGTCATCAGTCCTTCCAAGTTCCCCGAAATCAACAGTGTAGATGATTTGCGAAATCTGGTCAGTGAGCTTCGCACACGAAGCGAAGGAAGACCAATCGGTATCAAGATTGCGGCAGGACGCATTGAAAAAGATTTGGAATATTGTGTCTATGCAAAACCGGATTTCATTACCATTGATGGACGTGGCGGTGCCACCGGTGCATCTCCTGCCATCATCCGGGATTCCACCAGTGTTCCGACCATATACGCACTCTATCGTGCCAGAAAATATCTCGATTCCATTGGCTCAGATATTGATCTGGTAATCACAGGCGGTCTCCGAGTTTCTTCTGATTTTGCAAAAGCGATTGCAATGGGAGCAGATGCTGTTGCGATTGCCTCTGCAGCCATGGTAGCTGCTGCCTGTCAGCAATACCGCATTTGCGGCACCGGAATGTGTCCGGTCGGTGTGGCTACACAGGATGAAAAATTGCGCGAAAGATTACATATCGATACTGCAGCAAAACGAATTGAAAATTATCTGAAATGCTCAGCAGAAGAATTAAGAACATTTGCAAGAATTACGGGCAATAAAGATATTCATGGATTATCTGTGGATGATCTTTGTACAATCAGTGAAGAAATATCCGAACATACAAATATTGCACATGCAGGCGGAGCACCCATAGCAACCCCTGCCACATACAAAACAGAATCCGGAAATCTTTCCGGCAAAATCCAACAAAGTACACCATTGTCTAATATAAAGGAGGAAACAACTATGAGTACAACAAAATATGCAGGAACACAGACCGAGAAGAATTTGGAAGCAGCTTTTGCAGGCGAATCACAGGCCAGAAACAAATATACCTATTTTGCTTCTGTTGCAAAAAAAGAAGGCTATGAACAGATCGCCGCTTTATTTTTAAAGACAGCTGATAACGAAAAAGAACATGCTAAAATGTGGTTTAAAGAATTAAATGGAATTGGCGATACAAAAGCTAATCTTTTAGCAGCAGCAGACGGTGAAAACTATGAATGGACAGATATGTATGAGACTTTTGCCAAGACTGCTGAAGAAGAAGGTTTCCCCGAACTCGCAGCAAAATTCCGACTGGTTGGAGAAATCGAAAAACACCACGAAGAAAGATACCGCGCTTTACTCAAAAATGTAGAAATGGCTGCTGTTTTTGAAAAGAGCGAAGTAAAAGTCTGGGAATGCCGCAACTGCGGACATATCATTGTCGGCACAAAAGCACCCGAAATCTGCCCTACCTGTAATCATCCGCAGAGTTATTTCGAAGTGCATGAAGAGAATTACTAATTTGATAATTCAAAGGATGGATGTCAGTTTGTCTGATTGTAGATATTAGTAATAGAGTTTAGTAAAAGGTGTGTGAAAATCTTCGCACACCTTTTGTTTCTTTTTTTACTGCATAATCTCCCTCAAAACCTGCTTTAATGTTTCTGCAAACTCTTCCGGATTCTCCATTGGTACCGTATGTCCCCATCCGTCAATCAGACGCATCTCTTTTTGTGGTGCAGTAATGGTATTATAATAGTCCTCTGTATACTTTACCGGTGTAATCCAGTCACAAGAACCGGAAATAAATCCCACCGGCATTTGAAATTCTGTGCCATATGCGTACACATCTTCCCTGCTTATGTAATCAAAAAGCTGTCCATTTAAGTCCACAAAGTCAGATAGACTTCCCAATTGTTTTCCAAACCACAAGACATCATTTACTCCCAAATACGGAGAAGTCAGTGCGGTCCATATGTAATTACTTTCCTTTTCCGGCGTATGATAAGGTGACACATAGTTTCTCAATGCTAACATGTTTTCCAGGCTTGCATCTGCCTGATATTTTTCAAAAGCTGCAACCATTGCTTCTGTATCATCACCATTTTCTTTTGCAATAGAAAGAGCATCTTCATACGCATAGATGTCGCTTCCACCTGCTCCCATCTGCCCCACTCCTATATAAGCGGCTACTTTATCCGGATGGTCTATTGCATATTTGCTGCCTACCATGGTTCCGTAGGAATGTCCGACCAAAATAACTTTTTCTTGGTGAAACCTGTCACAGAGATAATCCACCAATGCATCCAAATCTGCCTGCGCCTGCTCGAATGTAGCCGTTTCATTATTGGGATCAACATCTTTATTTTTATAATAGGTTCTTCCACATCCTCGCTGATTCCATGCAACGACTGTATAATCCTCTTTCAAAACATTGGAAAATGCATATGTTTCCATCGTGTCCGGACTGGCCGGTCCACCATGAATCCATATGATTACCGGATTATTTACATTTTCGCCACGAATCAGGCAATACTGTTTTTGTCCGCATAAATCGAGATAAGTTTCTTCCTCAACTCCATTAGAACTATGTACACAACCTTTGATTGCATTATAATTTCTAATACCAATTATCACTGTGATTGTTCCAAATAAAATTACCAAAAGTGCTATGAGAGCGATATACAGAATCAAAATAATCGGCTTTTTCTTTTTTTCCTCACTTGTCACTTCCTTTTTATGTGATAAATGAATACCGATGTGACCAATTCCCAAAATTATAGTTGCAAATAGCAGAAAGAAATTTGCTCCGTATATTCCCAAAAAGAAAAAGGCTGCAATTGGTAAACTTGCTCCGGCAACCGGGATGCCCAAAAAAGAAGAATAGAAATCCGTCATCTTTTGTTCACTGTGAAAATATCGAATCCAATAGCCTTCATAAAGAAGCATTGCTAATACAGCAAGTACCAGCCATATCGACCAGAGATTGGGTTCTCTGAAATTAAAATCAGAGAAAATCAGGGCTATGATACAGACAAGCACCTCGCCAATCCGTTCAAACATTAATAATATTTTATTTTCATTTCCAACATATTTCTCATAGTCTTTCGGTTTATGCTTCGTCCAAATCATGTTAGGAATAAAAAGCATAAGCAGAAAAATAAAACCAATATACGAAAATCCAAAGTGAATCATTTTTCTCCTGCCTTATCATTGTAAATTAATGAAGATATAGATTATTTTATCTTATGCAGAATATACATACAAGCGCAAAATAGAGGTTCTGGTTCTTGGATCTCTGTATCATTTTCCTCCTTTATGGCATCCGGTAACCAATCCCAAGATAATGTCTGCATACTATTTGTATCAGACATGGCTAATGTCTCTACTCTCTCGAATAGAATTCCTCCCCTGTTTCCAAACAAATACCTGCAAGTCTTCCTTTTCTGGAACAGGCACAACAATCTAAAGCAATATGATTATTTCCTTTAAAAATATATCCCGGCCTTGGATTACAAGCTATATGCTGCGTTGGAGTGTGTCCCGTAATAACGATTTTATCTTCGTAATAGGGAATTTCATAATCTGTTCTGTACCAAACTAATTCATCAAGAATAAATTCATCCATAGGTTTTGTCAGATAACCGAAATCGTTGCCTAAGCCTGCGTGAACAAGAATATAAGCTTGCCCATTAATTGACAGCTCGGCATATGCTTCAAAATCACCTATAAAATCAAGAACATCATTCTGCTCTTCTCTCGTCAGTTGATGAAATTCATCCATCGTAGCCTTACCACCACTTTGCATCCAGTCAAGTAGATACAACATATCATCTTCCTTAAGTGAGTTTAGAAAATCTTCAGTAATCTCCTTTTGCAGAAGCTTTAGACATTTAAGCGCCATAACTTCATGGTTGCCTGCCAAACACGTACAATTTGGAAGAGTCGATAAATACTGCAATGCCTTTATTGGATGTGGTCCCCGATCCACAACATCTCCCATAATATATAGTTCATCTTCATCTTTAAAATTCATTTTATCCAAAAGAATTCTTAACTGCTCATATTCACCATGAATGTCTCCAATTACATATGTTGCCATATAGCGCCTCCCTCTTTTGTCTCAATAGTAATATACTACATGAAGATGAGGATTCCTTTTTTCCGCAATCACCTACCTTACTGTCAGTTTTTTTCTCTCGTTACCACAATCAAGACACATCTATCAGAATAGTACTCTAAGAAAATAATTTAATGTAATCCCTAAAAATGATGGTTTCAATTGCCGGAGTATTCGAAGCAAACTTCACCCTCTCAATTCCATCTGTAATTAAAAGTCTTTCCCATAGTTTTTCAAAATCCTTAAACTCAAATTGATTGTCATCCAATATAACAAAGTCCTCTATTTCCGGATGTTCTTCTAAATACTTACAAATCCCCTCCCCACGATTGTACCAATGATCAACCGTCTTTCCGGATAAGTGCAATCCGTATTTTTCTAATTTCGAACACAAATATATATAATCAGCTTCTTCCGGACTCATCCTTTTCCAATCTGAAGATAGAATCAAATCCACACTTTCATATTTCTTTATTACCTTTGCTAATATCTCAACCCTCGCATCATCAATTCCTGTATATCCATCCGGTGTATGTTCACAAGTTGTTCTTGTATTCAATACCCCATCAATGTCTAAAAAGACTGCAAACTTCATGTATACCACCGTCCTTTCAATTATTATGCTTATTTCGATCAATTAAATGGCAATTTCTCATAATGCATTCCATATCATATGAAAAGCCTCAGTTTTCCCTGAGGCCTTTCATACTTGTATCTATTCATTTCCAGACATCTTTAATTTCCGTTTCAATATAAGTGGCTGTTTCATATAATTTCTCCATCAAAAAATGAAATGAATAAACATTTTCTTGATTTTTTCCCATAATATCATTTCGAACAACTACAGTATTTTCATCATTACCGCGTGCATTTATTCGATTATTTTCATTATTCTCTTCTCTTTCTTCCACCTGAGTAATATTAATCGTATCATATGCTGTAAATATTCCTGCATCTTCAATATAATTAATATGAAAAATGTTAAAAGCAAACAGAGTATCATTTCTTTTTGGCATTAACCACTCTATAAAACCATACTTTAGTCCCTTCCCCAATCCTCCTCTTATGTTACTCTCTATTCCCTCAACCTTATTTAGAATAGTATTTGCATATATTCTTATTTCCTTCAATCGATTCCTAAGTTCACCACTTAATATATCAAAATCTTTAATCTTCTGAAGTTTAAAAAATGCATTATTCCCGTAATTTTCCGGAACCCATATACATTCCTCCAATTTCTCGGCAAACGGCAGATATTTATTCTCAACTTTCGGTACATTATTCATATTCAAACACTGTTTTTCCTTTTCATACTCTAATACAGGAATTTTTATTTTTTCATCAAGACCTTTCTTACTATAATGCTGTATTACCCCGGGAATAACATGTAAATTTAATGTTTTTGTATCTATATCTTTATAGAAGTATGCTATTTTCTCATTCCTGCATTCAATCCAAAGATATAAAATAAATTCACTCCCATACTCATCAAGGATATTAGATTTTCCCCCAACCCGGATCTGATTATCACTTACTTCTACTTTATATTTGCAGTTGTTCCTAGTGTTGCAAAACCAAACTTCACACTGCTCATTTTTTCTCTTTTCCATTTCTTCGCAAACACATTTCACAATTTCTTTGTTAAATTCTAAAAAAGTGTTCCTTAATTCCTCAATAGATTTAATACTCATAAATTACCTCCTGTTTTTTGTAAAGTCTGTTCGTTATCAACAGCATCATTTCAAATTAAGAGTAAAATTGTATTCTATTACTCTCCGTAATATATACAATCTATTTGCAATGGCGTATATACGCACCGTTCATCTGTTTATTTCAATCTTTTTGTTATGCTGCAATTCCACGTCAAAATTGCATTCTAAAAGGCATTTTAATTTATCCTTTATATTTTCATTATATCGGGCTCTTGTTTCTCGTCCTTTTCCCTCCCGCGTATATGATTGATTTGGTAATAAATTTGAAGTCATAGTCCAATGAATATATGTTTCTTCTTCAGTTACAGCAGTCTTAATCTGATCAATCAGATCAATTCGATATGCAAACAAATCTTCTGTATAGTAATTCCATGGCTTATCCTCTCTCGGAATCGCACGTCTATTTCCTATCATCCAATAATAGCCATCTTTATGTACGATTATATATGGAGTAACTCTTAGCAATTCGGTTTCATCATTGTCATATACTTTCATTTCAACCATGCGCTTTCGAATGATATTGTCACGAATTGCTGCTATTTTCATCGCAAGTCCCTGTTCATTTTGTTTTTTCATTGAGTCAATATCAATCATAAGAGCTTGCGCATCCAGTGAATTCTCATCAAAATATTTGCTACACGCCACTTTCGTCAATCTACTTTTAAGCGACTGTTTTTCGTCTTGTGTAAACTCAACTGTGTTATCAATTTGTTCAAGAAGAAAAGCAAGTTCGAAATAATTTAGTGGCTGATTATAGTATATCTTTCCGTTTTTTCCTGATTTTCCATATCCCGGATATACAATTTGCCATTCATCTTCAGGTAAACATTCACCATCCTCATTGGTATTAAAAGCATCTGCAAGTTCTTTTAATCTTCTTGTGAAAGTCCCTTTATCACCCAAAATATCTCTAGCTTTTTCTTCTCCGAGTAATTTCCTTAATCCGTGCTGTGTAATTGCATGATCCTTATCTGTGTTTTCTTTTAATAACGATAAGAATTTGTACGTATTCTTTAATGACTGCTTTGACATAAATTACATCCTTATACTTTTTGTAGTGGTGTACAGTTTATTCACTATACAATTTTGCTTTCATAATTATATATTGTTACCTCTTAATTCTCTGAACCATATCCCCCATAATTGTCCACAGAAATATGTTTCATAACATCAGCTATTTGATCAGTTCTTCTTTTATAATTCTCCACGCCAGTATACTTCTGAATAAGCGGTGCATTTACTGGTTTTGTTGGCGATTTAATGTCCTCATACTGCCCATGAGGTTTCTTTTCCGTATCACAAAACACAAGTACAAGTTCGTCTGATCCATTTTGATATCGGTCCTGATACCTTGCCGGGATATTTCCATTGCCACCGGCATTAACTAATGAAATGTCATATTGCTCGTTCCACACTTTCAAATCTTTTAGGCGCTTAAGATACTCATATTCCTCATTGCCCTCGCAGATAATGCAGATTTTGTGATTATCCAAAAACTTTGGGAGCTTATTTGGCATCGGCAACATCCCCCTTTACCAAAAAGACAGCCTGATTAGCTGCCCTATCTTTATAATCATCTTTTGTCATCACACTAGTTTATCTAGTACCTCAATAATTTTTTCTTTTTCCCCACTTCCATTTGTCTTAAATCTTAACAACGGAATTTTATACATCTCCATTATATGATTTTTCATTAAATCTCGCGAAGCCTGTGTAGTATCTTCTTTGTGATATTCATATCCATCAACTTCAATCGCGAGTACCGGTTTTTTGCCAATTCGGTTATATATCAGAAAGTCTAAATGCGTAGCCGGATTCATTGCATACTGACATTCTCGTTCACTCAATAATTTTGGATCTCGAATTAACATATTCAACGGAAAATGACAGACAACGTCCAATTTTGAATACTTATTATTTGAAATAATATTATCAATTAAAGAATACATTAAATTTTCTGAATCATATTCGGATATCTTCTTATGATCCTGCAAATATTTTTTTCTTTCCTCGGTATATTGCTTGTACAGATAATCAAATATGGAATATATTTTACTATCTTCAACTTCAAAATTATTGTATTGAATGTAGTCTATTAAATCTGTTATATTGCGTTCTTTTTCTTGCTCATTTCCAGACACAACTAGTATCAATTTTTTCTTTGCCCTTGAAACTGCAACATTAATTAAGAACGGATCATCTGCAAAATCCGATATCTCATCATCTACTGTAGAAATAATGATATTCTCTTTTTCTCTCCCTTGAAACTTATGAACTGTGGCAATATCAATATCAGCAATTTCCCTTTTTAATGCTTCAACTTGATTTTTGTAAGGCGCGATAATCCCTGTTTCTTTTAGATCAAAATTATGCTTTGGTATAACTTCATTCTTAATAGCATCTATCTGGCGTTGACTATAGTGATCCCGTTCATGATTACCTAAAACCGTTTTCACCACTAATAAAACATCATCTTCTCCTTGATCCTCTGTCATTATAATTAATTCGCCATGATAAAATTTCTGATTACAGAAATTTATTATTTTGGGATGACATCTGTAATGCTCTCGTAGCAATGTTTGTGATACATTGGGCATCACCTCCAGAATGGATTGTAGAAAACTTTTCGTATACAAATATCCGGAACTAATACTAAAACTATTAAATATAGCGGTTGCTCTTGCTTTTATATCATCTGTAACCACATTTGGAAGTTGTTTTATATCTCCCACAATGACAACATTTTTTGCACAAGACAGTGCAAGTGCGCCGGTTGCAATATCTACCTGTGACGCTTCATCCATAATAAGATAATCATATACTACATCTGAATTCAGACTATTTCTTGATGAAAAAGTTGTGCTTAATATAACCGGATATTCTGTCAAAACTTCATAAGGCTCTTTCCATAAATTATCTTCATTGAAAATTTTCCGACTGTTTTTACCTGAATATTTTCTAGCCAGTTTATCTTTTAATAATATCATGGATTGCTTACACAGATTATCAAGTAAATCGTCATTCATCTCATTCAAATATTTCTCAATATTCTTAATTTCCTGATGCAGTTCTTTCTGTTTTTCTTTATAATACATCATCTGACACGAAGTAATTATTTTTGATATATCCTGATTGTAAAAACGCCATCCCGCTATTCCGTATTTTAGAAAAGCCTTTATCTTTAACAGAATTCCTACTTTCTTTTTCCTTTCTGAAATCATCTGGCATTCCTGCCATAGAAGCATCCAATTTTTTGATGAAAAACTGTTATTCAAAACAATATTTTTCCCAGCAATATCAGACTCCTCAACATATTGATTAAAATATTCGAATTCTGTTACTAACTGAGAATACTCTTGCCTTAAACACGCCAAAGTTTCTTTTTTGTAAAAAATATCTTCCAGCTGCAAGGATTGGCTATTAATTCTATTTAACAATTCAGCTTTGTTTTCTTCTATTTTCCATGATGAGAAATCAGGATAATTCTTAACCTGATTTTCAACAAATGTTTTCTTATTAGCCGAACTACCTAAAACCGCAACAACAAACCCTAAATTGTTTTTTGAAGAAGCTAGTTTTTCATATACATTTTCTATTGCCGAATTATTATTTGATACTACTTGTACCGTTTTCCCTTGCATCAAGATATTTGCAATGATATTTAATATCGTTTGTGTTTTTCCCGTTCCGGGCGGTCCCTGAATTACACTAATCTGATTTTCCATGGCATTTTTTACAGCCTTATATTGGCTATTATTACAACCGAACGGAAATATTGGTATGAATTCTTCCTTCTTTTTCTCAGTTTGAAATGCAGATGGATTTAAATACTGTGCTAATGCAACTTCTCTTCCTACAAATCCAATTTTTTCAAACCTTTTTGCCAAAAGCTTTTCACCAGTTTCTTCATTTTTTATATCACTTAGATTGGCAATCTGTTTCAAATATTCAAATACATTAGCGGACCGCTCCTGGCTAAGACATGAAATCGTAATATTTAAGTCGCTTTTACAATAATCTCTTTCACTCCCGTCACCAAAACAAATGTGCCAATACAAGGCATTTGGACTTTTAAATTCATATATTGCTTTAACATCAAAAAATTCCCGACCTTCTCTACTGATACGATACATAGTTGGATTCAAAACAATGGGGTCAGTCAGTCTTTCCACATTCAGATATCCATATGAATATATTTTTCCGTTATTATATTTTACATCCCATTTCATGGTTTTTACATTGTATTGACATGACAATATCTCCGATGTCTTTATTTCGCCCTTTACAATGACCATGGTGTATCTTGTGTTCATTTTTTATCTCTTTCTCTCTAGTGCTACTATCTAACCATTTTTTCTTTAATTATATGATGATATTAGTTAAGATGCCATAACTATAAGTAATATAAATTGAAACAGCAGGTAAGCATGTGATTACCTGCCATAAAAAACCGATCGCCTTTTTCAAAGGCATAATCTAATTTCTGATATACATATTTTCTACTTGTTCTTCAAATTCAACAAATGGTGTTGTTGTCTGGCGTATATGCATCCGCTTTTTTGTATGTGATATTATTACACTTTTCACACCTTTATTACATATAACATTATCAAATATTATGAAATATCCATAGACTATTTTTTTATACATGATATAATGTAGCCATCTTGATACATGGCGGGCGATGAGTATGACCATAAGAGAGAAGGAAGCAAATCAGATATCCCAATAAAGGAAAGCCACATAGGCTACCTCTACAGACAACTTTAGATGAGAAAGTTTAGGCAATAAGGAAAAATAAATTCGGACCACATTAGTAAATAAATAAAACACAAATTTAGAAAGAAGATTTTCTATGGGGAACAAAAGTGACAAACCAAAGCAAACAGCTCAGCAACTGGTTGCAAAGATGAAAAATGAAAAAGGTATTAGTTTTAAATATACCTCTGAAAGCGATGCAGAAAACTACCTAGCTAATATCAATAATTATCTCCGAACAGCAGCATACCGAAAAAACTATCAAAAACATACAAAAGGTATCAATAAAGGCAAATACATCTGTTTAGACTTTGCGTATTTGCAAGAATTATCTACTATTGATATGCATTTTCGTTTTATTGTTTCGAAAATGTGCTTGGATATTGAACATGACTTGAAAGTTCAAATGTTAAAAGACATCGAAAGCGATCCGTATACAGATGGTTATGATATTGTAAAAAACTTCTTAGTTCAAAACTCTTATATTATTGGAAAACTCGAAGCCAACAGCGCTTCCCCTTTTACAAGTGATTTGATACATAAATATTTTACTATTCAACGCATATATAATACAGGGAAGCAGAAGAAAGAAAATAAAATTGTTGCATATGACGATTGTCCTGCATGGGTATTATTAGAAATGCTTACTTTTGGAGACTTCATCAAATTCTATGAATTTTATTATTCTTCCAGAAATTTTCCCAAGCTATCCACACCTGTCATAAATTTAGTTAAAAGCCTCAGAAATGGCGCTGCACACAATAATTGTATTTTAGCTGATTTGGCGCATGGTACATCCCGAGCTCCAAGCGAGATAAGCCAAGAAATCGCAAAAATCAATTCTATAAATTCAAATCAACGTAAAAAGAAGTTATCATGTAGGCCTATGTTAGAATTTACCTGCTTACTTTATGTGTATAAATTAATTGTATCTGATAAAGTGAAATTCTATAGAATAAAAGAACTTAAAGATTTATTTTTCAAACGAATGCCACAAAAGAAAGGCTTCTTTAAAAATAATGATTTAATCCAGAGTAATTATGAATTTGCATGTAAAGTTATTTCTTCATTTTTTTGATATACACAAATGCCACAATTTGTCAAGCGTTTTTTTTACAATAGAATGTTGACAAATTGATACAAGATGCATATAATAATAACAGAATCATAAAAACATATGTGTTTTTGTAAGGACGGCGTTGCGACGGCGTTCTATTTTTTTGCCCTGGATTATTGATTGACACAATTCTTTGTATCATCGTATCATATGCACGGTCGTTATCTTATTCTCTATCGTTCCATTTTTGCTTTTTATTATTATTCCTCTGCACAATCTGGTCAAATGCATCCTCCCTTTTGTTTTTATTCAGTTCATTTTTGCACTGTTGATGATATAATATACACAGATGCTTGTTTTGTACCTCGTGTCTTCGTGCATGCTACAACACTCATTACACGAATAAGGAGCAGTTAAAATGGGCGAGAAATTCACTAGCCGAGTAGGCTATTTGATTGGAAATTATTTCTATTGATCAAATAATCAAACAAGCTGGCATAAAATTTGGAACTAAATTTACAACTGCCATGGTAAAAAAGATTCCTGGTACTGTATTAACAAAAATCAATCAGAAGGTAGGATTTAGATTCTTAACCAAATTTGGAGAAAAAGGTATTATCAATATTGCTAAATTAGTCCCAGTTGTTGGCGGCGTCATTGGTGGGGGATTTGATTTAGTAGAAACCAAAGTTATTGTAAACAGAGCATACAAAATGTTTATTAAAGGGGATTTAAGTGTTTTAAATGATAAAGATAATGAACAAATTATAGATATTGATGTAGATATGAATAATTTATCAGATTCAATAAGCTCAGAAAATCATGAAGAATAGCGAGGTATTCTATGGACAAATTACAATACGATAGCTTTTACAAATTTCTTGTTTCATTGGGAATAGTACTTATTACGCTCCCAATATTTGTGTTACTTTATATACTTAATGCAGACTATATCCTCATCAGTCAAAATGATTATAACAATTTATCTGCAATATCATTACAAAGCATTAAAACACATGAGCATATTTTGCATCTAATCCATACGATAGTACCCATAATATCTATTCCTCTGATACTACTTGGAAGCATCCTAATTATCATTGGGTGTTATAAATGGTATGGTATACAAAAAGAACTCGACCAACAAATAAAATCAGACACTATCACAAAAAAAATTAATGCTACCCAACTAAATGCGTCCGAAAGCACAGCAAAGGCATATAAAGAACTAACGTCTGAGCAAGAATCAGCTTCCCAAGTATCAACCGAAAAAGTTGTGAGATATATGGAAGTAGAAGATAAGTGTTTTAATCATTTCCTGCCAAAACTGTCAAGAAGATACCATCTTAAACAAAATCTACTGATTGGAAATGTTGAATATGATATAGTCGGTATCTCCAAACGGAATTATACAGATTTAATATTTGAAATAAAATACTGGATAATATTACCTACAGATGCTCGACTAAATCAACTTTTCTCCCATATAAATTGTTTAGGCGAAAACTATAAAAGAACTACCGACCATGACTTTGAATATGTAATCGTTGTTGTTACCCCAAAATCGCAAAAAGAACGTATTCAAGGTAAAGTTGAAGCTTTTTATTCAACTAATATACACAATATATCAGAAAAAGTTAATTTTGAGTTTTTTGCTGAAGAAGAATTATAATTTTTGAAAAAATTATTGTCATTTGATTGTCACTCAACCCAAAACGAGCCAAGAAACGCCGTAAATTTGGCATTTCTTGGCTCATGTACATTATTCAAACTCAATCGTCCCCGGCGGCTTCGATGTAATATCAACCAGTACCCGGTTTACTCCTCTGACTTCATTAATAATTCTGCTCATAACCATCTGCAACACATCAAACGGGATATCCGCAGCCTCAGCCGTCATAAAGTCAATCGTCTTAACTGCACGAATGGCAACAGCATAATCATAGGTACGCTCATCACCCATAACACCAACCGATCTCATGTTGGTAAGTGCTGCAAAATACTGGTTCGGTGTCCAGGAAGGCTCAACACCATGTTCCTTTTTATATGCTGCAATAGCACCGTCAACTTCTTCACGGTAGATGTGATCAGCATCCTGCACAATACGCACTTTTTCTGCCGTCACTTCACCGACAATGCGGACACCAAGTCCGGGACCCGGAAAAGGCTGACGAAATACCAGTTTCTCCGGAATACCAAGTTCCAATCCGGCTTTTCTGACTTCATCTTTAAACAATAGCCGCAAAGGCTCAATGATTTCTTTAAAATCAACGTAATCGGGAAGTCCGCCAACATTGTGGTGCGATTTGATGACAGCAGATTCTCCACCCAGACCGGATTCTACAACATCAGGGTAAATGGTTCCCTGCGCAAGAAAATCCACTGTGCCGATTTTTTTCGCTTCTTCTTCAAAAACACGGATAAATTCTTCACCGATTATCTTACGTTTCTTCTCCGGTTCTCCCACACCGGCAAGTTTATCGTAATATCTCTGTTGTGCATTGACACGGATAAAGTTTAAATCAAACTGTCCACCCTCACCAAAGATCTGTTCCACTTCATCGCCTTCATTTTTACGTAAAAGACCATGATCCACAAACACACAAGTAAGCTGCTTGCCAATGGCTTTTGCCAAAAGTCCTGCTGCCACGGATGAATCTACGCCACCGGACAATGCCAAAAGGACTTTTCCGTCTCCGACTTTTTCACGAATTTCCTGAATGGTATTTTCTACAAAAGAATCCATTCTCCAGTCGCCTGAACAACCGCAGATATTACGTACGAAATTGTAAAGCATCTTGGTTCCTTCGGGTGTATGAAGTACTTCCGGATGGAACTGTATGCCATAAAGACCTTTTTCTATATTTTCACAGGCAGCTACCGGACAATTATCTGAATGTGCAACGGATTGAAAACCATCCGCCATTTTTGCTATATAATCAAAATGGCTCATCCAGCAAAGTGTCTTTTGCGGAACATCCGTAAATAATGCAGAATTCGTATCTACGAAAATCTCTGTCTTTCCGTATTCCCTGTTATCTGCTCTTTTTACCTCTCCGCCTAAAACCTGCTGCATGAGCTGAGCTCCGTAACAAAGTCCTAAAACCGGAATTCCCAATTCAAACAATTCTTTTCTATATGTCGGTGCTCCTTCTTCATAACAACTGTTCGGTCCACCGGTTAAGATGATTCCCTTCGGATTCATTTCTTTAATCTTTTCAAGTTCCGTTTTGTAAGAATAAATCTCACAGTAAACATTACATTCACGTACCCTTCTGGCTACGAGCTGGTTGTACTGTCCGCCAAAGTCTAATACAATGACCATTTCCTGACTCATGCCGCTCCTCCTTTAGATGATTTTTGCACAATGTTTCTGCGTAATCTATTATAAATTCATGCATATATGAAAGTCAAAACAAATTTCCTAATATAACGAAGCAATTCAAAATAATACAGCAAATAAAATCTAAATAGAATCTAAATAAAAACTATGAATAAACACAATTAATAAAACTATTCATTAAAACAATTTACAGATAAACCCGAATAATAGTAAACAATCATTGCAAAATAAAATGAAAAAACAAACCAATACAGTCGTCAATATAGCAGACCAAAACCGAGCGATGAAATAAAGATGACTTTTCTTCCAAGAAATGATATAGTCATTTTATATGGAGGTTTAATATGTTCCAATCAAAAAATACGACTCACAGAGGCTTAAATATTATTATTGTCGGCTACGGAAAAGTTGGTTCTGCTCTTATTGAGCAGTTATCACAAGAAGGTCATGACATTACTCTCATTGATACCAATTCGGAAAAAATCCAGGCTGCAACAAATCTTTATGACATCATGGGTGTTACCGGAAACGGTGCCAGCTACAGCGTTCAGATGGAAGCCGGAGTAGAAGGGGCTGACTTGTTAATAGCGGTTACCGCATCCGATGAATTAAATCTATTGTGCTGTACCATTGCAAGGCGTGTTGCCGATTGTGCTGCCATCGCCAGGGTCAGGACACCCGATTACAGCAATGAAGTCGGCTACTTAAGAGACAAACTGGGGCTTGCCATGATTATTAATCCGGAGTTAGAGGCCGCTAAGGAAGCATCCCGTATTCTGGCCATGCCGACAGCCCTAGAGGTCAATCCGTTTGCACATGGTCAGGCAGAAATGATCAACTATAAAGTGCCCGAAGGAAGTATTTTAGATGGACTTGCAATCATGGATCTAAGCCGCCGTGTCAAATGTAACATTTTGATTTGCGCAGTCGAAAGGGAGAAAGAGGTGCACATTCCTTCCGGCACGTTTACCATACAGGCCGGCGATGTTATTTCTTTTGTTGCCTCACGGAAAACGGCACGAAAGTTTATGCAGGAAATCGGCGTGAACACCCATAAAGTCAAGGATACTTTAATCATTGGCGGTGGAAAAGCTTCCTATTATCTTGCCAACCAACTTCTGCTGATGGGCGTAAATGTAAAAATTATTGAAATAAATCGTAAGCGTTGTGAGGAATTGAGCATTTTACTGCCCAAGGCCATCATTATTAACGGCGACGGAACCGATGAAGAATTACTGAGTGAAGAAGGCATTGAAAATGTCGAATCGTTTGTTCCTCTAACCGGAATTGATGAAGAAAATATTATGCTTACCCTACATGCCAAACAGGTATCCAAGGCAAAGATTATTACCAAAATCAACCGAATCAATTTTAAAAATGTCATTGATCAGCTGGATCTTGGCAGTCTGATTTATCCAAGATATATTACTTCCGAAGCTATCATTGCTTATGTCCGTGCCAAAAAGGATTCCATGGACAGCAACATTGAAACACTGTATCACTTATTCGATCATCGTGCTGAAGCAATCGAATTCCGTGTGGATGAAAAATCTGACGTTACCAACATCTCATTGGCAGAGCTTCCTCTCAAAAAGAATCTGCTGATAGCATTCATCAATCGTAACGGAACGATTATCATCCCCAGTGGTAACGATTGTATCAAAGTCGGCGACACGGTTATGGTTGTTACCACCCATACCGGTTTTCATGATATTCGAGATATTTTGCGTTAGCGGAGGCTAATTTGAAATGAACAGACCTATTATTCGATATATTTTGGGACAGGTTTTAAAAATAGAAGGCGTCCTGATGTTGCTACCTTGTCTGGTCGCATTGATCTATCGGGAAAAAAACGGTTACTATTTCTTAATGACCGCTTTTTTATGCATGGCGCTCGGCTTTTTTATGACCATTAGAAAGCCCAAAAACAATGTATTTTATCTGAAAGAAGGATGTGTCACAACCACATTAAGCTGGGCGTTTTTATCTTTCTTTGGCGCAATTCCCTTTTGGGCATGCGGTGAAATTCCTTCTTTAACCGATGCTTTATTTGAGACCGTATCCGGATTTACCACCACAGGTGCCAGTATCTTAAATAATGTTGAAACACTCAGCCACTGTTCCCTGTTTTGGCGAAGCTTTACGCACTGGATCGGCGGAATGGGAGTTTTAGTATTTCTCTTAGCGGTTATCCCCATGACAGGCGGCTCCCATATGAATCTCATGAGAGCAGAAAGCCCCGGTCCTTCTGTTGGCAAACTGGTTCCGAAAATCAAATCTACGGCCCGGATCTTATATTTGATTTACTTCGGTCTGACTGTAATTGAATGTATCTTGTTGTTGTTTGGCGGCATGCCACTCTTTGATTCCCTGACGACCTCATTCGGAACTGCCGGAACCGGTGGATTTGGTATCAAAAATAGCAGTATCGGCGACTACTCCCCATATATTCAATGGGTTGTCACGATTTTTATGATTTTATTCGGTGTCAACTTTAATGCCTACTATCTGATTTTATTCCGCCAGTTTAAAAAGGCGCTTTGCATGGAAGAGGTTCGCTATTACCTTTTGGTTATTCTTACAACCATCATTATCGTCTGTATCGATATCCGCAATTGCTATGACAGCATGGCAGAAGTCATCAGACATGCTGCTTTCCAGGTTGGGTCCATTATTACCACGACCGGATTTTCAACCACAGACTTTGGCATATGGCCTCAGACCTCCAAAACCATTCTGGTTATGCTTATGTTTATCGGCGCATGTGCCGGAAGTACGGGTGGCGGAATCAAGGTTTCCCGTTTTGTGGTTTTATTTAAAACGGTTATGAAAGAATTGGATTCTTACATTCATCCTAAGAGCATTAAAAAGATTAAGATGGATGGAAAAGCGGTAGAACATGAAGTTGTCCGTTCCATCAATGTTTACTTCATTACTTTTGTTACCGTATTTACACTTTCGCTCCTAATCATATCCTTTAACGGACATGATCTGGAGACAAACTTTACTGCAGTAGCGGCGACTATCAATAATATTGGTCCGGGACTTAGTTTGGTTGGTCCTACGCAAAACTTCCAGTTTTTCAGCAATCTATCGAAATATGTCTTTATCATAGACATGCTTGCCGGCCGATTAGAGCTGTTCCCGCTTCTGATTTTCTTCCATCCAGCTGTATGGCAGGATTTATTTAAAAATAAATCGGGGAAGAAATATTCATCATAAATAGTAGATTATAATGAATGTTTATAAAAATATGAATCTGGTCGGCTACAGCTAGCTATCCGGACGGCAATCCGATTATCTATTCAGATCAGCTCATTATAAACACGCAAAAAGAGCTTTGCACTACGAAATACTCGTGATGCAAAGCTCTTTTTTATTTGTTTGTGATACGCATCTGATGTGTATATTTTTCTTTTGTTGCCATTCCGCCGCGGATATGACGTTCCGATTTATTCACATCTAACACTTTTCTCGCATCGCTTGCCAGCGCAGGATTGATATACTCCAGTCTCTCCGTGACATCCTTATGTACTGTTGATTTGGAAATACCAAATGCCTTTGCAGCCTGCCTGACGGTCGCATTATGTTCGATAATGTAATTTGCGACATTGATGGCTCTTTCTTCAATATATTCTTTCACACAACTACCCCTCAGAAAGCTTTTTTACATTGTATGCAAAAGCTTTCCCGGATAGTCCATGAAAAAATCCGCAGTCTGTGAAACTGCGGATAAAATCAAAAATAATAACCTTTATATTCAGAAATATTCTAATTACAAATATTCTTTTTAATATTAGAAATTCATATTTAATTATCTTTAGAATCTTCAAATTTAAAGAATTCGTCTGACTGCCAGAATAGTACGATACGTCGCATTACTGATTTTAATACCGGTCCTCTCGGAACTGGCATGTACAATCTGGCCATTTCCAATATACAGTCCCACATGTCCGGCATAACAGATTAAATCACCGGGCTGTGCCTGAGAATAATCGACACCGGTTCCAAAGAATCTTTGACTAGTAGAATCACGTGGAATGCGAATACCAAAATGGGCATATACAGACTGTGTAAATCCTGAACAGTCAGTTCCGTTAGTCAGACTTGTCCCTCCAAACACATAAGGATTTCCGATAAACTGACAACCATAAGCGGCTATATCTCTTCCAAGTGCAGAACCTTCTGAACTGGTAACAACTGTCTCAACTGCCTGCGAAGAATCCGCCTTCGTGGAAGATCCATTTCCCGTAGCAACAGTTGTGGTATTTTTCGCAAGCTCTTCCTGTCTGGCCTTCTCTTTTCGTTCTTCTTCCTCTTTAGCCTCTAACTCTTTGATTCTTGCCGTCTGCTCTTCTAATTGGTTTTTATACGCAGCAGCCTGTGCAGTAGCCTGTGCTAACTGATCTTCAAAATTGGCAACACTCTGCTTTTTGGTATTGATAATATTCTCTAAGTAATCCTGTTGTTCTTTTAGCTCATTTTTACTGGTCAACAAATCAGCTTCTTCGATTTCCAGTTCGGTTTTATAATCAGAAATCCTTTGGATGGTCTGTTCATACAGATTTAGCATTTCCCGATCATAGGAGTAAAGCTCCTCGGCATAAGAAGCCTTATTGAGCATATCAGGCCAACTGTCTGCTTCCAATAAAACAGCCATATAGGCACTGTCTCCCTTTTCGTACATAAAACGGATGCGTGTTTTCATATTTTCATATTGAACAAGAGCATCTTCCTGTGCCTTCTTTAATTCTTCTTTTACAACGCCAATCTCATCCTCTTTTGCAGCAATTTCATCCACACAAATACTGATACTGGTTAATACATCCACTAATTCTGTATCCAGTACCACGATCTCTTCGGAAACAGCCTGCTTTTGTTGCTCAATATCATCTACACGCTCATTTACCTCTTCTAAAGCTTCCTGAGTCTTCTCTTTTTCTTTTTGAACATCCTGAGAAGTTTCAGCGAATACAGATAGCGCAGATCCGAATGTCATTATGCAAATCATTAGTATACAAAGTATACGCTTTTTCATATGAATACTCCGTTTCCCTGCTCTTACTTATCAAAGTGTAGTCCTAATCAACATTAATACATAGAGTCATCCAAGAAAGGCATACTCTCGTTTTCAGTGATTGATGCTGTTTCCTTAATCCGATTCAAAATTACTTTTCTTCTGACATAAGAACGCAGGTATTCATCACTTTTGGATTCTATCATCTCAGCCGCAGAAGAAAAACCGTATTTTTCATATTCTTCCTGCGCTGTCTTTTTAATATCATCGTCGGTTACGGTAATTCCCTCTGCCTTTGCAATAGCCCTGCAAATCAAATCACTTTCTGCCTCAGACTTAGCAACAGACTGACGCTGTACCTCATAAGATTCTGCATCATACCCCATGTAACCAATCATGGTATCGGTATCAACACCATACTGTGCTGCATAGTCTTCCAAATCAGCATCAAGCTCTGCCAGTTTTTCATCAAGCAAAATCTGCGGTATTTCTTTAATCTCACAATTTGCCGCTACCTGATCCCACAATGCGCTATCAACCAGACTTTCGTTTTGATCCTCGCAGGCATCTTCGATGAAACCTTTTGCATAGTTTGTATATTCATCGTAGTTTGTAACACCTTCAATACCAAAACTTGCAAAAAAATCTTCATCAAATTCCGGCAATTTGGGCTCATCGATGGAATTCACTGATACGGTAAATACAACATCCTGACCGGCCAACTCTTCATTATTTTTATATTCTTCGGGGAAAGTCAAATTCAAATCCACCGTTTCACCGACATTGACACCTACAAGCCCATCTTCAAATCCGTCAATAAATTGACCGGAACCAATTTCAAGATGTGCTCCTTGTGCGGTTCCGCCATCAAAAGCCACACCGTCTTTTTTTCCCAGATAATCGATATTAACGACATCGTTCATAGAAACAGTCTGCTTATCCGTAACTTCATACTCATACAAATCATAGCTGGAAACATAATATTCCAAATCCTGATCAATGTATTGTTTTAAATCATCATCCGTAAAATCATAGTGATCAACTGTCACTTCCAGGTTCTTGTATTCACCCAATGTTACATAATCATCCGGATTGATTGCATCGAGCCCTTCCGCTTTCTCTTTTCCGCAAGCAGTCAAAGAAGACATCATTGCAATCATCAAACCGACATATAATAATTTCTTTTTCATTTTTTTCTCCTCATCAATCATAGTTAAGTTTAGTTTAGCACAGCCGCAAGTTTATGTAAACACAACCAGTCCTTAGAAAATGTGAAATTTTTTTGAAAAATATAAAAGATTTATTTTTGGCAGCTTTTTTTGTTAATTCTCTCTAAATTTCCTCTAAATATCGAATTCCTTGCACTTTATTTCAAAGAATGATACAATAGTTTTGCTTATTTAGGTTATTAAAAATTCAGGAGGTATTCCATGAGTACTACAGGATGGATTATACTCATTGTAACGATTCTTGTTTTAGTTGCAATGATTGTAGGAATTGTATTTCTTTACAAAAAAGCAAAAAAGAACCAGGAAGCCCAGGAAGTGGCTATGGAGGCCAACAAACAGACTTTATCCATGTTAATCATTGATAAAAAGCGCCTCAAACTAAAAGATTCGGGATTGCCTCCGATGGTTATTTCGCAGACACCCAAATTAATGAGATCAACAAAGCTTCCGATTGTCAAAGCCAAAGTCGGACCGCAGGTTACCAATTTTGTTGCAGATGAAAAGATTTTTGATTCGATTCCGGTTAAAAAAGAAGTGAAAGCAGTTGTCAGCGGTATCTATATTACAGAAGTCCGCGGTTACAGAAAAAATGTTAAAAATGCCGAACCTGAGAAAAAGAAAGGTTTCTGGAAATCCACTTGGGAAAAGGCAAAAGAAAAAGCCGGTGTCAGCCAGGTAAAATAATCTTAGATTTCATTTTCGTGAATGAAGATTTCAAGCCTCCCCTTTGTGGGAGGCATTGTATTTAGTCCGATTCGATAGTCCGCAAATATCTTTGCGGATTTTTCTTTGCACTCAATATGTAATTCATCCGTAATCAGCATAACCTCAAAATTGCCAAAGGATGTTATATACACACTATTGTGTGTCTTTTCATTTTCAAATTCCAGACAGCTTCCCACTTCACCTTTGCGGGTTACACGAAGTGTACTGTCGCTGAAACGCAAAGTCGTTTTGCTGCTTTGCTCCGATTCCTTATCAATCTGTTCTTCATAGGAAACGTAATAATAAGGTTCCTTGTAAATCATGGATCCGGTAGTTTCTGTTGTAATGGTTTCATTGGTTCCGGTCTGCGTTCCCGTCACTTTTATCGTTACTTGTTTACTCACTTTAACTCCTTATTTTCCTATAAAGATTCAGCTCATTTTCGATATCTGCAATATCTGCATTCTTAGAGAAGTTCTCTCAGTTTATCCAAAAAATAACTCCGATATTCTACCTTGATCTCCTGCTCTAAATCATCACTGTCATTTTCCGTTTCATAAACGATACTTTCCTTTGGAATTCCATACTGTGGATACATAGCTCCAAAAAGGAATGCCATGGAATATACCGTAAAAACTATACCGTAGGTGGAGAGTTTTAAGATATTCTCTTTCATTTCGTTCCCTCACTTTTCTTTTCACAAATGATATAACTGAAATTTAGTAACCAGTCAAATCATTGATGCTAAAAAAAGTGTTGCCCATAATATAGTATTTATACAACTATTCTATAATTTATCTTTCTTTTTACAATTGTATTCTTGAGAAAGTTTGAGAACGCGTCTGTAACAGGATATGCAAATTTCATGGGAACACAATTGAAAAAAGGGAGTTTTCTATGCATCCAGATTCAGATGCTTAATAATTGTCTCTTCCTGGTTATCAATGTGGAGAACAACTGCTTTGGCAGCTCTTTCTTCGTCGCCATCCATAATGGCACTATAGATTTCCTCATGCTCTGCAACCAGCCGGTTGTGATAGGCAGCATCCTTAATATATTCCAAACGATAGCGGTACATCTGCTCCGCCAGATTATTTACAAGCTGAATTAACCTGTCATTTCCCGTTGCCTTATTAATAATATCGTGGAAACGAACATCGGCCTCCGTAATATCTTTCGTATTATTACTTTTCACAACCTGCGCAAATTCATCGCACGCCTCGCGAAGTTGTTTTTTATACTCGTCGTCCATTCTGCTGCAGGCAAGTCTTACAGCTAACATATCCAATGCCCTGCGGACTTCTAAGACATCTTTTAAATTTTTCTCCGTAATGCGGGCAACCTGCGCACCTTTTCTGGGAATCATTACAACAAGACCTTCCAATTCCAGTTTACGGATTGCCTCACGGATTGGCGTTCTGCTGACACCCAAACGGTCTGCCAGATGAATCTCCATCAGACGTTCGCCGGGTTTTAATTCTCCGGTTAAAATCGCCTGCCGCAATGTGTTAAACACCACATCCCTAAGTGGAAGATATTCATTCATATTTTGTTGCATAATATCCATCATCATCATAAAAAAACCTCCAATTATCCCCAAAAACCGGTTACATAGACTTCTTCGATCTGATATTTTTCCCGTATTACATCGGCCGCCAGTTCAGCTTGTTTCAGATCGTCAAATATTGCAAATACGGTCGGTCCACTGCCACTCATCAGTGCATTGACAGCACCGTTTTCCATACATGTTTTCTTCATATCTCCTATAATCGGATATGCCGGTATCGTAACGGTTTCCAATACATTTCCCATACGGTCGGTGACACCTTTTAATTCATGGTTTTCAATCGCCTGTCTCATGCCGTCGATATCCGGATGGAATTCCAGTTTTGAAACCTTCAGATTCTTGTATACAAAAGCCGTCGATACATCCAGATTAGGCTTTGCAATTAACACATGTGCCGGTAAGACAGCCGGTAATTTTGTCAGGATTTCACCAATTCCTTCTGAAAGTGCCGTTCCGCCCATAATACAATACGGTACATCCGCTCCAACCTTAACGGAAATTTCAAGTAACTTTTCCATAGATAAGGGTTGTCCGCTTATTTCATTCAATGCTAAAAATGTTACAGCCGCATCGGTACTTCCACCTGCCATTCCTGCTGCAATCGGAATTCTTTTATTCAAAAATATTTTTATTCCAAAGGCTTGTCCCGTCTCTTCAAAGAAAACCCTTGCCGCTTTGTAAATCAGATTATGCTCATCTAGAGGAAGCTTTCCGCTGTCTGATTCAATGACAATATCATTTTCCTCTGTCATCTCAAAGGTCAGCGTATCGCACAAACCAATGGTTTGCATAATCATTTTTACTTCATGATATCCATCTTCCCGTTTTCTTAAAACATCCAGACCCAGATTTATTTTTGCATGAGCTTCTTTTGTAATCTTTTTAACTGTCATCAAAAAATCCCCTTTTATCCCAAAGTAAAATTGTATTTATTATGTATTTTGTACTAATCACGTACTTTGTATACAATATTATATCGAAACATTTGAAGATATGCAAGAAAAACGAAAAACAGGGCCTTTTCAGACCCTGTTCTTCATAAGAAGTAAACGATCTCCCGGATGTATTTCATCCGTCGTCAATTCATTCAATCGTTTTATCTCCTCAACCGGTATAAAATATTCTTTTCCGATTTTCCATAAGCTGTCACCGGATTTAACAATATAAATGACCATTCCCGGCAGGTTTTGCATCTGGTCCGGCATAAAGTCCGAGACTTCTGCGCCAACAATAATGGTTTCCTTCTTTTCTTCCAGAAGCAACAGATTCATATTAATCGTTGCATTGCATTCTATCGTTTTCGGATCCGGCATCGTTATATCAGCCTGCGCAACCTGCATAAATATTTCATGATGCAATTCTTTTCCTGTCAAATCCACATTATCCAGCGTATAGTCAAATGGAATATCCCGTTCCACATAATGAAACTCTTTCATTTCCGGATCAGACGAATACAAACAGCGAAGCTGCATATTTCCCACAAGATTCAATTTTCCGTCTTCGATTTCCACATCTTCTAACGTAACCGTTTCTTCGTGATGGATCAGATTGGTACAGTCAGCTTCTTCTAACTCAATCCGTTCTTTTACCCGTGTTCTTGCCTGCTTATTTTGTAAAAGTTGCAAAAACATGGCATCCTTACATTCCGTCTGAATATCTTTGGTCACACAGTACATGTCAGCCAGAATATCATAGGTCTTTTCTTCATAAGCCTTCATATCCAGATCAAATGCCGCTTCTATTGCAATAATCCGGTCTTCCCCATCATAATCGGACTTTACCTCACAATTCACATCCGACATCATGATGCCAACACTCGGAATCATCTGGGCATTCAATCCGCTACATACAATTTCTTCCTGTAACGGAACCGTGGTTTCAAAACAACGACTGCTCTCCTCATCTCCATCCGGTGTATAGAGGAAGAATAACCGCATATTACCACGTACCATCATTTTTCCTTCCTCCGGAATACATTCCAGATTTACCGGTACAACCGAGGCATAGAGAATTTCCAAAACATTGGGAAATTGTGCAGGAATCGTTTCTTCATGCCGGAACCGGAAAATGTCTTTTTTACAGACGGTCGTTTCCAATACATTTAACGGTTTCTTCCGATATTCTGTTGCAAGCGATGTTTCCACATCCACAGCTGCGGCTTCATCATAAATAGCTCTTGCTAACAACTCCAAAGTTACCAGCACACGAACACTGATTTTTCTGGAATTGATAATGCCAACAGAAAGATCCTCCAATTCATATTTCACGCAAATACTGTCTGATGCACTAACACCATCCATATGAAAAAGCTCATCAAAGGGCAGCTCCGTTTCAATCTTGCTAAACGGTTCTTCCTCCTCTTCGCTCTGATAAAGAATATGGACTGCTAAAGAGCCCTTTAGCGCAACCTGATCATTTCCGGGTTTGACTTCCTCTAACCGGATAACTCCGGATTGAAAAATCACCTTATCTATATCGGGACGTAAATCCGGAATATTCACATCATCCTCAATGGTAATCTGGTTGCCTGCTTTGGCCTTTATACAGTCCATATGTATATTTTTCTTTGTAAGCTCCAACATTTTCATCCGACCTCCTTAGGCTTATTACATCATATGATATGTCCCAAAAAGATATGACAAAAATGTATTCACACTTTTATTTTCTCTTTTCTGATTTGTGTCCCCGAAAGAATATACAAAAACGCGAATTTATATAGCTTGCAGACCGATTATGCAGACGCTCTGCCACGTTTCTCACAAAGTTCGCAATCTTTGCGGGATGGCAGTCACCCTTACAGAAATATATATCTTTGCCGCTGCATACTTCGGTTTCCGGCATTTCTAAGCGGCATGCTCACAAAGTATATATTAAATGCCCGGTTTCAAAACTCAGACTTCGTCTTCAGACAGTTGAAACCGGGCATTACTTTTTGTTCGCTTATGCCGCTAAGAAATGCCAGGAAACCTCGTCAAATTTCGCGGGCAAAGATATATAATTTCTGTTAGGGTGAGTGGCTATGTCCCCAAAGTTGCGAATAATAAAAAGTGAGAAACGATGGCAGAGATAAAAGTCTGCATCTAAGGTCAAAAGCTATATAAATTCGCGTTTTCTATAATAATTGGATACTAATCAGAAAAGAGAATTTTATTTAACAGCTCCGATGAGTTCTTTGATATCAGAAATCTGATACTGTCTCATGTAATCTTCAATTCCCTGTATCGTTTCAACCGTTGTATAGGGATTGATAAAATTCATGGCACCAATACTGACTGCACTGGCTCCTGCCAACAAAAATTCAATGGCATCTTCCGCATTAGAAATACCACCCATGCCGATAATAGGAATCTTAACGGCATTTGCTGCCTGATAAACCATCCGGACAGCTACCGGTTTTATCGCCGGACCTGACATTCCGCCTGTCTTGTTAGCCAAAGCAAACGTTCTGCGGTGAATATCAATCTTCATACCGGTAATGGTATTAATCATGGAAAGTGCATCCGCACCTGCTGCCTCTGCGGCCTTTGCCATCTCTGTGATATCGGTAACATTAGGGCTAAGCTTCATGATAACCGGCTGTTTTGCAATTTTTTTGATTTTTGAAGTGATATCAAAAAGTGCATCTGCCTTTTGCCCAAAAGCAATGGCGCCTTCTTTTACATTGGGACAGGACACATTGATTTCCAGCATGTCTACCGCCTCATCCGATAAACGTTCAACGACATCCAGATAATCTTCCACGCTCTTTCCGCATACATTGACAATAACTTTGGTATCGTACTGCTTTAAAAATTCCAAATCTCTTTTGATAAATACATCGATACCAGGATTTTGCAAACCGATTGCATTCAGCATTCCGCCATAAGTTTCCGTAACTCTCGGCGTGGGATTTCCCGGCCACGGTACATTGGCAACTCCTTTTGTCACAACCGCTCCCAACTTATTTAAATCGACAAATTCACCATATTCCATGCCGGAGCCAAATGTTCCGGATGCGGTCATAACCGGATTCTTAAAGGTAACACCTGCAATGGTCACTTCTGTATTGATTTTCATTAATTCAGCCATTATATGTCTACCTCCCTTGCTTCAAATACCGGTCCGTCCGTACAAATTCTTGCATTATTAACCTGTGAATGATGGTCCTTCTTCGTTGTCTTGCAAACACAGCCCAGACATGCTCCTACTCCGCACGCCATTCTTTCTTCCAATGAAATATAAGCTTCCATATCGTTAGCCTCTGTAAACTTTTTGATTGCCCGAAGCATCGGCATCGGACCGCAGGCAAAAATCACATCTGCTGTTAAGCCGTTTTCTTCAATGGCATTCATTACATTTCCTTTGCTTCCGACACTGCCATCTTCCGTCGCAATATATACTTTTCCATACTTTGCAAGTTCTTCATCCAAAAACAGATTGGCATCCCGATATCCCACAATTATGATAACTTCGCAATTTCCCTGCTCGTGCAAAGTCTTAGCTAACTGAAGCATGGGAGGAATGCCAATTCCTCCTCCCATTAAAAAACAGGTTTTGCCGCTTGCCTTCTCAATCGGAAATCCATTTCCCAAAGTCCCAAGTATGGAAATCTCTTTTCCTGCATGATATCCGGAAAATTCATTTGTCCCTTTTCCAACCGTGCGGTAAACCACACGCAACCGGTTCTGTATCTTGTCTGCCTCACAGATACTGATTGGTCTTGGTAAAAGTGTAGATTTATCATCCGGATAAATATTGATAAACTGACCGGGCTTTGCGTCCTGTGCAAGGGATGTTTCAATCCACATGTCAAATATACCGGGTGCAATACATGTCTGTTGCTGCACTCTGGCAGTCTCTTTTCTCTTAGCCATTTGCTTTCCTCTTTCTGTTATTGTTTCTTTCTCTGTTAGTTTTTCTTTTTCTGTTAGTTTTTTCTACTTTCTGTGAAGAATTTTCTTCATGTTATTATTACTGTTCGCGTTTTCATTCTTTATCAAAACGCTTTTTCAAAATCTTCGTGCATTTACTATTTATTAATTACAATTCTTTATTCCCCACAGTTTCATTTCTGTATACAACATTTCCATTGGTTAATGTCATATGAATTCTGCCATACAAAGTTTGTCCAAGAAATGGAGAGTTCTGTGATTTGGATAAAGATTTTTCATACACAAAAGTTTCATCCGGATTAAAAATTACTAAATCAGCAATTTCACCTTCCGCGATTCCCTGCGGTCTAAATCCGTACAACTTGCATGGCCCTACCGTCATTCTCTCTAATACCTGCATCAGTGTCATATGTCCCGGCTTTACCAGATTGGTTATTGCCAGAGGCAGTGCCATTTCGAGCCCCAAAATCCCACTGGGTGCCGCTGTAATATCCTTTGCTTTTTCCTCCGCGGCATGAGGTGCATGATCGGTTGCAATGATTTCAATGGTATTGTCCGAAAGCCCCTGTATGATGGCATCTCTGTCTTCCTTTGTACGAAGTGGCGGATTCATCTTTGCTAATGTACCATAGGTTATGACAGCATCTTCCGTCAGTGAAAAATGATGCGGGGTTGCTTCTGCATGGATGTTTGGATACTTCTTTCTGGCCTTGCGAACCAGCTCTACCCCTTCTTTTGTACTGATATGCTGGATATCGATGGTTGCACCGGTTTCTTCCGCCAGCCGGATATCTCTTTCTATCATGGAGATTTCGGCCATGCGGTCAGAACCGCCGATTGCATAATGTGCACTGGCCTTTCCTTTATTCACACCATTATTGGAAATATATTGAGGATTTTCTTCATGGAAGCTTAACGGCATATCCATTGACTTGGCTTTTTTCATTGCCTCTCTCACAAAATCCTCATTTAAAAGCGGAATCCCATCATCGGTAAATCCGACCGCTCCCCGTTCTTTTAATAATTCCATATCTGTTAACTGCTCACCCTTAAGCCCCATACTGACACAGGCGCAGGTTTTTACATGTAAATCTGTCTGTTCTCCCTTTTTTATTACATATTGCAGCGTTTCTTCATTGTCTACCACCGGTTTGGTATTTGCCATCAAAACCACGGTTGTGATACCTCCGGCAAGTGCAGCCCGGGCTCCGGAAATAATATCTTCCTTATACGTAAATCCGGGATCTCTGAAATGAACATGTACATCCATAAGTCCCGGCGCAATTACACAATCTTTTGCATCCTCAACCTGCGGCTTATTCTCTTTCTCAAATAAAACCGTTTCATCCGGTTTTAATAATTTTACAATCTTTTGATTTTCGATCACCAAATCAAGCATTTGATCCTTTCCAGTGACCGGGTCCACAACTCTTCCGTTCTTTATCAATAACATCGGCGTTCTCCTTTTTCCTTACGTCAGACGTTGTCTTGTGTTGCGGGATTTTGCAAAAAAGCGCATCCCACAACTACAAAAAGTATAGCATTTTGCCTAGTCAAAGACAACTGAATAATCCAGGTATTCTGTCTTTAATACGATGTATGGATAGGAACAGACACCATCGTTTGGAACATCCGGCTCAGGGCCAATCAGACAGGTCTTGGCATAAATCGCATTCTGGGTCAGATACAGATCTTTTACCGTGATACTGTATCCTCCGCTCTCCTGTTTCCCATATCCCACGCAGATATATAAATATTCTCCATCATTAAAGGTAAATTTAAACGGGGTTTCCTTTTTACTTTCAATAATCTGTAATAACTCTTCCGGCAAATTTTCTTTTGCAACCACAGTCAGTTCCAAATCACGCACTTTCTCGGGCCCCGGTTTTTCTTTGGTACAGCCGGTCAAAAACATACAAAGCAATAAAACCAGCCCTGTCAAAAAATAGCATCTTATCCTGCATCCCGAATGCTTTTTACTGCAAATATCAGACATATTTTTTCATTCACTCAGTTTCTTTTTATTAAAAATATGTAAAAAAGTAACTTCCTATGACCTAAAAACTTGTCTTTATTTTCCATTTTTTATATAATTATGATACTCGGGTCTAAAGGTCATATTTTTCATGCTCGCACGAAAAAGTATGACTTTGAAACCCACAAAACATGAAAAAGTGCCCAATTAGGGCGGATTTCGAATGTTTCTGGGATTTCGAATGATTTTAGATTACGAGAGCATATCATGTATATGGAAGTACGAAAGGGAAAAAAATGTTACGCTTTATTATTGTTTTAATCGGTGTTGTGCTGTTTTTAATCATCAGTCTGCCCATTCAGTTTATTCTCTGGATTATCGGGAAATTCAACTACCAACTTAAGGGCAAAATCTCTCTTGCTATCGTCAGCCAGGCTTTTCGATGTGTCACCTTTGTATCCGGTGTGGATTTAACCGTAATTGGAGAAGAGAATGTTCCCAAAGACAGACCCGTGCTTTATATCAGCAATCATCGTAGCTATTATGATATCATCCTAACATATTGTCGCGTTCCCAGAGAAACCGGATATATTGCCAAAGAATCCATGGCAAAAATTCCTTCATTTTCCCGCTGGATGCGTTACATGCACTGCCTGTTCTTAGACCGCGATAACTTAAAAAAGGGACTTCAGACGATAAAGGATGCCATCGAATTAATCAATAATGGCATATCCGTTCATGTTTGTCCGGAAGGAACCCGAAATGAAACCGAAGAACCGGTTTGTGAATTTCATAAGGGAACTTTTAAAATTGCCGAAAGAACAGGATGCACCATTATTCCGATTACCTTAAACAATTCCGATTCCATTTATGAAAAACAAAGACCGCGTATCGTTCCTTCCAAAGTAATTTTGGAATACGGAAAGCCGATTGAAACGGTCAATATGACAAAAGAAGAGAAAAAAGAATTAAGTGAAACGGTCAGACAGGTCATTTTAGAAACTTATTTAAAAAATCAAAAGTTAGTTGAAGGAAATTAAAATAATGCCCGGTTTCAAAACTTAGACTTCGTCTTCGAACAGTTGAAACCGGGCATTATTATTGTTCGCTTATTATCCTTCTTTTAAAAACGTCAGAATTTCTTTAAATCCCGATCCGTTGGATGCCTTAATTAAAATCGTATCATCCTGTTTTAAAATTCGGTCTGCCTCCTTCATAAAAGCAGGCTTATCCTTGAAATAGTAAACCGCAGGGCATTCTTTTTCATTCTGAGCTTCCATAGCTCCTTTGGCCGTATATTCAGAAAGCGAGCCAATGCAGATAACAACATCCAACGCCTTTTGGGACGCATAATTTCCCACATCATAATGCAATTCTTTTTCTTCTTCGCCCAGCTCGAGCATATCACCAAGCAAAGCGACCTTTCTCGTATTAGCATATGCTAACAAATCAATTTCCGCTTTCATAGCTTTGGGATTGGCATTATAACAAGAATCGATCAAAGTATATTTTGCAGTCTGAATCATCTTGCCTCTGCCATCCATCGCTTCTGCTTTGGAAATCCCTGTGGCAATCTGATTTGCATCCAGTCCTAGCAACTGTCCCACCAATGCTGCAGCAACCGCATTCATGACCATATGATTTCCCGACAGGGGAACATGTACGTCGAAATCTTCCTTCTTCCCATCAACATCAAGATGTATCCGACAGTTGCTTCCATACAACTGTAGATTCTGAATATCCGATGCATACGCATGACAGGGTGTGTTTTCAATCGAAAAGAAATACGGACTGTTGCCATGGACAGCACTGATAGAAGAAAGTTTATCATCATCACCGTTTAAAATAACCTTTGCCGAATCATCCATATAATCAAAGCATTCCGTTTTAGCCTTTAAAATTCCATCCCGCGACTTTAGATTTTCCAAATGACATTGTCCGATATTAGTGATTACCATATAATCGGGTCTGGCAATTTTTGAAAGCCTGCTCATCTCACCAAAATCGCTGATTCCCATCTCAAGTATGGCAATCTCATGTTCTGTTCCAATTGTAAAAACAGTTAGCGGAAGACCGATTTCATTGTTAAAATTTCCGGCAGTCTTCTGCACACAATATTTTTGTGAAAGAACCGTCGCTATCATTTCCTTGGTGCTGGTCTTTCCGACACTTCCGGTAATTCCGACAACCGTAACATCGAGTTTTTTCCGATAGTATTCAGCCAGATCTTTTAATGCCTGCTGTGTATTCTCTACCAAAATATACGGTTCCAAGCCGTTTAGTTTCTGCTCACTGATAACGCAGGCAGCACCATTTTCCAACACCTGAGGAATAAAGGAATGCCCATCCACACGTTCTCCGACAATGGCAACATATAACCAGTTCTTTTTCATTTTACGGGAATCGGTGACAACTCCCTCAATATTGACTTTTCCGGCATCCTCGCTCCCAAAGAAAGTACCGTTTACCGCTTTTGCCGCCTCAATACAGCTTAATTCTTTCATCATTGCGACTTCCCTCTATGATATAAATCCATTTATTTCTAAAATATTTAAAATCTGTTTTAAACAAAACTACTTTGTATGTATTTTGCCTGCCCCATAATACTCAAATTGCTTCGCGCTCTGTGCTCTCGCAATCCTAAAAATCGTGACCTTATAATCTAGTTTTCATATTTAGCCAATGATAACTCTACAAGCATCTGGCATAAATCTTCGTAGCAGATACCAACTGCAGCTGCCTCCTGCGGAATCAAAGATGTAGGTGTCATTCCCGGCAAGGTATTGGCTTCCAAGCAATAAATCTGATCATTTTCATCCACCATAAAATCCATGCGGGCATAAACCTTCAGCCTAAGGGCTTTATATGCATCCTCGGCAATTTTCTGAATCTGTTTTGTCAATTCCTCGCTAATCGGTGCCGGACAGATTTCTTCCGTACTGCCTGCCTGATATTTATTTTTATAATCGTAAAATCCTTCTTTGGGTGCAATCTGGACAATCGGATAGGCTTTTCCGTCAATCACGACATCTGTAAATTCCCTTCCTTTGATAAACTGCTCAATGACAATTTCATTTTCAAAGGTATAAGCATCTTTTATCGCCGCATCCAATTCTTCCTTATTGTTGGTCAGATAAACGCCGACACTCGAACCACCGTGACTGGTCTTTACAACACAGGGGAACGATACATCCGGAATTTTTTCTCCTTTCTTGATACCAAAGCCAAAAGGCGTCGGAACCTTTGCCTGTACAAATATATCCTTGGTTAAGGCCTTATCCATTGCCAACGTGCTGCTAACATAATCCGTACCGGTGTATTTTATATTCAACAAGTCAAACGTTGCCTGAATACGTCCGTCTTCGCCGTTCATTCCGTGTAAAGCCAGAAAAACAATATCGGCCATCCGGCAGATATCCAAAACATTAGGACCGAAAAATCCCATTTCCGGATTTTTACGTTGTGCAATGATTTCACTGACATCCGGATTTATAACAGAAACCGGCTTGATGCCTTCACTAAAGTCTCTGGGATCGGAAAAGATTCCTGCTTTTTCAGCATCTGTCAAATCAATTCCGAGATAGACATCTAAAAGTACAACCTGATGTCCTTTTTTCTTTAATGCTTTGTATACTCCTGTTCCGGAAACCAGTGAAACATCTCTTTCCGTACTGGTTCCGCCTGCCAAAACAACAATTTTCATTTATTGCTCCTCACTTTCCAAAGCTTCACTTTTTATGCTTTCTTTTTCTTTATAATCACTTTCTGTAATCTGTCCGAGTAAATAAAAATATGCGGATGCATTTAAAGCATCACTTCGCGCTTCATCCACACTTTCATGAATAATTCCCCGGTCTGTTAAATATATTTCGCCTTCTTTATTGCAGCCACCAAAACCATGAATTGCATTTTTTAATATCCGGTTATATTCCTGACTGACAATTACGTGCTCAACAATGGCAATGATCGAAAGCCGATCCGTCAAAATACGACTTCTGCAATCATCCCCGATACCATCATAATTTTCACTTTGAATTGATTCATCAAACTGCTCTGCCGTCCGCATCAGATGTTTCATTCCTTTTTCACACAAATCCATATCCACCGGATTCGTGGTTCTTAAATAAGAGATCAAACCATGCACATATGCCTCATCGGCTCGCAGTTCTTTTGTGGAAGCATTAGTCAAAAACAATTCCCGCTCCGGATTGTTTTTCAAATATTCCTCTGTAATGATTCGGTACTTGCTCTGCCCGGTATAGCGATACAACCCGGCGGCGGCATAGAACAGAAAGGATTCATCTATGAGCTCAGCTTTTCTTTGTTCAACAAGATTATACGAGCGAACTGCTTCATTTAAATATGTATTTGCAAGTGTTGCATCATATTCCTGTATTTTGTCATATAACATCGCCATCAAACAACTGTAAAAAGCAAAGGTGTCCAAATCATAATCATCATCACTTTTAACAACTTCATCACTCGCGTATTTTTCTGCCTGATTCATCAATCCGCCGGCTGCCTTTTCACAATCTTTCAGGTACTCCGGTTTCTTATCTGTATTCCCTTCCGTAGCAAAAACAGAATAAGGCTCATCATCGGTATATACATCCACATAACGCAGTATCCACAATAAAATCTGCACTCTTTTTTCAAAATCCGACTGATTGTTGTTAGCATATGCTAACGATTTCTGATATAGTTCTACAGAAAGTGACGCGTATTTATCCTCGATGATACAGAATTGTTCGGAGCGGCCGATAAAAGAGGCCTCAATATAGTAAGTTCCGCATTCCGTAAGCTGGGAAAAATCGCCTGTTTTCTTACTGTCGATTTTTCCTGTAAACACCGTCTCTTTAGACTTCACATTGATAACTTCAAAGATATCTCCCACATTCCCCTTGTCAAAATAAGCCTTTTTTATATCATTTGTCTGATACCCAAGCAAATCAATTTTTATGACAGAGAGGTCGTGTGTATTATTATTTATATCATCACTTATATTGTCATTTGTACTATTATTTGTACTGCTATTTGTATTGTCATCTGTATTGTTGTTTATATTTCCATTTAACTTGCCATCATTATTATCAATATTATCATCTATACCATTGTTTACATCTAATCTGTCTACGTACTCTTCGTTTGTATTTCCACTTACCATGCCATGCATATCTTTATCTGTATCATTGGTATCCATGGCTTCCCACGCGGTTTCTGCGAAATCCTTCCCTGCATATCCCTTTTCAAAATGCCGGTAAGTATATAGGATCAGACCCATCAAACAGGCTGTAAGCAATGCCCCTGTCAAAATCCTTTTTTTCAATTCTTTACTCCGTAATATAACAAAAAAATCGTGTAACCCTTGCCATTTCAGTTCTTAGCTTTCCGTTTTCATATCTGTTGATATTATACCTTAAGCACCTGAATCGGTAAAGTCACACGATGATTTTATTTTTTTTCGCAAGTCGCTCTCACAGAAATATATATCTTTGCCGCCTCGTACTTCGGTTTCTAGACTTTCTAAGCGGCATGCTCGCAAAAAATTATTAAATACCCGGTTTCAAAACTCAGACTTCGTCTTCGAACAGTTGAAACCAGGCATTATTTTTGCTCGCCATGCCGCTAAGATAGTCACAAAACCTCGTAAAAGTCGGCGGACAAAGATATATATTTCTGTGAGAACGTGTCTGAGAGAAGGATATATAAATTTCTTAGGCACGCAAGCATAGAAAGAATAAACATTATTGAAAATATAAAACAGGGTCCATACTTTCCCCGTCGTGCTCCATTTTCACATAAAGATTAGAACCCTCGATTGTATAATACTTGGTCGGTTCTGCCACCGAACCGATAATCTGTCCACGGCTTACGATGTCATCCATTTCAACATTGACATCTTTTAACTGTCCATACGTCATCGAATATCCGTCACCTAAATCCATGGTCACATACTGTCCGATTTCTTCATTATAACCAAGATTTGTTACCTTTCCTTTTGCGGCGGCACAAATAGATGTATCCTGTGGAGCACTGATAGCAATTGCCGGATAATATCGATATTCGTTTAAAGTAGCAAGATATGCTCTTTCATCCATACTGTAATCCAAAATCACATTGCCCTGTACCGGCCAGCTCATTCCGTCCTGCGGATTGAAATGAGGCTCCTGTTCGGTTACCTTTGTCTTACTTTTTGCTGTTGTGGGAACAATTTCATCCTGCACCGGAAGCTCTGCATCACCGGTTAAATCAGCACTCTCCTTAAAACTTTCCTGCTGCTCTTTCGCTCTGTTGGCATATTCTTCAGCCAAAGAAGAAGCTGCCGGCATGGGACTTTCTGAATCACCGGTGGTCATAACCGTTTCCCCGGCTGCATCGTCATTTGCCTGATTCGCATCTGCAAGCCCCGCTTCTCCAGCATTTCTCAAATTGTTTTCGTCCAAACTTTCCATATCAATAATCTGTGTTTTGGACGGAGCCTCATTTGTCGCATATATTCCGGATACAACACAGACACCCAATACCAAGGCTGCCGATGCATAAACAGAGATACGTTCTTTATTCCATTTTGTAAATTTATGTCTCTTCATAAAAAAATCACCTCGGCATTATTATTGCCGAGGCGAAAAATATTATACATATTTAAAAATAAAACTTCTAGATAGCCAGATCCAGTTGCTGCATCGTTCCGGCATTTCCGTTTTCATAAAGAAAAACACCGGTTGAACGGATTTGTCCGTTCGACTGATTATCCTTTAGCGAATTCAATGAAAAATCAGTTGCCACCTTATGTAAGCATATTGCGCCAACACCGGCTTCTTTCAGCGTATACAGTTCGTCGTTTCCGTCTGCATCTTTTGACCAGATTAATAATTTATCGAATATTTCATCATTCTCATCAATCCAGCCGTTCCCATCTTCATCATAGATGGCAAGATCTTTAAATCCATCACCGGATGAAGTTCCAAATAACTCCGAACCATCATTAATGATACCATCGTTGTTTTTGTCAAGTGCCAGATAACCACTGCCTTTCTCCAACATGGAAATGGTATCTTTAATACCGTCACAATCGATATCGAATTCAAACTTCTGATCGGACAGCCCCGCAATATTCGTATCCAGATTGATCACTAAAGGATCCAACATCTGTAATACTTCTTCCGTGTGAGTAGTCTCATAATATTCCTCGAAGCTACGGCTCATAGAAATATCCAATCCGAATGTGATCTCTCTTCCGTCTGCGGTTACAACTTTTCCCTGCGTTGAAAAAGAGGTCTGCTCGCTTTCGGCATGATACTGCGAAGCAGTGACCTGCATGGTGGTCTTGTAAGCACTGGTGAACGAACTGCTTCCACCGGACTGGGTAATACCATTCTGATTTAACAGATCATCCAGTCGGTCCGGTCTTTGCCCTCCAAATAACCAAAAGATCAGGTATTGCATGCACTGAAACTTGATAGATTCAATGCTGCGCCTTTCATCTAAGTCAGAAATGTTTTTATTCACGGAGTTTGCCAAAAAACGCTCCTGCAAAGTCATTTCCTCCTCATTTGCATCTTCCGACAAAAAATCGGAAAAGCTTTTTGTCCCATCCATGGATGATACCGGAATGCTGCCCTCTTTGCGATAACTTACGGCACCGGCATCTACAGAAGAATACCTTCTGGCGGATTCCATTCCTATAAAACTGGAATCGATTTTCAAGTAATACATTCTCCTTTCTCATTAGCTTTTATGAAAGTATGATTCCACCTTCATAGGTGTGTATTACTTTTATCGGAAAAATCCGCACAATTCTTTACCGTATTTCGCATTTCTTTTCTTCATATTTTTTCCGTTTTCAGATTTGTGTTCACGATATTTACCAATAATATATTCGCATTTCCCCTACGCGCTAATTCCGGAAGTAGGGATTTCATCTGTTACAATGATTTCATCCATGGTAACTCCCAATACGCTTGCCAAAATCAATAAATTATCTAACGAAGGCATAGCGGAGCCGTGCTGCCATTTGTAAATTGCCTGTGGAGTTCCAAATCCAAATATTTCCTGCAATTCTTTTACGCTTAAACCGGCCTCTTTACGTAAAAATTCAATTTTCTGTCCTGTTTGAACCATATTAATAATAGGCATTGCCATCATCGTTCCGACTCCTTTCTTTTTTCATCTCAATCGGAATATCACTCAAATTTTCAAAATAAAAAACGCTTATCTCATTTTAAGATAAGCGTTTTATGATATACCTGTATGTAAAATGGGCTATATCCGGGCATGAATGAAAAGATCATGCCTTTGCTTATTCTTAAATGAGCGTGCAAAAAATAAACTCTGATTCCCTTTATGTGGATCAAGTTTCTTAACATCATATCTTCTACTTATCTCTTCAAATAAACGATTATTATACATGATTACTTTCCATTTCCTTTCCCGACCGGTACATGGATATAATGCCCTGTCGTATTTTTAATGATATGCTACCAAGATCAAACTTTTCATGCTTACAGGAGCATAAGGTGCGTATCAATCCATTGGTATCATAGAGGCAAATGATGTAAATTCTACCTCTTATGTTATTATATGGTACTTTATCATAAATTTGATCATTTGTCTATTATACCGGGAGTATAAAATACATCATACCGTATAGCTTTTCCCTTTATGGAATAATTCGGCTCCCTGCCTGCTAAAAACGCACCTTTCAGAGGTCTCTTGACAATAATTTTTTGTGGATGCAGGGACTGCGCCGCCAATAGAAGTTCTTCTTCCTGTAAACAGGGTTGCTCCAGTTTCTGTATCAGTTGCAGTTTCTTTCCGATCAGTCCGCTTTTTTGTCTCGCCGGAAACATCGGGTCCAGATATACCACATCCGGTCTTTCAACACTGTCTTTTAATAATTCAACACTGTTACCTTCCACTAACTGCATCCGTCCGACAATATCACATAATACCGGATGTTTTTTTGCGCGACGCAACGCATCCTTTAATAATGCGGCGACGACCGGATTTTGCTCATACATCGTCACATTGTAGCCAGAGGCTGCAAGAAGCAAAGAATCCTCTCCCATACCGGCTGTCATATCAATGGCCTTTCGTCCCTCTTCTTTTGATTTTGCCACACGAACCAGCATTTCATGTTGAAGTCTGCCCTGCGTAATGCGATGAAGCATTTGTTCAAAATCACCATAATAACTTAATCCATAGCCCTGAAGTGATATACAATGTTCATCGACAACCAGAGAAAGCTGTTCTCCCGGTTTATCTGTTATGGGAACATTTAAACGCTTTGCCAGTGCTATAGCCATATTCTCATTTTTCCTGCTTTGGGAACATACTACCAGTTCCGATGTTTGATTCAACTGCTTTTTCGTCATAACTTCTACCTATGAAAGTTGCATCATCTTGTATAAACTCTTTTTCTTATTACAGTTTTTCTTCCCATTCGGATTCTTTAAAACCGGTAAGCACCGTATCTCCATCCACAACCAAAGGGCGCTTAACCAACATTCCATTCGTTGAAAGAAGCTTCAGTTGTTCTTCTTCACTCATATCCTTAAGCTTATCTTTTAACTGCAGCTCTTTATAAAGAAGTCCGCTCGTATTAAAGAATTTTTTAAGCGGCATTCCACTTTTCTGATACCACTCCTTTAATTCCTCATAAGTAGGATTCTCTTCCACAATATGACGATCCGTATACGGAATCTGTTTTTCATCCAACCACTTTTTTGCTTTCTTACAGGTAGAACATTTGGGATACTCAATAAATAACATGTTGTTTCCTCCTATTTATAAAAACTGACTTTCATCGAATGCATCTTTTAACAATGAATACACATAGGTATCTTTCCAGTTGGTTGTTGGTTTTCATCCGTCCAATCTCCTGCATTGTCAAATGATACTCTTATTTTTCTTCATGAAGCTTGTCATTAATCCTGCCAATGCGTTTCTTCCACATAAGATACTGGCTTATCCAGACAATCACAAAGATAACAAAGAATATCGCAAAATATCGAATGAAACCAAATATAGAATGTTCCATCCATTCCAGAAAATATGCGATCGTCATCATAAGTATCGTAACAACCAAAAAATAGATACCGGTCTGTTTCAGCAAACTCCAAGAATCCTGTTGCCAGATAAATGAACTTAACGCAAATCCGGCTCCCAAAACTGCACTTAGAATTGTTTGGACAACAACAGCTACGATTTCCGTTCCAAATCGATCAACCAGAGTAGGTACACATGGATAATAATTACCATCCCAAACCACCATCGATATACCTATCGTAATCAGATAGCTGATCACAATTCCTCCTAAAACACCTATTCCAACTCTTTTTAATATTTCTTTCTTCATACTAACCACCTTATAATCCTAATTTCTTTTTAATCTTTGATACATATCGTCTGGAAACATAGCTTACTTCTCCATTTTCCAATTCCATGCAGATTGTTCCCGCAAAACTCAAATCAAGACCTTTCACTTTTTTTAAATTTACAATTTCGGAATTGGATATTCGAACAAATTTCTCGTTATCTAATCTCTCCTCCAATTCATACAATCGTAGTCTGATCTGATAAGTAGCCTGATCTAATTTTGCAAACATTTTTCCATTCTCTGCATATAACCGAATAATATTTTCCTGATCAAGTAATTCTATCTTTCCATCTTTCTGCCCCGTTATCATAAATGAAGTATTTTCCAGATTGCTAATATAATTTACAACCCGATTCACCTCATCGGTCATTGCAGACGTTGTGATCACAGTCTCCGGTTCAACAATAGCTGTATCAATTTTAATTTCCAGTTTCATTTTCGTCCTCCTTTCTTAATGTGTAGTATAGCTTTCGCAGGATTTTTTTCTACACATTTTCAATAGGTGGTCGTTTTATTAACATAGGTGGTTTTTCTAACAGACTATTCCTCTTTATAAATTGATTCCCTCCTGCCGAATCCATTTGATAAACAAAAAAGATTTCAGTTCAAAGGTCACAACAGGATCTATTTCCAATCGATAGGGCGGCATTAATACTTCTCCGATTGGAGCCGGTACTGCCCGATAACGTTTCTTTTCTTTTAAACTCACAGCAAACTTTTCCGATACAAAGCGCGGACAAATTTCCGTAACATCAAAATCCGAATTCTGCGTCTGGATGACCTCCACCATAATATACCGCTTTCCGGTTTTTTCCATATATTCCGTTAATCCGGGCTTAAATTGTACTTCCATGCGATTCCCCTTCAAGTTTATCATTTATCTGTTTTCTGATATTACTATTTCTGATATTACCATTCCTGATATTACCATTCCTGATATTATAAAATGAATTTATCAATGGTTCTTATCACTTTTTATCAGGCCATTTATTTTCTGCGCTCTCAGCATCTTCTTCAGATTTTGTCAGTTCACCGACTTCTCTTTTAATATTTTCAATCAACTTATCCCGATATTCTTTAAAAGCAAGAGCATGTCTGCCGGAAACTGCAGAAGGGTTTCGTCGAAGCAGATTGGCAATTGCTGAATTATCTGACATACTGTATTTCTTTTTTTCGAGATAATATTTCTGTTTATCCCGGATTTCCTGAAGTTGTGCCTTTGCATCTTCTTTTCGTTCCTGCAGTCCTTCTATTAAATTATCCTTGCGCTCCTGCATTTCTTCCTTGAAATTCTCTTTTGCATCATGAAAATCATCGGCTAAAAATGCTTCAATCACTTCCGCACGTTTCTGCAGACGCTTCATCTCATCTTTGATACGTTCCATATTGTCGAGGATTGCACGCAGTTCCATTGCGGTCTTGAAACTGATTGCAAAATCGGCTGCCACAATAACCGTCAGAACTGTGGTCAGAATATCCAGCCATACAAAAGGAATAGAAAGAACAAGCTTTTCAATAGGCTTGTGAAAACCGTAAATCATGGCTAACGAAAATGCACCCCATGCAATCGAGGATGTCAGACAGATATGTCCCTTATAATTGAATTTCTGATTGCTATAATCCCAATACCGTACATGAAACAGCTTTTCCATGCAAATTCCCGTTACCAGCTCCAGTGCCGTAGCGCCAAGCATTCCGAAAACAAAGACCAGAACCGGAAACGGTCTGACCGGAAGGGTTGCAATTAAAACCGACAAAGCACCAAATCCGTAGATTGGAAGAAACGGACCTTTCATAAATCCGCGGTTTACCCATTGGTGTTTTTTGGCAGAAACATAACAGGATTCCCAGCACCAGCCAAGAAAACTATATATAAAGAAAAACAATAACCACTCTTGCAAATTGTAATGATACATCTTCATACCTCTCTATTAAATAAATTGCAAAATTTGTCCTACGATCTCCCACATCCTATAACAGATATGCTTCCATGATTTCAATCAAATCCTCGCAGGTTTTTAGCAGATTTTCCTCATCCTTGGTATCAAAGCCCGTAGGATACAATTTGCAGGAAAACATGGGAATATTGCGTACTGTAAAACTGATTTTCCCGCCGGCGCGCTCCAAAAGGTCCGGAATATTCTCGGATTTGATTTTTGCATTCCGGTTCATCACCAGCTCAATTTTATCCTTTTGCCCCTTTATTTCCTCGACATAGAGGCGATGCGCTCTTGCACGAAGAAGAGAAATACGCAACAAATTTTGTGCCGGAAGCGGAAGTGCACCGAAACGATCCTGAAGTTCCGTCTTCATATCTTCAGCTTCTTCCTCATTTTCAATATAAGAAATCCTCTTATAAATGTCCAGTTTCTGTGTTTCATTCATGACATATTCCGCAGGAATATAGGCGTTGATATCCAAATTTAAAATGGTATCAAAATCCGTTTCGTCCACAGGAAGTCCTTTTAACTGTTTCACTGCCTCATTTAACATTTTGCAATACAGGTCATATCCAACCGCAGCCATGTGTCCATGCTGGACTTTTCCAAGCAGATTTCCTGCCCCGCGAATTTCTAAATCTTTCATGGCAATTTTAAAACCACTGCCTAAATCTGTAAACTCCTTAATGGCTTCCAATCTCTTCTGGGCAACTTCTTTTAACAGCTTATCGCGTTTATACATTAAAAAGGCATAGGCATTCCGGTTGCTCCGTCCCACACGTCCCCGAAGCTGATATAACTGGGACAGTCCCAGTTGATCCGAATCATGGATGATCATGGTATTGACATTGGGAATGTCGATACCCGTCTCAATAATCGTGGTTGAAACTAAAACATCAATCTCTCCATTGATAAAATCATATAAAATAGTCTCCAGATCGTGCTCTGCCATTTGTCCGTGTGCATAAGCAACCGTTGCATCCGGCACCAGTTCCTGAATCCTCTGGGTAATTTCCGCAATGGAATTCACACGGTTATAGACATAATAAACCTGTCCGTTTCTTGCAAGCTCTCTGTTAATCGCTTCCCGCACCATTTCTTCATTATATTCCATAACGTAAGTCTGAATCGGCATACGATCGCCGGGGCCTTCCTCCAAAACACTCATATCCCGGATACCAACCAGACTCATATGAAGCGTACGTGGTATGGGCGTTGCCGTCAAAGTAAGAACATCCACATTTTTCTTTAACTGTTTAATCTTTTCTTTGTGCGTCACTCCAAAACGTTGCTCTTCATCCACAATTAACAAACCTAAATCATGAAAAACCACATCTTTGGATAAAATCCGGTGTGTACCGATGACAATATCCACCATGCCCCGTTCTAACTCACGGATTGTTTGTTTTTGCTCGGAGGCAGTTCGAAAACGAGACAACATCTCAATCGTAATCGGATAATCCTTCATACGTTGTTTGAATGTATCATAATGCTGTTTTGCCAAAATCGTTGTGGGCACCAGAAAAACTACCTGTTTTCCTTCCTGTACGGCTTTAAATGCGGCTCGAATTGCAATCTCTGTTTTTCCAAATCCGACATCCCCACAAATCAGGCGGTCCATGATTTTGGTACTTTCCATGTCCTTTTTGGTAGCTTCGATTGCCACAAGCTGATCCGGTGTCTCTTCATAAGGAAACAACTCTTCAAATTCCTTCTGCCATACCGTGTCTTCCTTATAGGCATAGCCCTTCTGTCCGGCACGAATCGCATAGAGTTCAACTAAATCCTTTGCCACCTCATTAACGGCAGTTTTTACCCTGCCCTTGGTTTTTTCCCACTCGGAGGTTCCCAGTTTATTGAGTTTCGGTTGCTTTGCATCTGAGGAGGCATACTTCTGGATTACATTAAATTCGGTCGCCAGGACATAAAGATTCCCGCCTTCCCGATAAGAAATTTTCATGTAATCTTTTACCACATGATCCACTTCTATTTTTTCGATGCCCTGATAGATTCCAAGTCCGTGACGTTCATGAACAACATAATCTCCGATTTTCAAATCGGTAAAATTACTGATCTTCTGGCCTTCGTATTTTTTGACTTTCTTTTTCTTCGTCTGCTTTTTACTGAAAATATCACTCTCGGAGATTACGGCAAATTTCAGATGCGGATACTCAAATCCTTTCTTAATCTGCCCGTATACAGACATGATCTGTCCGTTTTTTAAATCCTCATCTCCGGTCTCGGAATAAAAACAGGATAATTCCCGATCCCGAAGCTCACCGGCTAACCGCCTTGCTCTGGTCGTAGAGGGTGTAACCAATAAAACCTTGTAGCCGTCTTTTTTATATTTCTTTAAAGTCGTGCACAGCTCTTCAAAGCTGTTATGAAAAGACTGAACAGACTTCGTAGTCAGATAGTATTTTTGATCAATCTCAACCGGCATTTTGGTATCCAGTGTCGAAATACACGCCAGATAGCGTTTTTGCAATTGTGCAAAGGTTTCCTTTACGCCAAACATGATATTGCCCTGTCCCGGAAGGGAATATCCCTTTTCCAAACGGGTTTTCATACTGTCAACAAATTCCATCTCCACAGCATCTGCATGCTCTTTTACGCGCAGCGGCTCATCCAGAAAGAAAACGGTTTCTTCTTGGGAAAGCAATTGAAACATGGAAGCTGGTTTCTCAAAAAAGTACGAGATATAGCTGTCCAGATTGGCCATAACTCCGTACTCTTCAATCTGCTCCAATAAAGAAGCGACCCCTTTTTTAATCCGGGACGCATATTCCGGATTATGCGCTTTTAAAAAGGCGGTCTCCACACTCTTAGCTTCTTTTTTTATTTTTGCAAGTCCTTCTTCCTTTTGCTTTGGCGAAAGGAGCATCTCCGTTGCAGGAAATATTTTCACAAAATCCAATTGTTCAATGGATCTTTGGCTGAGCACGTCAAAGGAACGAATGGAATCAATTTCATCTCCCCAGAGTTCAATTCGATAAGGATTTTCTTCTGTCAGGTCAAAGATATCAACAATTCCGCCCCGGATGGAATACTGTCCCGCACTTTCCACCTGCGCCACTCTCTCATATCCCATGCGGACCAGTTTCATGGATAACGCTTTTGTATCTACGATGCTTTCCTTGTCCAGCAGAATGACATTGTTTTCCAATACTTCTAACGGCATACAGGGTGCCATAAATCCATCTAACGTTGTGACGATGGTAACCGGCTCCGATTCCAAAATCCGTCTCAATACCGCAATTCTTTCCTTTGTTACCTTATTGCCGTTGATGTCGGCCTGAAAGAAAATAAAATCTTTTGCGGGGAAAAAATAAACATCCTTGGAATAAAAAGAAAAATCCTCATACAGTTCTCTGGCTCTAAGCTCGGAATGTGTGATGATCACGCGATACGGAAAATCTTCCGATAATCCCCACATGAAATGAACTTTTTGAGAATCCACGCATCCTGAGACAGAAATCGTTTTTTTATCCCGTAATTCTTTTTGCATTTGTTCAAAATCTGTAAGTTGGTTCAGACACTCGCGTAATACTTTCACAATTAACCTCTCTTTAAAATCTTCAAATAATCCTTTTGCTCATCTGTGATACGATAACTTTCCCTTGCTTTTTGAATCGTCTTGTTATGTACCCATGGTTCCATTTTCTTCTGCTCTAAATATGGTATGACTGCATCCCACTGTTTTGCAAGCGCCGTAGCCATATACCATGCAATTTCCATATTGATGTAGTATTCTTCTGACTGAATGGACGAAACCGTCCGTACATACTCTGGCTTAAAATCTTCATCCAAAAAGTGCTGCATAAGCATACCAATCGCAAAGCGTACCGTATAAGTATGCTCCTTTTGAATCCATTTATATATATAAGGCAGCAATTCCTCTTTATGTCTTTTAAATATTTTCGGTGATGTCTGATCACAGGTTGCCCAGTTATCCATATACGGTAAAAATACTTCCAGATATTGTATACAGGTATCAAAATCTTTCATTTGCGACAGGATAAAACCATGAAGCTGGTTTTCTTCATAATATGCATGCGGAAGCTCTTTTAAAAATGCTTCACATATTTCTTCTTTGGCAATCTGCTTTGCAAGTGCACGAAGCTGCGGCGTTCTGACACCGATTACCTTGTTTGGTTCCAGATTGGGAACCAGGCGCCTGTGAAATTCGGCAAATGTTTTATCCTGTTTTTCAAATAATAAATCCTGTATATATTGCATATCTGTTTATCTCATTTCTTTTGTTTACTTATTTTATTTCTATCTTATTCCGCTTTTTATCTTATTTCTTTGTAGTTACTTATTGCTAAAAACTGCCTATTTCTTTTTGTTACTTATTTCTTTTTGTTAAATGCATTCATGGCCGCATCCGGTCCTTCTGTAATCATCATTTCCACCGCATCGGCAGCTTCTCTGAATGCTTCTTCCATCACACCACGGTCTTCTTTTGAAAAATGTCCCAGCACATAATCCGCAAGATCATATCCTGCCGGTTTTTCACCGACTCCGACCTTAATCCGCATAAAAGTATCATGACCTAAATGTGCAATAATATTCTTAATGCCATTGTGTCCTCCGGCACTTCCCTTTTTTCGAATCCGAAGTTGCCCGGGTGGCAGAGAAATATCATCATAGATGACAATCAGACTGTCTGTTTCATCCGTTTTATAATAATCAAGAGCTGCCCTTATACTCTCTCCACTCAGATTCATATAAGTCTGCGGTTTCATGAGTATAACCTTTTCTCCTGCAATCACGCCCTTTCCAATAATGGCCTTATGCTTTTTTTCTGTAACCGCAATGCCATATTTATCTGCAATACAGTCGATGGTATCAAACCCTACATTGTGTCTGGTTTTCTGATATTCTTTGGATGGATTTCCCAATCCTGCAATAATAAACATATGATTCCTCCCGGTAAAAAGTCTGTAACGCACAATTGCCCCTGCGATAAAACAGAGGCTTTTGCAGTAAAAGACCGCTGCCCCCCGGCAACGGCCTTTGTAACCCTTTTCCTTCTCGAAAAATAAATCGAAAATAATAACTATCCCTGAAATTCAGGAGCAGCCAACGCTTCTTTATAAGCACTAAGAATGGTTGTCTGAAGTAATTCTCTTGTTGCTGAATTAATCGGGTGTGCGATATCCCGATATTCCCCATCAGCCGTCTTTTTGCTGGGCATTGCAATAAACAAGCCCTTTTCACCTTCAATTACTTTGATGTCATGTACAACAAAAACATCATCCAGTGTGATGGAAACAACCGCCTTCATCTTGCCTTCCTGTGTAATCTTACGTACATGTACGTCAGTAATGTTCATCTAACTTTCCCCCTTAATCTTTATCCTTGGGCGCTAATTAAAGTACATAACGGTCACTATGTTCCACAACAACCTTGATGCCTTCCTCACCTTTCAAATAGGAATTAGCACGGATTGTGTCGTGACTTTCAACAATACAGTTTTCAATGTATGTATTATCACCGATATAAACATCATTTAGAATAATGGAATTCTTAATGGTGCAATTGCTTCCTACGAATACGCCTTTGAAAATAACGGAATTTTCCACTACACCGTTAATGATACTACCGCTGGAGATTAACGCATTTTTCAGCTTTGCTCCAACATTGTATTTTGCAGGCGGTAAATCATCAACCTTTGAATAAATCTCAGGATACTGTCTGAAGAAATAATTGCGGATATCCGGTTTTAAGAAATCCATATTTGCTTCAAAATAGTCATCCACCGTCGCAATATTCTTCCAGTAATCATCCATTTTGTAACCGTAAATCCGTTTTAGATTTTTGTAGCGGATCAGAATATCTTTTACAAAATCATACTGACCTTCTTCCGCGCATTTCTCAATCAGTTCAATCAACTGTCTTCTACGGATCACGTAGATACCGCAGGAAATGGTATTGGAATTTGCCACAATCGGTTTTTCCTCAAATTCTTCAATCCGGTTATCCTCGTTTAATTTGAGAATACCGTAACGGTCTACATTTTCACCTGCCGGCATATCCTTGCAGACAACGGTAATATCTGCTTTCTTTGCGATATGATATTCCAGCACTTTGTTGTAATCCATCTTGTAAACACAGTCACCGGATGCAATTACAACATAAGGCTCATGACTCTCTTTTAAGAAAGAAAGGTTTTGATAAATGGCATCCGCGGTTCCGCGATACCATGCATTGTTTTCTCCTGTAATCATAGGAGTAAAAACAAACAAGCCGCCTTGTTTTCTACCAAAATCCCACCATTTAGAAGAGCTTAAATGCTCATTTAAGCTTCTGGCATTGTACTGTGTAAAAACACCAACCTTCTGAATATGGGAATTGGTCATATTACTTAATGCAAAGTCAATGCCACGGTAACTGCCTGCAATAGGCATAGCAGCAATTGCACGTTTTTTGGATAACTCACCCATGCGGTTATTATTTCCGCCGGCTAAAATAATTCCGATTGCTCTCATACCTACTCACCTGCCTTAATCAAAGATTTTCCGCTTGCAAGATTATTATCCGGATAATCCTCTGCTGCGGTCACACCGGAAATCACAACGTTTTTACCAATGGTCACGCCACTTGGTACAACGGATTTTTCTCCGATACAAACAAGACCGTGATTGTAAATATGAGGCGCCGTATCGTTGTCAACTTCATCTCCGACACCAATTTTAATATTATCACCGAGCATAACATTTTCGGCAATAATGGTCTTTGTGATTTCACAACCATATCCGATTTCGGTATCATTCATAATGATGGAATCCCTGACAACGGTTCCCTCTCCAATCACAACACCGCATCCGATTACGGAATTGTAAACTTTTCCGTAAATCTGCGCACCCTCGCCAATGATACATTTTTCAACTTCGCTGTTTTCAGATATGTACTGAGGTTGCAGTTTTTCGTACTTGGTATAGATTTTCCAGTATTCTTCATACAGGTTGAATTCCGGTACAATGTCAACCAGCTCCATGTTGGCTTCCCAATAAGAATGAAGTGTTCCTACATCTTTCCAATAACCATTGTATTCATAAGCATAACAAGGAGCTCCTTTTTGATGGCAATAGGGAATAACATGTTTACCAAAGTCCAAGCCGGGCTGCTGTGCGTTAGCAATCAACGCTTCTTTTAAGGTTTTCCAATTGAAGATATAAATACCCATGTTTGCCAGATTGCTTCTGGGATTCTCGGGTTTTTCCTCAAAATCATTGATCTTGTGGTCATCATCTGTAATCAAAATACCAAAACGTTTTGCCTCTTCATAAGGAACCGGCATAGCTGCAAGTGTTACCTCTGCGCCCTTTGACTTATGATAATCAAGCATCACTTCGTAATCCATCTTGTAGATGTGGTCACCGGACAAAATCAATACATAATCCGGATTAAAACTGTCCATATAATCAATATTCTGATAAATGGCATTGGCCGTACCCGTATACCACTCGGTATTAGAACTTTTTTCGTAAGGCGGCAGAACGGTTACCCCTCCAATATTTCTGTCAAGATCCCACGGAATACCGATACCGATATGGGTATTCAGTCTCAACGGCTGATACTGTGTCAGCACACCAACTGTATCAACACCGGAATTAATACAGTTACTGAGTGGGAAATCAATGATACGGTACTTTCCACCGAATGATACAGCCGGTTTCGCAACCTTAGCTGTCAACACACCAAGCCTGCTGCCCTGCCCGCCGGCCAGCAACATGGCAATCATTTCTTTCTTAATCATGTCTTCACCTCTTGCTATCTTCTCTAAATATCGAAAATAATATATCGAAAAGAATATTTTTAATTAGTATATAGATTATAGCATACTATATTTTTAAAGTGAATATTTTTACAAACAAAATCCTATTTTTTTGAAATTTTTATGTAAAAAATACACAAATTTAACATTTCTTTTGTGCGATATTCTGTAAAAAGTACCAACCCCTTTCTTTTCTGCCAAGAAAAGTTCTACTTTTTTTGTTAAAATTTACCAAAACTTTACAGGTAAAAAATTTTATTTGTTTTTCTCGAAATGGCGGTTATAATGAATGAAGGGAAACAAATACGTTTTCTTTAAATCTTATAGTAGGAAGTGTAATCATGTATCAAATCGATTTTGAAAAACCGATTCACATTCATTTTATCGGTATTGGCGGCATCAGCATGAGTGGTCTGGCTGAAATTTTAGCAGATCGCGGATTTACGGTATCAGGTTCAGATGCTAAGGAGAGCAGTCTGACCAGACAACTTCATCAAAGAGGGATTACCGTATTATATGGACAATCTGCCAAGAATATTACACCGGATATCAATCTTGTTGTTTATACAGCAGCTATTCATAATGATAATCCCGAGCTTTGCGCAGCAAAAGCGGCAGATATCCCATGTATGACACGTGCAGATTTACTGGGACAGATCATGAAAAATTATGAAATTCCCATTGCGATCAGCGGCACACACGGTAAAACCACAACCACCTCCATGGTCAGTGAAATCTTTATGGAAGCCAAAAAAGATCCCACACTTTCCATCGGCGGAATCCTTCCTTCCATTGGCGGAAATATCCGGATTGGCGCATCCGACTATTTTGTTACGGAGGCCTGTGAATACACCAATAGTTTTTTAAGCTTTTTCCCAAAAATCAGTATTATTTTAAATATTGATGCGGATCATCTCGATTTCTTTAAGGATATCGAAGATATTCGTTCCTCTTTTCGTCGTTTTGCCGCATTACTGCCAAAAGACGGCACATTGATCATAAATGGAGAAATTCCAAATCTGGCATCCATCACGGATTCCTTAGCATGTAACATCATTACCTTCGGTTTTTCCGATTCCTTTGACTATTATGCAAAAGATATTTCTTATGATGCCTATGCAAGACCCACTTATACCATCTGTCACGATGGAGCAGAACGAAGCATTACACTTGGCGTGACCGGTGAACACAACATTTCCAACTCCATGGCAGCCATAGCACTTGCCGATCTTTGCGGTATTGAGACAGAGACAACGCAAAAAGCGCTTTCTGCTTTTTGCGGGACAGAGCGTCGTTTCCAATTAAAAGGAATCGTGGACGATGTTACAATCATCGATGATTATGCCCACCATCCAACAGAGATCAAAGCCACTCTCGAGACTGCCCACAACTATCCTCACAACAAGCTGTGGTGCATTTTCCAGCCTCACACCTACACCCGTACCAAGGCTTTGCTTTCAGACTTTGCCAAAGCCCTTTCCATGGCTGACCATGTGGTGCTTGCGGATATCTATGCAGCAAGAGAAACAGACAATTTAGGGATTAGTTCACAAACCCTTCAGACTGAAATCCAAAAACTGGGAACCACCTGTGATTATTTTCCGTCTTTTGAAGAGATTGAAAAATTTTTACAAAAAAATTATTCTCCGGGCGATTTGTTGATAACTATGGGAGCCGGAGATGTCGTAAAAATCGGCGAAAATCTATTAAAAAAATGATTTATCCACAATATCCACAAAAATAACGGTATCAGATATACACGTTTGATTGTGGATATTTTAATTTACATAAACTTTACTTTTTTGTTTAGACAAGCATCTATTTTGAAGCATTTTTTATCAAAAACGGAATATTATGTGTACCTTTCATCCACATATCCACATATTTTTGAAAATGCCGCGAAGCCTTGATTTTTGGCGCTTTTTTGGAAATTTGCCTATTTCATTTTTACGAATTCTGTGCTATACTTGCACTTGCTTTAAAGAATGAATGAACAGGTGATAAGATGACACATTTAACAGTATCTTTGGAACAAGGATCGGACTTTACTGTTTTATCCAATCGTTTTATTGATGAATATATGGTTTTGGCCAATGATGCACAGATTAAGATTTATTTATATCTGTTGCGCATGAGTGGGGCAAATCTGCCTTTTGGTATTTCGGATATTGCCGACCATTTTAATTTTATGGAAAAGGATGTACTGCGTGCACTTTGCTACTGGGAAAAGAATCAGCTTCTTTCTTTGGATTTCGACAGCGCACACAATATAAAGGCTATCCGCATCCTGCCTTTACCGTCCAAAGAGCCTTTTGTGTCTTCTGATACAACAGCTCCCCTTTCACAGTATCAGCAAGCAGAGATTGTTCCTCTGGCTCCCAAGCTTATGATAAGCAATACCTTGCCTGAATCAAGTGAGAGATTAGAAAAAACCAATTACAGTGCAGATGATCTGGTTGCTTTTAAAAACAACAACGAAACCTCCCAGATTATCTTTATTGCCGAATCCTACACCGGAAAGCCTTTGTCAGCTTCCGATATGCAGACTTTACTATATATATATGATAAACTCGGCTTTTCCATTGATTTAATTGACTATCTCATTCAGTATTGCGTAGGTCGCGGCAAAAAGCAGTTTTCCTATATCCAGAAGGTTGCTATCAACTGGTATGATTCGCATATCACCACGGTGGAACAGGCCAAAAACCACACCGGCAAATATGACAAATCTGTATATACGATTATGAAAGCACTGGGCAAAAATGCAGACCCTACCACTCCGGAAATCGCATTTATCCGTAAATGGTCACAGGAATGGGGATTTTCTCTCGACCTGATTTTGAAGGCCTGTGAAAGAACTGTATTAAATACCGATAATCACCGTTTTGAATATACCAACGGCATTTTGTCCAAATGGCACGCTGCCAATGTAAAATCATTACAGGATGTGGATACTTTAGAGGAAAAGCACCACACAACAACTAAGACTTCTTCCAAGAATGCCGGAAATCCTAAGGGCGGTTTCAATGATTTTTCCCAGCGCTCTTATGACTATGAAGAATTGGAAAAAGCATTATTGAAAAGCAATTGATTTTGGAAATAATTGATTTTGAAATAATTGATTTTGCAATTATTAATTTTTGAATCAATGATTTTGTAATAATGAATTTTTGAATCAATTGATTTAGAATAAAGGAGTTTACTCATGGGGTTAACCAACAAGCAATTTGATACCATCATGCAGCACTATGATGATATTCAAAAAGAAAATCGTGATTTGCTGGCAGCAAAAGAACAGGAAATTCGCAAAAAAATTCCTCAATACTTCCAGTTCGGACAGGAAATCAATTCACTGCGGGTAAAAAGAGCAAAAGCTTCCTTATCCAAAAACAAGGACTTTGTTTCACAGTGCCTGAAAGAAGAACAGGACTTAATAGAAAAACGCGACAAACTTCTCTTATCCGAAGGCTATCCGGCTGATTATCTTAGCATGACCTATCATTGCCCAATCTGCAAAGATAAGGGACTTCTTTCTGATAACAGAACCAAATGTACTTGTTTTATTTCTGCCCAGACCAAACTGTTATTTGAGCAATCCGGCATATATGAATTAATCAAAACACAAAATTTTGATACGCTTTCCTATGAGTATTTTGATAAAGAGCATGTAGCAGGCTATCAGAATGCCGTAACGATAGCCAAAAATTTTATCACAAATTTCAACTCGGACTACCAAAATCTGCTCTTTTATGGTAATGTGGGTACTGGTAAAACTTTTTTGACATGCTGTATTGCCAAAGAATTGATGGAACAGGGGATTTCCGTCACCTATTGCAGTGCAGAACAGTTATTCCGCATGTTGGTAGACTTGCGTTTTCAGGAGGATAAGGATTCCTATTTTTCATTTATGGAAGATATCCATGATCGGGATGTTCTGATTATTGATGATTTAGGCACGGAAACCGTTACAGAGCGTGTCCGTTCCGATTTGTTTACCTGTTTAAACAATCGGGATATGGCTCACAAATCCACCATTATATCTACCAATTTATCAATTGAAGAGTTAAATAAACGCTACTCCGAGAGGATTTTCTCGCGTATGAGCAGTCATTTTACTTTTTGTAAATTTGATGGTCCTGACATCCGCATGAAAATTAAGCTTTCCGGTAACTAATAACCAAATGACAGAAAGAGAGGATCATTCATCATGTCCAAACGTGAAGAATTGAGAAACTTAGAAACCATTCCTGTAGGCTCTTTAGGAATCATTGCTTTACAGAGTTGTAAGGAATTAGGCGAAAAGGTCGACAAATATCTTGTTGACTGGAGAACCGAACGTGAACACGCACACAGTGAAGATCTAGCATTTAAAGGCTATCAGCGTGATTCCTATCTGCTTCAGACGAAAGTGCCGAGATTTGGTTCCGGTGAAGCAAAAGGTGTTATTTTGGAATCTGTCAGAGGAAATGATTTATATATCCTTGTGGATGTTGCCAATTATTCCTTAACCTATTCTCTCTGTGGTCATCCCAATCATATGTCCCCAGATGATCATTTTCAGGATTTAAAACGTATTATTGCCGCTGTTGGCGGAAAAGCCCGCCGCATTACGGTTATCATGCCTTTCTTGTACGAAAGCAGACAGCATAAAAGAAGTGCCCGTGAATCTTTAGACTGTGCTTTAGCATTACAGGAACTTGTCAGCATGGGTGTAGACAATATCATTACCTTTGATGCACACGATGCAAGAGTACAAAATGCCATTCCGTTAAACGGCTTTGAAACCGTTCAGCCGGCTTATCAGTTTATCAAGGGCTTATTGAAAAATGTAAAAGATCTGACCATCGATTCTGAGCATATGATGGTTGTCAGTCCCGACGAAGGCGGTATGAGCCGAGCTATTTATATTGCCAACAACTTAGGACTTGATATGGGTATGTTCTATAAAAGAAGAGATTATACCCGCCTGGTAGATGGCAGAAATCCCATTATCGCACATGAATTCTTAGGTTCCAGTGTGGAAGGCAAAGATGTGATTGTCGTAGACGACATGATTTCTTCCGGCGAAAGTGTGATTGATGTCTGTGCCGCTTTAAAGAAACGAAAAGCAAACCGCATCTTTATCTTTGCAACCTTTGGCCTGTTTACAAATGGTCTGCAAAAATTTGATGAAGCACACAGTACAGGACTTTTTGATTATGTTCTGACCACTAACTTAATTTATCAGTCACCGGAATTATTAAAGCGTCCCTACTATATCAACTGCGATTTAAGCAAATATATCGCTTACATTATTGATACACTCAATCATGATGCATCTATCAGCGATTTATTAAATCCCAGTGACCGTATCCAGAATCTGTTGGCTCGCTATAAAAATGGTGAGATGTAAAAAAGTATAATAAAATGCCCGGTTTCAAGACTTAGACCGTTGAAACCGGGCATTACTTTTTGTTCGCCATGTTTTTATTTACGTTTCTTAAAACTGATGTCCGCATACGCTACAGAATGCAGCTTCTTCCGGCATACTGTGATTGCAGATAGGGCAGACTTTTTCTGATTTTACAGAACCTTCTTCTGCTTCTACGGAATTATCTCCTTTTTTCTTATCCTCAATTTCAGATTTTAACTGACCAATCAGTTCTTTCTTTGCTTTGATCAGTGTAAACAAATCTTCATACTCAGTAGTTTCATCATCCACATGTGCATTGAAATATGCTTCACCGATTTCTTCATAAGCCTTTTTAATTGCAGCTTCTGCTTTACCGATCTGAACCTGAAGTCCGGGGATTTCTGCATAGTTCTTTGCTTTTTTGGTTATATCACTATCTTTGATTGTCTGAATGGTTTCTCCCGCTTTTGATGATACTTTACTTAAAAAATCCATAAAAAATTCCTCCATTTCCTCCGTTCTGTCTGAACCGATTAACTATATGGTAAAATATGCAAAATAAAAAGTCAATGCATTAATATTTTTTTAATAATTGGCAATCCTAAACGTCTTATTCTGCATGTGTCCCGAGAATGATCACCACCCCCGCAGATCCATCTACTCTTACCTTATCCCCAGCATGCAGCATCTGGGTCGCATTCCCGCATCCTACCACTGCAGGGATACCAAATTCCCTGGCGACAATTGCTGCATGGGACTTCAAATTCCGCAAAAAAAGAAGAACGACTTCATCGCCATTCTTCTATAAATAATCTGTTATACTGTTTTTCAATCCAAAGCACAACTTTCAAGCTTTTGTATCATTGTCGCTTTTGCTAGTATTCCTTCTTAACAGTTTCGAGATTATAGATTTTTTTAAATCGCTGTTCCTCTTCCTCTGTTCGAATCAACATGACCTCCGTGAAATGTCCATCTTCTATATTCTTAAAACCGGCAACTTTTTCTCCTGTACAAATAGAACTGCGAATGACAGCATATTGTTTCTGGGAATCAAATGGTATAGTTTCTTTTAAATCTCTTTCCCAACTCCATCTGCCGCCAAAGTGTATTAAATTTATTTTTGGAATCGTCGGTTTTTTCATTGTCTTCACCTTACTATTAATTCGAATTTCGAAGCAAAAAATCAGTAATCAGTTTCTTTTCATTATCTGTCAGGACATTCATATGACCTCTATCTTTCAACAAGTATGTTTGGCAATTGGGTATAATATTCTCCGTTACCTTACCACTTTATAGGAATATTATAGTAAGGATCGACTAATAAAAATATAATTCTGCGAGAAATTGACTCTTTTAGTGTGGATTAATATACCATCCTTTATTTCATTTTCCAGCACAGCCTCTAGTTCATCCGACTTACAATTTGCCTATATCATAAGCCACCTGAATATAATACATATTATTTCTTCTTTTCTTCCCGAAGCCGCTTTTTCTCTGCTTTTATGAATTCCATTGACAGATCCCGCATTTTTTGCCCTTGTGGATTTTTTCTATCCATTTGCAATATCATATCATCATAATCGAAATCTAACTTTTCAGACAACGCCTGCAAAAAATCACGTCCGCCAAAGGAAGCACTGGCACCCAATACCAGCTCATAGGTTCCCATGTATATATGAACACAGTCACCATGACCATATGGTTTTAAAATTTTAGAGTATGATGCAATTTCTTCGTATGTATACAACCGATATCGATGTAAAACTTTTCTTGAGAGCAGCCCTTTTTCTCCTACTATACTGATATGTTCCATAGTGCTTCCCAGCAAACAGGAAAAACAGATAGGAAGTACTATGAAATCAATCGGAATAAATACCGGAGCAAGCATAGCATAGAACTCTCTGCCCATGATCATATACCCCAAAAAATATAAGATAACAGAACAAAAAATCGGAAAAACTGTTGTGTACGAAGAAACTGATTTAGGCAGCTTGTCCTTCGTGAATAAAGGAATTTTAAAGAAGGATTTTGAAATTCCTTTGAAAATCCGTGGTGATAAAGCTGCTAATAAAATTATTAATAATACATTATCTGAGCGTAACATGATATCTTCTCCTTCTGTCCATTAACTTATTCTATTATTCTGAAATATCCAATACTTTCATTCAACTATGTTCCTCCTCAAACTAGGAAGTTGGCTAAAAACTTTAAACCAATTCTATTTGTTCATTATACATTTTATACGCATTGCCTCCTGCAATATTTTGTTCCCCCACTCATCATCTGGTGGACCGACAAGGAAAACTTTATATCCATATACTTTTCCATTTTGCATTACACTCTGATCATCATTGATATGCAAATCAATTCTATATTTTGCAGGATACTTTGAAGGCATTGGTTCTTTCTTTCCTGCTTGTACTTCTTTCATATGTCTACTACCATTTATTATTTAACCAACTTTTATCCCATAATGACCAAACAGATGCCTTATATGCCTTCAAAAAGTAATAATTCAGGATCAATAATACACATAGCAATTAATCCGGCAATTGCTATAAAATCATCTTCCGTGATAACATAATACGTTTCTTAATCAAATATTAAAGGTCTAAATGTATTTATCATTCAATCATTTAGACCTTTATTTTATGCATCAAATAAATCTTCTAACGTTATTTGATTTCCCATAATACTACTGTATTTGTTATTCTTAACCCCATAGGTTGTAATCATCGTAAGTTGAAGACCATATTTTGTTGAAGTATTTCTTTTAAAAGCCTCTATTTTATTGCGAAGCTTATGGTCATATTCCTTATCAATAATAAACTCATCTGAAGAAAATTTAATTTCACAAATATTGATGATACGATCTCTTCTTTCAATAAGCAAATCTATTTGAGCCCCCGATATTCCTAACTCTTCATCACCTCTTGTGAACCATATATATTCTTCAGACAACACCCCTGAAATTCCAAGTTTCTTCTTAATCTGATCAATGTGATCCTTACATACTTGTTCAAAAGTAAGCCCAGCCCAACTTCTTCTTGATGGAATATCTAAAGCTTTACTCCAATAATGCTCATCTTTTCCGTGATTATTTCTTAAAAATCTAAAATAAAAATTAGTATAGTAATCAGATGATTGAAATAGAGTTGCTTTCTTTTTGTTACCATAAAAAGAAGATGCTCTGACAAAACCTGAATTAATCAGATTCTCGAGTATTTTCGTCAATTTGCCGTTTGCGGCAATTCCAGTCTTCTCAGCGATTTCATTTCTTGTATAACCACTTCTTTTTTCCGAAAGACACTCCATAACCTGAACATACTTATCACTATTTACAAATAATGTTCTATATAAATGTTCAAACTCATCCCAAAGCTCAGCTTTTTTTCTGAAGAACAAATTATCTATATTTTGCACATATGACAAATCATTCTCTAACAAACTTAAATAATATGGAATGCCGCCCATAATCATATAACATTCTGCAATATCATATTCAGACCATGACATCCCCTGTGCAAGAAGATACTCTCTAGTTTGAGCTAATGTAAATGGCTCCAAATATAATCTACAGGTCTGTCTATTAAATAAACCACCTTTATTATTAGCAATATTATCCATCATCCATGATGTTGCAGACCCACAAATAACAAATACTAAATTATCTTTACCTGAACCATAATCATTCCAAAAATATTCAAACGCCGGCAGAAAACCTGACTTATGTGTATCTAACCAAGGCATTTCATCTATGAAAAAAACATGCTTTTCATCATCGGATAATTCTTCTATATAATTTCTAAGATAATTAAATGCCTGAATCCAGTCTTTTGGATTAGCCCACTCCTTCTCGGACCTTCTATTCAATTCGTCGCCAAAATTTCTTAACTGTACTTCTTTAGGCTGACCATATGCGCCAGTGACTTTGAATTCAAGCTTATTCTTAAAATATTGATTAACCAAGAATGTTTTTCCTACTCTTCTTCTGCCATAAACAACAACAAGTTGTGCGGTTGCTGCTTTCATACATTTTTCAAGTCTCTCACATTCTCTTTTTCTTCCAATTAAAATACTCATATTCCAAGTATAATCATCTTTTTATTTCAAGTCAACAATTAGCGGTCTAAATCATTGTTTTAAACACACTTTTAGACCACAATTCCTCATTCACTAGCTTTACTCCCAATCCTGCATCAAAATTCCACTTACATTCAAATAACAATACATAATGCAACAACAAATTGGCTTTCTTTGGTTCCAAATATCTGCCACTTCCGTATTAAAAAGATATGAATTTGAAATGCAACCTAGTATGAAATATTATCGTCTATATACGCTCTCACTTTATCCCAAAACCCTTCATAATCATTGTAATACGCTAATTCTTTTTCAATCAAATCCCATTGTTCATCATAATCATCTGGTGATTCAAGACTCAATTGTTTTGCTTTTTTCAATATTTTCACCTCTGTATCAAGTCCACATCGTTCAAGTGCATAGATTATATCCCAAAATTTTTCTTCAAGAGAACCATTTATAACCTCATCCATACTCTCCATCTGCTTTGTATAGTCATAGTCGATTATCATAATCACATCTTTGACAAAGCATGGATATTGTTTTAAGATTGATTCTAAATCTGGTTCATCAAGATAATCCGCCATAGCTTGAAGGAACTCATCACCAGTCAATTTTTCTTTAAACGCCTTTTCAATGAAGTTCATAGTCATCCCCTCTCAAAGTTAAGAAATCGGAAACAATAATAGTAATAATATGAAAATGCATAGCAATCATCCAGCAGTTCTTTCAGTTCTTCATCCTCGAACACTATATCCATTATGTTAATTTTTGCATTGCAATAATCAATCAGGCTTGCTTTTTGGGAGAAATCCCAATCAGAAATCACCTGTTGCAACACTTTAATGTACTCTGTATTCGGCGCAGATTCAACCAGCGAATCTTGAATGCGTCCCAGACTATATCTATAAAAATCTCCCCATACTGTATTCTTGCTTATTCCTTCATGCAAATTACTTTTGTTGCTTAAAAATACCGGGCGTTTCTTTATTTCTTCAATCTTTTTCTGATTATAGTGCCATTCATTTACTGAACCGTATTCCTTCTTCGTAATATAATATGCTGCAAACTCTTCGCTCTTCTTATCCTTTATCACAGCATAATATAAATCCAAATCTTTACTATAGGATACCACTACACCTTCAAGTATTCCACCCATTGAATGTAAAAGTGATATTGCCGGCACTGTCTGATCACCCGCTCTTTTCACCTTACCTGAAATCATATTCTTGTATACTCCCGGTCCAAACATTTCGCGAAGATGTTTTATCATCTGATATTCCAACGATTCTTTAAAGAATTCAGAAACCTCATCTTTCTTTTTCTCACGGTCAAATGCCCAAACAACTACTATCGCCAAAACAGCAAATATAGCATACCAAAGCAATGCATAATCAGGATACATTGCCCTCAGAGCTATCATACTGAAAATAAGCGGAAGAACATTGAGCCCACCGTAAAAAAATATTATCCCAGGATCTACTTTATTTTTAGGAACCACTACACTGATTTCGCCATCTTTTACTGCAACAGTAGCTTTTATAGGATGCCGGATTGCAGGTGCACGCTGCGCAGACTTAACAGGTCCCATTACATGAAAATCCATTTCCCATGAATCGTCCTTCTTTTTTAGCGTTGCATTTGAAAGCTTCTTTTTTCCTTTACATTCCTCATCTAATATATCTTCCAAATACTGTTTATTGTAATTAACCCTGTATGTACATTCATATCGTTCCATACTACTCAATATCCTTCTTTAATGCGCAAAAATAGGATTTTATATCTCTTACAAATAAAATCGGAACATCCGATATTCAACCCTTTATTCTTTCAGCCAATTCTTTTATCTTTTTTTCTTCCGCTCTACACCTATAAATCTTTTTATCTTTGGTGTAAATTACCAAAACTGTATTACCTACAAATGTATCTTTCTTTGCCACCTCTACGTCCTTCAACGAGATATATTCAAATACAACCGGACTCAAAATAAGAGATTTCTGCGTTTTGCATATGGCTAAATTCCCATAAATATAATTATCACTTATATAAAAAGTATCATAAGCAAAGCGACCCCAGGCTCTCCGGGCATTCCGAGAAATCTCCCTATAAATTTTTGCGCAATCCAGAATCTCCTGCTTTTGTTCATCATTAAGTCCATTGTACTTTATTTTCAATTCTTCTCTATGTTCTTTCATACTTACAATAAACTTAAAATAATACACACTACAAACTCCCATCATAAGAAGTAATTGCAAAATCCACAAAACTTCATAGTCGCCTTCAAAAAGTAATAATTCAGGATCAATAATACACATAGCAATTATCCCGGCAATTGGTATAATAATCAGAACAAATAAACACCATAAAAAAAAGCTCAGTGACTTTGATTTTCCGCACACATAATCCACAAGTATTTTATTATTTTTTTCCATTATATCCTCACACATTTAGTTTGGTTTCTTCTACCTTTACACAAATATCATCCTTGTTCTTCTCGCAGTATCGCTTCATACACAGGACCTATAAACTGATTGAACTGTACCAATACTGAAGAAAAATCAGGTTTTTCTAGACCCTGTCCGGGATTATAATTACTCCGCAGATTTTGAAAATCTTCATCAAGCTATCAAGTTACTACAACCCATGTATTTCTTCCTGCAACCTTTCAAGAAACACAAGGATATCTTTAAATTCCGGTATATTTCCATATATCATATTCCGCATAGCCTGATAATCATCTTCTAATTCTTTATGTATCCGCTCTTCCGGTACAAGCATAATGGTTTCTAAGGTTGCAGTTTCATAATGTGCTCCTTTGGCATAATAGAATTTCTGCTTAAATGCCACATCTTTTTCTAATAGCTCTTTTCGTTTAAATGCTCTTTCCTTTACCCATGAATTACCCATATTATACACATCATATAGATGTCTTGCATATCTGGCAGGCAACGGCTTTCCCTCCGGGAAATTTGCAATTTTATGTAATATGGTGAGTTTTTCCCAGAAAGTTCTCTCAACATCAATGGTCAAAACCGATGTATCTTTTTGTGAAAAAATATCCGGATATTTTTCAGTTGCAAATGGAGTTACGATTGTCTCATGAGATGGCATCCATTCTGCTAATGGTCCAATTTCCAATCTTACACAAGAGCGTAAATACTCTGCCTCAAATATCTGAGGATAATAAAAATTAACCACCATCTCATCTTCTGTATCAACCGAAATCCATTCTCCATCCCCCAGTTTTTCTTTCATTTCTATATTCAACTGGGGTATCAATTCCTCTTTATAGAATTTTGCTGCTTTCGAATTAATCTGCTTATTGAAGAAATCCTGCTTGGTTTTTGACCTTTCTTCCCAAGGATTCACCTCGTCATTAATTATTTTTCGCCAGTCCAAAATCAAATCTATATCCTCGGAAAACCGCTCGATAACATGGTATGATTTGGAGAGGCTTGTTCCACCTTTAAAGACAAAAGCATCTTTGTACTTACAATCATGGAATAGATGATCCAACATAAAACATACCCAAAAGTCTTTTTCTATCACATTAGGCTGCATTCCCATAGATATCGCCGTTGCCTGAAATAATTCCGTTCTGTCTTTTATCTGTAATTTCGCAACTTCTTTCATTATTCAGCACACACCTTTCTGATTACTGTATATATCCATTCGCTTACACCTGTTGCTTCCTCTAACATCTTTTTCTTCTCTTCTTTAGGCAATCTATTTCTCAAACTCAAAATAATACCATCATCAACACGGTCCTTCCCCAATGTCTTTAATGCCTCAACAACCAAAGTGGTTGTCTCAGACATAAATGAAATTTCACGATTTGCACGATGCTTAAAAGACAGCGTGATATTATCCCAAGAAAACTTTCTATATGGCCCGTCACTAATATAGGACCAGACAACTGGAACCTGCGTGGATAAACCAAGTTTATTTAATGCTACGTCTCCACATGGCGCAATGGTCCAATGAAAACTTCTGGCAATAGCATACGCTACCCTTTCAGGATTTGCCGGAATATATTCCTTCAACAAATTGCTATATACAGGCTTTTCATAAACTCCGTCAATGATTCTGCGAATGTTTTTCTCTTCAACCTGCCTTCCAAGACATTTTCTTACAGTTGTTGTTGTAGCAATATCGGTAAAATCTGATGTTAAAAATACCGTTCCCGGTTCAGCCAATTCTATTCTCTTCTTAATTTCTGTATATATGCCATTTGCCATAAAACCACTCTCCTTGTTTTGTCACGATAATTATATAATTTTCGTGACATTTTTTCAATAATATTTTATGCATTATCTAAAAAAATATTTAATTTAACAATCCAATTTTTCCAAATTAAACAGGCGAAGGGTATCTCACAGCCCTTCGCCCAATATAGACATTCTCAATTTTCTTTTTCTATTTTATTCCCCAACTTTATTTTATAGCGTCTACAATCTCCTGCATACTTCAAACCTTCAATCAACCACGGATCCATTCCCATATCAATTTGAATTCAATGCACCCCATCATATAATATAGTTGCTACCTTCTGGTAGCTGCTCCGGAGTAATCCACACTAACATATCACACAAAGTATGTTCTTTTAAAATAATATTTAATGCACTCAAACCTTCATCTGCATCGACAAATAATCCGCGAGAGACATTTAATTCATCGCCCCAAACATCAATTAGTTCTGTTAATGCATCCCTATTCTTCAGGGATAAGTATTCTTTTTTATCCTTTGTTATACCAATGAAAATACCCACATCAGTAATTGTGGCTATACACACCTCAAATTCCGGACAATTATCATCCTTAATTCTTCCTACAAATTCTACTATATTTTTATCCTTGCATATCATCTCCTGCAATTCATCAAAAGAATACACACTTCCTTCTAATTTTGTATATTCATCATCTAATAGATTTAAATCATATTGTAACAATGTATTACACTCTTCATATACTACCTTCATATAAACCTCATCTGTGCAAAAACAGAATTCATCTTCCTGTTTATTTTGTTATTTTGCTATTGACATGTCTTTTAACAATTTCACGATTTTATCTCTGTTTTTTCCAAGTTTTATAAAGGTTGGAAGATGGTCTGCTTGTGTCCGCATACCTTCTTTCAAAGGATTTGGCCTCTCTCGGAGCTCTGCGCTCAGATATTCTATCAGATAAGACAGATGTTCTCTGTTTAATGCCCATACCGGCTTGCTATCAAAAAAAGACAAAAACCAAAGTTCTAAACCGAAAATGGATTCGTATCCATTTTCAATTTGCTCGAAGCATCCATAATACCTTTTCTTTGTTTTTTGAACCTTCCCTTGCATCACATGTCCGCAGTAGGGACATGCTACATGGAGAGCAGGATAATTCTTTTGTGTTTCCTCTTTAATATCCACCCTATAGTATCTTCCGCAATTCTCACAATGATTATGAACAACATAACTGTACTGAATTTGCTCTTTTTTCATAGTTTTCGTGCACACTGTACATGAAAATTGATAAATCCCTTCCTGTTTCGATACTATGCCACGTTTACCACATTTTGGACATTTGACATCAATACCTGTTTTAATAACCGTATAAGGTGTATATGTAGAATATTTTTTATCTATAAAACGTTTCATAAATTTATTCCTTTCTTCAGAGGACATCCCAATAACAATAACCGGCAGGTGCTATGCTTATTTTCTCCAGAAATTCCTGTTTTCTTTTTTCGAAAAAGCCGCTCTTAAAACTGAAATTCATTTCTTCACATAGTAATTCCGTACTTTCAATCCCTATCTTTTCCTGAAATAAATACTTAATTTCATTAAATAGTTTCTCTATCAGTTCTTGAGTCACTTTCTGTTCATAAAACTCAACTGTTGCACCGCTCCAACGAAAGTCAACATTCAATGTGCCACCTTCAAAGTCCCACATGATACTACTCCAAAAATCTTTTTCATTACCGTTTGCCAGCAGGTTATCTCCTTCTTTAAACAATGATACAGTAAGGTAACAAAAAAAAGCATATTTGATTCCTAATGTACTTTGTAAGACCTTTGAAAAAATATTTTTTATATTATCTTCTGCTAATGCAATCGTAGTATTAAAAAAGGTACCCAATACAAAATTTCATCTCTTTTTACTGTCATACTCTCTAATACCAGCTCAATGTAAAAGCTCATAATATCCTGATAATTCTTAATTCCTACTGCATTGATAATGCTTTTTTTATTTCCAAACAATGCCGTATTAAACTCCCAACATACATCCCTTGCTATAGGATTTTCTTCCAAAACATATTCTCTTACACACTTTAAATAAAAAGGTAATAAATATTGTAATAGCTGCGGTTGAATCTCTTCTGCATACTTACAATCTGTAGCAAAATTATAAAGAATCAAATAATCTTCTGAAATCTTCTCTTCTATACATACCGACTCCATGAAACACTCCAGAACTTTCTTTTCTGTCTCATATAGTGGCATGACGATGCTAGGCTTTTGCTTAGTTAGCTCATACATTTTTTCCAAAATCTCTTGTTTCAATTTTTCAATCACACCTTTTATCTCATAAAATCCGCAAAATTATCATTATCTCTGTAATAATTCAGTGCAAAAATAAACTCCTCAATTGTAGCATCAGATTTTTGATATAATGTGTTGTTTATTACATCTTCAAATTGTTCTCCCGAATAGAACATTACCAATTTATTTTTTGTAACAAAATCCGTATATATTTCCTGGTCATTGTCATCAACATCGGGGTAATCATCCATATAGCATATCGTATCATTTGAAGCTTCTTCCACAAAATCTATAGTGTACACACATAAATCCAGATTATCTAAGAAATTATCTATTCCATTTTCAAGTATCATATTTTTAAAAATCGTAATCACATCACTTAACTTATACGCAACTTGCTTTTCTAATGTATTCTCTTTCATATTGAACCACAAAATTCCTTTCATTCAAACTCATTTACGACTGATATAGTTTCAGATGCTCAATTTCCAGCGCCAAAAGAAAAGATCTACCATAGCTATCCTTACTCGTTGGCATTTTCGCCTAGTAATCTTAAAATATTTCCGGCTTGTCAAACTTAATGTTAATATTGTTACTTTCACACAACTCCTTAAATAATTCAGTTACAACATAATATGAAGTATACTTTATATCTTCTGCAATATAAAATGGTGTTTCAACATCTTTCCTATAACGCGGAAATTTAATTACTTTTTGTCCATCAACTAATTTTCTGTAAACGGATAGTTCTTCATCTATTACAGGGATCCTTCTTTTAATACGTGCAGCATACCATCTGATGCTATTGTTTTCACACAACAATTTACAAGGAATAAATTGCAAATCATCTTTTAAATATGATTCTAATGCCGCAACAAATTTTTCTGAAAAAAGTAACGCAATTGGACAACTTATAAAATCTGTATCCCCAATATTACTTAATGTATATCCTTTTCCAGCCACAAAAGTTAAATCTCTTTTTTTTATACTCTCTTCCTCTCCTCTATTTAATTTGAAAAAATCATAAATTTCCTTTTCATCTTTATAAAAACCAGCCATATTATCAGGATGATTTATAAAAGTATTTATTCTGTACAAATTTAATGACATTTTATTGTTCCTCCTTTTAAACTACTTTTAGTATCGCTTTGCAAATTCACTCTCCACCAATCTTTGCAAATGATTTTTTGATGATTTTCTTTATAAACCGCCATATACACCGATGTGCAGGCTACAATCTCGACTACCTGATCCATACTCTGGCTGCAAGCCACATAGTCCAAAGCACTGCAACAATCCCAAACCCTATAGCCAACAGTCTCGGTTTACTTACAACTTCAAGAGAAATCATGTAATAATCTCCCTTAGTTGCCACTACACAGCCAACGCCCTTCGTTGGTGTTACACTCTATTTCGCCCACTTTGTTTCCGCTTTCATTCAGCAACGACAGGCGAAGCGGACAACAGATCGCATTGTTCATCGCATATTCATCCAGTCGAATATAACCATCCGGGATTTGGCAAAGGAAATCATTGATCATTATTTTTCTTCCCGGAGACGTTTCTTCTCTTCCTTCACCATTTTTTCCATCAGGTAATACATATTCGCCCCGGTCTTCCAATTAATCTCTGCCTGCCTTACCATTTCCTCATAATCTAAATCAAGCCTTTTGCAAAACTCTTTCACAAGCGGGCGTCCGCCTATTGAAATTTTCAAAGGCAAAACAGCCTGTCTGTCTCCTAAATAAACACAAAAATTATCTCTACAAATAAACGGTCTGATTACTTTTGCATATTTGCGGATCTCGTCATATGTATATTTGTGATAGAAACCAAGTGCCTTACGAAATCGGATTCCATCCTTTCCCAGTATACATTTACAATCTTCTATCAAACTACTCAATAATGCAAACGCCAACCAGGAAACCCCCAGTAACACTAGCACCATCCTTGCGAGGGCATCTTTCAAAAGCTCATATCCCAAACCGCTACAAGCTATAAAAACCGCAGCGCCGGTCAAACAAACCGGCGCCACCGTAACCATTCCACTGACAGCCTTTCGTTTACCGGTTATTGTATAGACCGGTATTTTTGATAGAATACCGGTTACTAAACTCATCACCGGGATAACTACTCCCACCGCAAAACCTCTGCCCAATATCATCGGATTCATATGTATTCTCCTCTATTTCAAAAACGGAATTATTCAATAGACGCCTTAATAATCGCCGATTGTAACCAATCGAATAACTATCAATTTTATTCATTTCCATATCTATTCAAAAAGGCTTCCATTTTTTTATACTCCACAATATCTAAAAAATGACACCATAGACCATATTGAACCTCTTCAAAACCTGCTTCATATGGCTTTACATCTGAAGGGTGGGAATTAAGATAAAAAACAGGCTTGTCTTCGCCATTTACCCGATATGTTCCATATGTACATCTACACTCTTTATAATATATATCCATAATCATATCCCCTCAAAATCCTGTAAAAATGAATCTACATGTTTCTCAATAGTTCTTTACCAACCTTAATTCCTTCATCAATTGTTCCTACATGATGCATCATTCCATCACGCACTTCTTTAAATCCAGCAGGCTCTATATAGCCTTGTATTTCAAGTTCCTCATAAAACTGTTCTAATACAACAGAAAAGTATGTTTCTTCATCATAAATAAGAAATCTTCTTTTTCTATCCTCTGAACACTCTTCATACCAAAGGTTTGATTCATAATATTATCAAACTGACTCATCCCTTGATGATTTTTAGCAACACCCTCTAATTTCAAAACTCATATACCTCCCTTTTAGTCAAGAAAAATGCAAGTTCACTTTGCTATTAATTGCTAACTATTATTCTATCCTTATCTTTCCAAGCTCCTTGTAGCTCGTTTTACCTCTTTTATATATCTCTTCATAAAGCGAATATTCTTTACCACTTTCCAAAACGAAATCTTTTGGGGTCTTAAATGTTGTTATTACTCTACAAGAATTTACATATTCTTCAGTCTGATTTATAACATCATATACAATAGTTAAATAAGCTAATTTTCCGTCTTCTAATGGAATGACTTTATGTAAATTATCCTCTTCTTTCTTAAGAGGCCACTTCACACCACTTTCCTTCTTGGGCAGCCAGCGAACCACTGCTTTTTTACTGGTATGAATCCACCAAATATTAAAATTATATGCTTCCTCTCTGGGATTTTTTGTTTCCTTAAATCCCTCTGCTTTTGTAAGTTTAAATTGAAAACCATAGTTGGCAGCTCTATCATCTACAACTTCCTTGCGTGCGAATCCGGTTACGGTAAGTAAATATTTACCTTGGGGCACATCATACCAATACGCCAAATAAGTAATATGTCCACTCAAATCTTTATACCACTGTTCTTTGCTCGAAAAATAACTCACTGTGCCATATGGTGAAGTTTCCTCCCTGCCATCACCTTCGTATTCCGTTTTATCAAACTTCAGCAAACAACCTATATCAGAAATCCAAAGACCATTTTTAACGTCCAGATTAAAACCATCGTATGATAAAACTGGTGTCCACTCATCACCAAAAGCATCATCATAGCCCTCCAGTCCAATTACATACTTGCCGGAATTAATAGATGGTATAGGCATCCAAACCCCATCCTTTATAGAGTCCAGATAAATATCTTTCTTTTTCTGCAATAAAGCAAGTACCTTTTTGGAGCGTATTTTCTTTGTTTCCAAAAATTTTGTCATACTGTCAACCGAGAAAACACTTAAACCATATTCACATGTTGCTATTACTTTTTCCATAATCAAAATCTCCTTATAACGCTTTTTTGACAATCAAGAAAACTCAAGTTGAACTAAGTCGCTGCGCGACGACCTGATTTAAGTTGTTTTAAAAAAATATAGTCTGCATAATAGCTTGACCACTCTTCTGAAATACATCTATCCGCAAACTCCTTCTTGGACCATAATGGTAAAAACTCATTTTCGTTATCACCTAAAGATGCCCTTCCTTCGTCATCTCTTAATGACCAGATTTCTTCGAAATCAACTACCTTTTTTACAAAATATTCGTATTGTTTATTTCTATCTAACTTTAATACACTATCAATCTCTTTATTCATATTCAAACCTCCGCACATCCTTCTTCGAAAAACAGGAATTCTCATGTATATTAGTATTTAGCCCGAATATAATCCAATTAAATGAATCTCTTTTAACGGAATACTCTATATCATTAAACTTAAATTTCTCAAATGTCACTAAACTACTTTCTTTATTCAGTGCATCATTTAATTGCGATAATAGATTCCTAAAATTTGATAATTTTGCATTCCAATCAACGAATCATTTCGTCATCAATATAATACTCAATGTCACCCGGATGAAACGCAACACTAAGTTCCTTACCATTAGAAAGATTTATTGCTATAACATTAGGTTCATCTACATACCCATCATTTTCATCAAATACGGCATCGTAATATTGTGTAACCGTATTTATCTCATCATCATCAAACTCATAATTTTCTTCCATAAATTCAACAAGTGAAATATCCGTTCTGCATCATATCCCTCTGGGAAATTCATCGTTATGAACCATAATAAAAGATTTTTGCTATTCTCAAATAACTTTATATCTATTCTATTCATAAACTCTCCTCTATTTAGCGTATTAAATAAGAATTTTGCAATAATCTTATCCTTTAAATCTGTTATCAACAATCTCCTCTTTTTCAAAATCTATTTCCACAATGTGATCTTCTTATATGCATTCACCAAATGAAATCGTTGCTTCGTAGTCCTCTTCATTATTAAAATAATATCCTATCTACTTTTTATTCTTTTCCTCACGAATTCGTTTTCTTTCCGCGTTTTCCATACGTAGCATTAAGCCATACATATTTGAATTTTCCAACCTGCCGCCCTTCATTTGTTGTTCAAAATATGAATAATCTATGCTTAGTTTTTCTGACAACTTTTTAAGAAAGGCCTTTCCTCCAAATGAGGTTTTTATCTCAAATGCAAGATGGGTTTTACCATAGTATATATACAGATAATTCTTATAACAAAAAGGCCTCAATATTCTTGCATATTCCTTTATTTCTTCGTAGGGATACAGACGATACGCCCCTACAAATCTTCTGCTTCGAATCCCTTTTTCCGCAATCACACTTATAAACTCACCCAAAGCTATATTTATTAATATACATACCGCAATCGTCGCCAGCAAAATCCAATGGAAATATCCCATTAAAAAAGGATCCTCCCAAAACCACACAAAAAATGCCCAGCGACTAAATAAAGTAATAAGCACAATTCCAACAATAGGCGTAATCCACATCACTGCTGAAACATTTTTTGGTTCCCCTTTGGAAGAATACACCGGAATCAATGCCGTGAAGCTGAAAACCAACGTATATACCGCAACTACCACAGCCACAATTATTTTGTATGAAAAATATGCATTCACGTTTCATCCTCCTTAATAAAGCCGGAATTATTACTGCTTATTTAATCTGATTTCTAATTTTTCTCAAATACAACTCTATCTTGCATATGAATATTCCTCCATGTCGTCCCATTTTTGCTAAGAAAATAGGAAGCTTTTTCCTTCGTCACATACATTATTATACCTAAATAATTTCTATATATCTGATATCAATATCTTTGGAACACCTAATTTATTTAACTTATATTTTTGTACCTTTGTTAATGGAATTTCATAATGATTATCTGTCTTTTTATATCTACCCTCAATGATATCTTTCATTAGTGTTTCAATAAAATTCAACCAATCTTCTGTTCCATAATCAACATTTGGATAATTCTGAATATAACCATACCCATCCGCTAAGTAGAAAATATCTAATGCAAGTGCCAGATCACACTCATCATCATTTAAGAGATTTTGAGGAAAACTAAAGCCATCATCCCAATTGCAATCAAATAATTGCTGCTTTAATACTTCATACATTTAATCGCCCCTTTTGTCTTCCGTGATAACATAATAATTTTTTCCTTGTCCATTATCTATTTCCATTATGTAATTTTGAGAATATTCATCTGAGCATAGTTCTCATTTTAGAATTCTCATTAAATGTATTCAAAAATTCCCTGAATAGCATCAGATATGTTAATCATTTCTGAAAGTGGTAATTTATCTACTTTCTTGTAACCGCGAAGCGACATATCTAACAATGTAAGTTTTTCACATTGTATATAGCCTTCATTTTCTTCTGTAGCCATCCATATATGAAGTGGACCCGGAGTAGAATTTCTAATAATTGGACATCCAATTATTTCACCACTAGTATTAAAAAAATTCTTACTAACCACCAATACGGGATGTTGTATTTTTTCAATCTTAAGAATGTCTCCTTGATGTAAAGTTTCCATTACCATACCTCTCTTCCGACAGGTTCGCCCCAATCATATTCGCCATCAAGCATTAACTTTCCATCAAACTCAGCGGCTCTTTCTTCCAAAGTTTTATGACGAAATGTTTTCACTAAAGTGATTACACCATTTGATACCGTAACATCCAAATAATCATCCAATGCAATCCCTGCACTTCTCAATATTTCTTTTGGTAATCTGATTCCTTGACTGTTTCCCCATTCTTTTACTTGTGCTTGCATATAGAAACCTCCTTGCATTCAGTATATACATAGTATATACCGGTTGGTGAAAAATATCAAATAAACTCATTTGCTTTTCTCTCCTTAGACCGGAAAACAGGAATTTATTAAACTAATTGCAATCTATCAAAACAAATTTACATTCTTCACAAGCCCAAGCTTTTGTTCTATTCTTAGTAACTCCATTACCAATTGGAATATGAATGGCTCCATTTTTAATTGCATTTCTTTCTGTAAAACAATTGCATATTTTTGAGTTATAATATTCTTCCTTCGCCCAGAACAACAAACCTTTTTCACTTGGACTAAGTGCACCAATTGTCATATCTTTTCCACATTTAGGACATATCATTTCTCCTACCTCCAATATTCAAAATTATTCATAAGTATTTTCCACTCTTAAAATCCCGATTTTTCAATTTCCCTATAAGCCGGGAAATAAGAACTTTCCTACATCTCAAATTCCTTAAAATAATCCTCTCCACCATCAAGCCAAAACTCAAACCATTCCAGAAAACTGAGTTCTGGAGCTGCTGGCGCTATACCCACATCTGTATAATTCCACATTTTTCCGTATTCTTTACCAAAAACAATGATATTCCATGTCTGTCCACAGCCTATATCAATCAACTCAATATTTCCATAGTCAATAGCCTTTATATCAAATGTCTCATCTTTTTCGTCTTCCCAAATATAGTATTTTTCAAATGGAAACTCTTTGATTATTAGTTCACGATTATATTTCCAATCTTCAAATGCCCGTAACGGAAATCCATCAATCATTTCACAGCCATTTGAAATCGTTGTATAGAAAAGAACCAATTCTTCCGGAAGCGTGACATTATATCGTTGTTCAAATTCTCTTATTTCCTTTATATCCACGACATCTATTAATGCCATGCCTTTTTCTTTCAGTTTGTCTTTAATTCTATTAATAGTATTATTAATTTCCAAAAAAATCTCCTCCCATTAGCCCAAGAAATTCGAATTTTGCGCTGTACACCAAATTGTTTACACTTGCTTATCTTAATTATTATCTTCCTATATATTCATACCCAACATCAAACAATGCGCCATTTATATCGTTAGTCAAACCAACTTCATATATTTCAATGTCCCGTGAAATAATCTTTAATAATTCCTCTTCAGTTGACGCATCATAAAAAGAATATGAATTCAAATCATTCTTAATCTGCTTACATTCAAACATTCCCATGTCACAATTTACAGAATTCTCTGATACTATCTTTTCACAGTCTCTGAAAATAATAACAAGTGCCTTTTCATTCCATGTTTGAAATGATATTTTTACATCACTACAGCCAATCAATATGCTTTCAATATGCCCGTCTTCTACTGGGAAATAATCCAGTTTTTTTCTCTCTTCCATTTCTATATTTTTCTCCTTAGTTGGATTATTAAATCATGCGTTTTTTACTATTCCTTTTCCTCTATTCCGTTATTTCTTCTGATTTTCTTCTTTAATTCTTCGTCGGCCTTCGTCTTCAACATCCATTCCATTACTTTCAAATTCTTCGTCTTAGATCTCTTACCGTAGATTGCTGTATGCACCAAAGAGTTTTCAAATCGGTGAGCCCCATCATATCCTGACTTCGTGACAACTTCCTGCCAAGGCTTTCCATCAAATAAAAGCGTACCTGAAAAAGCACATTTTGTTGTTGGTAATGGGAACTGTGATTTTCCAAAAAAGATAACAATATCTCCTATATTCTCCTGATCGTACGCACTCGCCACAATTCCATACTCATCCCAATAATATCTAACAGGATGAAAGTTTTCCTCTGTAAATCCATAATCTTCAGCAATCCCTTTTCTTATAGACGCTGCAAATTCTATATCAACAACTCGAGGTTCGCCTAGAACTTTCTTCAATTCCGTTGCACTAGCCGGAAATGCATATTCTTTACCATCCAATTCAAACCCACCTTCATGGATATTTAATGTAATCGGCTTACCAGTTTCCATCTTCTGTAATCCAAAATAAATATCAATCAAACTCATTTGCTTTTCTCTCCTTAGACTGGGAAATGGGAATTTCAACAAACTATCAATCGCATTTACCCATTTGTTATTCTTTGTCTGCGTAATTCATATTATTTTCTTCAGAATAAAATCCCACATCCACCTGTAATAAGTATTTCTTCAGAATTGTCTTCAATAAACCTCTCTAGCAGTTCAAACATCCTTCCCATTCTCCCTTTACGTAATTCATTATTACAACCTTGCAATGTCATACCCAAAAAACTGCTGACCATGTCTGGTAATTACCAGACTATCTGTTATCATACGATATTTACTACCACCATTCATAGGCTCAGCCGCCGAATCAAAATTGGTCATGGCTCTATCTATCTCTTCACATTCTTCTTTTGAAAAATTCCGATTAGTAAACACATTTTCCAATTCTTTATATCCACGTTTCGCAGTAAAATATGAGCGCAATACAAATATTTCATTAATAACAGCTAATATTGTTATTATTACTGAAATGAGTATAAATGAAAATGTAATATTATCCTTATACAACAGACAAAATAAAGGCATCGTAAAAATTACAATTCCAAAAAGATATACTCTCTTTTTCTGAAAATTTACAAACATTTTCTTTGTCGCAAGCCACTTACAATTCTCCATAATTTCCATTCCTCCTTAATAATCCAAAGTGGGCTGACCCTTTATATTTTCATAATATCACACATATATCGACCTATATAGATGCAATAGAAGCAAAATAAACCGTTTATTTTGCTTCTAACATTAACAATTCAAGACAATTAGATATCCCTATGCCGGAGCCAGTGAATAAACCGCCCTACAAATTGACTTGTCTTCTTCTATTTATTAGAATATTTGTAAATATGAAATCGCTAAGGAAAATTAGAAATGCCTAATATTATAGAAATCGCAGATTTAAAAAGTCCACAATTAGAAGTGTATACAATACGTTCAGAGGTGCAGCTTCTCCATTACTTTGAACCAAAGGAGGGCATCTTTATCGCCGAAAGTCCCAAGGTTATTCGTCGTGCGCTTGATGCCGGTTATGAAATTTTATCTGCCTTGGTTGAACTTGACCACATACACAATCCCAATACCGAAGTATCGGATATCCTGACAAGCATTGAAACAGCGCCTATCTATACAGCCGAATTTGATGTGTTAACAAAACTCACCGGATATAAATTAACGCGTGGTATGCTTGCGGCCATGCGCCGCAAACCTCTTCCCAATGTAGATGAAATCTGTGGGAATGCAAAAAGGATCGCCGTTTTGGAAGATGTTGTAAATCCAACCAATTTGGGAGCAATCTTTCGAAGTGCTGCTGCCCTAAACGTTGATGCCATACTATTAACTCCTGCGTGTACCGATCCACTTTACAGACGTGCGGCAAGAGTGAGTATGGGAACTGTATTCCAAATCCCGTGGACAATTTCAGAAAATGTATACGAAGAGATAAAAAGACTTGGTTTTAAAACTGCTGCCATGGCTTTAACCCATCGCTCAATTTCTCTTTCAGATCCTGCACCTGCAAATGAAGAAAGACTTGCTATCATTCTGGGCACAGAAGGCGAAGGATTAAAACCGGAAACAATTGCAATGTGTGACTATACGATACGTATTCCTATGAGAGAGGGTGTAGATTCCTTAAATGTTGCTGCCGCCAGTGCAGTCGCATTTTGGGAACTTTGCACCTAGTCAACTTTAAAAGTGCAAACATTGCACTTTCAAGCGTACTATAGTGCAATATTATTATTCTCATATACATAGTTCTTATTCAAGTGTTTTGCTATATCTTCCTATCATATTTTTTCTTCATAATGAAAATCCAACCCATTGACACCAAAACGGACAGCAACATAGAAACCAGGAGTTGGATATACTACTTTCTCTTCTCTACGGGAATCTGTATTTCCGTAAGCCATTCATTTTCTGTATCTTTATTCCATATCCCATCAATATAAGATTCTCTGATATTTCCGCAAATCTCAAATCCGTTTTCTTCAATATACTGAAGTAACATTGTATAAGATTTATGCAAGGTGTTATATGAGCCTTTATGAAAAATACATGCTGCCATAGGTACTTTGGGAAATACCTTAAATACAATATCCCCGGAATCTTGTTTTTTCTCTGTGACTGCCTCACAAATTTCTACCAATATATCCTCATCTTTATATCCCGGCTCCAGATAGTGCGTAAAGCAGTACTCCGGCAGAGCGCACTGACAGTCCAGCTTTTCCATCTGTACTCCCATCTGCGGCATAAGCTCAAACAGCGCATCGTATGACTTAATTCTTTGCTCCATAGTACAGACAATGACTTCTGGTATCTCTTTAATAAGAACCGGAGCAATTAGATGCTCACTACCTTTTGCAAGATAGCATTCCACCTGTGCAAGCCTCGCGGTCAGCACGGCCATCTCTTCTAAGATTTCCTGCTTTTTGGAAAGAAGCAGAGATCTTTCCTCTGCTCCATTCATCATTTTTCGAATATCATCTATGGAAAATCCCATATTTTTCAACGCTAAAATTCTCTGCAGCTGTGCCATCTGACCTGCTTTATAATAGCGGTAACCGTTTTCTTCATCCACATATACCGGAATTAACAGTTTCTGTTCATCGTAATAGCGAAGCGTCTTAATCGTGACGCGGTTCATACTGGCAAACATACCGATCTTATACAAATTTTCTTTTTCTTTTTTCTCAAAAGCAGGATGATACTGTTTCATTTTCATCTCTATCATATTTTCCTCCATTCCGGACTATTCCATAGCCTCCTTTTGTCATACGGCTATGCTATAACCTCCCCTAAGGAACGAGTCAAGAAGAATGTAAAAAAGATTTTCGGTCGGCACGATTGTCTGTGTGCAAAAGGTGAATTGTCAATTCCTCTGCAGATGCCACAAATGCCAAAATGCATAATCCCCAACTATAAATGTCGATAACAGAAACCCAAAGAATGTAGGGCAATAGAAATACTCCCAAGCCGGTTAGCTTGTTTAACCATGTATGTAATGGTGCAAAGCAATGAAACCTAACTGCCGCTGTAATATACGCTGTAAGCCGTACAAGGACAATTCCCAATACGACATACCAGATTTTCCCCGGGAGAATCTGATATAAAACGAGAAAAAGACGTACCAGCATCACACTGTAAAACAGCATGTCTGCGATACTGTCCAGTTTTGCACCAAACTCACTTGCTCTCCCAGTTTTTCTGGCAAGCCAACCATCTAATATATCTGTTAAACCGGCAAATGTATATTTATTCTGTCGGCGGCAGAAGTCCTATGGCATCAAAATATTGCAGAGTGCATATACTCACTATTTCCTATTCATTATACCCTCTAAACATCCTTTTCACCACAAAAACACTCGGCATTTGAATTTTTGATAATATATATAATATCGTCGAACAAATGTTCGATATATATTATAATATTATTGTATAATTGAAAAAAGTTCGGGTGTGATATTCCGATTGTTAGATGCCCTCTAGTCCTACAAAGGAGGGTGATGCCCTATGAACACAATAGAAGTGCTTACTTTGTTGCTAGTAATATTTGCGGCTCTGTCATACATAGACAATCATAACAACAAAAAGAAATAAGTACCCGACCACTGCTCAAAGTTTTGGGTACTTATTTCTTAAGATTCAAATACTGAGGGCAAATCGGAAATATATCCGATTACCTTTGAGTAGATTATACACTAAGAGTGGCTGAGAAATCAACCACTCTTTTTATTCGGATTTTATACAGATTGAAGTCTTCCGAGAAATCAAATTTATCTCTTTTTGTATGTGATTACAATTCCAATTACAGAAACCAAAAAAGCAATCGGTGCAAGTCTTACAAAAATAAATTCAAACCCGTGCAAGATTGTTCCCGCAACTGCCAATTCAGGAACATTGTAATTCCAATCTAAATAGGAACTGTTCATAAATGCAAGAGCAATAAAAAGCATAACAATTAGTATGCACAATGAGATAAGTATCCAACGAACGGTTTTCACTTTTGCCATGCTTCTCTTTGCAAGCTGCAGATTAATCACCTCTAGCTTTTCGGAAATTGTCTTTATATCGTCCGAATTGTTTTCCTGTACGTTTTCCCCAAACAATACACTTACAGAAGTATCCAACTCATCAGCCAATAAAATAAGCATATTGGAATCCGGAACCGATAAACCATTCTCCCATTTAGATACAGTCTGCCTTACCACATTAAGTTTAATTGCAAGTTCTTCCTGTGAAAGCCCTTTTGATTTTCGAAGATTTTTTATGTTTTCGTTCAACATAGTCTGTGCCTCCTTGTTTTTTGATGCCTCAATTTAATATCAAAAGAGCCATTGCCACAAGCAACGCGTATTAACATTGGCTTTTTTTGAGCATTTAGACTAAAAATAGGTTTGCGTTCTTCCCTACAAACCGGAAGTTTTCACGCTCTTTTCAACAACAAAACTTCAATTATCTAACCTTCTTCCAAATACAAATCTATATCTATATGTGTCCTTGTTTCATAGCAAAAATCTATGATAGCCATTGATGGAGCCAATGCTGGTGTAGATTCCTCAATGCATAATGTTGGAACAATTTCCAAATGGAATTCAATTTCATACTTCTCACGAATCTGCTTAAGTTCCTCTTTCTTATCTAACAATTTGCTTATTGTCTTTTCCATTTGAACTTCTGTATCAATGTTATAATCTTTACAATAACCAATTGCCCAATTTGCAAAATCATATTTACTGCCATTTACTCTTGCATCACCAATATCCCATTTCTTCTCAGGTGTAAGATTTAGAATATTGCTAATATCATCAGTATTAAATTTTCCTACTATTCTAAAGTATGTATAACATCTATTTTTCATCTTCACTCACCTTGATTACATAGGAAACTGGATGCATAGCGCGACAGCGCGACATGAGCAGGTGGCGCAGCGAAATGCGAATGGCACCGCATCAACAAATCCCGATTTTTCACTCTAATAATTGAATATATTTTTAACACTCAATTTTTCTCTGCTTTACACAAATGATGACTGCCATAATAATCATGGTGATCATACTGATAATACCAATATATGCCGGACCAAATGCCACTATCATATATATCACAAATTGTTTTCTACTTATTTTTGTTTTTTCCATCATGATTTAACCATTATATCATAATGGAAATAGACTGTGTAAACTGCCCAAAGAATAAATTCCTGATAATAAAACATTGATAAATTGGTTAAAATATAAATTGTCCCATATAAAATTGACGATTCTGATAAAAAACGCAAGAATGAAATTGACGATTTTGCAGAAAATGCTTAAAATAAAATTAACGATTTTGCAGAGAGGTGATTTATTCTGTTTAAGAGAAAAATATATAATCAATTACTACAATGGAAAGAGGAATCAAACGGAAAAACAGCTTTACTTGTAGAAGGGGCAAGGCGTGTCGGTAAATCCACAATAGTTGAAGAATTTGTACGAAACGAATACGAGAGTTACATCATTGTTGATTTCTATAGAGCTTCATCTGCCACAAAAAAACTATTTGATGATTTGTCTGATATAAATTATATATTTCTTCAGTTGCAGCTTACTTATCAAACAAGTTTAAAAAAAAGAAAATCTTGTATTGTATTTGATGAGGTTCAGTTATGCCCTAAAGCCAGACAGGCGATTAAAGCATTGGTTAATGATGGAAGATATGATTATATCGAGACAGGTTCATTAATTTCTATACACAAAAATGTCAAAGATATTTTAATTCCCAGCGAAGAAAGAAAACTTCATATGTATCCCATGGACTATGAGGAGTTTAGATGGGCACTCGGAGATGAAGTGACAGTTAATATGCTAAGACAATTTTATGATGAGAAAAAGCCACTGGGGCAGGCAGCAAATCGCAAACTGTTGAGAGATTTTAGATTATACATGCTTGTTGGAGGCATGCCACAGGCAGTGGAAACATATATCTCAACCAATGATTTTAGCAAGGTTGATAGCATAAAAAGAGAGATCCTTACTTTGTATGAGGATGATTTTAGAAAAATAGATCCCACAGGTAAGCTTTCGTCTTTATTTGATGCAATTCCCGCTCAGCTTATGGGGAATGCATCACGATATCAGGTTTCAAGTGTTTTAACAGGAAGTAGATCAGGAGATATTTTGGAGCAGATTACAGAACTTAAGGATTCCGGGACCGTACTTGTAGCATATCATACGAATGATCCTGGTCCGGGAATGGCTCAAACTAAAGATTTGGAAAGATTTAAACTCTTTACTACGGATATAGGTCTATTTGTAACACTTGCATTTAAGGATAAAAGTTTTACTGAAAACGATATTTATACCCGATTACTTAGTGATAAGTTGCAGGCTAATTTGGGATATGTTTATGAAAATGTAATTGCCCAAACACTGGCAACTAATGGACACAATTTGTATTACCATACTTTCTTGAATGAAAAATCAAGACATAATTACGAAATTGACTTTTTAATTGCTGAAAAAAATAAGATATGTCCAATAGAAGTTAAAAGTTCCGGTTATAAGACACATCCATCTATAGATGCATTTACTGAAAAATTTTCATCAAGAATTATTCGAAAGATTATGATTTATACAAAAGACTATATGCGAGATGGAGATCTTGAATACTTACCGGTTCATATGGCGCAATTTTTGTAATGAAATAATTCCACTTAATCTTAGTTTTAAAACCAGATTAAGTGGAACTTTTCAATATAGGTCTTCTCGCAAATCTTTCCTATAACAGCACTTACAATTGGCGTTTTTATTTCTTCTCCCACTTCTTAATCTGTTCTTCCGCCTCTTTGCACCACTCAAGATAAGCCTCATATGTTTTAATACCAAACTGAACCGTTAAATAATAATACTTATGCGTATCATTCTCCAAGTGCTGCATCAGATTTTCTGCAAACATATTTAACACGACCAATTCATTCATGCACTTTTTCTCAAAGCGTTCAATGTGCTCCTTTGCTCCCTCAAAGCCATTCTCATTTCCAAAGAAAAGTTTTAAAAGTGTCTCATATCGAAGTTCATCTTTTTCCGCAGGTTTTCTCAACCACTCTTTTAATGTCTCTTTTCCATACTCTGTAATAGAATAAGAAATCTTCTCCCGCCCATTGCAACTGGTGTTCTCCTTGGTCACTTTGCCTTCCGTTTCAAGCTGGTTTAACGTCGGATATATGCTTCCGTAGCTACCGCCCCAGAAAAAACGGAGTGTCGTATCAAGCCTTTTTTTCATTTCATATCCGGTCATAGGCTCATGACTTAACAAACCCAATAAAACATAATCCATCTTCTTTGTATTTGCCATTCTTCTATCTTCTCCTTTTAAATCCATAAGATAACGCCTTTTTCGGGCAATTATCCACACATGCACCGCATTGAATACATTCCGCACCAAAATCACGATAATCCTTAACGAATTCTGCCACGTTTAATCCCATCGGACATTTCTGATTACATTTTTTACAGGAAATACATTTCTCTTTCTCGGACGCAATATGTATTCCTGGTAAATGTAGCAAATGTCTGATTTTGGTTCCTATGACCATAAATGGTGCCATCCAGCAAAAATAGTGGCAATGCTCCTTGAATAATCAGATAAGGGGACATATACCATATCGTAATCGGAAACAAAAGCATGGAAATAATCAATAGTAATTTTCTAATATTCTGTCTTTTCATTAGTACCCTCCATGTATCAAAATGATATATTATTTGTATATTAAATATGTATCATTCTGATATATTCGTCAAGACAGAATTAATTATATACAGATTGAAGTCTTCCGAGAAATCAAATTTATCTCTTTTTGTATGTGATTACAATTCCAATTACAGAAACCAAAAAAGCAATCGGTGCAAGTCTTACAAAAATAAATTCAAACCCGTGCAAGATTGTTCCCGCAACTGCCAATTCAGGAACATTGTAATTCCAATCTAAATAGGAACTGTTCATAAATGCAAGAGCAATAAAAAGCATAACAATTAGTATGCACAATGAGATAAGTATCCAACGAACGGTTTTCACTTTTGCCATGCTTCTCTTTGCAAGCTGCAGATTAATCACCTCTAGCTTTTCGGAAATTGTCTTTATATCGTCCGAATTGTTTTCCTGTACGTTTTCCCCAAACAATACACTTACAGAAGTATCCAACTCATCAGCCAATAAAATAAGCATATTGGAATCCGGAACCGATAAACCATTCTCCCATTTAGATACAGTCTGCCTTACCACATTAAGTTTAATTGCAAGTTCTTCCTGTGAAAGCCCTTTTGATTTTCGAAGATTTTTTATGTTTTCGTTCAACATAGTCTGTGCCTCCTTGTTTTTTGATGCCTCCATTTAATATCAAAAGAGCCATTGCCACAAGCAACGCATATTAACATTAGCTTTTTTCGAGCATTTACACTAAAAATAAGTTTGCGTTCTTCCCTACAAACTGAAAGATAGCGAGCTCTTTATACCATTTTGTACTTTAAGACAAATCAGAATCGAGGATGCCATAAACATAATAATCACACCATGTATTAACCATTTTCCCCTGTCTGATAAGTCCTTCTCTTGTGAAACCACTCTTTTCTAATATTCTTTGTGACGCCACATTACGAACATCAACTTCTGCCCATAATCGCTTAAGTTCAGTCTTTTCAAAGCAAAAACTAACCATAGCCGATAAAGCTTCTGTTCCGTAACCTTTTCCGTGATATTTTTTTGAAAGACGTATTGCAACAGATGCCATTCGATCATTCTCTATAAGGTATATCCATAAATCACCTATTACTTTATATAAATCTTTAACTGATATTCCCAAATGAAAGCTTTTTGTAGGCTTGTTTTCCTTTTCAAAAAGCAACTCCGGATTTTTTTCAGTCTTACCGGGGCCTTTGCCCCAGTAAGTATAAATTGATTTATCCGGCATCCATTCTTTTAAATCTGTGACATCTTCTACTGTCATAGGTCTAATCACTAATCTATCAGTTTCAATAGTTGGTTTATTATAAATATAGTCTGCAAGTGCCATGACGATTTTCTCCTAATATTTTCTCATCGAGCGCCCGATATCTTCATTTTACAAAGTTTAATTTATACTTCAAGCCATTTTTATAAAAAAAAGAACTCTATACCATTTCTGGTATAAAGTTCAGCTTTTGTTTCAAGAAGCATCTCTACTGCATCGATTAAGAATATAATTTCATTCTAAATTCGAGAGACTCATATTTCCTGTCATTTGGAGAATCGAAAATCCCTTCCTGCTGAAATTCAAATCCTATACTTCTAATCAGCTTTTCCGAATCAACATTCTCCTTGAAACAACAAGCCCACACATACGCAATATTGTTCCTTGCCAATTCCTTTAGGACAGCATTTATCGCCTCTTTCATATAACCCTGTCCCCTATACTTTGAAATCAATGCAAACCCCATCTCTCTCGTGTCTTCCCTACATTCCTCAGAATCCGGATTAATTACTATATATCCTATTAGTGATTCTGTTTCTTTAAGAACAATCGCAAGGTATCTTTTTGCGTTCACCCATTTGTTGATTCTCTCCTCTGTGTCTTCAAATCGGGTGAAAGGCGGATACATTCCAACCATACGCATGGCTTCTTCATCGCAAAACAGTCCATGTGCCTCTTTTACATCACTTTTAGCAAAATATCTTAATAATAACCGTTTTGTTTCAATAATCATAATATCACCCTCGCAACTTCTTAGTTGAAGAATTCTCCAATTAGTATTTATATCTCATATCCGTATATCGATGTTCCTTATCAACAAAGCCTACTTTCTTATATATTGGATATCCTTCTTTTGTTGCGCTTAAATCCACTCTACCCAAACCTCGTTTTTCCCCATATTCAATTAAATTTTTAATGAGCTGAGTGCATAGCCCCTTCCCTCTATACTCCGGTTCGGTATATACATTCGCTCTGCTATTTGTTCTGGTGTCATGCCACTCTCCAAGAAACGTGCTCCGTCACAATAACCATTATATCATAATGTAAATAGACCGTGTGAACTGTCCAAAGAATAAATTCATAAAATCTTTTTAACCCAATTATCTGTACGAATCTACCACTCCATCCTTGCCAGCCATTGGTTGACTTTTTCCTCCCTCCGCTTAAACGAATCTTTTGGACAACCTTCCAGCATCAATTCTCCTTGGAGTTGTCCGTCTAATAAATACAAAATCCGTCCGCAACGACTTGCCATCCTGCTGTCATGGGTTACCATCAAGATAGTAGTTCCGTCACGATTCAATGACATGAGTGCGTTCATCACTTCCTCTGAGGCGCCTTTATTTAATGCCCCTGTGGGTTCATCAGCAAAAATAATCTCAGGATGATTTATCATACTTCTGCAAATACAAGCCCTCTGTAGCTGACCGCCCGAAACTTCAGTTATTTTTCTTTTCTCCAAGCCGGAAATCGAAAGTTTTTCCATCAGACGCGCCGCTTCATCTATCAGCTCCCTTTTTTCCGTTCTTTCTTTTTTCTTTTCCTTGTTTGCCTGTATGGCAGGAAGCAAAATATTATCCAGAATATTCAGGTTTTCCATCATGTTCATCTGTTGAAAAACAAAACCAATCTGATGAAGCCGTAATTTTGCTTTTTCGTTCTCAGATAATACTGTGATTTCCTGTTCTTTTAGCCATACCTTACCTTTGGTAGGTTGATCCATACCGGATATGTTATATAATAATGTGGACTTTCCGGAGCCTGACGGTCCCATAATTGCTACCATTTCTCCTTGATTGACACCAAACGAAACATCCTTTAAAATCTCGTCTTTACAAAGTTTTTCTACCCGTAAAATTTTCTCCATACAATTTATTCCTTTCTCATGCAACACTCATATGCTTTGATTTTTTTCACTTCCAAAGTGCCAAAACTTACAGCCGCAGCTGCTGTCACCATCAAAATTATGATAATTAAAATCACCCACTCCCAGCGAATCACAAAGTGAAATCCATATGCTCCAAGGGATTTTAATATCTGTCCGCAGATACTTTCACCAAAGATATTACCTAATAGCACTCCCATAAGCACGCCCACTGTTATCGGAACAAATCCATGAATGAAATAATCTGTCCTTATACTGACATTGTTAAAACCCAAAGCTTTTTGAAGAGAAATGCAGTATCGCTTTTTTTCAATCATCAGTCTCATAAAAAGCATCACCACAATCATAATAATCAGTAGAGCTATTCCTATTGCCACAAGCTTTGCCATCTCAATCTGCTTTATCGTAGGACCATATGTTCCCTGTACGTAACTCGCAATATCTACAATGTCCACACCGGGGCGAGTGTATTTTTTCATCCACTGCTCTGTATGTACATTATCCTTTAAGGATACATACAAAATGCTCCACGTCACCCGTTCTTCTGCATTCCCATCGAACGAAAGATTGCTCTTTTTCGCTGTCTTTCCACCATTTGTAATATCCGAATAAATACCGCACACCACAGCAATTTTTGATTTTCCATCATATATCAGCTCCAATTTATCACCGACATGAAGTCCCAAATCCTGTGCTTGCAAACCGGAAAGTGCAATTTCTCCCTCTTTTTGCGGCTGTCTTCCCTCCGCATACTTAACAGGAAACACGGAATGGTCTCCTATTTCCACAATGAGATTTACCTGTGATCCATCCGCTAAAATGACAGGGCAGGACACGGTTTTTAATGCCACATACTTTAACACATCGGAATCACAATCTAATTCCTCCATCAGATTCTCTGTTATCTCCCCGATATTTTCAGATTGTCTCACGTCCATCCGAATGGCGGCATCTCCGATACCCATATAGGTAACAAATTGCGGCGAAGAGATTGTGCTGTATAGATTCTGGGGAATCAGCGTTAAAACCATACAAGCCGCCACTACTAGACCAATTATCACATACTGACTTCTCTCCTTCTTTTTCCCTTGTGTCTGTACCGGAAATAATGCCTCCAGTGCCGACATCTTTTCAATTTTCTTTAAAACATGACTTATGAAAAAAAGTATTACTGCCTGAATCAATATACAGGTCAGAATGGTAATGGCAACAGAAAACAAGCCCTTATTTGACACACCATATAACTCTCTTAACTTTTCTGAAAGTGGTCTCTCTAATATCCCGGCGCCTAAAAAGCCCAACAATGCACCAACGAACGAAAATAATATATATTTGGATAAATATAAAAACCGGATCTGTTTGTTCTCAATTCCCAAAGCTTTTAACATTCCCACTTCTCTTCTGTCCTGTTCCACGCCAAGGGCAGTTATAAAACGAATACAAAGAAGAGAAATCAACAACACCCCAATACCAACCAGCAAAATCACCAAAATCATAATTCCGTCTGATAAGGCATTCATCATTCGGATCAACGGTTTCGTAATAGCCGGACCATTTGCATACATCCCTGCTTTACCATAATCTGCCGCAAACGAATCTATATCCGTCTTCTCCTTTAAAAGAAATTCTATTAAATATTCTTCCTCTCCCAGTTTTTTTATCCGGTTGTAGTCTTCTTTACTGACTAAAAAACGTTTGGAGGAGGTCATCATAGAACTCATCTGTGAATCTCTGATAAAACCCGCAACAATCAATTCTTCATTACCAATCTGCATTTTGTCACCAATATTTAGATCATACAAAGAGCGATAGCACACCGGCACATAGATTTCTCCCTCCTCTACTACAGGACAGACATTGTTCATATCCAGCAAAAAATCAAAACTATCATTTTGCATACATAGTCCATTGTCCTGGGTACTATCTGCAAGACTCCTGTTTCCAAGTACCACGGAACTGTTTTCCATGTTTAAGAAAGGGGATACTTGCCATTTTTCAACCGCATCATGTTCTCTGGCAAACATTTTTATCTTCTCCGTTTGAATATCGCCTGCATGCATCTGCAGATAATCCGGTGTCACAGCCTTCTCCATCAGGTCATCCACAGAACCCAGCAGACCGGCAAACAGCACTGCTGCCAGTGAAATAAAAAGCGACGAAGCCGCCATAAAAATAACCGTAGACAGAGACAAAAGCTTATGATTCCTTATATCATTCCATAATAGTCTTCCTATCATCTCTCTTCTCCCCCACTTCTCTTCTCTTCCAAAAACCGTATTTCTTTTACAAACAGAATACTTACCGAAACAATCACGAGTGCCACACCTGCAAAAGATATTACCATCCCGGCGCCTCTTCCTACACTTATTCCACCACATTTTGCTATCCAGTCTGCCAGAATCCCGCTGCACCCATATGCAATGACATATCCAATCTGTGACATAAATCCCACAATGCCCCATACACGTCCCTGCAATTCTACCGGTGTATTTGTTCTAACCAGGAAGTCGAGACAATTATTCGCAAACGGCAGCATCATAAAAAATCCAAAACCTGAAAGCGTAATAAACACAATACTTTCTAATATTCCAAAACCCAAAATACATACTCCTGCCAGTGCCAGCGACAGGCTGAGTACCTTTACATATCCGCCATGAATACCTCGGATTCCAAGATACAGACTTGACACTAACATTCCACTGGCGCAGATGGTTTCTGCAATTCCCAGTGTCTTCGCATCTGCTATAGACAAAATTAACGGCTCCGCCAAAATCTGAAATACACCGATAAAAAGTGTCAGCAGAGAAGATACCATAACGAGCAGTAATACGCCTCTTTTTTTGCTGATTGCATTCCATCCGCCCTTCATGCTCTCTTTAAAAGAAATCTGCTCCAAAGTCTTTTCTGTCTTAATTCCTTTTTTTACAGCAAATGTTGAAATCACAGTTAAAATAAATGTACAGATATCAATAACCAACAAAAGCTTTACATCACTGACTGACAACAAAATCCCTGCTATCACCGGAGAAACCAGATATCTGGCACTTCCCGCCAGAGAAATAAGTCCACTGGCCTTCGAATATTCATCCTCCGTTAATAAGTCAGAAACGGTTGCCTTGTATGCCGGGTCCAGCAAGGAAGAAAATACGGCAGATATAAATACTCCAATACATATATGGATCAGAGAAGCCTCACCTCGCATCATACAGACCAGAATATAAAGCACCCCTATCCCGGAAAAACCATCTCCGAGCATCATGAGAAGTCTTCTGTCATACCGATCTGCCAGTACGCCCGCCGGAACACTAAGCAAAAGCGTTGGAAGAAATCCCAACAGGGTAACAAGCGCCATGCCCGCTGCACTTCCCGTCTTCTCAAAAACATAAACGCCAAGTCCAAAACTGGTGAGACCTCCTCCTATAGCCGATATCAATTGTCCCATCCACAGTAATATAAATTTTCTAAAATTTGATTTTTTCATTTTAATCTCCATTCCATCAATCTTCGGATAGTAGCACAAATAGTATTGAAATATCTACTTTCTTTCACAGTATTTCTTCTGTACAGCAAAACCGACAGATTGTCGGTCATGTTCTAAAAATATAGTAACTACCCTAAACAGAATAGTTACTGAGCCTTATTTTCTGTAGAACATTGGAAGCATGGCCTCAAGCATACTTCCTTTTTCCATATGAAGTAAAATTTCCGAATTGCTGATAAATGCAAGAACCATTTTCTTTTTTTCTTCTTCAGAATACTCTATGGAATCATCAAATACCGTGTTGGCATACAAAAGAAGCATCTGCATGGTTTCCTCCGGGTAATCTGTCTGCATCAGATTTTGAGAAATTCCATCCTCAATGATTTTGACAAACAAAGGTACCAATTGGCTTAACAGTCTTTCCTGCATCTTTGCATGCATCAGGGCATTCTGTGGTTTATGAACCTGTTCTAAAATCATGCTACCAGTCTTTGTATCTACATTGGCCGCAAGCACTGTTTTTGTGAGCCTTTCCAAAACCGGCATGGATTCATTAAGTGCAATATTCTCTGCCCTTTTTATGGTTTCATCCAGAATCCTGTCAATCATTGCATCCAGAATGTCTTCTTTGTTTTTGAAATGATAATACAGCGTCCCTCTGGCAATTCCAATCTCTGCCAGAATATCATTTGTGCTGGTATTGTCATATCCATTGGTACAAAACAGTCTTTCTGCTACATCCAGAATTTCATTTCTTCGCTCGGCGGCTTCTTTTACAATTCTCATAATACGCGCCCCTTACCGACAAGTTGTCTATAAGCAAAATAACACATTGTTCTCTTTCTGTAAAGAGAATTTTTTCATTTCATTATTCACAAAAGAAAAAACAACAACGGATTTTTTCATATCAAAAATCATTCATTTTAAACCGGTGCACATGTTCATACTCTCCTGAAAATGTTACCGACAGTGTTTTTTTTGTTAAGTTATATACAGCGGACCATTGCTCATCCCCCGGTATGACATTGCTTTTTAAAAGCTCCAAAGCATCTTCTTCGGATATGATTCCTCTTTGTTTTTCCAATGTATTCTGCAAGTTCTCATATCGGTCTTTTCCAAATCCTTTTTTAGCAGGATTGCCATACAAAGGAAAGTTGGTTACTACCTGATATTTGTTTTCTGACTTTGTTACAACCATCTTACCCTCTACAAATTCAATGACTGCCGAATGCCCCGAGGCATCCGCTACGATATAATGCAAAGGAGCCACATCATAGAATAGATTGTATTTTTCTGTATAATGAATTGCTTCTTCCACAGACCTTGCTTTGCTTAATAATAAACGAGGCAGGGTCAAATCGAACAATGTTATCTTATCTTTTTGTCTCGGATAAGCTGCATCTGCGTCTGTCAAAATAGCAACTGCAAATCCATATTCGTTTATTCCGTCAGATGGACTATAAGCAGTAGCCAGAGTCAACTTGCTATCCGTTTCAAGTGAATCGTAGGTTCTTTCATCCCAGTCTAAAAAAGCCATATTTACAAGAGAAAGAACTCTGTAAGAGGAAGCTTCGTTTAGATTCAACAACATTGGAATTGCATATTCACAGTCCATGTTCCTGGCAAACAAAATATCTCCGTTTTCATTTTTCGCAACGAAGGCACTACACCCGAAGTTATTGTGACGAAACCGATTTCCTCGATTTTGAATCAATGCAGTATCAATAAAAGAGCAATAGTCCGCCAAGGAATGTGCACCTCGCAATAAGTACTTATCAAAACAATCATCTCCATAATAGTGCATGGAATAAAAAGGACGGTTGCTTAGTTTTTCTATTTCTATTCTGATGTTTCGTTTTAAATCTTGTATTGTTTTCATGCCCCTCCAGAAAATATCTTAATCTACTTTACCAAAACCATTGAACCAAGCCCTTTCATGGAAACTTCTTTTCATTGGCTCTTTCGCTTCTGATATTCCTTTTCCAACTGGGAGAATGCATACCAAGTCATATCCATCGGGCACTCCAAGTATATCTGCCAGCTTATCGCATATTCGGTCATCATCCGTAATATGACCTTCATACCAACAACTCTGATATCCCAGCTCCACCGATGCAAGCAACATATTTTCTATCGCTGCAGAATAATCCTGAACAGAATAACATTTATCCCTGTATGCGTTGATTCTTTGTGTCAATACACAAATAAACGCCGGAGCACTTTCTGCTACCGGTGGTTCGATAACCGATTTAAGTCTCATGACTAATTCTTCATCGTCGACTGCTATCAAACTAGTAGTCTGTTTGTTGCACCCTGAAGGAGCTGCTAATCCGGCTTCCATAATTCTAATCAAGTCTTCACGTGGCACCGACTCATTTACATATTCTCCTCTATAACTATGCCTCCTGAAAATGCATTCTAAAGCATTCATTTTTATATCTCCTCAATCACTGCTTTCCTCATTACTTCCTTATTTTAAGTTTAAGAAGCATCAGGATAATCCTCCATAACTTTAAGGAATTCATCAAAATGCTCATCAAATAGTATTGTGATTTGCGGATCAAACTGATGACCAGCCTGTCTCAGAATTTCCTCGCGTGCCTGTTCAGGAGTCCAGGATTTTTTATAGCAACGTTTGCTTACCAGCGCATCAAAAACATCTGCTACAGCTACACATCTCGCATATATATTAATGTGTTCACCTTCAAGATTATTTTGATAACCCTTACCATCAAATCGTTCGTGATGCTGTTTCGCTATGCCGGCAGCAATCTGCATAATCTCTCCGGGTGAGTTTTCCAAAAGCTTATATCCATAATCAACATGCTTTTTTATCTCTGAAAATTCATCTTCTGTAAGTTTGCCGGGTTTGTGTAGTATTTCCCGTGGTACACAGATTTTTCCTACATCATGCATCATACTTGCCACACTAATTTTCCATGTTTCCTCCTCAGATAATCCCATTGCACGGCATAATATTTCTGTATATGCGGCAACGCGTTTTACATGCTGGCCTGTCTCATGACTTTGCGACTCAACAAGCTCCGAAAGTGAACCAACCATAACCTGCTGCTCTTCATACAACTCATTGTTCTTTTTGACAAGTGCTGCAATTAGTCTCTGAAGCTTGCCCGTAATACTAATACAGATTACAGATATTGCAACAAGCTCAATTACACGAGGTATGATTCCGTATAACAATACACCTTGCAGAGTAACGAGCGGTTCGTCCGGTACAATCTTAAGCATGAATGCAATCAGATGACTTACGACCATTGCGGGGACACTAAATATCGTAGTGTATATGACATACGCACGCTCACAGTACAAACAGGAAACGACTACCGGAAGAATCAGCATAATAATTACATGATATGAAAGAATCGAATACATAAGTCCGGACATAAAGACCAGAAGCGTTAGGACAAGATATCTTATGAATTTTGTACGCAAATCCAAAATATCATAAAGCAAAGTCGGCAATAGCAATATGACAGCTGACACAATTAGTGTCGGATACAACGCGGTAGAAATCTTAAATACATGCAACATGTTAAGCAGTATTACAACAACAGTTAGCACAGTTAACGCCCTGCAGATAGCTGAAATCCGACGGTCTGAATCCTTTTCAAAATCCAAAATTAAATTATTAGCAAAATTTATCATCTTTTGTCACCTCATAATAATAATGTGAATCTATAGTCCACCCATTCCCCAGTTTTCAAGAGGCGGTTCGCTTGGAGCTTTGATTTCCTTTATCTCCCCCCTCCTTCAGCGTAAAATATGAATTTGTCCACTACCTGACTGTTCAATCAATACTTATATGTTCAAAACTGACATCAGCTTCATTCACTTCGATCAAAAGGTACGAAGCCCCTTCCAACCCTGAAGCGGAAACAGAAACTACATTTCCTTTCACAAAATTTTGATGAGAATGACCGATTACAACAAGTTCATATTTCATTACGTCTTCACTTTTACAAACTTTATCAAACAATCCATTTTTTAAGTCTGACAGTTGTAAAAAAGGATATACCGAATCAATATCTGAAAACAGAAAATGCGAAAAATGAATTTTATGTCCATGAAATTCATTTTCATAGAACAACGGCATCTGCTTGATAAACTGCATTTGCTCATCTGTAAGCTTTTTTCTCATTCCATCATAATAATCCCTCAAATATTCAACATCAGGATCAATACCCACTCCGTGTTCAAGATAAAGTTCACAGTTTCCTTTTAAACAGATTATTTCATTGCCTTTTAATTGTTCCAGACATTCTGTTTCTTCATTTCCGCGTTGGAAAATATCTCCTAAAAACACTGTCAGGTCTGCGTTCTTTTCCTTAATCTGTTCAAGTACTGCTTTTAATGCTTTAAGATTTCCATGAACATCTGAGAATACTGCAATTATCATAGTTTCTCCTCCAAGTGGTTTTTAAACAAACTCATATCCTTACAAATCTCGATTTTTTAATTTTCTTATAAGCCGGTAAATATGAATTTACTGCATTAACCAGTCTGTAATATCTAATATTTTGATTCCATCTATATCGTATTCCGGATACCCGGTTCTGGAAATAACCATCTTAGGATATGAATCCCTGATTCTCCTTAGTGGATCTAACTCGCGTTCTTTTGTCTCGTTCTCCTCTATACTATTTGCAACCTGAATATATATCTTTTCATTTTCCCTGATTGCAACAAAGTCAATTTCTTTTTTATATAGAACACCAACATATAATTCATATCCTCGACGCATTAATTCTATCGCCACTATATTTTCTAATGCTCTTCCGTAATCAGGATTCTTAGAACCTAGTTTCGCATACCTGAATGAATGATCGCTTAAATAATATTTCTCCGTACTCGCCAGATATTTTTTTCCTTGAATATCATACCTTCTAACTTTGTAAAATGCGAATGCTTTGCATAGATAATTGATATACTTATCTACAGTTTTGTGGTCAACTTTATCTCCTTTGTTATTGATTGTCTCCGTAAGTTTACGCGCAGTTGTAAGATTTGAAATGTTATCAATAAGAAAATCAGTTGTTTTGGTAAGAACACTTTCATTTCGGATCTTATATTTTTGTTTAATATCCCTCAAAACTAAAGTATCAAATATATCTCTGATGTACTTATGCTTATCCTTTTCGCTTTTGTAAACATAAGAACCGGGCATCCCACCTTCTGTTAAATATTTGATATAAGCTTCCTGCATATTTGTATAACCATAATATGTCACAAATTCTTTAAACGAAAATGGATAGACCTCTATTTCAAAAGTACGTCCAGTGAACAATGTTGCTAAATCACTGCTTAAAAGGAAAGCATTAGAACCGGTAATATAAATATCATATTTTTCAGATACATGAAAACTGTTTATTGCCTTTTCAAATCCTTCGCATAACTGAACTTCATCAATAAACAAGTAATTGTTTTTGCCTTTTATATACTTTGATTTTACATACTCTAATAATGCGTGATATTCCAATAAATCCTCATAAGTGTCATCGTTATAATTAATATGAATAATATTCGATTCTGGTTCTTTTTTAAGAATTACATCAATAAACGCTTCCAATAACTTTGATTTACCACTACGTCTAATTCCTGTAATTACTTTTATATCAGGAGTTCCCTGCACATCTTCTAGCTGCTTTAAATAATCTGTTCTTTCTATAAGCTTCATTGTATTATCACCTCTTCTACATTCTAATACAATTATTCCCCAAAATCAATTTTTTGTTAATTTTGGGGAATAAAAATGCGTTATAGCAGCGCCCAAACTATCGTTTGAGCGCCTTGAAAAGCCGAAATCTTGACAAACCAGAAGTTATAACTTCCTAATCGGAAAAAACATATAATTTTTTCCGGTTTTGGGGTCTGTAAAATCATGAACGGCACCGGCTAACATACATTTTTCAATTTTCATATACTACCTCCGCAAATCCCGATTTTCACCTGTGCATTTCTTCCCAATGTTCCTTAGTCATTACATTTGTATATCCAACTCGTACCTCATTCATCAACGGTACCGGTACATTTTCGCATGTGTGATGATATATAAATCCAACCTTTTCCTGAACTCTTTTTGATTTCTGATTGCCTTCATAGTATCCACACCAGATTTTAGTCATGCCAATATCTTCAAATCCATGGCGAATGATTTCTCTTGCTGCTTCCGGCATATAGCCTCTGCCCCAAAATGCTTTTCCAAGCCAATAGCCCAATTCACACTCATCATCTCGCTCTGTCATATCCGTATGTCCATTCAATTTAAGTTCAATCGCTCCAATCGCTTTCCTGCTGCATTTTTCGCAGATTGCATAACACTCTGCACCATTGAGCACATTTCGAATTACGTCAAGGCTTTCATTTATTGACTTGTGCGGTAGCCATCCTGCAATAGGTCCAACATCCGGATCCTTTGCATATTCAAACAAGCTGTCAGCATCTGCCTCAGTCCATTTTCTAAGTATCAGTCTCTCAGTTTCTAACATACACATCTATCCTTTCGTTAACCCCATTCCAATTGAACAAATTCATAAATTTGAATTTACTAAATCAACAAACACCGAATTGTATAGTTCTTTACATTGAGAAAATTTATCCAACATTCCATGTATAAATTTATTCCTCAAGGTAAGTGATACACAGCCGCAAAAGGCTCCTCTTGTGTGTTCGTGGCTGATTATCAACTGTTTTTGTGTATAGAAGCGGCATTTCCATAAAAGCTACAAATCCGATTGAGATTTCACCTCATTCTGAATCAGCACCCGAATCTGTCTGCCCCAGTTCTGCTGATGTATTGAATATCTTTATTTGGAATGCCGGATTCATCTGTTACATATCTTTCAACTCTCATATATAATTCATATTTGTCTCGTAATTCGATTATTTTATTCATCATTGGAGAGGCGTGGTGAATATCAAGTGCAGTCTGTGACTCCCAGCTGTCAATCAGTAAAACAGTCTCCGGATCATCCAATTTTACAAAATAATCATATCTTAAATTTCCTGCTTCCTCTTTAATTTTCTGAACAGTTCCACTTGCAATCATTTCATCTGCGAATTTTCTTGCAGCTCCGTTTTTCCCAGTGTAGTATATGTTTACTGTAATAGCCATATCTTGCCTCTCTTTCTTATATCTTTTGTTGTTTTTATATACTTAATATCACTCATGTTGCTCCTCTTTCAAACGACAACTATTTCTATATAACTTATTGTTTTTTTGGGGTCAACATCTGTAATACCGTAGAAGGAACCCTTATACCAAAGTATAAATCTATTGTCATTATTTACTATGCAGCACAGTGGCAATTGGTATGAGCCACCTTTGGGATAAACGGCCTTTGATGCACAGGATATTCCATAATAGTCCAATGCTTCCAATATTTTTGACCACGATGCGTGATCTTTTCCCATCAGCACGACCACATCGGAAAGGGGAACAGCTGCAAGCATTGCAACGCAGCAATGACCACAGAATCCAGCTTGAATGGGAATCGATTCAATACAGTCTATTTTTCGTATAGGATGTTCCTTAGAATAGGGGCTGTCATGATTGATTCGCGATAGCGTTTCAATCAGTTCCATTTCAATTTCATATTCCTCTTCAGTCACAAGAGCCGACATCGTTTTCTTGGTTATAGGGATTAAATAATTACCATTTCCCTTGGGAATAAGTTTACATTCAAAAGAGAAGTCAAGGATAGACACCCTGCATGGAATATTCCCCTTTAAACCTGTTTCGTCCCACACATTAAATGGTATCTTGATAAATGTGCGACCACCCTCAGAATATATAAATTCACTAAATCTATATATCATTTGATCACCAGCCTTTCACATATTTCGTTATATAACTTTACGAATTTATTAATTTCTACAAACCGGATTTTCCAGTGCCTGAATCATTTATATTTTTCATATCTGCATTGTTCCCAAACCTGATTACCAATCAATGTGATTGCTTTTTGAGGGCACAAACTGATACAGCGGTAACACATGGTACATCGTTCTCCTGAAACTGCCCGATTGTCTTTCATTTCGATATTTCCCATCGGACATTCTTTACAACACAAACCACAGCCAGTGCATGAATCACTTATTTTTAATTTATCGGTATAACCAACCGTTTTACAATCCACACAAAAAACTATATATCTTCAACAGGAAAAAATATAAAATTCTTTCCTGTTGAAGGTTCTGTATAATCGCATGCTGCGCCATTTAATTTCAAACTTCTGGATGGAATTGCTGATTCAAGTACATCCATAAATGTTTCCATATAATGCTCAAACATTACTTCCGTCACTAAATATTTTCTTGCCGGCAGAATCCATTTCTTCCATCCTTCCGGTGCCTGCGCATCTTTTGCCACTTCTATACCCGCCAGATAATAACCTCTTGTAAAGTCGTGCGTCCACGGCATAAATGACATTGTTTCATCACTCATTGCACCCCAAAAGCCAACGAATGCACCATTCTTTTCTCTCATTCCAAGTCCTAATACTTCATCAAAATTTTCATTTGCCTGTTTCCATAGATCCTGTACAATGTTAGCTTCTTCTGTACATAATCCCTCTTTTCCAATAATGGCAACTTCAGATAAATCCACAATTCTAATATCCATTTTTTTCCTCGCTTCAACACCTATTTAATTCTCTAAAACCCATAAAAGCACTTTATTAAATCCCATTTTTTCATTATCTACAAACTGAATTTTTCAAAACTTTTTCGGTTTCTATAATATCCTTTTCAATCAGCGGGCGCATACTGTCCTTGTATTTTGATAAATCAGCATCCTCCAGGCATGATAATATCTTCGGAATATACTGTGGCTTTGCCAGACCAACTTGTGCAAGAGCCTTAATACATTGTCTTGCTGTAATTGGTTTTTCGTCTGTGACATGTGTAAGATAATCATCAAGAACCACATCAAAATGATTATCCTCATCCCACTGTGCATTGGCAGCGAGAATATATAACACACGATTTCTTACCAATGACTTTGGGTGGTTAAGCAAGGAAGCAAAAGTATTGAAATACTCATACCATTCATCAGTTTCCTGGCTTTCTAAGATGATTTTATCAGCAAACGCACACGCATATTTATCATCTTTAGATGTCAGTTTTGCTATTATGCTGTCCTTCATCACTGTCTTTATCCTCTTTCTCTTTTTTAATGCTGGTTCCTATCGCCAGACCAATCAACATACCAAGGGATATGCCTATGCCGGTATTATTACCAAAAGAGGATCCAATCGCAGTGCCCATGCACATTCCAAGACACATTCCTTCTGCACCGTAATCGTCGCTCGTTTCCTCATTCTCATTTTTCCTTTTTTTGGCAGCACTTCTGGCAGAAAATATTGCCAGCAAAAGTCCCATTGCAATCCACGGCAAAGCCGCCTGCATAAAATCAAGTATATTTTCCATCTCCCATTCTCCTTTCAATCACTTATGCTTCCTCTGATAAGAGGCGGTTCGTTCACCTCTCTAAACACCGCTTTTGTTCTGCAATTTCAAAATAGTCACGCAAAATGGGATATGTCAATTCATCTGGCAGCGAATCGAACAACCCAATCTTTTCCATTTCACTGTTTGACGGTATTTCCTCTAATGAGTGCACAATTGCAAAATACACTTGTCCATTTCCTTTGTAGTAATAACCATTGAGTTCTCCGTCAATCGTGTAGTCGCATAACGGTTCCATATCGAACGTAGCTGCGCCTGTTTCTTCATATAATTCTCTTTTGGCGGCTTCTAAAGGCGTTTCACCTTCTTCAATCCATCCGCTTGGATGCTCCCAAGTGGTACGCTCTTTGTGCATACACAATAGCCATTTTCCTTTATACAAAGCTATAACATCTGCAGAAAAATAGCTTTGAAAAGAATTAAAAGGGAAAAGTTCAAACTTCATAAATATTCTCCTCAACCGCATTATTCAAAAAACGTCACAAACAGATAGATTTTGCCAATTTCATATTTTATGTATTATTCAAGCCATTGAATAAAAGCTGTTTTATCCGTACTGTTATATCCTGCATTTCCATAAAAATTCAATGTCGTTTCTTTCTTTGAACCTGTAAGTAACATCATTTTATAGCAGTTTGTGTTTTCTGCTATGTCCTTTGCATAATTCAGGCATTCTGTTGCATACCCTTTTCCACGATAATCTGAATGTGTAACAACATTTTCAATAAACGCATAGGGTCTTATATTTCTTGTTAAATTTGGAATAATCACACAGACACAAGAAGACACTATTTTCCCATCTATTTCCTTGACAACAATATGATGGTTTTTATCTTGCATAATCGTATTCCAAGTGTTTTCCAAATGCTCTGACATTTCCGGGATTGTTTCCTCGTGCAAATGTAAATATAATTCTAATACTTTACTTAACTCGTTTTCATAAACTTCTCTAACCATTGCAACATCTCCATAATTTTCCAATTTCAAGTCATATTGGTTTTGCTAAATTCTCTTAATAAGAAGCATCTCCATTGGTTGCTCATACCCAGGGACATCAATAACAAAACCACCACAATCTTTATATCCTAATTTTCTATAGAAATGCTGTGCTTCTTCATCAACCTGTGTAGATGTCAAAAGCATACCATATCCCTTTGATTTCATATCCTTTTCCCAATGTTCCATAAGTTTCTTTCCATATCCTTTTTTGTGATAATTCCATTCAACAAATAACATTGTACAAAATGGCGTATTATCCCAAAAAAGATTATATCTCAACAATCCTATTGGTTTATTATCATCTAATAAAACATATCCTCTTTTATCTCTAACTTTATTATCAAATTCTTGTTCTGGCAAATGCTTATCAAGACTATACCAAAACTCTTTATCTTCTGATTGAACAAATCTAATTTCAAGCATTTCTTCACCTCTCTAAACACCGCTTTTGTTCTGCAATTTCAAAATAGTCACGCAAAATCGGGTATGTTAATTCGCGTTCTTTCTTTCAAAAATATGAAGTTATCGGTGAGAATTCATTAATGCCTTCAATTCTTCCATGTCACTATTTTGCATAATGTAATCAAATACAACTTGATTGCTCAATGCTTTTTTTAACAAGTTCTGATCTATTTTATCAATAATATCTATCCAGTCCCGTTTTACCGCCGTATTTATTTGGTTGAATAAATGTGTATCATACCTTTTTCTTTCCGCATCATGAATAGGATATCCTGTACCGAAATCTCCATCAAATAATTTATTAATTGTACATTGAAGATTAATTTCTCCGCTCCATCCAAAGTTAAGTCCAAATGGAAAAGATACTGCATTGCCACCATTAATTCTTCCAAACAGAAACGCATCTTGGGGTGTAGGAGTATACCCACATATTACGCTCGGTAAACTATTACATGCTAACATCATCCCTTGCCCTGAGGAACATCCGGTAACTACAAAATCAACAACTTTACTGGAAAGCAAAAGACTTACACAGATTGCAATTTCAATATATGAGAAATTTTTTGTTGTATCTTCAAACACTCCGAAATTAATTACTTCATATCCAAAAGGCTCAACTGCTTTTCCTACACTCTCAAAAATCAATTTATTTTTCTCTTTTTGTGATGTTGCTTGAATCACTCCAATTTTCATAGTTTCTCCTTATCATAGGCAACAAAAGTGACTTTAGTATTATCCAATGCTTTCTCGACCTGTTCCTTACATGGTGGCTCCCAACCTACGGATGTGTATAATGAAGTTCACTTATTGGCCTTATCATTCCATAAAGTGCCATATCCAGTATCTGTCCATTCTTCACTGCATTGCACTTCATAATACCTTCCAACTGAAATCCTGCTTTTTCAAGAACACGTCGTGACCCGATATTATAAGCAAATGCCAGTGATGCAGCATCTGTTTGTTCCCATGTACGTATTGATATTTTCAAACTTATACCTCCATCGGCAGTTAAATTGGAACATAATTTATCCTGCTTTCTCTGTCTTCTAAACAAGTATTTTTTTACCATCTCTTTTCAAATGCAATTCTTGCATCGGAACAAAATCCAATTATCGTCAAAATACCAGTAACACATTTTTCAAACATTGTTCCTAAAAACTGTTGAATTACTCCAACTAAAGTCAGAGGTAAAGTAATTATCAAAAACGCAGAAATTACGATACCCCAAAACTTATTGAACTTAATCGGTATAATTTGACTTGCAATTAATGCAATTAAAATATTAAAAATCGTCAATATAATAGAACTTGTTGATGTTTGGACGGCAGCTTCAAATGATTCCATTCTTCCACCATTTACCCACAAATAGGGTATGATATTAGCCATAACTAATAAATGTATGCATATATTTATTGCACCTACGGTAACACTGATTATCCCTGCTTTTCTTAAATCAAATTTTCTAATCCATTGTATCATTGTTCGCAATCTCCATATTTTTTACTTTCCTATCTTTATAACCTTTACCTTTGCGGAAATTTCCACCCTGCCACATAAAGATTCCAATCGCATATCCTATATGCCATAGTCCAAAAAGAACCGTTACTACCAGATAGATTTCCGATTTGATTCTATTTCCTCTTCTCTAAAAATGTCAGCAAAATTCCAGCCACAAGGAATATCATAAATGCTATAACCATAGTAATTCCCATGGCAACTCCAATGTTGTAATTCTCCACATTCTCAGGATGTATTCTATATCCATGGAATGAGGCTCCTACCATAAGTGAAATAACTGCTAATCCATAACATATCCTGCCGGCGATTTTTAATCTATGGCCTTTAACTACTTCTTTTTCCATACGAATATGTTTCCTCTGATACTTTCCTATTAACTCACCTTTTGCCAATACATAACCATCCATTGCATTGAGCAAATCATCCTTTTTGCTTTCAGAATTCAACTGTATCTTCTTGCTCAATGCGTAAATGGTAAATCTATATCTATGGTTCCAATTAAATGGCGGTTTCGGTCCACGATAGCAATGTCTGCCATACGCAATACCTTGTTCAATGTGAATTGGTTCATCTACAAATGCACCTTGGGGCAATCCGCCCGGAATTATACTGACAGGAGGTATATTCCATACCACCCAATGATTAAATCCGGGCTGAATGGGATGATCCAAATCATCCATAACTATAGCAAGCGTTACCGTTTCGGCAGGTAAACCTTCAATATGTAACTCCGGTGATTTATCGTCGCCGTAACCAGAACAACAGTCAGGTATCCCATCATTGTTTTCAAATTGTGATGATTTAATAAACAATTCTTTCACTATTTTATACCCTTTCTCCCAACAGGAGTTTCTATTTTCTGTTTCTTATAACTTCTTCTCCATCAGCCAGAATCGACCTTTTCGCCAATCTGCATATCCACATCTTATATATCCGTTTTTTTCATACATGCTGATTGCATATGGATTCTCTGAAAACACATCCAGCCGTACAGATTTAAACCCCATATTCTGAAGTTGATTTTCTATATGATTCAATACAATTTTTCCAATTCCTCTATTCTGAACTTCCGGCGAAACACACAATCGATGTATGATGCAGGTCATTTCGCCATTACACTTCCACTCCGCATTTAAATACTCCGGTTCATATTCTGTGCTTATCGTGTAAATTGCAATCAGCCGGCTCTCCTCTGTTACCGTATATAGAGTACCGTTGGTAATATCATTGGCAAAATCCTCCCTTGTAGGATATATCTCATCCCATTGGTGAATTCCCTGTTTTTCCATAGTTTCGATTGCCTCCGCTATTAAGCTGCATATACTTTTTAAATCATCCATTGTTCCCTGTCTGAATTCCATATGTTTTATTCTCCGGTTTTAATAAATCCATTATTATTCCACATATAAAATATTGCCATTAAAATTATATATTCTATCTCAAAAAATTCCGATTTGCCCATTACTTTATTTTATCTGTCTCTTCTAAGTAGAACTCAAGATAACCACAATTAGAACAAACTGCTACATGAACTTTTCCAAGATTATCTTTAAATATACCTGGCTTTGTGATTTTTAAGCCGTATGCAGCCCCCTCCACTTTAACATCATAATCCTCTTTCATTTCATTGTTACATCGTAAACATTTTCTCATTTCTCTTACCTCCTCCCGATTTGATATGCAGCATTACACTGAAACATCCTATCCTTTTTGACATCCACCCATTCCCCAGATTTCAAGAGGCGGTTCGTTCATCACGATAAAGATATCTGATGGTTTCGCATGATATCAACAAGCTTTTTAACTTATGAATTAGTAATCTGCGCACACTGAATATGAATCGTTCCTCTTGCACGACGTGCCTCTACAACAACCGTATAAACGCCACTTTCCGGAATATTTACAGTAAAATCAGTCGTTTCCTTTCCATCTCCGCGATAAATTGTAGTTCCATCCGGAGCTTTGATTTCCATATATAGAGATCCCTCTTCATCATTTTCTATTGGAAAACTTCTTACTATCTATTTTATCCCACTGACGATTTTCACACCAATATACTTTCATTTCATTTACATCAAATACCATTGAAACAACAGTAGGACATACTACTTGTGAACACGCCTTTAGTATATCAAAACATTCTTTTACATCAAAATTTTCTGTAGCCTTTGAAAGTAACTCTTCCGAAGTTTGATATCGATCCATTCCCATCCATGGATGTTTTTCACTATCCCCTTTGAAGGGTGAAAAATTTGTAAGTATCACATACTCGGGCTTTTCATAATATTTATATCCTTGTCCCGGAATGATATGAAGCACATTCCCATTTTTATCAGAAAGTGCCGACATAAAGGTAACACCCGGAATACTATAGACTGGTCCATTTTCTGCAATTGATTTTATCTCTTGAAAGGTTTTCTTCTGCAGTAATAAATCAATATCAAGCATCATTGAAATAGGTGCGTCCGCTTTCGGATTACTCCTCTCATCAAATGGATGACAGGTAGGCATTCCCACAAAATCCCCCCTCGAATTTGCACCAAACAGAGGCAGCCATCCCTCTTTTTCATCAAGTATTTCAATATAAACCCCATTATCATCAGTTCGAACTCTATGTATCATATCAAGAATATCCAAATTCCAACCTACCAGTGTTTTTCTTTTATTTACTACAAAACTTGTACACATAATTCCCTCCGTTGTTCTCAAAATGATTCTATATCAAATAAAATACCGTTCCGATGAGGAAGCGGTATCCGTAAGCGGGGATGATTATAGTTCACTTTCCCTCCATTCATGAAACGGTCAAATTAGCAGCTACATCATAATCAGATTTGAATACACACTGTTTTCGGGATTGCCGCCCTTAATATATTCAGCACCCACAGTTTTCCGATAAAAGTTTTCCGCTTCGCTTACCCATCCAATAATCGCATATCCATATCCATACTCTCGCATTGCATTTAGGGTTCTAATCAATAAAGCCTGTCCAATATTTTCACCTCTACGATCGGGTCTTACACCAATCGGTCCAAAAAAACCTTTCGCGGAAGAATCAAAACATGCAAAACCAACAAGTTTACATCTATCAATAAATACCTTAAACTGTCCAGGAATATCTGCCCAATAAGAAGGCGAAACCGATACAATCTTATCTGCCCAATCATACATAACCATCAATTTGTCTACATCATCTTCTTGGAAGCATTTTGCCGTTTCATGACATTTTCTACATCCCTTACACGACTTTATATCATAATCATCTATGCAAACAGATTTAACCACATTTCCTTCTTCTACGTGCTCTTTAACAAGATTCACTATTTCGGCGGTAGCTCCATTTCTAACCGGGCTGCAATTTATAATCAATATGTTCATATCTCCCTCCAATCATTAGGAATACTCTTATTTCTTTTGAAACAAAAGATTATTCACCTGTTCCGTTACCCAAATTTCATCTTCTGTCTGTGTAAGCTAATAACTATCAATAATTGACTTTGCATGTCTTGCAAGGACTTCTTCAAATCCATCTGCTGTGCTCTTTTTTTTGGGGAAACGAATTTCAGAATCAAATGACTGAATGAAATGCATATTGCATTCTCTGCATAGCTACACCCACTCATCCCTGGTATAGAATTTTATATGACCATCCTTCTTAAGCTGCATATAATCATCTACAAATCTTGTTACATCGCAATCATTTGGCCTGGGATCGGATACAAAGAACAGACCATCACTCACGAGTACCCGATTAACTTCACAAATACTCTTCCTGATTTTGGGAAAATGATGAAGGGCATATCTTGTAATAACCAAGGTCCAAAATCTTCATTCCGGGTTTGACATTTATTGTCGCCAAAATATCTTTTAGATGCTTGTCGTCCTGTGTTTGTTTATTATAAAAATCAGCTTCTTTAAAACTGGCTTCAAAACCGGCTTTTGCTGCTTCAATCCCATTTTCCTTCATATTCATTCATCCTTAACTGTTATTTCTCATCATTTCAATCGCTTTTTCAACAGAAACTGTTTGGGCATACCTGACCGGCCACATAAATTCATTAAAGTATTTGTATGCTGTTTCTTTGTCAAAGTAAGGATTATCATAAGTCGAATTAGCATATGCAGGAATAATGATATGAAAGCCCTGTTCGAATCCGCTTTTTACCGTTGCATCCAAACAATAATCCGTTGATACCCCGACTGTAATGATGTCTTTTTCATTTTTTGACATCAAATAATCTGTCAGCCCTGTCATAGCATGAAACGAACTATTTACATTCTTTTCGAAGCGTTTCTCTCCGTCTACCGGTGCAAATTCATCAAATATCTCATAGTTGTCTTTCCCTTTTTCAAGGTCAGTCCCCGGTCCGTCATCATGCTGTACATAAACCACCTCAATCTTATTTGCCCGTGCCTCTGCTATAAGTTTCTTAATATTTTCTTTCACTGTTTCAAACGCATAAAGCGATTCATCGAAACAACCTCTTTGTGTATCTACCACCAACAAAACCATTAAATCCACCATTCCGGAGTCAATTCTCCTAACGTAACGATTCTTTCCGTATCATAGTCCATTAATATCTCAACATTTTTATAAGTATCAGGCATTAATTGAACCATCAACTCTCTGCATGCCCCACATGGCGCTCCATTTTTTCCATCCGGCATAATCGCAAGCACCCTCGAAAAAGATTGCTCTCCATTCGTAATCATCTGAAAAATCGCATTTCTCTCAGCACAGATTCCCAACGTAGAACAGGTGTCAATACATACCCCTGTGTAAATCTTGCCGGATGCTGAATAAATCGCAGCAGAAACCTCTCCGGCTTCAACATAATCCGATATTTTTCTTCCATTCTGAACTGCCTTTGCAGCTTCATACATTTCTTTCCATATTTGATCCACTTCTCATTCTCCTTTAATCTCAATTTATTTTTTTCTAGTCTCCTGATGCTATAATTTGTATTGCATAAAGTTGCCATTATGAACAAAGCCATACGCTTCATACAGTTTTACTCCCATTTCAGAAGCTGTAATCTGTATTGTTCCACATCCATATTTCCTTGCTTCTTCGACAACTCTATGTAAAAGCTCTTTTGCAATTCCCATCCGTCTATAGCGGGGATTAGTGAACATACTTGACAAAAGTCCCATCTTTCCGCTTGGGCATCCGAAATACGGAGGTTTTTCTACAAATGACATTCCACTCGTACCAATTATCTCTTCATCATCTACCGCAAGCCAGGACACAAATGTACCGTCGGCCATATGGCGTTTATAGTAATCTCTCAACGCAGGCACTAAATCAATATCTTCCTTTGCTCCCTCTTCCCTTAATTGATTTATTCTCATTTCAATGAAGATATCAAGTTCCTTTTCCGTTAATCTCTTATACTCTACTGCCAAATCTGTTTCCTCCGTTTATATGCATTGTTTGCTCAGCGATTGTCATATGCCAGATGAGATATCACCCTCTCTACCTGTTCTCTGGTTCCGTCCATAAAATTCATGGCCACAGGTCGATGCGTTGCTCCTGAGACTAAAGACAAATGAAATGCATGTAATAAAGTATCGATCAAAATTATTTTCTCATTGTAGCTTTTCGCCACAGTCCATCTTTTCATATAGTTATCAAAGGTTTTTTCGGCTGCTCCCGTCGGCATGTTATTTCTTCGAAAACTTCTCCGGTACTCTCTATATGAGTATTGATAACCGCACTCACATTGTCTAAAATCTGTTTCTCCATCAAGGACACGGTTGCATCCATGGCATTCCGGATTCCCTTTACAAGGTACACTCCCGACTTTCCGATACGATATATCCAGCCGTATCTTTCTGTCCATAAAGGTGTCCCAAATCGCAAATCATATTTCTGCAAAATATACTCGGCAAACTCTCGAAACAACATATAGATTTCTTGATCCCAAAACATTTGCAAATCTGTGATCTGCGGTCTGTTCGTCTTTGAAAACTGTTCCTTAAAATCATTTTTCTGCATAGTACAAAACACCCCGTATCATCTTTTTCTGTTATCAAATATGCTTTTCATAATGCACATCTTCACTATCTTTCGCTATTTCTGTATATCCGCATTTTTTATAAAATTGATTCGTTCTGGTATTCCATACTGGTGTATCAAGTTTTATTAATCCGATATTTGAAAAGGTCTTTTCGATTTCCTCCATTAGCTTCATTCCGTAACCACACCTTAGAAATTGTGGATCAATAAAAATCCTGCCAATATATAAATCATTGTCTCCCTCAAACAGAATCGCGCCACCTATAATTCGGTCGTCCTCTGATAAATAGGAATATACATGTCCTTCTTGAAGCATTTGTTTATGCCATTCGGGCGAATCATATCCGGGAGGTCCTTCGTTCTCGTCTCCTCCAACCAAAACATCTGTATGAAATGCAGCCATCGAAATGGCTACAAGTGCATTGATTTCATCTTCTAAGCTTTTTCTAAAAATCATAACCAGTCTCCCTTCTGCCGTAACATTTCGGCGCAAATAATTATTCTTTCTCTATTAATAAATCAAATATATGTACATTTTAGCACATGTGTTTTATCTTCAAAGGCAAATTCAAATGAAATAATTTTTTACAATACGAAACATCTCATCCTGCGTTCTAAATCCATCATTAACAATGCATGGAACTACATTTCCTTTCTCCCATATAATGATAACTTCTTTATCTAATCTCAGTGGGATGTGCCTCTGAACTCCCATGTGTTAACGGTCGTTTTCTATATTATAGTTAACGACCGTTCTCAATGTCAAGATATAGACAGTTGATTTTTTTTATTCACTATGTTATATTCATGTTTGCGGTCAGTTCGAGACCTTCCTGACCTATCCGTTTACGGAGAAAAAACAAAACTAAAGGAGAAAAAATATGAATAACAAAAAAGCCTATTTCATCACTCAGGCAGCTGTCATAGCTGCTCTCTATGTGGTACTTACCTTGTTTATCAATGCATTTGATCTTGCAAGCGGTGCCATTCAGGTGCGCATTTCCGAAGCACTGACCATTCTTCCCTATTTTACTCCCGCAGCCGTCCCCGGTCTTTTTATCGGTTGTCTGCTCAGCAACTTTATGACAGGCGCCGCAATCTGGGATATTATTTTCGGTAGTTTGGCAACCTTAATCGGAGCAATCGGAACCTATCTGTTGCGCAAATGGAAATGGTGTGCCCCTCTTCCCCCCATTTTATCAAATACCATTATCATCCCCTTTGTATTAACCTATGCATATGGCATCCCCGGAGGAATTCCTTTCTTCATGCTTACGGTAGGAGTCGGAGAAGTATTATCCTGTGGTGTTTTGGGAATGATTCTTCTGTTTGCACTGCAAAGATACAGAAATATTATCTTTAAAAATAATGCATAAAATTTTTTCCTTTGGGATTACCCTTTTCGGATTTGTGTTCCCGAAAAGAATATCCTGGAAGTGCGATATATGGGGTTTGTAGGCCGATTATGCAGACGCTCTGCCACGTTTCTCACATAGTTCGCAATCTTTGCGGGATGGCAGTCACCCTAACAGAAATATATATCTTTGTCCGCGGAATTTAGCGAGGTTTTCTGGCATTTCTTAGCGGCATAAGCGAACAAAAATAATGCCCGGTTTCAACTGTCTGAAGACGAAGTCTGAGTTTTGAAACCGGGCATTTAATAAATACTTTGTGAGCATGCCGCTTAGAAATGCCGAAAACCGAAGTATGAAGCGGCAAAGATATATATTTCTGTAAGGATGACTGGCTATGTCCCCAAAGTTGCGAATAATAAAATATGAGAAACGATGGCGGAGATAAAAGTCTGCATCTAAGGTCAAAAACCCCATATATCGTACTTTCGGCACATATATAATGAAAACACAAATCCGAAAAGGAAAAATACCTCCGAATTGTTTCGGAGGTATGAATGTTAATTGATATAGGTAATAAATTGATTTCCATTGGAATTGAACCAATCTGTGGAATCATTGATACCTTTTTTGTAAATCGTTCCGGTTGTCGGGTCCATAATAACCGTATTTAATTCATTGAATCCGATAATTAAGACCGCACTTCTGTCATTTAGAATTGCCATAACCGGAATATCTCTGTTGACGTAGTACAACACAGCATCCAGACTACAGCCACTAAGGTCTAGTATCTCACAATCTTCGGGCATATTATCCTGTAGTACCGATAATGCAGTCGCTCCCTGATCTAACAGATATTGGCTGTTTCTGCTGATGCCTTCTGCTAAAAGCATGGTATCGAGACATACTGCCAGAGAAGAATTGTTCTCATCCTGCATGGTAGCCGTAATTTTCATAATCTGATTGGAAACATTTCGATTGGCCTTTATCCAGACATAATCTCCGTATCCATTCAATACCGTACCGGATTCCTGTTCCGCAATATTAACAGCTTCTGATTCTTTGGCATATACTCCCAAAATGCCTCCCGAACCATATACATAGTAATTTTCATGCATGCTCTCGGGATATTCCAAATTCACTTCATGTCCGCCTTCATACATAACTTCCTTGGGGGTCATAAATTTGAGTGATCTGGTAGCAATATTACTTTTTGCCGCAATCTGAACAATTTTTTCCAGTGCTTTTGTCGCCGCAACATCAATGGTATTTTCATGTTTCAATTCAGAAGTATTGCTCATAATCTGATCAGCTGCCGTGGCCACATAAACCCCTTCCGGTGTTTTCCTTGCCCGCTCCATGGTAATCTGATTATCCGAAAGGATTACATTCATAATATAAATATCATCCTTCTGATACTGCATACTGATTTTATTGTCCGGCTCACTGCTAATATTAATACAAAACATAGGAGTCACAAGACTTCCGGCATTATCTACAAACAAATCCGACTGATTTACCAGACCGTAAATCAAATCTTCTTCCATAAACCCAAGCGGACGAATATAATGACCTGCACCTGCATCAATTGTGGAAATTACTTTTGTATTTAAATTCATGACATTCAAATTCTGACTACGATCCGGATCCTCTCCTTCCGGCCAGACAACAATCCTGCCGGATTCAGAAACCTTAAAACTTTCCTGTGCCAAATCTTTTGCAACGACAGTATAACTGTTATCGTTGAGATTAATGCAGAAAATACTTCCACCCAGATAGACAAACAATTCCTCATTACTGTTAAGATACATTAATCTTTCAACATCGCTCTCAAGCGTAGCAAAAGATCTGTTGTAGGGAATAAACGCTTCTTCCTCAATGGTATTTAACACACCATTAAATAAATAAACAGCTACCCCCATCTTTCCTTCATGAGTTCCCCGGTTCATATAACCATATACTGCAAACTGAACATTTCCGGCTTCATCCACGCTGAGCACACGTATATCATTTTGATTATAAAAGGTTCTTTCATCTTCATGATCTTTTGTATAGAATGCAAACAACTGGGAAAAACGATTATTGTTGGAATTATAACAGAACAATCTGTTTGCGGATACAAAAGCAAATGCTCCGCCATCTTCGCTCTCCGCTAATTCCACATCTGCATTTCGAATACCCAGATCAATTTTATTATTGTTAAATGCTGCGAGATCCATTTCAAATACTTCAGTCATGGTTCTTTCATAATTCAACAGATATATTCTCTGTATTCCATACCGGAGCCTGTAATATTCATCTACCCGGCATCTGCGCTCACCGGTTTCCGTTAAAACATTTACATAGTAAGAGATTGTAATACGAGCTGTCTGCGGAAACAACTCCGTAATAGAAAGCTGCGGCTCTGTTATTTTCTCCACAGTCAGATCGCCCCATGTAATCTGTCGAAAACTGCTATGGATATTCACATAGCTGTAAGAAGTATTATCGCCACTTTCATTTGTCTCAAGATACTGCGCGATCTCATTGGCATTTTCCCGGTCAAATGTTTTCTCATGGAAATTTCTCGCAAAATAAATTTCCTCACCAATATGGTTATCACTACGCAAAACCACTCTGGTATAATAGCGCAGTTGTCTTCCCTGTACGTCATTTAGCAAAATAATCAGCTCATATTCTTCATCCGGATCAATCAAATCCTTTAACTGAATATCCGCCGAAATCCCGGCTGTCTGCACAATATAATCATATAACTGTGTACTCTCAATCAGCCTTGTACCATCTGTAGAGCGTACCTCATAGGCAATGGAAGTAATACTGGTATTAAAGGTATCAATATATAAAGAAAGCTCCCTGTTTTCACCTAACGGAGTAATCGTATCACGCATAAAAGATACGTCCATTTCCTGAGCGTATCCATGCAGACAATTAATGTGTTCTCCTTCATAATTGACATAGACCAACGGATATGATGCTTCACTCATCTCCATGGTAATATCACTGTTTCCGCGATTCATAACCGAACTGATAATCAGTATCGAAAGTACAAATGAAATCACGCAGACAATCGCTTTTATGATTCCTCTTTTCATATGGTTTCTTCTCTATAAATATAATCTGATTTTTCGTATTTCATCCGCCCATTTCAGATTGACGGTCATTATTATTCTAATTCGTTTCCCTAAAAACCACAACTATATTTTATGCCTAAGATACTCCAATAATTTTAAAATTTTATTAAAATCTGAGATATCCCCTGCTTTTTCTGTGTCTTCTTTTCAAAATCTCATCATACATCAACAGTCTGATAATATCCTGAAACCCTTCCCACGAAAGCATATCTCGAAATTTACATGTATCATCATCCTGATATTTACTCTTTAACCGGTCACAAATCATCCTGCTCTGTCTTTCCATGGAAAAACGATCCGGATATTCATCATAAATCATACTACCTTCATAATCCAAAAGATTAATTACTTCCATGATTTCCCTTTGCAATGACCGTATTTCCGGCGAATGCTGACTCTGCAGATATTCCATATCTTTTACAACTTCCTGTTCATCTTCATAGTATAAAGGCAAAGGATACGCCATATAGAAAGGTATTATTTTCCCTTTTTCCATCTTTTTAACTCCGTTTTTTATTATCCTATGCACAAGTTTCCCATTTTGTTCTTTTTGTTTCTTTCAGCTATGTTATGGCTCTGTGTGAGCATGCCGCTTAGAAGGGCTAAAAACCGAAGTACGAGGCGGTAAAGATATAAAATTATCTAAAAGGACGACTTGCTATCCACATGAAAAAGGGCAATCCCAATGGGATTACCCTTTAATAAAATAACTAAAATATACTGTTCAAGGACTATTTTAATACCTCGATACGTGCCATAGCTCTTAAGAGTGCTGTTTCAGCCCTTGCGATATCTGTCTCCGGGGTTTTATTCTGCAATCTCTCCTCGGCACGCTCTTTTGCCTGCTCTGCACGGTCCTGATCGATTTCAACAGGCCACTCAATAATCTCAGCCATGATTGTTACCTGATCCGGTAAGATTTCCGCAAATCCGGCATGTAAAGCAGCCGTTTTTGTTTCGCTCTCCTCGGTAATTGTCAGGATACCGGGTTTGATGATAACCGTCATCGGAATGTGTTTTTTGTAAATACCAATTTCACCTTCCGTTGTGTTAAATTCTACCATTTCCGCTTCGCCTTCATAAAAGACGCGGTCAGGTGTGATAATTCTAAGTTTGAATAAATCAGCCACTTTCTATCACCCCTAACTCATGCGGGCAACGACTTCGTCAATGGTTCCTGCATTTAAGAAATAACTTTCCGGAACATTATCGTGTTTACCTTCCAGAATTTCTTTAAAGCCACGAATGGTTTCGCTAAGCGGTACGTATTTACCATCTAAACCTGTAAACTGTGTTGCAACGAAGAACGGCTGAGACAAGAATCTCTGTACCTTTCTGGCTCTGTTTACAACAAGTTTATCTTCTTCTGAAAGCTCGTCCATACCAAGAATTGCAATAATATCCTGTAACTCTTTGTATTTCTGTAAGATTTCCTGTACGCCACGGGCAACTTTATAATGTTCTTCACCTACGATACGAGGATCCAGAATACGTGAGGTTGATTCCAACGGATCTACCGCAGGATAAATACCCAGCTCAACGATTGCACGTGATAATACGGTGGTTGCATCCAAGTGGGCGAATGTTGTTGCGGGCGCCGGGTCAGTTAAGTCATCGGCGGGCACATATACTGCCTGAACGGATGTAATAGAACCGTTCTTTGTTGATGTGATACGCTCCTGAAGAGCACCCATTTCTGTCTGCAATGTAGGCTGATAACCTACGGCTGAAGGCATACGTCCAAGAAGCGCTGATACTTCGGAACCGGCCTGTGTGAAACGGAAGATGTTATCGATGAATAACAATACGTCCTTTCCACCTTTATCACGGAAATATTCTGCCATCGTAAGACCTGTAAGACCAACTCTCATTCTGGCTCCCGGAGGCTCATTCATCTGACCGAATACCATGGTGGTTTTATCAATAACGCCTGATTCTGTCATTTCATGGTAAAGGTCATTTCCCTCTCTGGTTCTTTCACCTACGCCTGTAAATACAGAGTATCCGCCGTGCTCAGTAGCAATGTTACGGATTAACTCCTGAATAAGAACGGTTTTACCTACGCCGGCACCACCGAAAAGACCAATCTTACCACCCTTCTGGTAAGGGCAAAGTAAGTCAACGACCTTGATACCGGTTTCTAATAATTCTGTTTCTGTAGACTGCTCTGCAAATTCCGGAGCAGCTCTGTGAATGGGCTCATATGACACATCTGTCGGAGCCGGTTTATTATCAATTGGTTCGCCAAGAACGTTGAAAATACGTCCTAATGTATTCTCACCAACAGGTACGGTAATAGGAGCTCCGGTTGCAATTGCATCCATTCCTCTTACCAGACCGTCAGTTGAACCCATGGCGATACATCTCACTGTATCATCTCCAAGGTGCTGTGCAACTTCCACTACCAATTTACCTTCTGTTTTTAAAGTAATCTCGATAGCTTCGTTGATTTCCGGAAGTTTACCTTCCGGGAACTTAATATCAAGTACCGCACCGATGATCTGAGTGATTTTTCCGATTGCTGTTTCTGCCATTTCTTTTCTTTCACTCCTTTACTTAGCTGATTGCTTCCGCACCTGCTATAATCTCGGTTAATTCTTGTGTAATAGATCCCTGACGGGCTCTATTGTACTGTAAGGATAATTTCTCGATCATTTCTTCCGCATTGCTTGTTGCTGAATCCATCGCCTGCATACGGGCTCCGTTTTCGCTGGCAACTGCTTCGACCATGCCTCCGTATATCAAACTTGTGATATATTTTGGAATTAACATATTTAATGCTTCTTCCTCATCCTGTTCAAAATTCATAAGTGCCTTATCGTCATCTACATCTTCTATTCCATCTGTATCCACAGGTAAAAGTTTTAACAATGTAGGAATATGACTTACGGTATTTTTGAATGCGGTATAGGCTAAATAGATTTCTCCGATCTCACCCTCGGCGAATGCTTTTAATAAATCATCACTGATACGCATTGCATCTGCATAAATCGGCTCCTCAATCACATCGGAATAGTCACCGCCAATCTGATAACCGTGACGAGATAAATAATCTCTTCCTTTGCTACCGATTGCATATACAACGACATCTTCTTTATTAAAATCTCCCTTTGTAATCAATTTGATTACATTGGAATTGTATCCGCCTGCCAAACCTCTGTTAGAAGTAATGACAATCACTGCCTTTTTTGAATTGTTGCCGGATTTCAAATAGGGATGCTCAATATTCCCACTCTTAGCCAGCACACTCTTAACAGTTGCATACATACATTCAAAATACGATTTTGATTTTTCTGCACGGCCTTTTGCTCTCTGGAGCTTTACGGTAGACACAAGCTTCATCGCTTTGGTGATCTGCTGGGTACTCTGAATACTACCCTTACGTCTTTTAATACTTCTCATAGAAGCCATAATCTGTCACCTTTACTTTCTATCTGCTTATTTAAATTCTTCCTTAAAGTCTCCGATTGCTTTAATTAATTTTTCTTCCATTTCTTCGGAAATCACTTTTGTTGTAGCAATGCTTTCCGGAATTTCAGGATATTTTGTATCAATAAAAGTAAAGAATTCCTGTTCAAATCTGGTAATATCTTCTACCGGAACATCCAACAGATACTTGTTGGTTGCAGCATAGATAATCAAAACCTGATACTGTACAGGCATTGGTTTATACTGGGGTTGCTTTAAAATTTCTTTAATTCTTTCACCCTGTGCCAACTTCTCTTTGGTATCAGCATCCAATTCGGAACCAAACTGTGCAAAAGATGCAAGTTCACGATACTGAGCAAGCTCTACACGAATCGGAGCAGCAATTTTCTTCATAGCCTTAATCTGAGCAGCACCACCTACACGGGATACACTAAGACCGGCATTTACTGCGGGACGGAAACCTGAATTGAACATTTCTGTTTCCAGATAAATCTGACCGTCTGTAATGGAAATAACGTTGGTCGGAATATATGCTGAAACGTCTCCTGCCTGTGTTTCGATAATGGGCAATGCAGTAAGAGAACCTCCGCCGTATTCGTCGCTCATTCTTGCAGCTCTTTCCAACAATCTGGAATGGAGATAGAATACATCACCGGGGTAAGCTTCACGTCCCGGGGGTCTTCTAAGAAGTAATGAGAGTGTACGATATGCAGTTGCATGCTTACTTAAGTCATCATATACAACTAATACGTCTTCTCCATTCTCCATCCATTCTTCACCAATCGCACATCCTGCATATGGTGCAATATACTGTAATGGAGCAAGCTCACTTGCAGTTGCGGCAACAACAGTTGTATAACTCATTGCTCCGAACTCTTCTAATGTCTTTACGATGCTTGCAACCGTAGAAGCTTTCTGACCGATTGCAACGTAGATACATTTTACATTCTGGCCTTTCTGATTGATGATGGTATCAATCGCAATAGCCGTTTTACCTGTCTGTCTGTCACCGATGATTAACTCACGCTGGCCTCTTCCGATCGGAACCATGGAGTCGATGGCCTTAATACCTGTCTGTAAAGGTGTATCAACACTCTTACGGGTAATAACACCGGATGCAACTCTTTCAATTTGACGATATTTATCTGTCTGGATCGGTCCTTTTCCATCAATAGGCTGTCCAAGCGAATTTACGACACGACCAAGTAATTCATCACCTACCGGAACTTCTACTACACGACCGGTGGTTTTTACAATATCACCCTCGTTGATATTTTTATGACTTCCCAATAAAACGGCACCGACGTTATCCTCTTCTAAGTTTAATACCATGCCGTATACTTCGCCGGGGAATTCCAACAATTCTCCCTGCATTGCATTGGAAAGACCATGAACACGGGCGATACCATCTGCTACCTGAATAACAGTTCCGACATCGGATACTTCTAATGAAGAAGCATATCTTTCAATCTGACTTTTAATGACCGAACTGATCTCTTCCGGTTTTAAATTCATAGATCTTACGCACCTTTCTTATTATTTCACGGTTACAATTATGCCAACTGTATTTTTAAAAGCTGCCGTTTCAGCTCTTCTAATTTTGTAGCAACACTGCTATCCACAACTCTGTCACCGATACGGATTACCATTCCACCAATCAAAGCCTCATCAACCTGATAGTGCATTTCCATCTCACGATAAGATGTTGTTTCTAACAACTTCGCACAAACTGCACTTTTCTGTGCTTCATTTAATTCCATTGGAGTTGTAACAGTTGCAACACCAATGCCTTTATACTCTTTTACTCTGGAGATAAAATATTCTAAGATATTGCATATCTCACCAAAACGGTCCTTTTTCACGATGATTACCAAAAATCCGGTCATATCGTCACTCACGAGACCCTTAAAGATTTCTTCCACGATCTGAAGCTTTTCTTCTTTTAAGATCTTTGGATGTACCATCAGTTCGGAAAGCTTGGGATTTTGTGAAAACGCTTCTAAAACGACCTGTGCTTCCTCAAATAAGGAATCCATGGTCTGTTTTTCTAAAGCTGTTTCAAATAATGCATCTCCATAGGTTTTTGAAATCAGCTTAGCCATGTGCTCTCACCCATTTCCTTTAATGTTTCATCAATCAAGCTGTCCTGAACCGCTGTATCAATCGAAGCCTTTACAACCTTTCCTGCCATTACACTTGCAAGGTTGATCATTTCCTTCTTAACATCGTCGGCAACTTTCTGTTTTTCAAGTTCTGCCTCGCGGTTTGCTCTTGCAATAATCGACGCTGCTTCTTCTTTTGCTTTTGCAACGATCTGATCCTGTGTGCGAAGAGCTTTTGCTCTTGCTTCACTCAAAATTGCTTCTGCTTCTTTATCAACACTCTTTAATCTCTCTTCGTATTCCAGCTTTAACGCATTTGCCTGTTCTTTGTCTTCTTTTGCACTGTCTAAATCATTCTGGATTTTTTCCTGTCTGTTCTGTAATAAATTACGTACAGGATTAAATAATAGATTGGACGCAATCAAAAACAGGAAGAATACAGCAATAATCATAAGCGCTGCATCATGCAATAACTGAAAGTCCAAATCGAACAATCTCGTCATCCCTGCTTCTTCCGATAACAGGATGAGTCCTGTGTTTACTAACGTATTCAAGTCTTAAGCCTCCTTTCTTGTTATTTTTAAAAGGCTTTTAGACCAAAGGTTTAACGAATAATAATAACATAGCAACTAACAAACCATACAAACCGGTTGTTTCTGCAACGGCCTGTCCAAGTAACATGGTAGAAGTGATATCTGATTTTGCACCGGGATTTCTACCTACTGCAGAAGCTGCATGTCCGGCAGCGATACCCTGTCCAATACCAGGTCCGATACCGGCGATTACAGCAAGTCCGGCACCAATTGCAGAGCAGCCTAAAATAAAGTTTTCATTAAATTCCATGTTTTGTTTCCTCCTTAAACTGGATATCTCTATTTAATCTTGATGATTGTCATCTTCCGATGACTTACACGCTCATCAACGTGTTTTCAATAAATGTGTTTCTATGATTCTCCAATTGCATCTGTTACATAGGTCATTGTCAGCATACAGAATACATAGGTCTGAATTGCTCCTGAGAACAAATCAAAGTACACATGAAGCGCAGCCGGCCAGATAATTGCAATCTTTGATAACAATCCGTATATCAAAGCCATCATTACCGTACCGGACAATACGTTTGCGAACAAACGTAATGATAATGAAATCGGAACCGCCACATCACCGATGATATTAATCGGCGCCCAAAACGGCCACGGATCGCACAAGCCTTTAATTACACCACTGATATGCTGATGTTTAAACTTGTTGAAATGGATAATACAGAATGTCATAATACCCAGCGCAAGCGTGACACCGTAGTCAGCTGTAGGCGGACGCAGTCCAAACAATCCGGAAATATTACTGATTAAGATAAACAGAAAAATGGTGCCAATGTAATTTGCAAATTTGGCCGCATTTTTTCCCATGGTTGAAGAAACCATGCCATCTAACATTTCCACAATCAGCTCTACTGCGTTGAGAAATCCTTTGGGCACATCTCCGGCTTTTTTAACTGCACGGTTTGCTGCGATACAAAAACCGATAATCAGCAAAAATACAATTAAAACACAGACATGTGTGGTTGTTATCCATACGGTTTGTCCAAAAATCTCATAGGAAAAGATACCATGGACCATAAAGTCAATATCGGCACCGCCGGATAACAAAATTCCCTGCCCCATACATTCACCTCCTAAATAATTTATGTGTAAACGGCGCAAGATACGCCGACACTTTTAAAGAAATCATACCGATAAAAGCGGCAATCGGACTGGCAAAATCAAAAATCATCAAAATCCCTAAAAGAATGAGCCAAAGTCCATAACGAAGAGCACTTCCCTTTTGCATGTGTTTGGTCGCCGTTCCTTCATCATAGTCCACGGCATTATCAATACTGTATGCCATATGCCATGCAGAAAGTGCGGCAACAAAAAGACCTATCAAAAGCCCAATCGAATAATATAGCTTACGCTCTAAAAACCAAACCGGTAAAAACTCGGCAAATAATCCGAAAATCAAAATTCCAATTAACAGATCCGGCAGAGATTCGTTGATCTTAAAAAACTTATTCATGCTCTCTATCCTTTTTATCATCCGACTTCTCAATCCGGGAAGTATCGGAAGAATTTAAATCACTATGAGAATTTGTACGGGGACGAATATCCCTGTCAGGCGCCGCACAGAATATCTTTTTAGAAAAAATATAAATATTCCTGCCTCCGGCAAGTGCACCGATAAAAAAAAACAGAATCATGAAAAAAGACGTGCCAAGATACCGATCAAGAAAGATGCCGATAAACGAACATGCAAAAATCGGAACAAGCATATTAATCCCAAACTGGGTAATCATCGCAAGAGAACGGTATACATTTTTATGATATTTCATATCACGCTCTCCCAGTCCTTTCCGGTAACTTACCAATACAAAATCCCTGTCATTTAACAATTTAAAGAGCCTTGCGCCATGTCCGCAGACTTAAAATCATTATACTAATATTTGTAAAAAGAGTCTACTTAAATTGTTTTATTTTATGAAGTTTTTACAAGAATTAATTTTCCATTGACTTTTTATTTACAAACAGTTAGTATTTAGAAAATCAAAACATTTTCTGCCGAAAGGAGTCGAAGAATGGATTATCCCGTTTTATACAGAAAACGTCTCATTCCGGACGAATGTATCTGCTTAAAAGATGATGAAATTATCTGTTTTTCGGAATCGGCAAAACGGATTGTAACAAAATGGCATGCCATAAAACCACGCAAGGATCTGCACCATGGCTACTCGGCTTATTTCTGGAATGAGGGATTTAAGGTCAGTAAGTTTTATTCCGAAACCGGAGATTTACTATACTGGTACTGCGACATCATCGATGTCTTCTATGACAAAGAAAATGGCCGTCTGATTGCGACAGATTTACTTGCCGATGTTCTGATTTATCCGGACGGCTTTGTAAAAGTGGTGGATCTGGATGAAATTACCCAGGCATATGACAACGGAATTTTATCGATTGAATTAATGAAAACATCCATCAATCGATTGAATCATCTGCTAACTTTGATTTACTCAGGCGAATTTAAAACTTATCAAGAGTATCTTAATCAATTTGAATATAAATAATTTAAAAAACATTACATATGACAAAAAAGGGCGATACTTTCGCTCTTTTTTATTACTCACTTTTCGGATTTGTATTCCCGATTTTTATTAATATAAAATGCGAATATATCGTGCTTGCAGACGTTCTGCCGCGTTTCTTTCATTTTATTATTTACAACTTTTGGCATATAACAAGTCGTCCTTACAGAAAATGATATATCTTTGTCCGCCGAATTTTACGAGGTTTTGTGCATTTCTTAGCGGCATCGTGAACAAAATAATGCCCGGTTTCAACTGTCCGAAGACGAAGTCTGAGTTTTGAAACCGGGCATTTAATAAATTTTGTGAACATGCCGCTTAGAAATGCTAAAAACCGAAGTACGAGGCGGCAAAAATATATCATTTTCTGTAAGGACGACTACATCCCCTATAAAAACTGTTGAACAGTGACTTTAGTAGAAAATATGTCCGCCAATCTGAATTCCGGTTAGTCCCGGTATCGGTGTCCGGAAAAACAGGCAATTTCCAACCGGCGCTGAACCGGCCATGGCATCCTGAGCTGCCGCATAACAAGCCGGCGTAGCCTTGTGATTGGCAAGGGCAATCGCAAAACGTCCGCTTCCTACCGGAGAAAACTGGCGGTTCTGATAAATAACCTCCAGAATGGTATTGGGGAAAACCGAACTTTTGACACGATTCATTACAACATTTCCCACGGCAACCTGTCCAATGTAGGGCTGATTACCGGCCTCACAATATATGATTGCCGCAAGCAAATCCAGATCCCCGGCAGCAAACGTAACCGAAGAAAGATCTGAAAAACCTGCTGCCATTGCTTGTTGCGTCAGGGCATTTTCTTCTTTTAACTTTTCCTGAAGCGTTGCAATATCATTTTCACTTTCTTCCATCTGCTTTTCATATTCTAAAAGCTCTTTTTCTTTTTCCGAAATCTGATCCTGATATTCGGCAACATTCGCACTTGCTTTTTGTACCAGATCAGATACCTCGCTCTGCTTTTCCAATGCCTGTTCCTGCAAAGCGCCCAGAGCAACCCTCTCATCCACAATGCTCTGCTCATTGTTACGGATGGTTTCCTGGATATTCATATATTCTTCCAGCATATCCCGGTCATATTGGGACATCTTTTCAACATATTCCGTTTTGTTGAGAAAATCAGCAAAGCTCTGTGCATGAAAAAATAATTCCATATAAGCCGAATCGCCCTTCTCATACATAAACTTGATCCGCTTTTTCATGGCGATATACTGGTCGGCTTCTTTTTCTTTTGCTATTTCCAGTTCCTCCTGCATTTCAACTAAGGCAGTCTCTTTCTGCGAAATCAAATCTTCAATTCCGGCAAGCTCACCACTGGTCTGCAACAATTCACTATTCAGTTGATCCAAATATGTCTGCAACCCTGCCCGTTCTTTGTTCAAGTCGTCGATATCGTCTTCTGCCCGGTCAGCATTTTTAGAAGCCTTCTCTTTCTCCTTCTGGGCCTCCTGCAACTGACTGTAGGTCGATGCAGATACAGGCTTTCCTCCTGCAAACAAAAAGACGACACACATGACGGAAAGCAGACATAAAGTCTTCATTCTCAAAACATTAACCTTCTTTAACCGTTCTAAAGATTTAGTTCCACCTTTTTACCGGAATGTTGATATTCCTGATACACAACACCTGCCGCATCAAACATTTTTCGTGATGCAATGCTGGCCGGAGTGTCTTTATATTTGTCGGAAGCAAATACAACCTTTTTAATTCCCGCCTGAATAATAGCCTTTGCACATTCATTACAGGGAAACAGCGAAACATAAAGGGTCGCACCTTCCAAACTTCCACCGCGATAATTTAAAATGGCATTTAATTCACTATGCGCCACAAAAGAATATTTTGTTTCCAAAGCGGAACCTTCTCTGGCCCATGGAAATAAATCATCCGAACATCCATTGGGGAATCCATTGTATCCCATGGAGAGAATACGATGATCTTTTCCGACGATACAGGCACCTACCTGTGTGTTGGGATCTTTTGAGCGCATGCCGGAAAGCATGGAAACCCCCATAAAATATTCATCCCAGGAAATATAATCCGTTCTTTGTCCTGCCATACCAATCCTCCGTTTCCGGCTATTTTGTACCGAAAATTCTGTCTCCGGCATCACCTAAGCCGGGAACAATATAACTATGGTCGTTCAATTTCTCATCCAGCGCACCGATGTATAAATCTACATCCGGATGTGCCTCCTGCATTGCTTTTACACCTTCGGGTGCGGCAATGATACACATAAAATGTATATTTTTACATCCTTTGTCCTTTAACATCTGAATGGCGGCCACACTGGAACCACCGGTTGCTAACATCGGATCTACCACAAACACTTCGCGCTCACTGCAGTCTGCCGGCAGTTTGCAATAATACTCAACCGGTTTTACCGTAACCGGATCTCTGTATAGCCCAATATGACCGACCTTTGCAGAAGGGATCAATTGCAGCATTCCGTCCACCATACCAAGTCCTGCTCTTAAAATCGGAACAACTGCAAGTTTTTTTCCTTTCAGCTCTTTTACCGTTGTTTTACAGATAGGGGTTTCGATTTCCACCTCGTCCATCGGCAGATCTCTGGTTGCTTCATAGCAGATTAACATCGCTATTTCACTAATCGTCTGTCTGAAATCTTTTGTTCCCGTATCTTTTCTCCGGATAAATCCGATTTTGTGCTGAATCAGCGGATGATCCATAACAACTACCTTACTCATATTTTTGTCCTCCCGTACCTTCATCTATTTTCTTATTCTTCTATTCCATCGATTCTTCTCTGATGCCGTTCCTCTCCCGAAAAATCAGTATTCAAAAAAGTATCTACGATTTCCATTGCCAGATTGGGACCTACAATTCCGGCTCCCAATGCTAAAACATTAGCATCGTTATGAAGACGGGTCAGCTTAGCTGAAAGCGTATCTGCACATAACGCTGCCCGAATTCCTTTTACTTTATTTGCCGTAATGGAAATACCGATACCGGTTGTGCAAATTACAATTCCTTTTTCACAACTGCCATCAGCAACTGCCTTTGCCACAGCCCGGCCGTAAACAGGATAATCACAGGATGATTTGTCATAACATCCCATGTCGTTGACATCAACGCCCTGTTCCTCCAAATGTCTGATAATCAGCTCTTTTAATTCAAATCCGCCATGGTCACTTCCGATTGCTATCATTTTCTCTCCTCCTAAATTGTTATTACTTTATGTCCCGCTGCTTTTAACAGGCGATTCATAATTGCCTGCCCCATACCACTGCTGTCAAAGGATTCTGCATAAATATAAGATACCTCGTTTTCGTCAAACTCCCGCAAAATCTCATATAATCTGCGGGCAATCATTGCTTCATCGGTTCTTTTTCCGACACTCTTTTTATAGCATTGGATATAAGAATCAATACTCTCATCCGTTGCAATGATTCCCACTTTTTCTCCCATGGACTGCAACTTTTGCAATCTTTCATTGATATAAGGAATGACTTTATTTATATCTCCGTCAACAATGGTCAAATCTCCCTTGGGTGCATAATGGCGATACTTCATGCCGGGTGCTTTCGGGGCAATGCCGGAAGCCGCACTTAAAATTGTCTGATCCATTTCCACCTGATTTAAAACATCCTGAAGCATTTCTTCGGTGATAAATCCCGGTCTTAAGATAACCGGTATGTCTTCTGTCAGATCAACAATCGTCGACTCTAATCCGATATCACAGCTTCCGCCGTCTAAAATCATCTCAATTTTGCCATCCATATCCTCAAAGACATGTTGTCCCATTGTCGGCGAAGGTCTGCCGGATGTATTGGCACTGGGTGCGGCAACATACCCACCCGCCTGCAGAATAAATGCCTGCGCAATTTCATCGGAAGGAAAGCGAACCGCAACAGTATTTAATCCTCCCGTCGTTTCAAGCGGCACAATGTCACTTTTTTGAAAAATCATGGTCAAAGGTCCGGGCCAAAAATGCTTTGCCAGCATTTTCGCGCTTTCCGGTATGTAGGATACGATTTTATCCAAATCCCTCAAATCCGCAATGTGAACAATCAGGGGATTATCCGAGGGGCGTCCCTTTGCCGCATATATTTTTATGGATGATTCCGGATTGAGTGCATCTCCACCAAGACCGTAAACCGTTTCCGTAGGAAATGCCACCAGTCCGCCTTTTTTTATTATTTCACCAGCCGCCCGGATAATTGGATTGTCTGACAATTTATATCCTTTCGTATCCCGTGCAATCTGCTCAAAACGCGTTTTCATACATTAAGCTCCGCTGTCATAATCTTATCTTTCATCATATCACAAATTATAATCCATTGAAATACTTTTGAATCCCCAGATAAATCTGAAAAGCCAGTTTTTCCTGATAAGTTTCATCGGTAAGTTTTTTTGCATCTTCCGGATTTGACAAAAAGCCACACTCAACGATTACCGTTGGCATGGCTGATTTTTTTAAAATATAATAGCTGTCATTTGCCTTTTCCTGCCGCGGTGATTCGATTTCAAGTCCCTGATTTAGTGTATTCTGCAAAATCGAGGCAACCTGATGTCCCGATTCGGAATTGGCATAATAAAAACATTGTGGTCCGCAGACAGAACTGTCCTGAAAGCTGTTTTGATGAATGCTTACAACTAAATCTGCATGCTGATCTTCCATAAACTGAATTCTCCGATGCATATCCTGCGCTTTTTTGTTGGTTGCATTCTCATCATACAGACCGCAATCGGTTGTCCTTGTCATGACAACAGTAAGATCGGATTGTTTTAATACCTTCTGAAGCTTTAAAGCTATTGCCAGATTAACATCCTTTTCAAGAATCTGATTGACACCCACTTTTCCGGGATCATTCCCTCCGTGTCCGACATCAATCACAACGATTTTTTCTTTTTCATTCCTGGCAGTCATGGTATAGATTGCTGCCTGTCTGGATAAAACAACCATGGCCGCAAGCAGAAAAACCGTCATGCATGTTGCTATCACTTTCTGTTCCATTTTCATCCATAAAATCCTTTTTTATAGTATTTATGCATAAAACAAAACAGATATTCAAACGAGCGGGGCCTTTACCGCTTATTTTTATAATAAATTATTACTACTGCAGATAAGCTGCTATTTCATTCCAGATATCAGCTTTTTCCTGGCCCAGTCTCCATCCGGCAACTCCGGCAAGATTGTATTTTTCCATAACGTTTAATTTCACCGCAATGGATTCACTCTCTTCAAGCCATACCGCATAATCTGTTCCATCTACGGAAAATTGCGCTGTATACTGGCAGGTGCCATCATCCCAGATGGTTGTAACACCGTTGTTATTTAAAAAGTTCTCAATCTCATTCATTCCGTATGCAACCTGACCGATATCACCTGTCGTTTTCCACAGTCTGGTATAAAACGGAATTGCATTAATGACTTTTTCAGCCGGAACCTGAGATACCGTCTTCTCAATTCCACTCTGCACAAAATCAATGGATGCATTAGATCCTACACCATCTGCAGCCGCAACATGCTCATCATAACCCATGATAATCACATAATCGACAACTTCTCCCTGTTTTCCACGGTCATAATTTAACAAATATCCATTGTCTGCGGAAAGAATAATGCCGTTTTTGTGACATTCAATATAGAGTTCCCGTAAAAACTGGATATAGCCGGGCGCCGCTTCTGCGCTGACTGCTTCAAAATCGATATTGATTCCGTCAATCTGATACTGTTGCACCGTCCGGATTAACTGGTCAATCAAATTGCGACGGCTGGTTGTATTATTTACAACATTGGCTGTAGAAACTTCTTTATTGGTAAAATTATCTAAAAGTGCCCATACCTGAATTCCTCTGTTATGCATGGCAGTAACATAACCGGCATCCGCAAGGGAAGAGAAATTGCCGTAATCATCAATCAATGAAAACCAGGTAGGCGAAATGACATTGACACCCTGCGTATTTTGCAGTAACCCTTCCGCAAAAGAATTGGCATCCATGTTGGTTACCATATTCCATACCAGACAAACCTTACCGTCTCTTTGCAAGGGTGCATATGCCGGTGCCACATAATCTGTCACGGGTGTGGGCGTAACAGGATCGGTCTCTTCCAGTCTCTTATTTTCCACATATCCGCTGATTCCATCATATGTTGTAACCAAACTCCAGGTCTCCATTTCATCGACTAAACGAACATCATCTCCTTTGGAAAGATCTGCTAAAACCTCACTCTTTACACCACCAAGTACTCTGACCTGTGTATCTTTTTTAACCAAAGCATGACGTTCTTCTTCCCAAACAGTATCAATGATGACGCGATTGGGCTCTCCAAAAAACTGATAAGAAAAATTACTGAATTTTTTTACAAACTCGTCAGCCAGATAAAGCGTATCGTTCATGGCAACCGTCAGAGCATAACTCTCCGATGCAAATTCCGTACCAAAATTGTAATCCGTACTTCCGATTGCTGTGGAAAGAATTGCCGTATCGGTTGTAAATAAAAGCTGCTGTTGCGACATATCATAATAAAAATGATTATTTAAATTTTCATCGACAAAAGCAAGCGGAAAATAGACATGACCATCCCGATAAAGAGCATCAGTCTCGATCAACGTATCATTAAAAATAATCGCCGTTTCCTCACCGCCGACCACATTGAAATATGCGTTTAAATCCGCTCTCTCCTGCGAATAAGAATACTTTTCCAACAAGCCTGTTGACAAGCCAATCAGTGCAACAACAACAATCAGTGCAACCGCAACCAAAACGGGTATATATTTTTTCTTCATTTGTATATCCTCCGATTCAAATGATATCAGATTTTCCGATTCTTATACAATTTAAATATGGATGAAACATCATCCCGGACATCACTCGAATCCGATTATAACAAAACTTTTATTTCAGCACAATGCTTAAACTCCCCAATCCCTTTGCCAAAGGCAAACCGATGATCAGCATAGAAGGACCTTGATCATAACCCCGTTAAGCATTTATGGCTTTTAACAAATACTGTCATAGCGGATTTCTCTGATATATCCACGTTCGTCTGTTACGAAATCCGCCATATAAAAATGATCTTCCCGAAACACTGCCGAACTTATCTTTTTCGGTGATGACAATGTTCCGTTAAGATACAGCACAGCTCCCTTTTTTAAAGAAGCAGTCAAATCCTGTTCCATTTGCTTTTTCGTGTTTTTCTTTTCTGCTTCCATAAAATAATACAGCACCTCCATGGATATTTTATTTTCCTTATTTTGTCAGCTATCAAAATCAGTATTTGCCGTTTTCCAAAAGGTTTGTGATATATTATAAAATTTGGCATTATACTTTTTTTGATAATGACGATAATAAAATAAAAGACAAGAATACTACGGGACATGTAAAAAACAAAATAAAATAAATAAGAGCATTTTTAAATATTAAATTATACGTGATTGTGAAAATTCATCGATGATATAACCATCGATCAGGCACGAAGCCTTAGACAACCCATAAGGGTCAAAATGTGAATTTGATTTGCTTTAAAGAATTCACTAACAATTAATAAGAAACTCTATGCCTCCTTTCCTTACGGATTGTCCCGGAAGCATCTTGTGGTTACATTATATCTGCATTGTTTCTTTTTGACAATACGCTTTTTAAATTTTTGGTAATGTTGCACAAAATAAGTGAAGTGCTAAAATCAGGAAATCTTAAATTTTTTTAAACTGGCACTTGCCTCTCTTGACTTAATAAACTATACATTATAAGATACATTTACAATTTTTTCGTATGCAGTAAGGATGTGATAACATGAAAATCGAAAAAATTAATGACAATCAAATTCGCTGCACACTTACACATAGTGATTTGGCAAACCGCGAACTGAAAATCAGTGAGTTAGCTTATGGTAGCGATAAAGCAAAATCTCTTTTTAAAGATATGATGGAACAGGCTTCTTATGAATTTGGATTTGAAGCTGATGATATTCCGTTGATGATAGAGGCTGTCCCAATCAGCTCAGAATGTATCGTTCTGACTATTACTAAGGTAGAAGATCCGGAAGAACTGGATACGCGATTTTCCAAATTTGCACCTTCTGTTCACGAAGACAGTCAGTCTGCAGAAGAAGCCGATGATATCTCTGATATTTCTGAAGAGGTTATGGATTTATTTCATAAGATTCAAAAATCAGAACGCGATTTTATGAGTGATGTTAATAAAAACAACACGCTCCCCGCAACACCGGCAGATGCCAAAGTATCAAAAGAAAAGTCGGAAAAAGTCAAAACGGTTGAAGCATGTATTTTTTCTTTCGAAAGTCTTTCCCTTGTCATCCGATTTGCACATGCCGTAAATAATTTTACCATTTGCAAGAATTCTTTATATAAGGATAAAAAAAAGGATGAATACCATTTGATAATCTTCAACCATGAAATCGGCGTGCAGGAATTTAATCAGCTCAGCAATGCCGCATCAGAGTATGGTCATCTGTTAAAGAGTATGTCGCATACAGAGACTTATTATAAAGAGCATTTTGAACCGATTGTCGAAAATCATGCTTTGCAGTCACTGGGCACTGTGTAAAAATTGAGCTATATTCAGTTCATTATTAACAAAGCGTAAAAAAGGCTGTACCGGTTATCCGGCACAGCCTGATTTATTGTCTTAACAAGGATTATATACTATTAATCTTTGCCATCAATTCATCAATATCAATTCCATGAACCGCTGCAGCTTCTTCCAATGTTTCCATTTGGGATGCCGGACAGCCTAAACAGTGCATTCCTGCTTCCAGTAAAACCGGAACAACATTTTGGTCTTTCATAAGAATTTCACCAATTGTCATGTCTTTTGTGATTTCTGCCATTATCCACGCCTCCTTAATAATTGGTCTTATTTCTGCTTTAGTATAACCTAATCCCATTTTTTTATCAATGTTCATATTATCTAAGTGTCAGAACTGTTTATTTAAACTGTTAATACGGACATTTTATAGGAAAGATTATAAACTAGTTTTCTTCTGCAATTTTGCAAATGATATCCACACAGGTATCAATGCCTAAAGAAGAGCTTTTTAATGTCAGATCATAATAATCCGCATTTCCAAACTCGGTATTGGTATAGTAAGTACAGTATCTTCTTCTTGCCTTGTCCACAGACTTCATTTCTTCCAAAATTTTGCTTTCGGAATATTCGGGCATCTGTTGTTTTAGATTTTTCAGACGGAAATACTGGGATGCCGCAATAAAAACATGCAAAGAATAATCAAATTCTTTTAATATCACATTGGCATTGCGCCCAACGATGACACATTTTCCCTTTTCACCTACTTTTTTAATGGCATCTCTTTGTGCCGCAAAAAGCTTTTCGTTTAAGGGTTTGTTGTAAAAATCAAACAGACTCTGTCCCAGTCCGAAGTTGTGGGGGACTTTTTCGTCGTACATTCTGAAATCTTCCGGTGTCAGATCCGAAGCCTCCATAGCAGAACGAATAATCATATCTTTATCCAGATAATAATATCCCAGTCTTTCTGCTACCGCCTTTCCGATTTGTCCACCGCCGGCTCCAAATTCCCTGCTGATTGTAATGATCTTTTTCATAGGCACACGCTCCTTTCTGTTTAAGGAAAATAAGTCCATATTGCTACATTTATAAAACTTTATTTAGGAAATTGATCGTTCTTGGTTCCTTTGGATTCAGTAAAACTTCCTGAGGGGTTCCCTCTTCAACAATATATCCGCCATCCATAAATATGACTCTGTCTGCAACTTCCCTTGCAAATCCCATCTCATGAGTGACAATTACCATTGTCATGCCGTCTGCTGCAAGTTCCTTCATAACCTGTAATACTTCTCCGACCATTTCCGGATCAAGTGCTGATGTCGGTTCATCAAAAAGCATAATATCCGGTTGCATACAAAGCGCTCTCGCAATGGCAATACGCTGTTTTTGTCCACCGGACAGCTGACTGGGATAACTTTCTTTTTTCTCAACCAGTCCGACTTTATCCAACATTTTCAACGCACGCTCTTTTGCTTCTTCTTTTGAACATTTTTTCAACATATTCGGTGCAAGTACCAGATTGTCCAAAATATTCAAATTATTAAACAGATTGAAATGCTGAAATACCATTCCGATATTTTCACGCACTTTATTGATGTTGGTTTTTTTACTTGTGATATCCATATCATCCACAATAATCGTACCGCCGGAAGCCTCCTCTAAACGATTTAAGCATCTTAAGAAGGTAGATTTTCCCGATCCGGAAGGACCGATTACAACAACCACTTCTCCTTCATAAATATCGGTTGAAATATCCTTTAGTACTTCAAGACTGCCGAAGTTCTTTTTCAAATTTTTAACATGTATTTTTACGTTTCTATCTTCCAACATTTAATCTCCTTTCCACAACCTTTGCACTTCTTGAAAGGATTGTAATCACGATCAGATACATGATACCGACAATTGCCCAAGTCTGGAATGACATGAAGGTATTTGCCTGTACATTTTTTGCCGTATTAACCAGTTCCGGAAATCCAATAACAGATAGAATCGAAGTATCCTTTAATGTAATGATAAACTGATTGATGAAAGTAGGAATCATGGTACGAATCGCCTGCGGAAGGACAACCTTTCTCATAGCCATACCATAAGAAAGTCCCAGTGAACGTGCTGCTTCCATTTGTCCTATATCTACAGACTGAATACCGGCTCTGATAATCTCAGCCATATACGCGCCACAATTTAACGCCAGACAAATGGTACCTGCTTGAAGTGCAGTCAGAGTTACATTAAATCCGCCAATAACATTGTTAAAAAGATAAGGCATACCAAAATAGACAAAAAATGCCAGTACAATCATCGGCACACCTCTGATAACGTCTACAAAAATCTGGGAAAAAATATTACATGCCTTATTTTTTACAACACCAAGCATTCCAAAAATCAATCCGATGATACAGGCAAAGAATAAACCAAGCAACGCCAAAAGCAGCGTTCTTCCCATTGCAGCCACAAGCATACTGCCATATACTGTTATAATTTTTACCATAGTCTTTTCCTTTCCGTATTTTACTCTTATACCTATTGTATACTATATTTTACAAAAATGAAAGACGCCAGAGCGGGCGTTTCACCCCGTCTGGCGATCTTTTTCCTGTCATATGAATTTCTATCGAATTATTCACCAAGATATTTCGCTAAAATTTCGTCATATGTTCCGTTTGCCTTGATGTTTGCAAGACCTGCGTTGAACATATCAACAAGTTCCTGATTATCAGCATTGAAAATAGCAAAACCATACTGTGCAGGTTCATTTCCTGTACCATCAACCAATTTCATTGCAAGACCGCTGTCTTTGATATTGGCTGCCATAATCGGAGTATCATCAAATACAGCTACTACCTGACCGCCGACAACTGCCTGGTACATAGTAGGTGAATCTTCAAAATATGTGATTGTGAAACCATATTCATCAACAAGGCTTTCTGCATAAGTAGCACTCATAGAACCTGTCTTAACTGCTACTGCTTTTCCGGAAAGACCATCAAATCCTGTAATATCAGAAGATTCTGCTACAGCCATACACTGATTTGCATCATAATATCCGTCTGAGAAAATCCAGCCTGATTCTTTACGTTCATCTGTAATAGATGCACCGGCGATCATACCATCTGCCTGACCGGCCTGACATGCTGCGATGGAAGCGTCCCAACCAAGTGACTGAAGTTCATATTCAAATCCCTGATCTTTAGCAATAGCTGCAAGAATGTCTACGTCAATACCAACAAATTCTCCGGCATCATCCGTATACTCGAAAGGTTTAAATGCTGTATCTGTTGCAATCACCCATTTCTTGCCTGTTGTTTCCTCTGCAGTTTCTTCGGTTGCAGCCTCTTCTGTTGCTGTTTCCTCAGTAGTTTCCTCAGCAGTTTCTTCTGCTACTGCAGGCTCCTCTGTCTTTGCTTCTCCTGTACTACCGCATCCTGCAAGGCTGAATACCATGGTTGATGCAAGAAGTACTGCCAATAATTTCTTTTTCATAACTAATTCTCCTCTCTTAGTTTAAAAATTTTTCAGTCAGTTTCAAAAGATTGCCGGATTAATATCCTGAAACAATATTTAAAACTGCTAAATATATATCAACAGCCTAAGCTGTGATAATCATTATTTATTTCCAAATATCTGGTACAATGGTTTTAAAATAACTTCACCATTTCACTGGTCTGTCTTTATCTATATGCGCACCAACCAGTTGCGCATCATTTAATTTTTACATGCATCCACAAATGCCTGAACCAGTTTTACACTGTTTTCATTCACCTGATAGGAAAATTCCGGATGCCACTGGACTCCTACGGCAAATTTCTGTCCTTTCACAGAAATTGCCTCCACCAGACCATCTTCTGAAACAGCCATAACTTCTGCCCGCTTAGCCGGACTTTTTACAGCCTGATGATGATAACTGTTTACCTCAATGGTTCCTTCTCCCAAAATCTCTGAAAGAATTGTATTTTCCACGATGCGTACCTTGTGAGCGGCGACATCATAGGGCGGTTCCATATGGTGTTCTACCGTACTTTCATACTCGGTAGGCAGATCCTGATATAAATCACCGCCTAAATATGCATTCATAAACTGAATTCCACGGCAGATACCAAATACCGGTTTGTCATCAGAAAGAGCCATATCCAAAAGAATACTCTCCATGGTATCTCTGTCCTTGCAGGAAATACCGCATTTTTCGGATGTTTCTTTTCCATATACATAAGGACCGACATCATGCCCTCCTGTCAGCAACAGGCCATCACACAATGCATAGGCTTCTTTCAGTTCTGCCTGATCTGTTGTCAAAGGAAGCATAATCGGAAGAGCATTGCATTCTTCGAGTACCTTCATGTATCCCGGCAACATCCAATAGCTCTCTTTTTCATCATCATATAATGGAATCAAACCAATAACCGGTCTCATATTCATCACTTCCTGCAAAACATCTTTCCATATAAGGCACATTCAAATGAAAGATATTTTTAATTATTAATAAGAAAGGCGTCTGCTTCTTTCATCCTAAAGCAGACGTCTTTGTCTTTCATGTGTTACACTATACAATTATTTTTTTTGAATTGCAACTGTTTTTTGTTTCAGTTCATATTAATTTCATATTTTTCCATGCCATTTTCCGGTTATCATGGGGGCAAAATACCTTTTGACCCCAACATCATAATATTATGTACTATAATGTACCGGTTGCAAAAGGTCCATGTTATCTCTCATACTATATTTAGTTCCCCTTATCCTTTATTTTGTGTTATTTCTAAAAAGCCCTAAAATACCGCTTTTTGTTTGTAAAAAAGTACAACACTTTGCTTGACGTATTTTGACCTTATAACCTATAATTGAGCCATGGGAATAGCATAATTTCATGTGCTACTTAAACGGATTTATCCGTAAAAAAATAATATTTATAGGAGGCATTTCAAAAATGAGACCCGAATGGACAGATTTTGTAACTGGCAAATGGGACAAAGAAGTCAATGTCCGTGACTTCATCCAGAGAAACTACACACCTTATGACGGTGACGAAGCTTTCTTAGCTGGCCCTACTCAAAACACAAAGGACTTATGGAATCAGGTACTTGATTTACAGAAACAGGAGCGTGCAGCAGGTGGTGTTCTTGATATGGATACCAAAGTTGTTTCTACCATTACTTCTCATGGTCCCGGTTACCTTGATAAGAGCAAAGAAACAATCGTTGGTTTCCAGACTGACAAACCTTTCAAACGTTCTTTACAGCCTTACGGCGGTATTCGTATGGCAGAGAAAGCTTGCGCAGACAACGGCTACACTGTAGATCCTGAAATCTCTGAGTTTTTCTCTACACACAGAAAAACACACAACGCAGGTGTATTTGATGCATATACTCCCGAAATGAGAGCTTGCCGTACAGCTCATATCATCACAGGTCTTCCGGATGCATACGGACGTGGACGTATCATCGGCGACTACAGACGTGTTGCATTATATGGTATTGACAGACTGATTGAAGACAAAGAAGACCAGAAAGCTTCTACAGGACGTGTTATGACAGATGACGTTATCCGTCTTCGTGAAGAAATTTCAGAGCAGATTACTGCATTAAAGATGATGAAACAGATGGCAGCTTCCTACGGATGCGATATCTCCAAACCCGCTGCTAACGTACAGGAAGCTATCCAGTGGACATACTTCGGATACTTATGTGCAGTTAAAGAGCAGAACGGTGCTGCTATGTCTCTTGGACGTACCTCTACATTTCTTGATGTTTACGCAGAAAGAGATTTAAAGAACGGTACATTCACAGAAGAACAGATTCAGGAATTCGTTGATCACTTCATCATGAAATTACGTTGCGTAAAATTCGCTCGTACACCTGAGTACAACCAGATTTTCGCCGGTGACCCTGTATGGGTAACAGAATCACTTGGTGGTGTTGGTATCGACGGACGTCCGTTAGTAACAAAGATGTCTTTCCGTTACTTAAATACATTAAACAACTTAGGTGCATCTCCTGAACCGAACTTAACAGTTCTTTGGTCAACAAGATTACCGGAAGGCTGGAAGAAATTCTGTGCTAAGATGTCTATCAAGACTTCTTCAATCCAGTACGAAAACGATGACTTAATGAGAGTAACACACGGTGATGACTACGGTATCGCTTGTTGTGTATCTTCTATGAGAATTGGTAAAGAAATGCAGTTCTTCGGCGCTCGTGCTAACGTTGCTAAATGTTTGTTATACGCATTAAACGGTGGTATCGACGAAGTAACCAAGAAACAGGTTGGACCGAAATATCGTCCTGTTACCGGTGATGTTCTTGATTATGATGACGTAATGGAAAAATTCACTGACATGCTTGAATGGCAGGCAGAAGTTTATGTTAATACTCTGAATATCATCCACTACATGCATGATAAATACTGCTATGAAAGAGCTCAGATGGCATTACATGACAGAGATGTAAGACGTTACTTTGCAACAGGTGTTGCCGGTCTTTCTATCGTTGCTGACTCTTTATCCGCTATCAAATATGCAAAAGTTGAAGTAGTTCGTGATGAAGATGGAATCATCGTTGACTTCAAGACAACCGGTGACTTCCCGAAATATGGTAATGATGATGACCGTGTTGACTCTATCGCACAGGAAATCGTACACAAATTCATGACAGCTATCAGAAGACATCATGTATACAGAGATGGTTTCCCGACAACATCTATCTTAACCATTACATCTAACGTAACATACGGTAAAGCTACAGGTAACACACCTGATGGACGTAGAAAAGGACAGCCTTTTGCTCCCGGTGCTAACCCGATGCACGGCCGTGATACTCATGGTGCAGTTGCTTCCTTATCTTCTGTATCAAAACTTCCTTTCAACGATGCACAGGATGGTATTTCTAATACATTTACCATTATCCCCAGTGCTCTTGGAAAAGATGATCAGATATTCGCTGGAGATATCGAAGTTGACTTAAGCAAATAATGAAAAAGGGTGATTGTTATGGACGAAAATGCAATGATTGATGATTTAATCCGTCAGCTTGACGGTGGAATGTCAAAAGAAGTCGGACATGTAAATGTAGATGTTAATTCTCTTACAGCCGGCAAAAACGTAGAAACCATGGGATGTGCGGACTGCTCTTCCAATCCTCTTGCATGCAGCGTTCCGACACTTCACGAAGGTTTGGATGGCGAAGAATAGACCGTTACAAACTTTCCAAACAACGTAACATTACAAAATGTAACATTACAAATTATGAATTAATAGGAGGTAATTAATTATGGCAGACGCTAGTACAGCTCAGGTAGACAACTTAGTAAACTTATTAGATGGTTATGCAACAAAAGGCGGACATCATTTAAATGTTAACGTATTAAACAGAGAAACATTATTAGATGCACAGAAAAATCCTGAGAACTATCCTCAGTTAACAATCCGTGTATCAGGATATGCTGTTAACTTCATCAAATTAACACCTGAACAGCAGGCAGACGTTATCAGCAGAACATTCCATGAATCAATCTAATTGATACGATTATGAATGACGACAGCCCTTTGGTTTTTTCCAAAGGGTTGTTTTATTTTAGAGAGAATGTGATATAATGATATACAAGGGGAAAAAAGTAAAAATCGTTTCTGCTTGCAGGAAAAACGATTTTTATTTTATTTCCCCGCTCACACATGAGCATGTAGTGATTTTCTTTAGAAAATCAACGGAATGCGAATGTGTGTAGAATTGCGCAAGTTGCTGCAAGCAACGGAGCAATTCGAGCAACGAAGCAATTCGTGGAAAAACAAAGAAAAGAGGAACGAACATGAGCGGTAGAATTCATTCATTAGAAAGCTTCGGTACCGTAGACGGTCCCGGCACACGTTTTGTAGTCTTTGTACAGGGTTGTCCCATGCGATGCGCATATTGCCACAATCCGGATACCTGGGCAATGACAGGCGGAACCATAATGGAGGCTTCTGAAATCATCGAGCAATATGAAAGAAATAAACCATTTTATCAAAATGGGGGCGGTCTTACTGTAACCGGTGGCGAACCCCTGATGCAGATTGACTTTTTAATCGAGCTTTTTACGCTTTGCAAAGAAAAAGGCATCCATACCTGCATCGACACCTCAGGAATTGCTTATAAGCCTACCAATACAGAATACAATGCAAAGCTGGACCATTTAATGACCATGACAGATCTGGTTATGTTGGACATCAAACATATCGATCCTGAAAAGCATAAAGAACTGACCAAGCAGCCCAATGACGGCATCCTGGCCTTTGCAGCATACTTAAACGAAAAAAAGGTTGATATGTGGATCAGACATGTTGTTGTTCCGGGAATTACCGATGATGAAGAATATCTTTATAAACTGGGATATTTCATCGGACAATTTACCAACTTAAAGGCTTTGGATGTATTGCCTTATCATGATATGGCTAAAAAGAAATACAAAGAACTGAATATTGATTATGCCTTAAAAGACGTAAAACCGATGGATAAAAATCTCATACCGGAGAAAAAACAGTTTATCTTGAATGGTATCAAAAAACGACGGGAAGAGATGGGAATCGCTAAATAATCTGAAACAACACCTTTGTTTTCTATTTTTTTACACTTGTTTTATCAGAGGTAATGTATTAAAATACTTATTGGATAGAGATAAAAATAGTAAAATCTATTTAAGGAGGATATCATTATGGCATTCGTAATTAACGATGGTTGTGTAGCTTGTGGTGCTTGTGAAGGTGCTTGCCCCGTTGGAGCAATCAGCATGGGAGACGGCAAATTTGAAATCGACGCTTCTAAATGTGTAGATTGTGGTACATGTGCAGGTCAGTGCCCTACAGGTTCTATCGAAGCTGAATAATCATTTTTGATTTGTATGTGTATAAACTAAAATACACAATTAAAAACCTCACCGTTTGGTGAGGTTTTTTGATTCGTTTCTTATATCTCTTTCACACAAATAGAGCTTTTACTACTCTTCCTGATTATAATACTTCTTTTCTAAATTGGCGAACTTGGTGTAATCCGGCAACCACGCCAACTTAACAACACCGGTTGGTCCACTTCTCTGCTTTGCAATGTTAATCTCAGCAATCCCGCGTTCCTTGGAATCCTTGTTATAGTAATCATCACGATAAATGAACATAACAACATCGGCATCCTGTTCGATTGCCCCTGATTCACGCAAATCGGACAACATCGGGCGTTTATCCGGTCTCTGCTCAACCGCACGGCTTAGCTGCGACAATGCAATAATCGGGATATCCAACTCTCTGGCTAAGGATTTCAGTGAACGGGAAATTTCAGATATCTCCTGTTGTCTGGATTCGGAAGCCGCCCGATTAGAACCTTTCATTAACTGCAGATAGTCAATGATAATCAGTTTGATATCCTTCTCAATTTTATATTTTCGGCATTTACTTCGAAGCTCCGATACCGTAAGACTCGGCGGTGCATCAATAATCAGATTGGAATCTCCAATCTCTCCTGCCGATCTGACGAGTTTTTCCCATTCATCATCCGACAAATTACCGGTCCGGATATTTCCGGAATTCACATTGGATTCTAATGATAATAAACGGTTTACCAGCTCTACTTCTCCCATTTCCAAACTGAATATAGCAACAGCCATATTTTGACGCAATGCTACATATTCTGCAATATTCAGTACAAAAGCGGTTTTTCCCATAGCCGGACGCGCTGCAATCAGGACAAGGTTAGAAGCATGTAAACCGGCCAGCTTGTAATCTAAATCCAAAAATCCGGTGGGAACTCCTGTCACATTACCGGAAGACTGGGAAGCAGCCTCAATCCTTGCCAAAGCCTGCATGACAACTTCATCGATAGGCATATGGGTAGACATCTTTCTGGACTGTATCAGATCAAAAACTTTCTTTTCTGTCTGCTCGAGCAGAATTTTGAAATCCTGTTTGCCTTCATAACAGGAATTTGCTATTTCCTCATTGATTTTAATCAATTTTCGCAATGTGGATTTTTCAATCACAATATTACAAAAATCGCGAATCAAACTCGAATTGGTATCAGCAACAAGTCCACCTAAATATTCCACATTATTAATCTCATCCGGAATTCCTTTTTCCTTCAGTTTGTTTTGTAACGGAATGACATCCGGAACACTTCCTCTGTCATATAACTCCACAATCGCATCAAAAATAATGCCATTTTGTTTTCCATAGAAGTCCTCTGCTGTTAATAACTCCGTTGCCGTTACAATTGCATCTTTATCCGAAATCATAGCTCCGATAACAGCCTGCTCTGCTTCTAAACTATAAGGCATCACTCTTTTTTTAATTTGCTGTTCTTCTGCCGGCATAATGTATCTTCCTAACCAATCATCTTACTGCTCTACTACTTTCACACGGATCATTCCGCTTACCTTGGGATGAAGTTTTACTTTCACCTCGTAAGTACCAAAATTTTTAATCGCTTCAGGTAATACAAGTTTTTTCTTATCGAGTTCTTTTCCAAACTGCTCTTTATAGGCAATTGCTATTTCCTTTGATGAAACAGAACCAAAGGCTTTTCCGCCTTCTCCGGATTTCATCTTTACCACAACAATCTGCTCTTCCATTTCTTTTGCAAAATCCTTTGCAGCCTGCAACTGCTCTGCAGCAATTTTTTCTTCATTCGCTTTTTGCAATTTCAAATCATTTAAGTTTTTGGGTGTAGCCTCTACACCTAATTTCTGGGGAAGGATATAATTTCTGACATATCCGTCACTCTTTTCGATAATATCGCCTTTTTTTCCAACATTTTTTACATCCTGTAATAAAATAATCTTCATTTAAATCTCTCCTTTTTCCATCATAGAAGTCAATGTCTCTTTTAATGTATCAATGGCCTGTTCCACAGACATATCTTTAAGCTGTGCCGCCGCAACATTCATATGACCGCCACCGCCCAATCTTTCCATGATAATCTGAACATTTATCTCATCGATACTTCTCGCACTGATATATACCAGATTATTGTATTCTGTCAAGACGAAGCTTGCCTTGATTTCATTCATATTCAATAACTCATTTGCCGCCTGTGCTCCAACAATCGTAGGACTTTGTGAATTGCCGGGATTGCAAACAGATATCGCAAAGGTATCTTTAAAGATTTCTGCCTTACTGATGGTTTCTGCCTTTATCCGGTAATCAACGGCATCATCCCGAAACATCTTTCTGACCCTGAGCACATCTGCACCGTTTCTTCTTAAATATGCTGCTGCTTCAAATGTTCTGACACCGGCCTTTGCCGTAAAATTATTGCTATCTATGACAATTCCACCGTATAAACAATCTGCTTCCGTGCTGTTTAGCCGTAAACCGTCAATATACTGAATAATCTCTGCAACCATTTCACAGGCACTCGAAGCATAGGATTCAATATAAGACAAGGTTGCATTTTCAATATATTCTTCTCCTTGTCTGTGATGATCCAACACGACAATGGAGCGACATTGCTTAAGTAACTCCGGACATTCGGTAATACTTGGCTTATTCACATCTACAACCACCAGACAGGTATTGGGGCCGGCATGTTCCATTGCCTGCGCATTACCAATCAAAACCTGTTCCTCCGGATCAATATGACTGAGAAAATGTTCAACCATCGGTTTTACTGCAGGTGCAACATCGTTTAATACGATATTGACATTTCTGCCCAGGCTCTTTGCAATACAGTATATACCCACTGCCGCACCAAAACTATCCACATCTGACATTCGGTGTCCCATGACGAGAACACGATCCCTTGTTGAAATCAGTTCTTTTAGTGCGTGTGCCTTTACACGGGCCTTTACACGGGTATTCTTTTCGACACGCTGACTCTTTCCACCATAGTAGCTTACACCGTCTTTCGTCTTGACAACAGCCTGATCACCGCCACGTCCCAATGCGAGGTCAATGGCCGTTCGAGCATATTCGTAGTTTTGTGCGTAGGAAAGACCTCCAACACCAACACCGATACTCAAGGTGACTGACATTTCATTTCCAATATTAACCGTCTTTACTTCTTCCAACAAATCAAATCGATTTTCCTGCAACATCGAAAGCGACTGTTTGCGGATAATAAAAAAGAATTTATCTTTTTCCATCTTGCGGACAATTCCGTCCAAGGATGCAAAATATTTATTTACACGTCTCTCAATCAATGCTGTCAAAAGCGATCTGCGCACCTCTTCAACACTATCAAGCGCTTCTTCATAATTGTCAAAATACAAAAGTCCGACAGCAAGACTCTGATTGTCTATTTCTTTTATTGCCAGCTTTAAGGCAGTCTGATCAAACAGATACAATGCAATCAGATATCCTTCATATACTCCTTCGGATGTAAAAATATCACTGTTTTGTACCATCTCATCCAAGGGAATCTTTTTCATTTTGGCATGAAAATCTCGATCTTCATATTGAAAATCCAACTCTGCCTCATCATTCTCCTTGTTGGGGAATTTATCCTTGGATAAGGTCGGGAAAAAGGAATATATCGTCTTATTTTCGACTTTGGACTTTTCAATAATCTGAGCAAATGCCCGATTAGCCCAGATAATCTTTCCGCTTTCATCCAATAATGCATTTGGCATTTCCAGATCGCGCAACAGTCGTTTCTGAATCTGTCCATATTGCGTTGCAAAGCTTACTAACTCATTCATGACAACCGGTCTGTTAAAGTGCTCCATTAACAAAAACACGATCAGATAAATCAGGGTAAAGCCCGACATCAAAATACCGGCCGTAACATCCAGGGTATAAGTAATAATATCTGTTATTGCAAGCAAAACTCCAAATACCAGAGGCATCTGGAAATATAAGCGCAACCTTCCTTTAAACTTAAGATTTTTGTCCATTTAGCATTGCCTCGTTCCGTCTCCAAAAACTATGTAAGACAGCAATCAAATATATTTTCACAATTATAGTTCATTATCAGCATCTGATACTGACACCTATTATTACATACAAAGATAGTATACCATTAAACCGGAAATTTTGCACATACTATATATGGTAGTTTCCGGGAGCATTCTTCCCACATAAAAAACACTCCCTAAGTATTATTAGAGAGTGTTTCAAAATTATGCTTTCACTTTAGTCCTGAACATAGGGCATGAGAGCAACGTGGCGAGCACGTTTAATAGCTGCTGTTAAAGCTCTCTGATGCTTTGCACAGTTTCCTGTGATTCTGCGAGGAAGAATTTTTCCTCTTTCAGAAACATATTTTCTTAATTTTGCTGTATCTTTGTAATCGATCACATTATCTTTGCCGCAGAATACACAAACTTTTTTTCTTCTACGGATTCCGCCTCTTCTCTTCATAGGAGAATCGGATTTGTCTGTCTTATTAAAAGCCATGTCTTTGCCTCCATTCTAATTCTCTAATTGAACGGCAATTCCTCGATACCTTCGGGAATGTTGATAAATCCAGCACCTGCTTCTACCGGAGCAGCATTGCTCTGAGCGGGTACATAGCCACCATTATCAGAACCACCCTGTGCATTTTTACTTTCGGCAAATTCCTGCTCTTCCACAACAACATCTGTGGTATAGACCTTAACACCATCTTTGTTGGTATAGCTTCCGGTCTGAATTCTACCGGTAAGAGCAATTTTGGTTCCTTTATGCAGATATTTCTCTGCAAATTCACCCTGTCTTCCAAAAGCAACACAATTGATAAAATCTGCAGTCTGTCCATCCTGACTGTTTCGACCTCTACGATCTACTGCAATGGAATATCTGGCAATTGCCAGCGGCTGTTCACCCTGTGAATATCTCACTTCAGGATCTCTTGTTAAACGTCCCATTAGAATAACTTTATTCATATTTTTTCCTACTTTCTATTATGCCTCGTCTTGTCTTACGCATAAGAATCTGATGACATTTTCCATAAGACGTACATGGTTCTCAACGTCGTAAGGAACTGTTGCATCAGCATCGAACTGGATGAAATAATAGAATGCTTCACTCATCTTCTGAATGTCATATGCAAGTTTTTTCTTGCCCCATTCATCAACATTTGTGATAGTTCCACCGAATCTCTCGATATAGCCTTTAACTTTTTCAATCGTTGCGGCTCTTTCATCGTCTTCGATTTTAGCACTAACAATAACGGCTAATTCATATTTGTTCATGCTTGTTACCTCCTTTTGGTCTCTGGCCCTTTAACTTTTAATAAAGAGCAAGGAATAATATATCACAAACATGAATGATACCATCTATCTGCGCAAATTTCAAGTACTTTTACAAATTTCTTTCGTATTTTTTTCGACCTGCACCCGTGGCATCATCAACTGATGTCCACAACCGACACATTTTAATCGAAAATCGGCACCCACACGCAATACTTCCCATTGTTTACTCCCGCATGGATGTGCTTTTTTTAAGGTAACAATATCTCCAATCTGATATTCCATAGGAATCTCCATTCCGATACTTTTTATTACAACTCAAACTCAAATAATAATGATACCAGGGGCAAAAGGTCATACTTTTCATGCCACCAATTCAATTACCCTACTGTAATCTGTGAAAAAATCTCTCCAATCGGTCCGCTGATTACCAAATCTGCCATGCTGTCTCTGGAGGTTGGTGCTTTATTGATTACGACCAGTTTGTTTCCTTTGTAATAATCAATTAATCCTGCTGCCGGATAAACAACCAGAGAAGTTCCTCCGATAATCAACATATCGGCAGATGCTATGGCACGAATGGCATTGGTCATAACAGTATTATCCAAACCTTCTTCATATAACACAACATCCGGCTTTATAAATCCTCCGCACTCACATCTGGGGACATCCTCTGAATCAAGAATATACTGCGCATCATAAAACTTCCCACAGGATTCGCAGTAATTCCTCAAAACACTTCCGTGAAGTTCATATACCGTTTTACTGCCGGCTGCCTGATGAAGCCCATCAATATTCTGTGTCACGATGGCTTTTAATTTGCCTGCCTTCTCCAATTCAGCCAGCTTTAAATGCGCCGCATTTGGTTTTGCAGACAGGCAGAGCATTTTATCCCTGTAAAACCGATAAAATTCAGATGTCTTTTGCCGGTAAAAGGTGTGACTCAATATCGTTTCCGGAGGGTAATCGTATTTCTGGTGATACAGACCATCCACACTTCGAAAATCCGGAATTCCGCTTTCGGTAGATACTCCTGCCCCACCAAAAAATACAATAGAATTACTTTCATCAATCATTTTTTGCAGTTGTTCCAACTCTGTCATAATATCATAACCTCCTTATACCTGTTGTATTTACTTTTGTCGCATACATAAAATCCATTTGGCTCATAGCTTGCTCACATCTCATCCAAGCATGCTCAGAGATGGCATTTACCAAATAAAAAAGACAGCCCATGCACAAATCGCGTGGACTGTCTGAAAATCTTATCCTAAATATAAATCTGGAAACGGTTGGTCTGGGTTGTTAAATCATCGGCAACCTGATTTAATCTGCTGGTAGCATTTTTAATCTCACCAATGGTGGCAGCCAGCTCTTCGGCACTTGCTGCAGTTTCCTCTGTAGATGCCGCATTCTGTTCAGCAATAGCAGAAAGGCTTTCAACTGATACCATAACCTGACCTTTTGCAACATCCAGATTTTTGGTGCTCTGGGCAATACTTTCCACACCTTCCATGGTGACAATCAGTCCATGATTTACTTTATCAAATACTCTCTTGGTCATTTCAACCTTATCAGCCTGGAAACCGATAATGGCATCAACCGTATTCATGGTCTTAACAGCCTGCTCGGTATCTGCAAGCAAATTGTTGATAATTGCTTCAATTGTCTTAGCCGACTGATTGGACTGCTCTGCAAGATTTTTAATCTGCTCAGCCACGACTGCAAAACCTCTTCCGCTTTCACCGGCTCTGGCCGCCTCAATAGAAGCATTTAAAGCCAAGAGATTGGTTTCGTTTGCAATGGATGAAATCAACTCAGTAGCCTTATGTATTTCCTGTGCGGATTCGTTGGTAGTATTTGTCTGCTCATAAATAACGGCAATCTGCGCTTTAACTTTTTCGGAAATTGTCTTTAATTCACCAACGGAATCAACACCTTCCTGACCTGCAGCTTTCATCTGATCGGCATTCGCAATCAGTTTAGCAACGGCATTGCCGGTTTCCTCAATTCCTTCTCCAATACGGTTAATCGCATCGGATACAGCCTGTGTCTCAGCTGCCTGTGCTGTTGCTCCGTTTGCCATATCGCCCATACTTCTTGCAACATCTTCAGATGCATTGCTTGTCTGCTCAGCCATTTTATCCAGTCTTGCAGTCGAATCTTCAATGACATCGGAAGTATTTCCAACTTGGCCGATAACATCTTTTAACTGACTGATAACATTATTAGCATGGCTCGCCAGAATAGCAATTTCATCTTTACGATCCAAATCCTGTTTGCCAAGCTCAGCCGTCAAATCACCATTGCCGGCACGATCCAGAGTCTGAATAATACGATCAATGGAATTTCCCAGTCTCCATGCAAATGCCTGCATAACAAACAGCATAATAACGGAATTAACAATAAAAATGATCAATATCGGCATCTTTACTGTAGATAAAACATCTTTTCCAAAAAACAATCTGATTCCGATACAGAGCTCAATACATGTAACAATCAGCGGAATCAATGAATAAATCATTAGTTTCCATCGAATGTTTAATTTTACATCAGCGTTTTTCTTCATACTATAACCTCTCTTTACTACCTACTGTAATGTTCCCCACAAAAAACCCTTTTCTACATGACATTATATCATAGTTTTTATCATTTGTAACTGCTAATCAACGGTTTTTTACCTTATTCTTAAAAATTATCGGCATCCTCCACAATTTGGTTTCTGCCACCGGTTTTTCCTTTGTATAACAAATCGTCTGCTCTCTTTACAATTTCTTCAATACTTTCTTTTTTCTTGTATTCGGTTATTCCCATTGTCATGGTAACATGAAACGTTGTGCCTTCATATTCAAACTGCGTTTTCCGTATTTCTTCCACCATGGATTCTACCAGTCCATATGCCATTTTATAATCTGTTTTAAAAACCAGCAGAAATTCTTCTCCGCCCCAGCGAATAGGAATCCCGTTTTTATCCATGTGTTTTACAAAAATGCCAGACAGCTTCGTTAATACAAGATCTCCACAATCATGACCATAAGTGTCATTGATTCTTTTAAAGAAATCAATATCTCCTAACGCCACAACAACCTTTTTGCGGAAATTGCTGGCTTCTGCCAGATCGATATATTTGGACAACTCAATACGACCGGCACGACGGTTATACAATCCGGTAAGCGGATCCTTATAGATTAGCGTCTGCAAGGTCTCGCCTACCTCCTGCGCATGTCGTCCCATGTCTCCCAGTTCATCCGTTCTCTTTAAAACCGCAACCGGCATTTTGGTATTGAAGTTATTTTCTGCCAGACTTCCGATATAGGTTCTGATTTGATTTAAGGTTTTTACAATATTGCCTGCAAAAAGCGATGCAATCAAAACCACAGTCAGCAAAGCTATAATAAATACAATCAAAATCTTGGTAATAATGGTGCTGACACTGTCCCGAACACTTTCATTGGACATTCCGGCAAAAATCATACCGCAGATTTCATCCTTGTTTTTTAAGGGCACATAATAACCATAATAATATTTTCCATTGATATAAACACGGTCGGAATAATACTCATTTCCCATCTGAATTGCAGAAAGAATATTGGGATCTTTAGAAGTCGTATGAACAATCCTTTCCCCTGCATCATCCGTAATCGTTGTCAGCATACGCGTATCGCCATAAAAAATACTGATTTCATTACCGGTATTTTCTTTAATCTGGTCAAGCAGCGTATATTCTTTCGTCAAGTCGGTATCCCCCATGAAGAACCGCTCGTCCTCCATGCGAATCTCTCCCGGATAAGCCAACGAATAAATAGCTACCGCTTCCCTTGCTGTGGAAGCCAGTGCCTTTTGGATTTCTAATTCCATTCCTTCTGATACGCTTTTAGTCCCCATAATGACAAGCACGATACCCAATACCAGAATCGGTACTGCCATAACAGCTGACAGCGACAGAAATAATCCTGTGCTTTTTCTTCTCTTTTCGCTCTTATTCATATTTTCCTCGTATCGTCCAACTATAGCAACCATCCTATACAAAACGAACTGTCGCCTTGCTGTTACGACATTCTTTTACATGATTATTTTACTATATCCCCAAAGTCCGACACAAGTCCGCAATAATCTTTTTTTACACGGTATTCATTCTCTTTCAATCCCGGAAAAAAGATTTTTGTAACCTTTTCCGGATTCAAAATCAATTTCTGCTTTTCTTCCCGCTTTAATTGCTTAATCGCATACTCCAAACAGGCCGCCGACGCATAAGTTTCTGCTTCCCAGACCATCTTGATCTCACAGATTTTATGAGAATGCGTATATTTTGCACCCTTTCCCTTCTGCTGATAGTGCTCTTTCATACGCCTCTTTACATCTGTCGTAATTCCGGTATAAAACGAATGATCTTCACATTCTACTATATAAATGTATGTTATTCTCTCTTGTTGGGCTCTCTCTTTTCCGACGCTTTCTTTTTTGTCCCCGGCCAATATTTGTTTCTGCTTTGTACCGCTCTGCGTTTCTTTTTTCATCGCAACACACTTCATCTGTTATTTATGCAATCCATAAAACTTATCGGGATATTCCGTCCCGGTATCAACCTGTAAACGAAGCGTATATTCCTCGGGATTTTCTGCCATTTTTAAAAAGGTATCAAAAGCCGTAAGAATCATCACTGCCTCATTTTGTTTATGCTTCACATTATCCATATCCATCCGGGCTTTAAAATGATCCATCTGCCAGATTAAAATGTCGATCACATGGTATCCTTCCACATCCACCTCATTGGAAAAATCATGCTTTAGCAGATAATAGACATATTCCTTATAAATATCATCTCTCTGCATCAAGCGATTCCAAAATCCCTCAAAAAAGGATTCCGGCATATCGTTTGAAAGACATGCTTCGTATGTAAACTGTTTTACCTGCTCTCTTGTAATGACCAATTTATTCTGATCCATGTATGTCCATTCCTTGCTGTTTTTCTTCTTTTCTGACACCTTCTAAGTCAAACGCCGGAATAAAGCTCTCTTTTGCCGTCTTTCCAATCTGCATATATGCTTTGGTAATTCCGAGTGACAACGCATAATCGATTACTTTTTGATATTCATAGGTTGTCAAATGCCTTTGCAACTGTTTATCAGGCAGTTTCATAGCTCCAATCGGTGTATATTGATTCAGAATACTGAAATAAATATCTTCGCCGTATTCGTGGTACAGATATTCTAATATCTTTTCCGCTTCTTTCCGTTGCCCGGGCAACACCAGATGACGAACAATCACACCTTTTTTGATGCATCCGTCTTTTTCAAAAGAAACTCTTCCAGTCTGTCTAATCATTTCTTTGATGGCATCCTTAGCCACTTTGGAGTAATTTGATGCGCCAAAATAACGCCTTCCCAACTCATCGGAAATGCATTTATAATCAGGGAGATACACGTCCACAAAACCATCTAGCAAACGAAGCGCTTCTACCGATTCATATCCTCCACAGTTATAAATAACCGGAAGATAAAGCCCCTTTTCCTTTGCCAGGCAAAGCGCCTCCACAATAGTGGGAATAAACATGACTCCGGTTACCAGATTAATGTTATTCGCACCTTTATCCTGTAATTCCAAAAATATTTCAGCCAAACGCTCTTTGGAAATCGCCAAACCGGCTTTTCCCCTGGAAATTTCCCAATTCTGGCAAAAGACACATTGGAGATTGCACCCTGAAAAAAAGACCGCACCGGAACCGTTATTCTGACTGATACAGGGTTCTTCCCACAAATGAAGTGCAGCTCTTGCAACAACCGGCAAGGCTTCCATTTTGCAAAAACCGACTTCCCCTTTCAGGCGATTTGCGCCACATTTTCTAGGGCACAGAAAACAACGGCTATAGTATTGCTTTTCCAGCTTGCTGTACATTTTCATCCACAAAACCTCGCAAAGATCAGAATCAATTTTCATCTCTGTCTTTTGGTTTCATGATCTTTCTCTGTCTGGCTGTAATATATTTATCAATATCCTGACGCGGAATCATATAACAACCAAACAGCGTCTTTCCGTCTTCACGATCTACTCTACGAACCACACGTCCCATAACGGAAATGTCCATATCCATTAAGGTATCAGTATAAACTAATTTTATGTAATCCATATCATTATTATCATAGTGTCCCACGATAAAAGAAAAACCGGTCGAACTCATATCCAGAATATATGCATCAATGGTTGCTTTCCCATGATTTACATAGCAGTATTCATCAATCGGTACTCTGAAATGCGATCTGCGGTTTAGATTTACACCATTTTCTTTCGCAATAATTGCATGATATTTCTGATCTTTGAATTTAATATATTGAACATGACAACCCTTGAAAACAATCGGTTTTCCGTCACGAACGGCTACCAGTTCGGCAATAATGCCTTCTGAGCCAAAGGTTAATACCTTATCTTCATATTTCAGCGGAGGAATCAGAACGCATCTCCCTTTTACGGAAGTGTCCAGAACCGGACATTTCCATTCCATTTTCTCACGCTCTTTCATTTTAATGGTCAATGTAACAATTTCATCTTTTTCAAGCTCATATATATACATAACTGGAACCTTTTATCACTTTTTTATCACATGCTTAGGATCTTTGAGCAAAAGAATAATCAGCCAGATGATCAGGCCAAGCGCTATAACAGATAATCCTAAAAAAGTATCATTTAACATATCCTGTCCTGATGGAGAAAAATATGCTTCTCTAAACTCCAGATACTCATAAACAGCATCTACGAACCACATCAAGGAGGCTCCCCAGAACTCGTAACACAGGATACCTATTTTTAAAAACCGGGCTTTTTCGTTCACATACCATAATATGGTCGAAAAAATGGCTGCAAAAACTGTAATTAATAATGTCATCCCGGTCTCTCCTTATTGAATAACCGCTTTTTTATTCATGCCCTTTGTCTCGATTAATGTAAGAACACTCCAGAAGAGTGTAACAACAACCGCCATGGTTACACCTACCGTTGACATTTCATGCAGCATCTTTGCAAAATCTGCTGGATTATTCGTCGCTGTCAAAAACGGAAAATAAGGCACGATTTCTCCATGCCATAAATGTTCAAATGCAAGTAAGCCGGAGCCTCCCCACAAAAAATTAGATAATCTCTTTATATGATGAGACCAAACATGACAACTTCCGGTATCCTTAATAAGCCCACCCTCTATTTCCTGAATCTCTTTTTGTTCTTCTTTCCTTTTTAAAACTTTTGAAACCGCTGTTGCCACCATCGCTTCTGCCATAGGAACCATAAAACATGCCATAAGAAACCTCCTGCTTGATCAAACAAAATCGCATTTTTTTAATAATAACATACATCGCGCAAAGATAAAAGACGATTATGTACATGAATTGCTACATTGCTCCGCAATTCTCGCCTATTATATTTTTGACACTTACATCACATTTTATGTTACAATGATAACGAATTTGTCACCAATTGTAAAAAAATGCAAATATACACTTGTACTGTTTGGGAATACATAGAAATGGAGCTTGATATATGAAAACACGTAGAATTCTAATGTCACTGTGCGGAGTTTTGATTTGCGCAGTCAGTGTCGGTATTTTTAAACTTGCTGCCTTAGGAGTAGATCCTTTTCAATCCTTGATGAGCGGACTGGATCAGTTGATTCCGATTTCTTTTGGAACTCTGTATGTCATTGTCAATTTAATCTTGTTATCTTTTAGCCTGTTAACAGACCGGCACAATATCGGCATTGCCACTTTTATCAATTTGTTTTTACTTGGCTATGTGACACAGTTTACCTATGTTTGTTGCAAAAACTGTTTCCTGCCCCAAATCTGTTTTTCCGTATTGTATGCCTGATTGTCGGAATTATCATCATTTGCTTTGGTTCTGCTCTATATATGACAGCAGATTTAGGCGTATCTACCTATGACGCAGTAGCAATTGTGTTAGCCAACAAATGGAAAGTTGCCAAATTCAAATTCTGCCGTGTTGGAACCGACCTTGTCTGCGTCATTGCCGGAATAATTGTTTTCCTATTAGGCGGCGGCACAATTTCATCCATTCCAACCATCGTCGGAGTCGGAACCATCGTTACCGCTTTTTTCATGGGGCCATTAATTGAGCTTTTCAACGAAAGAATTGCCAGACCGTTGCTTAATAAAAAAAGTAGCGAAAACGCAGACAAATAGCAAGGCGTCCTTACAGGAAATTTGTATCCGCAAAGTTTCTTAATATACAATCCGGTCTCTTCCGTCTTCTTTTCCACGGTACAATTTTTGATCTGCATTGGTTAACATGCTCTCATAATTACCGGAATAATCATACTCTGCTAATCCAAAGGTCATGGTAACACGGATTTCCTGACCCGCTTTCATGACAACAATATTTTTGATCTTCCGACGAATTTCACACAACTTAATAAATGCAGTATCACCATTGGTATCCGGAAACAAAAGCAGAAACTCTTCACCGCCCCATCGGGCTGCCATATTCTTATCTTCCATTTCTTCTCGAAATACTTTTCCAATTGCCTGAAGCACTTTATCCCCGGCATCATGCCCATAGGTATCATTGACTTTTTTAAAAAAGTCAATGTCACAGATACACAGACAAAATCCTTTATCCCCGCAATTTTTACAACATTCTTCAATATACTCGATAGCTTTTCTGCGGTTATATAAAGATGTTAGTTTATCAGTATTGGCCATGGCCTTTAGCTCTTCATTGTAAGAAATCAGTTTACTCTCAAGTACCTGACTGTCTCTGCCATAAATATAAGAAATAACAGAAATCGACCAGAAAATAACAATGGTATTGATGATTTGCAAAGAATTGTTTTCCCGGCTGCTAATCTCAACAAGCGACTTACTGTCGTAAAATATAAAATACAACGCAATACGCAAAATACATAATCCGGCTGCAAAGACTGCCTTAAACTTCAGGTTGTTGTATTGGGCAAAAAATACCAATACCAGCAATACCATCAGAAAATGCTGTACGCCAACATTCCATCCGAACAGATAGATAAAACTAATTATCCAGAAAATCATGGTAACACTCAGACCTGTAAAAATCCAAAGTGTCCGTAATTTATATGTAGCCGCGAAAATACCTACGAAGACCAAAAGCGCAATCAGATAAATGACAAATCCGCCACTTGATGATACAACATTCCAGGAAATCGCCGGAATCAATAAATATGCAATAAAAGACAAGGTCAAAATCCGGATAACTACCGCTGTCTTTTTTGATTCATTTTCGGCCTGTGTGTCTTTTTCAATGAAGTCTGTAAATTTTGACCATAATTCCCACAAATACACGTACAATACCCCTTATTTTAAATAAATTACTATCTAAAAATATGATACTATGGTCAAAAGATCATACTTAAATACTTTTTAATCCCAGCATCAAAATATCCTATTAACAGAAAAATGTTTTATTCTCTATCATGATATAAAACATTATACTTCTACATCCTGTAAATAGTCCACATTTTTTATTCCAAAACCGAATATTTTGTAAAAATCTTCCCAGTATCCGTCCAGGTCGCACAACGATTTTACCGTTTCGGTCGTTATCTCCTGCCAAATCTTGGTTACTTCTTCCTGTACAATCGATTTCATTTCCCAGTCATCCATCCGGATACGTCCTTCTTCATCCGTCTGAATCTCCATTTTTCCAATCCTGTCCGTAAAGAGTCTTACCATCTGCATGATACAATCTTCATGCAGTCCTTTTTCCTTCATGACCTTATATAGAATAGATAAATACAAAGGCACGCCCGGAATTGCTGCACTTGACTGCGTCACTACTGCTTTATTGACAGAGATATATGCCTTAATATCCGGGTATGTCTGATTTAGAATCTCCGCTGTCTTTTGCAAATGCTTTTTCGCCTGTCCGATCGTTCCACTCTGATAAATCGGATAGGTAAGATCCGGACCAAGATAGGAATATGCCAAAACCAATGCACCTTCAGACAGCGCATCTGCCTCTTTGAGCACATCAATCCACTCTTTCCAGTCTTCTCCTCCCATAACGCAAATGGTATTATGTATTTCTTCTCCTGTTGCAGGTTCTAACGTCGCCTGTTCAATCACATTATGGTATAAATTGAGGTTTTTTGTGGCAAAAGGCTTGTTTACGGTTTTTAAAACGGAAGAAACCACCGTTCCATCCTCAAGTGTCCTCTTTGGCGCAGCTAAAGAGTAAATGACAAGATCCGCGGTTTCCAAATCCTGTTTAAGCTTCCGGATTGTCTGTTCCTTCACGTCCTTTGAAAAGGCATCGCCATTTACGGTCTGTGCATACAGTCCGTCCTGTAACGCCATTTCTTCAAACACTTTTGTATTATAATAACCTGATGTCGCAGTTCTCTTTCCTGAAGCTTCTCTTTCATACATGACACCAAGCGTATTACATCCTGCCGTAAATGCTGCGGCAATTCTGCTCGCCAGACCATAACCGGCGGAACATCCGATTATCAGGACATTTTTTATTGGGCGTGGATTCATGGCACGGTACTCTTTTGCTTTGGACTTTGCGTATGCAATCTGATTACATACATTCTCACGACATCCCACCGGATGTGCAGTTGTACAGATAAATCCCTTTGCTTTCGGTTCTACAATCATTTTTCTTCCTCTATTGTCTATCAGTTAGTCATTTCTATTTTTGACTTCCATTATTACTTCTATTAAATCATAAAACAGGCTGTTACAAAATATGAAATTTGGTAACAGCCCGATCATTCGAAATCTGAACTAAATTAACAGCCACACTGGTATCATCCCATTCTTGTCTGCTGTCAGAAATCTATTTACATATTCTCTTTTATCTTTGCATAAATGCCTTTTGCATCCAGTCCGTATTTTTCGACAAGAGCTGCTGCCGGTCCGGATTCTCCAAACCGATCATAAACACCGATTTTGGTCACCTTTGTGGGAGCCTTTTCAGAAAGCACATCACATACGGCACTTCCCAGACCACCAATGACAGAATGCTCTTCTACCGTAAATACTTTACCGGTTTTCTTTGCAGAAGCAACTACCAGATCCTCATCTAACGGCTTAATCGTATGGATATTTATGACCTCTGCATCAATACCATCTGCTTTTAACATTTCTGCTGCACCCATGGCACCTTCCACGCAAATGCCGGTAGCGATAATGGATACATCAGTGCCTTCTTTGAGTACCACACCTTTTCCGATTTCAAACTTGTAGTCTGCGTTGTCATTGATAACCGGAACTGCAGCACGGCCAAATCTTAAATATACCGGTCCATTCATTTCCAATGCGGCACGAACGGCAGCTTTTGCTTCAATATCATCAGAAGGTACAATGACGGTCATTCCCGGAATGGTTCTCATTAATGCAATATCTTCATTACACTGATGGGTTGCTCCGTCTTCACCAACTGTAATTCCGGCATGGGTTGCACCGATTTTTACATTTAAATGAGGATAACCGATGGAGTTACGAACCTGCTCAAAGTTTCTTCCTGCTGCAAACATTGCAAAAGAAGAAATAAAAGGAATTTTTCCGCAAGTAGCAAGACCTGCCGCAATACCTGTCATGTTACATTCTGCGATACCGCAGTCAATATGACGGTCAGGATATGCTTTTTTGAAAGTACCCGTCTTTGTAGCACCTGCCAAATCGGCATCTAAAACGACCAGTTCAGGGAAGTCTTCGGCACATGCAACCAAAGCATTTCCGTAACTTTCTCTTGTTGCGATTTTCTTTACGTCTGCCATTATACTTCACCTGCTTTCTCTAATTCTGCGGCGATTTTGTCCAAATCAGCCATCGCAGTTGCATATTCTTCATCGTTGGGAGCTTTTCCGTGCCATCCCGCATTATCTTCCATAAAGGAAACACCTTTTCCTTTTACGGTATGCATGATAATCGCAGTCGGTTTTCCTTTTGTTTCTTTTGCTTTTTTAAATGCGGCACGAATTTCATCAAAGTTATGTCCGTCAATATTAATAGCCTGGAAATTAAATGCTTCAAATTTCGCATCAATGGGATATACAGAACAAACATCCTCAACTCTTCCGTCAATCTGAAGACCGTTATTATCCACAATTACAACCAGGTTGTCTAATTTGTTAGCACCTGCAAACATAGATGCTTCCCAAACCTGACCTTCCTGAATTTCACCGTCTCCTAAAAGTGTATATACACGAAAATCTTTCTGATCTAATTTTGCTGCCAAAGCCATACCAACAGCCGCAGAAATACCCTGTCCTAAAGAACCGGAACTCATATCAACACCGGGAGTTTCCTGCATACAGGGATGTCCTTGTAAATAAGAGCCCAGTTTACGAAGGGTCTTTAAGTCCTCAACCGGGAAATAACCTCTGTTTGCCAATGCCGAATAAAGACCGGGAGCCGTATGACCTTTGGATAACACAAAGCGGTCTCTGTCTTCCCATTTGGGGTTCTTGGGGTCGATATTCATTTCTTCAAAATAAAGATACGTAAACATATCTGCCGCAGAAAGTGAACCGCCGGGATGTCCGGCTTTTGCACTATGAACTGCGGTCACAATACCCTTACGAACTTCATTTGCCGTTTTTTGAAGTTCTAAATTTGTCATGGTTTCTCCTTTTTGTCATGGAGCAAATTCGTGATGGTTTCTGGAGATATCATAATGTCTGGCAGCGACTCTTTATCCATGTCAGCACTTTGATTTTTCGAGTGAAGCGATGAAAAATCATTAGTACTGCTACATGGATAACGAAGCGAGAGCGCGTCGCAGAAGACATTATGTATCGTAAGAAAAATCGCGAATTTACTTCTTAATTATTACTTTTGTTAATCGTGCAAAGAAGATTTCGGCCGGCGCTCCGACCGAAATCCTCTTCACTTATTGTATATAAAATTTGCTTTAGATACAATCCTTAAATTATGCAAAAGGATTTTCTGTCGGGTAACGAACGCCGGCAGGCTGGTTGTATCCGATTTCATCTACATCAACACCGATGTATTTGAATACTTCGTATAATGCTTTTCCGTGATGACCGAAAGCAACTGCACCATGATGAGGGAAGTTTTTCTCAATCAATACATGTCTGTAGAAACGGCCCATTTCCGGAATTGCAAATACGCCGATACCACCGAAGGATTTGGTTGCTACAGGTAATACTTCACCGTTTGCAATGTATGCACGCAGAATATTATCTGCGGTAGACTGTAAACGGAAGAATGTGATTTCACCGGGAACAATATCTCCCTCTAAAGTACCCTGTGTTACTTCTTCGGGAAGGGCTCTTGCCATAATCATCTGGTACTGCATGCCGCAAGATGTAAGTTTCTTGCTGTTGGTATTTCCACAATGGAAGCCCATGAAAGTATCTTTATGTGTATAGTTGAATTTGCCCTCAATGGACTCTTTGTACATATCAGCCGGAACAGAGTTGTTGATATCCAGTAAGGTAACGATATCCTCGGATACACAATAACCGATAAACTCTGATAAGCATCCGTAGATATCTACTTCACAGGATACCGGAATACCCATACCTGTCAGACGGCTGTTAACGTAGCAGGGAACAAATCCAAACTGTGTCTGGAATGCCGGCCAGCATTTTCCTGCAATTGCAACATATTTGCGGTAACCTCTGTGCTCTTCAACCCAGTCTAATAAGGTCAATTCATACTGAGCCAGTTTGGGAAGAATGGTAGGTTTGTTGTTTCCGGTACCAAGCTCTTCTTCCATCTCTTTTACTTTTGCAGGGATACGGGGATCATCTGCATGTTTATTGAATGCTTCAAATAAGTCAAGCTCTGAGTTTTCTTCGATTTCTACTCCAAGGTTGTAAAGCTGTTTGATTGGTGCATTACAAGCCAAGAAGTTTAACGGTCTGGGACCGAAGCTGATAATCTTTAAGTTTGCAAGAGCATCAATTGCACGTGCAATCGGAACAAATTCATGAATCATATCGGCACATTCCTCTGCAGTTCCTACCGGATACTCAGGAATATAAGCACGAATATTACGAAGCTTTAAGTTGTAGCTTGCATTCAACATACCACAATATGCATCACCACGACCCTGAATTAAGTCATCCTGTGTTTCTTCTGCAGCTGCAACGAACATCTTAGGACCGTCAAAGTGTTTTGCAAGTAATGTCTCGGAGATTTCAGGACCGAAGTTTCCAAGATATACGCAAAGGGCATTACATCCGGCTTTCTTGATGTCTTCTAATGCCTGTACCATATGAATTTCACTTTCTACGATACAGATGGGGCATTCATAAATATCTGCCTCACCGTATTTTGCTTTGTAAGCATCTACTAATGCTTTTCTTCTGTTTACGGAAAGAGATTCCGGGAAACAGTCACGGCTTACAGCTACAATACCAATTTTTACTTCAGGTGCATTTAACATTTCATTGTCCTCCTTATTGCCTTATGGCTTTTTCTTTTTTATTTTTCCACACTTTTTATACGTTACTTATTTCAAAATCTTTATTAAGAGAAATCTCATACTCTCTTATTCATTTACATTTAAGTTTTTTCCGATTAAGCCGATATGTGCATTTGCATCAAGACCGCCTTCGGGATGACCGATCAGCCATTTATTTTTTGCTGTAATTAATTTGTCTTCCCATCCGTCATGGCTATCGTCCAACGGATAGTTTGTACCTTTGGGAAGTACAATTCCGACTTTAAAGCCGGCACCTTTTACTCCGCAGGGCGCATAATGAAGTGTTGTTGCATATACTTCTACTGCCGTTCCTGCCGGAACAAAGAATGCTTCCATCAAAGATGTGTCATATGTAAAATCATCCGTAATATCCTGCTGGCAGCCTAAAATTAAAATAGCATCTGTAGCAGCGACATTAATTTCTGAACTTCTGTGGTATTCAACCGCATTGAGAAGTTCGTTGTGTCCGTTACAATAACCAATTTCGATTTCCAGCTCACCATATGTTTTTTTCGTCAGTTCCTGATATACAGGAAGTTCCTCCAAAACAGCAACGCTGGGTTCGTAAGCTACTCCATCCGGCAGCGGTGTCTTTTCATTGATTGCATCCACAAGCTCTGAAAAGTCAATGTTTTTAACGATTCTGCCATACTTTCTGAACTTTTCATCCGTCACATCATAAATTGTCATGTCATAACCCCTTTCTGTTATATAAAAATCATCTTGGTTTTCCACATGTCATGTGGTTTGTTTCAAGTCCATGAAAACCTGTCAAATTATTTCCATTTCTTCACTGCATTTGACAAATCACTGCTTTTACTGAATTACTGTATTTTTTGAAACAGCTCTTTGCATGCAGGATAGATTTGCTTAAACTGCTGGTATCTTGCTTCGTATTTTTCAACCAGAGCCGGTTCCGGTTCTACCGTATCCACAATCTTAACGATTTTTGCCGCCGCATCTTCTACGCTTGCAAACTCTCCGTTGGCCACAGCGGCAAGCATAGCGCCTCCCAATGCCGGACCCTCTTCACTTTCAATAACATCGACTTTCACATTTAAAATATTGGCAATCATCTTTTTCCATAGCGGGCTCTTTGCACCACCGCCACAGATCTTGGTTCTCTCAATCTTAATACCAAGCGCTTTTGCTACTTCAAAAGAATCACGAAGTGCAAAAGCAACACCTTCTAAAACCGCCTGTGTCATATCGGCTCTTGTCGAATCCATGGTCAGACCGATAAATGTACCTCTTGCCTGCGGATCATTAATCGGTGAGCGTTCACCCATTAAATAAGGCAGGAAATAAACATGATTTTCACCAAGCTTTTCAATCGCTTTTTGTTCAGCCGCATAATCCTTGGTTCCGATGATTTCATCCATCCACCATTTATTGCAGCTTGCTGCAGATAACATACATCCCATCAGGTGATAATGACCATCTGCATGTGCAAAGGCATGAAGTGCATTATATTTATCTACTCCAAATTTTTCTGATGAAATAAAGATAGTTCCACTTGTTCCAAGCGAAATATTACAATTACCGTCTCCAACAGTACCTGTACCAACAGCCGCTGCTGCATTATCGCCGGCACCTGCAACAACTTTACAGCTTTCCGGAATTCCAAGCTCAGCTGCAATTTCGGGAAGTACACATCCTACAGTCTCGTAGCTTTCGTAAACCTTAGCCAACTGTTCTTCTTTGATGCCGCAAATCTCACACATTTCCTTTGACCAGCATCTGTTCTTTACATCAAACACCAGCATGCCGGAAGCATCGGAAACATCGGTGCAGTGCACACCGGATAATTTATAAGCAATGTAGTCTTTGGGGAGCATGATTTTTTTAATTCTCGCAAAATTTTCAGGCTCTTTATTCTTGACCCACAAAATTTTGGGAGCCGTAAATCCGGTAAAAGAAATATTAGCTGTATACTCGGATAATTTATCTTTTCCGATTACATTATTTAAATAATCACATTCCTCTGTCGTACGACCATCATTCCAGAGAATGGCAGGACGAATCACCTCGTCATTTTCATCCAGAATTACCAGTCCGTGCATCTGTCCGCCAAAGCTGATGCCTGCGACCTGACTTTTGTCTGCATCTTGAATTAATTCCTTGATTCCGGCCATTACCTGCGTATACCAGTCTTCCGGTTTCTGCTCAGACCAGCCGGGATGCGGAAAATACAACGGATATTCTTTGGAAACAATGTTCAAAATCTTTCCGCTTCCATCCATGAGCAGTAATTTTACTGCAGAAGTACCCAGATCAACTCCAATATATAACATTTTGCTCCTCCTTTTTAAACCCTTCTTTTTCTGTCACCACACATACACAAAAACATTCTGTGCGCGTGCACATTTTTATCATATATTTTTTCTTCTGAAAAATCAATATCTATTTTTAAAAAGTTCCATTTTCCTTATATTTCAGCGTTTTTACTGTATTTCTAATTTTTCATTGTGCAAAATCACGATATGCGTGCACGATATACATTTTTTGTTGTTTTTTTATAGAAACGGTAATAAAATATAGTTAATCTTTTGCAGGAGGGAATTCGTCTATGGCAACCATAAAAGAAATTGCTGAATTAGCAGGCGTTTCCAGAGGAACCGTTGATCGCGTATTGAATAAGCGCGGAGCGGTAAATCCTAAAACAGAAGCCAAAATTCTGGAAATTGCCAAGGCTTTGGATTATAAACCCAATAAGGCAGGCATTGTTTTGGCCGCTCAAAAAAAGAAATTTAAACTGGGAGTTGTGATGTTTGGCATCGGAAATCCTTTTTTCGATGATGTCATTTCAGGCATTCAGGAAAAAGAAGAAGAACTTCTTAGCTATAATTGCACTGTTGTCATCAAACGGATTTCTGCTTTCGGCATTAAAGATCAGATTGATGCCATCAACGAGCTTCTTTCTGAAGAAATAAATGGCTTGGCCATTTCACCCCAAAATGACCCTTTGATTGCTGCCAAAATTAATGAATTATATGATTTAGGCATCCCGACTGTGACGTTTAATACGGATATAGCCGGTTCTAAGCGCATTGCCTATGTAGGAAGCAACTATTACCGCTGTGGACAGACTGCTGCAGGACTTATGCATCTGATGACAAGCGGAGAGGTCTATGTCGGCATCGTCAGCGGTAATTCTAATGTCTTGTGTCACACCGAACGCATCGCCGGATTCCGTTCTTCTTTAAAAGAGTATACAAACATTCACGAAGTTGCATTTTTTGAAAACGATGATGATGATTTTGTCAGTTATGATAAGACGACACAGATGTTAAAAGAACATCCCGAAATGAACGCGATTTTCTTTGCAGCAAGCGGTGCATACGGCGGCTGTAAAGCCGTTCTTGCGGCAAACAGACAGGACAATATGAAAATCATTGCATTTGATAAAATAGAAAAAACCGTTGAGATGATTCAAAACGGTGTCATTGCAGCATCCATCTGCCAAAGGCCCCGCATTCAGGGTTCTTTACCTCTTCAACTACTGTTTGAATACCTGACGACGGGAGAAGCTCCCAAAAAAGAATTCCATTATATGGAAGCGGAAATCAGAATTAAAGAAAATATATAGATTTACTCCCTTTTCGGATTTGTGTTCCCAATATATATCTTTGCCCGCCGGCTTTTACGAGGTTTTGCGACTTTCTTAGCGGCATGGCGAACAAAAAGGAATGCCCGGTTTCAACTGTCTGAAGACGAAGTCTGAGTTTTGAAACCGGGCATTTAATCATATTTTGTGAGCATGCCGCTTAGAAAGGCTAAAAACCGAAGTACGAGGCGGCAAAGATATATATTTCTGTAAGGACCACTTGCATCCCACAAAGATTGCGAACTTTGTGAGAAACGCGGCAGAGCGTCTGCAAAATCGGTCTGCAAGAACAATATATTCGCATTTTATGTGATATTTCAGAGAACACAAATCCGAAAAGAGACTAAATTATAAAACCGTGCGTCCGGCTTCGAATCGCATCCCTATGCGTTACCTCTACAGTTAACTCAACCCAGGCACCCTCACGGCACATGGAAGATTCCCCTTAGTGCTGCTGTATTCCTACCCTGACACGGTTCGAAGATTTCCATTGCGTAAGACCCAGATATCAACGCCACTTATAGAGGGCAGCCATAAAAACGCTAAACCCTCGGCCGGACATCACCCCTGCTAAAGCGGATTGCAGGTACAAGGCACCGCTACTGCCCCGGCTGCACGGTAAGTCTTAGTATACTTTGTTTTTATCCAAAAGTCAATGAATGAGGTTATCGCAATTTTCTAAAAAAAGCTTTCAGTAAATCTGAACATTCTTCCTTCAAGATGCCGGTCACCAATTCCACCTGATGATTAAACTCTTTCATTTGTAAAATATTCAAAATCGATCCGGCACAACCGGCTTTTGGATTCATACTCCCTACCACAACCCTTTTTATCCTTGCCTGAACGATAGCACCTGCGCACATCTGGCAGGGCTCCAATGTGACATACAGTGTACAATCTTCTAATCTCCAGTCATTCAATTTCCGGCTCGCCTTGCGAATTGCGGAAATTTCTGCATGAGACAATGTACTATGATCTGTATTTCTCCGGTTGTATCCTCTGGATATAATCACATCATCCTTTACAATCACGCAGCCGATAGGAACCTCATTTAACACAGCCGCTTTCTTTGCCTGTCTGATGGCTTCTTTCATATAATAGATATCCCTATTATATTGAGCTTTTTCTTCTTCCTGTTGCACTTTTAATAATTCCACTTTTTTCTGTAAGCGGGACAGTCTCCTTCTTTCTGATTTTGTCAACTCAGACTTTTCTTGCAACTCTAAGATTTGTTTTGATATTGTATCCATTTCTGTCTTCAATTCTGACAACAAATCATTTTTCGATATCATTTTTTTGTCGGATTGCATTTCTTTATCTGACATCTTCTGCATTATCCTTTCGTGAAATAATAACCAAACGTTCCTGTTTGTATTTTTTCCTTTCCGGCAGGCTCAAAATCAGGAAATCCAAACATCGCAGCTACCATTTGTTCTCTTTCATAATAATTCCCCGGTACTCCCAGCCGGCTCTCACCGTTTCTTTCATCCAGAACCAAATGTCCGTAATTATAGTATCCGTGAAGGAGAAAACTGTTGTGCAAATAAGAGCGAAACAACATTTCTTCTTCTAAAACACCCAGTTCTATTATTTTACGAAATCCGGTTTGTAATTCTTCCGGTTCATCGCAAAAATCCGGTTCATCAAACGAATCATATTCCGGTTCTCTGCGATTTTGCTGCTCTGTCTGCCTTTCCGGTTCTCTACCGTTTTGTAACTCTATCTGTTGTTTCGATTCTTCGGTATTCTGCCGTTTTTCCGATTGCACCGGTTCTATGTATGTTTTTTGTTCTTTAGCCTGCTCCGAATTCCTATCTGTATCCTGATTCTCCGTTTTTTCTTCTCTTTGATCAAATTCATGTAAAGGACATCCTACTCCTCCGGATACAAAACAGAATTTACCCGCTCTAATGCACAACTCCAGATCTTTCAGGTTTCGCTGTAATAAAGCAGCCGTATCGGCATCCAAAATTCCCCTTCCTGCCAATGCCTCTTTTAAAAACGCAGAATCCTTTTTGTATAATATTTCTTTTAAAACAGATGTATCTTTATGAAAAAAACGGATGATCCAATCATCATATTGTGCAAGCTCTGCAAATGCACTCAAATCCAGATGAGCCGTGGGAACTTTTTCTTTTTCATACACAAACAGCTTAACTGTCTTTTTCTTTTTGCTTTCTTTTCCATCCAGATACCAAACCTTTTTCAAAAATATCCCACCTCTCAAAGTTTTCATGAGTCGTTTTACTCATTTCATTCTATGATAAGGTGGGACAAATTATGTTTCTTAGTATTCCAGATTTTTTAAATATTTCATATAATTAACAACCATAAGTGCTATTTTCAATGTTAGGGCATCGTCAAACACACGAATATCTAATCCGGTTGCCTTTTGCAACTTTTCCAAACGGTATAACAGGGTGTTTCTGTGCACATACAACTGACGCGCCGTTTCTGAAACATTTAAACTATTTTCCAAAAACATGTCAATCGTATTGAGTGTTTCTTCGTCCAACTCACTCGGCACGTTTTCACCAAAGATTTCTTCGACAAACATCTGGCATAAATTGATTGGGAGCTGATAAATGAGACGTCCGATACCCAAAGTATTATATGCCACCACATCTTTATCCGCATAGAAAATTTTACCGACATCCAAAGCCATTTTTGCCTCTTTATAGCTCTTAGACACATCTTTCAATTCCGAAACGATGGTACCGTAAGCAATCTTTCCGTTAACCATGATTTCTGTATTGAGCATTCCCTTTATGGTCAAAGAGATATCCATCAGGTCATCATAATCTTCATCCGGTTCTAGCTGCTTAATCACAATCAGATTGTGTTCGTCTACAGAAGTAACAAAGTCTCCCGACTGCTGGGAAAACATATTCTTTAGCATTTCCTGAATGCCGTTGTCACATTCCTTTTGAACCTCCACCAAAATGACTACTCGTCTGACAGAAATATCCAGATGGAGCTTCTTGGCGCGATTATAAACATCCACCAGCAACAGATTATCCAGAAGAAGATTTTGAAAGAAATTGTTTTTATCAATCTTTTCCCGGTAAGCAACCAATAGGCTCTGTAATTGTTTTACGGCAATTCTGGCAATCACAATATGATCTGCCAAATCCTTGCAGACAACCACATAAGTTACTTCATCCTCATGAATGACTTTCATATAATGATAACCACCTATGGTCTGAGATTCTGCCTCGGAATCCACAAATTTATTAATTGCATCCAATGAGAAATCCTTTTTATCACCCGTAGATGCAATCAGCAATCCTGCGCTGTCTATCACCGTCAGATCAATTTTTGTAATTTCTTTTAAATCTTCAATACAGGTCTGTATTACTTGTGTTGATAACAAATACTCACGTCCTTTTCTTCATAATATGATATAGGTGCCAAACCGAAATCCATATATCGATGAGCGACAACGTTTACTTTATGCCCCCAACATCACGATATTATAACTAACTAGTACAATGGTTTCTAAATTGCTATACCATTTACAAAGACTATTTTTCTCATATGCCATCGGAAAAATAGTCAAGTAATATGGTGTAGTTAATTTAAAACCATTGTACTAGAAAAGGGAGATACTTAAACGTATCTCCCTTAATTGTTTTAGGAATAAGAAACTAGTTTGTGATAACCATTTCAGTTTCTTTATCGAAGATGTGGATCTTCTCAACATCGATAGCGAATTTAACAACATCGCCAGGTCTTGCTGTTGTACGAGGATCAACTCTTGCGGTCATAGGGAACTCTTCAAGATCGAAGTATAAGTAAACTTCTGCACCAAGTAATTCGTATACTCTTACAGTTGATTCAAATGTACTCTGAGGAGAAGCCTCAACCATCATTTCTGAATCATATACATCTTCAGGACGGATACCAAATGTAACGGTTCTTCCGTTGTAACCGCCTTCGATTAATTTTTTAGATTTAGCAGGAGGTAACGGAATGAAGTGACCAGCTACTTTTAATACTGCTGTATCATCAACAACTTCTACAACTGCATCTAAGAAGTTCATCTGAGGTGAACCCATGAAACCAGCTACGAATAAGTTTGCGGGTTTCTCATATAAGTTCTGAGGTGTATCAACCTGCTGGATAATACCATCTTTCATAACTACGATTCTGGTACCAAGTGTCATAGCTTCTGTCTGGTCATGTGTAACGTAGATGATGGTTGTACCTAATCTCTGATGTAATTTTGCAATCTCAATACGCATCTGTACACGTAATTTAGCATCCAAGTTTGATAAAGGCTCATCCATCAAGAATACTTTAGGATTACGCACGATAGCACGACCCATAGCAACACGCTGTCTCTGACCACCTGATAAAGCCTTCGGTTTACGATCAAGAAGGGGAGTTAAGTCAAGAATCTTAGCTGCCTCATTAACCATTTTATCGATTTCTTCTTTCGGAACCTTTCTCAATTTAAGACCGAATGCCATATTGTCACGAACGGTCATATGAGGATACAAAGCGTAGCTCTGGAATACCATTGCGATATCTCTGTCCTTAGGTTCTACATCGTTGACCATTTTGTCACCGATCCATAATTCACCAGATGAAATATCTTCCAGACCAGCGATCATACGAAGGGTAGTAGATTTACCACAACCTGAAGGTCCTACGAAGATAATAAACTCCTGGTCATCGATTTCAAGATTGAAATCTTTAACTGCTTCAAATCCGTTAGGATATACTTTGCAGACATTTTTTAATGATAAGTTTGCCATTTATTTTTTCCTCCTAATTATGTTTCATCACACGGCCTTGCGCCTATGTACTTAGTATAAGGGATGGCCTATTTTTTGCCTATGCCACTATTACACAAAGAATTATTTTGAATTTATACATTTTGCCCAAACCCCTCAGGGTCCTTATAAAATGCCAGTTGGTTCTTTCCCCTGTGCTTTGCTTTGTACAGTGCCTCATCCGCCTGTTTGTATAATGTTTCAAAAGTATTGCCATCTCTTCCAAAGATGGCGCATCCGATACTGGAAGTCACAGAATATTTGGTATAGGTACCCACTTGTAAGCCCTTGAAAAAGTTCTCTAATTTCTTTGCTTCACGGATAATATATTGATCCTCGGTAACATGTTTTAGAAGAATAATGAATTCATCTCCACCGGCTCTTCCAATAATATCAGATGCCCGAAACTGCTGTCTTAGGCCCTGTCCGATTTCACGAAGTACCTCGTCTCCGAACGCATGTCCCATCGTATCGTTAATTTTCTTGAAGTTATCAATATCGAGTACAAATAAAAGGCTTTGCGAATCCGGATTTTCCTCAAAATACTCTTTGATTTTTCTTTCGGTCGTGACTTTGTTGTACAATCCGGTCAGCTGATCCGTTTCTGCCAGATGAAGAAGTCCGTCGCTTTTTCTTTTACCACTCATACGGCTAAGCATATAGTTATAGATGACAATTGCCATATAAAGCAGCATGCATCCTAATAACGACAACATCATCAAGAGAACCGTGTGCCTAAACGACTTTAATTCTGTGGCAAAATAAGAATCAGGCACACCTAAAATCATAAACCAGCCGGATTCTTTTATGTAATGATATGCAACATGTCTGTTACCGTCTTCAAATTGTACCGTCGTGCAACCGGAACGTTGCTTTTTCAAACTATTGATAATAGAAGATGCATTTCCCTTTGAAGACTCTAAAGTATCAATAAAATTACTGTCACTTTGCAGATAGTCAACATTATTATCTTGAAAAGAATACACAATCTGACCGTTATTATCCTGCAAAATCAGAAAACTGTCACTACCAAAAGCATAATCCAAAAACAGATCGTCAAAACCGGCTGTATCACAGACCACCATAACCGCTTTGGTCACAGAACCATTTTCCATAACCGGTTCTAAAATATAAATCAGGCCTTCTCCTCCATAAAAATAAGTGGGATTTTCTTTCTTGATTACCCCCGAAAACCCTTTTGCAGGCAGATTCACACCGTTGTTGTTGATATCCTCTCCAACTCCTAACGAGCTGACAATTGCAACATTGACAACGTATTTCTGATTTGACAGCATCTCCATCGCCTGATCGGAAGAAATGGCACCTTGTCCCATCATATCCGCAACCAAAGCCATCTGCCCTTCAAGTCTTCCTAACTGCTCTTCCATATAAGAACTGTATACCTGAACGGCATAGGATACCTTTCCCTGCAATAACTCTGTTGTACCATGCCTTAATTTTGTAGAATATATCCCAAAAACAGAGATGGTAATCAATACAAATACCGCAATAGGCAATATTCTTGTCAGTAAAAATTTTTTCGTTATCCTTTCTCTTAGTTTCATTTCCTAACCCCAAATTATTATATTATTTAATACCTTTTTACATACCGTATTTTTCACATACCTGATGAAACTGCTTTTCCATCTTATGATTCATCTTCAGTATTTCATCCGATTCATAATTTACTTTTTGCATAATATCATCATATGACACAATCATAGGTTCCACAATCTGTTTTGTAAAATGATTTAAAGAAACTTCTTTCCGGAGCGTGGAAATCGCGTCATCTTTTCCTGAAACCTGCTTATAGGAACGCTCATTTATAAGCGCAGTCACTGTATCTGCCACCTGCAGAATCTTCATGGGAAGCGTCATATCATTTTCTTTTATGCATTGCGGATATCCGCTTCCATCTATCCTTTCATGATGCGCAAGAACAATCCCCAAAACCTCTTCATCCAGTCTGTTTTTTAATATGTTTTCGGAAATGCCGACATGCGTTCTCATGAGAACGGTCTCATCCGCTGTTAAAGAACGTCTGGCATCGATTATTTCGGTCGGAATTGCAAGCATTCCCAAATCATGCAACAGTGCACCGTAATACAGTTTTTCAGTGGTCTTTTCATCCAGAAACAACCGCTTTGCAAGTTCTTCACATATACATACGCATGTAACACTGTCCACCACCTGATTTTGAGAGCGAAATCCCAGACAATACATGAGCATTTCCATGTATTTCTTTTTCTCCTCATTGGTAAACATGATATAATCCATCAGATGATCGAGTTCTTTCTCAAATTCCTCACTGTCGATCTTTTCAAAAATATGATGTTTCTCCTCAGCTCTTTGAAGCAGTTCCAACGAGGATGAAGAGAATTTGGTATCACGGAACTTTTCAAACAGGGAAAGATCGAATTTTTCTTCCAAAGTCATCCGGTAAATATCTACCTTTTCTGCCAGCGAAAGCAACTCGGTTTCTTTGGTATATGTAAAAGGATTATTCTTTAGCTTAGAAGCATCCAGATGATGATACAGCAATACCTTGGACCGTTCCGACATCGGCGATAAATACTTAAAAAACAGATATCCGTATACCGAATGCGACATGACATTTTTTAATTCAAATTGGACAAATTCATCTGAAAGATTGGTTTTATACGCACCAATATCATGCAGCGTACCTAGCATAGCCCATTCTGCCAGTTCAAATTTTTCATAACCGCCACTTTCTGACAACAGCTTATAAAATATGTATCCGGTCCTGGAACCGTGTTTCATGATTTCTCTATCAATGAGTTTGAGTGTATCTCTTGTTAAAAGAAATATATTTTTACTACTGATAAAATCCATACCTTTTCCTCCGGTTAAAAAATCCAGGACATAGGGGTAAAACTAATCCCATCTTTTAACTGTTGAAGATTCGTATCTACAAAACCGACTTTATGATAAAATCCCACAGCATAGGGCGAAGAATGAACGGTCAACCGGTATCCTCCTATGCTTTTTTCAAACTCTTTTAGTGTCTCCAAAAGCTTCCGGCCAATTCCGTTTTTGTGATAATTTTCATCAACAAACAACAAAGACACATGTTCTTTGTCGCGAAGGGAGGCGACACCAATTAACTGTCCTCTGTAAAATGCTCCGTATACTTTATATTCTCCGGCCAAAAACATACGGCGAAGGGTCTGATCCGTAATGAAATCCCTAAAATTTTGAATTCCCTCGGCAGAATACACATTTCCTTCAAACTTCAGGAACGTTCTCCAGGCCAGCCCCATCGCATCTTCCCATTCATTATTTTCAATCGGTCTCACTTCGACACTTTGACTTCCGATATCCATGCTATCCTCTGTAAGAAAAATTTGCCTATTATCTTTTTATTATACCACTTTATTTGTTAACGGCAAATTGTTTTCTACTGCATATGCATTTTCCAATGTTTGTAAAGCGATTGCGTCCATGGCTTCCTTCGTGAAAAACCCCATATGGGAAGTAATTAAGACATTGGGAAATGTCATCAATCTTGCCAAAACTTCATCCATAACAATATTTGTGGAACAGTCCTCGTAAAAAATCCCCTCTTCTTCTTCATAAACATCCAGTCCGACACCACCAAATTTTCCTGCTATCAGCCCTTCAATCAATGCTTCCGAATCAATCAGGGAACCTCTGGAAGTATTCACTAAATAAACCCCATCCTTCATCTTTTCGATGCTGCGTTTGTTAATCAGGTGTTTTGTTTCCGTTGTCAGGGGACAGTGCAGAGAAATTACATCCGATTGTGCAAATAACTCATCCAATGGCACATACTCAACCGGAAGCTTTTCATTTGGGTAGGGATCATACGCCAAAATATCCATCCCAAATCCTTTCAAAATCCGAATCATTGCCTGTCCGATTTTTCCCGTTCCGATGACTCCGGCCGTCTTATGAAATAAATCGGTACCCATAAAACCATTGATATTCATATTAAAATCCCTTGTCCGGTAAAATGCCTTATGGATACATCGGTTTACGGACAGCAAAAGACCGGTTGCATATTCCGCTACCGCTTCCGGAGAATAGCCGGGCACACGTAATACAGGAATTTTATCCTTTGCGGCTTTGATATCAACATGATTAAACCCCGCACTGCGCAATAAAATCGCTTTTATTTTCATTTCATACAATTGCTCGATCATGGTCGCATCTACATGATCATTTACAAAAATACATATGGCATCATAGCCTTTTGCCAAAAATACGGTTTCCGGATTACAGGGCACATCAATAAAACGAATCAAAAAATCATACTCTTTTGCCATAGGTTCAAATTTGGCCCGATCGTATGGTTTTGTTCCGTAAAATGCAATTTTCATAGTTATCATCCTTTCTATTATGAACCGACACCGTTTTTTCAAAACCGGAAAACTTCACATGTTGTCTCTATCATGAAAATACGGTACCACTATACTAACTATGATTATTCTCACATTTTACTTTTTATATTCTATTTTTCCCTTTTCGGATTTGTGTTCCCAATCTATATCTTTGCCCGCCGGCTTTTACGAGGTTTTGTGACTTTCTTAGCGGCATGACGAGCAAAAATAATGCCCGGTTTCAACTGTTTGAAGACGAAGTCTGAGTTTTGAAACCGAGCATTTCATAAATTTTTGTGAGCATGCCGCTTAGAAAGTCTAAAAACCGAAGTACGAGGCGGCAAAGATATAGATTGGGAACACAAATCCGAAAAGGGAATTATTTTTTATTGGAAAAGCCCTTTAAAGAATCCGGCAATCGAATCCATAATCTTGCCCAGTCCGGAAAAAAAGTTTTCCTCTGTTGCCTTGTTTAATAATTCATCTCCAAACTTGTCGTATAAGTCAGCTGCCTGATCCAAAAGCATATTGGGGTCCAATCCCAGCTTTTTGATTTTTAACATAAAATCGACAATCTGCTGTTCTTCACTGTCGTCCAGGGAAACGCCAAACTTCTCTTCCCCTTCTTTGATTGCCTTGCGGATATCGTCTTCGTTTTCCAGCTCACCTGCCGCAAGTTTTGCTTTAATATACGCAATCAAAGCTTCCACTTCCTCATCACTGGCACTTTTTGTCACCAACTCTCCGGTCGTAACCAGCTCATTCATGGCCGTATCCAAAATTTCGTCCGAAATAGGTTCACCCGATACCTGCTCATATGCCTTTATGGCACCAATCAATCCGGCTGTTCCGGAAATCTGTGTGGGACCGACTACCATAATATCCGCATTTTCCACACCTGCGGTCAAAAGAGCATTGCGATACATGCCGGTTGTGCAATAATTGATATTTTGTGTGGTTACCACAACTCCGTGTCCTTCTTCTGCCGGTGTTACCATAACACTGGATAATGCTCTGGTACCAATCACGGAAGGGTCTACATAGGAATCCAGATATTTGTGCTCATCCTGATTGGTTATTGTAATAACGGTGTAGCCAGAAAGTTCTTCCTCGGAAACACCCATCATGGATAAAACGCTTGCCTTCTGTTCTGCCGAAAGATCTGCTCCCAAAGCAATAACGCCCTTATCTGCTCCTTCGGCACATACGGTCATACCCCATAAAATCGTACAAAGCAATGCACCCAATAAGTAACGAAACCATTTTTTCATAAAACATTCCTCCTAACGAATATAGTAAAGATATCCCTCATAACTGAATTCCGTCAGTAAGTGACAAAAGTAACTATTACCACTCACAACATTATATATATTTTTGCAGCCAATTACAAATGTCTGCAAAAACAAGCTCTTTTTCCGGCTCTAACAGAATTTCATGGCGCGCATTATCATATAATTTCAATTCCACATCTGCAATTCCCAACTGCTGGTACTGCCGGTATACCTGCGTGACTCCCTTACCGTAATTGCCCACCGGATCTTCCTTTCCGGCCATCAGTAAGATTGGCAAGTCCTTGGGAACATGTTTCAAAAAAGACATTTTATTTAAATTGGCTGACAATTGAAATATCGTATCAAACCCATTCACGGTAAATAAAAATCCGCACTGTGGATCATTCATATATTCATCAACTACTTTTTCATCGATGTTGATCCAGTCAAAACAGGTTCTTTTTTCCGTGCGCCTATTATAGGAACCAAAAACCAGCCGGTCAATAAAAGCACTTTTTTCCCGGCTTTTTCCACATAATTTAAACAATCCGGAAACCAGTCTTGCCATATTCACCATAACAGGGCCGTTATTGGCAGTTCCACAGATAATTGCTCCGTTAATCCCTTGTCCGTAATGAATCAGATAATTACGCAAAATCAAGGAGCCCATACTGTGTCCAAGCATAAAATAAGGCAGATTCTTTTCGTGTTTCTGCATGTTTTCCTTTAGCCTGTGCTCATCCGAAACCAAAACAGAAGCCGCATTTTTTTCACAAAAATAGCCGTAATCACCATAGTCTTTTGCACTTCTCCCGTGTCCGAGATGATCATCTCCCACCACGATATAACCTTTTTGTGCCATATGGCATGCAAATTCATCATATCTTTCGATATGCTCCGCCATTCCGTGGATAAGTTGTAATATGGCAATCGGAGAAACTTCATCCGATTGCCATTTTGTTGCATAAATGGTATGAATTCCGTCTTTTGACGGAAAAGAAAACGTGGTTTTATTTACCATAACAATCCTTTCAAAAGGTCTTTTCGTCAACAGATTTCGGCGCCGGCAGGCATGGGCTTTTCAGGCGTTACCAATGCAAGATTACCCTCTGCATCTTCTGCACACAAAAGCATTCCTTCCGATAATACGCCCGCAAGCTTGGCAGGTTTTAAATTGACTAATACCATAACCTGTTTTCCCACCATTTCCTCGGGAGTATAATAAGCCTTAATTCCGGAAACGATCTGTTTGACCTGACTTCCCACCTGTACCTGGGAGCACAATAGCTTTTTGCTCTTTGGCACCGCTTCGCAGGAAATGATTTTTCCTACCTGGAACTGCATCTTTCCAAAATCGTCAAATGTAATTTCCGGTTTCGCTTCAATATCAATCACGTCTTCCGCTTTTTCTTCCGGTTCATCCACAATTCCTGCTGCGGCTTTTCTTTCCGCAAACATAGCTTCCGCTTTTTCTAATACTTCATTGACATCCAGTCTTGCAAACAGGATTTCGGGAGCATCGGTCACTTTATTTCCATCCGGATACAAACCGAATTTTTCAATATCATCAAAGCTGCGAAGCTCTGTATTTAACTGTGCTGCAATCTTAGCTGCGGTATCGGGCATAAAGGGCTCCAATAAAGAAGCGCCGATGACAATGCTCTCCACCAGATTATATAAAACAGTAGAAAGTCTGTCTTTTTTTGCCTCATCCTTGGCAAGTACCCACGGTGTCGTTTCATCAATATACTTGTTGCAGCGTTTGAAGGTTGTAAAAATCTCTGAAATTGCATCCGCAACCCGCAGATCATCCATCTTACGTAAGACTCTCTTGTAAGTGTCTGTGACAACAGCTTTTAAGTCATCATCATAAGCTTTCTGCTCTGCATCGGCACTTTCTCCTTTGTTGGAAATCACACCGTCAAAATATTTATTGCTCATGGAAATGGTACGATTTACCAGATTGCCCAATGTATTTGCCAGATCAGAATTCAGTCTTTCCACCATCAGTTCCCAGGTAATGACACCATCATTTTCAAACGGCATCTCATGGAGAACAAAATATCTGACAGCATCCACGCCGAAGAAATCAATCAAATCCTCTGCATAAATAACATTTCCTTTGGATTTACTCATTTTTCCGTCACCCTGCAATAACCAAGGATGTCCGAATACCTGTTTCGGAAGCGGCTCATCCAAAGCCATTAAGAAAATCGGCCAGTAAATGGTATGGAAACGAATAATATCCTTTCCGATCAGGTGAAGATCGGCAGGCCATAATTTCTGATACTGCTCTGAACTGTTACCGTCTGCATCATAACCGATACCGGTAATATAGTTTGTCAAAGCATCCAGCCATACATATACGACATGTTTATCATCGAAATCTACCGGAATTCCCCATTTGAAAGAGGTTCTGGAAACACAAAGATCCTGTAATCCCGGTAAAAGGAAATTGTTCATCATCTCATTTTTACGACTTACCGGCTGAATAAATTCCGGATGTGTATTGATATGCTCAATCAAGCGGTCCGCATATTTACTCATTTTAAAGAAGTAAGCTTCCTCTTTTGCAGGCTTTACTTCACGTCCGCAGTCGGGACATTTTCCGTCTACTAACTGTGATTCGGTCCAAAATGATTCACAGGGGGTACAGTACAGACCTTCATAAGCTCCTTTATAAATATCACCCTGATCATACAATCTCTTAAAAATCTTTTGTACCTGCTTTTCATGAGGCACATCCGTGGTACGGATAAATTTATCATAAGAAGTATTTAACATGTCGCAGATATCACGAATCTGACCCGCAACATGATCGACAAATTCCTTGGGTGTAATACCTGCTTCTTCGGCTTTCAATTCAATTTTCTGACCATGCTCATCCGTCCCGGTCTGGAAAAACACATCATATCCGTCTTTTCTTTTAAAACGGGCAATACTGTCTGCCAATACAATTTCATAACTGTTTCCGATATGCGGTTTACCGGATGTATAGGCAATCGCCGTCGTAATATAATACTTTCCTTTATTCATCGGTTTTACTCCTCCTATAGTAACATTTTCTCCCGATTTATCTTCCGGATTCATCGGAATCTTTACAAGGTTTGGGCACTTTTGTTTCCTTCTTTGAAATGGGAAGAAAATGAATATTTTCTCACGTTTCAGACTATCACATCATGCTTTTTGTGTCAAATAAACACAGGCTTTGCACGATATGTTTTTCATCACACGCGCATTTTTTTCATTGGTCTGACATAAACATACTATGTATCAATATCTCCGGTGATTCCTATGAAAAAAAAGGCTACTTATATTTGGGTTATTATTCTGGCAATTGTTTGCAGTTTCTCCTGTATCATACTTTATAAAGTGGAGTATCCCGGAAGAACACTCCGCCAGATTGCACAGAACCGGTTGCTTTCCCAGTCCGAAGAAAATTCTCTTCTCGCCCATTTTACCTATCGCTATCCGGATAAAGCCGGTCTTCCTAAAGAGATTCGCATGCCTGTATACGATAAAGCACAGACAGCTCTTTGTATCGAGAAAGACAAAGAAGATCTGGATACATTGAATCATCTGGATTTTTCTCATAGCACTCATAGTCTGTCCAAAACAACAATATGTCATTCATTGATGTTTTCTTTAAAACACAGTATTCAATTATCCTCTCTTCCTTATTTTGAAGAGCCTTTTACCCCATATAGCGGAGTTCAGAATGAATTACCAATTTTATTGACAGAATACTCGTTTGAAAAAGAAGAAGATGTCAAAAACTATCTGCAAATCCTTGCTCTGCTTCCCGAATATCTGGAAGGCTTGTGCCAATATGAAACGGAAAAAGCGGCTACCGGATTGTTTATGAGTGATTTTGCAGCAGACTGTGTTATCAACACATTAGATGATTTCTGCAACATGCCGGACGCTGAAAACATCTATCTGACAACCTTTGAGAGCAGGCTGAAAGAATTATATAAAAAACGAAAAATATCCAAAAAAGAGTATGCCTATTATTTAAACGAAAACGAACGCCTGATTAAAACCGTACTTTTTCCGGCATATCAGAAAACCGGAGATTCTCTGACTTTGCTGAAAACAGGAGATAAATCGACTCCAAAAGGGCTTTGTTACTATCCGGACGGAAAACAGTATTATGAGACTTTGGTCTGCTCCGTTCTGGGAGAAGACCTTCCCATAACAGCATTAAAAAATGCTTTTTGCAGACAATTACAGGCAGATTATGTAGAACTGAATGCGTTATTGCAAAGTCATACCGACTATTTTATTGACATCATGGGAAAAGAGGAGCAGTACGATCCACTGCTTTCCTTAAGCCCCGAAGAGTGTGTCCATATGTTACAACAGCTGATGGGAGAGGATTTCGGCACTTTGAATATGGATGATTATCCTTATGAAATTAAAAGCGTCGATTCCGTGATGGAAAGCTATACCAATCCCGCCTACTATTTTACTCCGCCTGCCGATGATACTGCTCATAATGTGATATACATAAATCATGCACAGACACCGGAAGGATTATCCTTATTTACAACACTGGCTCACGAAGGTTTTCCGGGGCACCTGTATCAATCGGTCACATGTGCCCACACGTTGTCTTCCTTCAGTCTCCCCTCCCTATCCGGCATTACCTATTACGGCGGATACCTGGAAGGCTATGCAACCTATATAGAATTTCTTTCATATGATTATGCCAAGCAGGCTGCTGCCAGACTGGCTTTAAACGATCAGTCCTCTTATTACTACGACTATTTGATGTATCAGAGACGAATTTGCTTAAACCTCTTTTCCATTCTGGATATTATGATCCATTATGAAGGCGCCGGCTGTGATGATATCGCACCGTTTTTACGTCGTATCGGTATCACGGACGAACAGAATATTGCCAACATCTATAATTATATTGCCACCGAACCGGCAACTTACGTCAAATATTTTGGCGGATATCTCAAAATTCTGGAATGCAAAAACCTTGCCAAAGATGTCTGGGGAGAACGCTACAACGATCAGGATTTTCATGCAACCCTGCTAAAATACGGTCCTGTCGACTTTTTTTCCTTAAAAAACGCAATCAAGGCAGAAATTCCTTAGAATTCCTGCCTTGATTTTACCCATCTTTCAGATTTTTGCCTTCAGGCATCCGATATTTTTGATTAAGACCGAAACACTTCCGTCGCTTTCGGTAATAAATTCCACGCTGGAAGGATCGTTGTATTCCTTCATGGGAATTTTTATTTCAATACCGGAATCGGTTTTTAAAACCTGCGTCTCATATTTGCGGACCGTTTTTTCACTCTGCGGCTTAATCTCCTCGTGAACCATATCGTATTTTTCCATTTTTTCCTGAAATTCGTGTTTCAGATCCGGTTTTTCTTCAAAAATCTTTTCTGCAATATGTTCTACCGTAAATCCTCCGTTTTCCTCTAACTCCTCATGAATGATATTTTTGGCTTTCATATTGGCCTCAAACTGACAGCTTTCATCATAATAGCCGTTCTGCACGCTCTCTACGGCACGGCTTACAATGGAAAGCTTGGATTTAGGCGACAGCTTTCCGGAGCATTTCAAAAACAGATAGGTAAAGTAATTGGTCTTTTCTCCGTTCACATCATATTTTTTCTCGATAGCATAGACATTCAGGTCTTTTAACTGAATAATTGCAGCTTCCTGAAGGCGTTGGCTTTCCGTAGGAAGAATGGATTTATACTTAATGATCTGGTTTTCATTTTTTTCTTCCACGGACTGTGTTCTATGTGTATAAAACTCTTTATAATTCATTTTGAGTAACGCAAGATACGGTTCCTCTTTTGCATCAAAGCGCACTACCATTAAGTCAGCAGGCGGAATGTCAATATTGCTGTTCATAATCTGATATAAATAATTTGCCATATCCTTACTGATATCAATAAAGTATTCTTCATCATACTGGATCAGCATTTTATATACTTCCGATTCTTCTTTGTAAAATTGGCAGCTCTTACAGTCATCTCCGGATATGATTTTATAAATATGCTCTCTCAAAAAATCAGCCAGATCCGATCCAAATTCCAGTTCGCTGTCCGACAATACCGGCATGCCGACAGAAGAATCCAAAATATGTACAATTACTCTTTTAATCCGAATATCATCTTTTAACATAATTTCATTCACTCTCTTTTTCCTTGGTTTTTCAAATTTACATTTTTCTGTCTCTTTTTTACAATTGTGTCGCTCTAAAAAATTGCTGTTTTACTCACAGATTTAGCGCTACTACATTATGTGAGAACGCATCTATGGTAATATGCAAATTTTGTGAAAGCACAATTGCAAAATGTATTTTTTTCTATATTGCGCCCAAATTCTTTAACAAAAACAACCACAAGGTCAGACTAACCGCACTAAACAATGTAGTACAAACCACGGTACTCGATGTCAGTACGCCTTCATGTCCCATATTTTTTGCCATAATATAACAGCTTGGTGTGGTTGCCGATCCAAGCATAACCAAAATCGCAACCATTTTTTCTCCTCCAAATCCCATATAAAATGCAATCGGAAGGAAAATTGCAGGCCAGACAAATAATTTTGTCACCGTGCAGATAATGGTCGGCTTGATTTTTTTGATTGCTTTTCTTCCTTCAAATCCCGCTCCCAGGCCGATTAATGCAAGCGGTGATGCCAAAACGGAGAAATTGTGAAGCGTTTTATCCAGAACAAAAGGCAGTTTCACATGCAGAACAGATGCAAACATTCCTATAAAAATGCTGATGATAATCGGGTTCTTTGCAATATCTGCCAATGATTTTTTGAGACTTTCTTTTGACAGATGATGCTCGCCGGGGCCCGTAAAAGATAAAATCACAACGGCCATGACATTGTAAAGAGGTACCGTTCCGATAATCATAAGCGGTGCCATCTGGGATGTTCCGTAGATATTCTGAATAAAGGCAAGACCTAAAACCGCCGCACTGCTCCGATAACAGGCCTGCGTAAACTCTCCGACTAAATCTTTATCCTTTAAAAAGATACTACTTAACATCCACACCGAAAGAATACTGATTGCCGTTACAAGAAAACAGAAGAGTACATACCTGCTATCCCATACCGATGAAAAATCGGAATGAAGCAGATCTTCAAAAAGCATAGCCGGTAAGGTAACGCGGAAATTAAATTTATTTAATGTCTTTACAAAAGGCTCGTCCAAAAGCCCGGCCTGTTTCAACAGATAGCCTATCAGCATGGTTAAAAAGACCGGAATGGTTGCATTCAGCGAAAAAAGTAAATTCTCCATAACAAAATTATTATATGTTTCAAATTCAAAAAAGTAAAGAATAAGTACTCTGCGCCAAAATCACGCTGGCTATTGTTCCGGCTAATGTTGCCAACAAAGCACCGCTTAATGTAAAACGCACTTTTTGTACTTTTGCAGCCATGAAATAAACCGACATGGTATAAAAAATCGTTTCCGTCGAACTCATCATCAGGGATGTCATTAAACCGATTTTTGAATCCGGACCATATTGTTTAAAAATATCCAATACCAGACCGGTTGCGGCAGAAGAAGAAAACATTTTTACAAATGTCAGCGGAACCAGATCGCCCGGAAATCCAATCGGATCGGTAATCGTTCCCAATAGTCCGCCCAATAATTCCAAAATACCGGAAGCCCGTAAAATTCCCACCGCAATCATCAATCCGATCAAGGTCGGCACGATGCCTACAACCGTTTTCAATCCTTCTTTTACCCCTTTGATGAAAACATCATAGACCGGAATTTTAGCAGCAAAACCATAAGCTACAATATAAAAAATAAAAACCGGGATCATTAAATTTGATAAATTAGCCAATACTCTCATTCTTTTTTACCCATATCCATGATTTTACAAAATATGACTGCCGTCAGTGTACTGATTAAGGTTGCAATTATCGCCGGCACAATGATTACTGCAGGATTTCTGCTGCCGTACTGGCTCCGATAGGCAATGATATTAACCGGAATTAACTGAAGAGAAGAAATATTCATAATCAAAAAAATACACATTTCATTACTGGCAATACCCGGCTTTATATCTTTTTGCTTTATGTTGTGACCATTTTCATAATTGTGCATCTTATCCTGCAATTGGCCATTTTGGTCTTTTTTCCTGTCTTTTTCCAGTGCCGCCAGTTCTTCCATAGCCTTTAGTCCGGCAGGTGTAGCTGCCCATCCCAGTCCCAGAATATTGGCAATAAAATTTACTGAGATATACTGAAAAGCTTTATGCTCTTTGGGAATCCTTGGAAATAAAAACTTTAAAACAGGAGTTAATAATTTTGTCAGACCATCTACCAGACCCGATTCTTTGGCAACTTCCATTAGTCCGGTCCAAAAACCCACAATTCCCAGCATTGTGACACATAATTCCACCGCTTCTTTTGCCGAATCGATAACTCCGCCCGATATTTCTGCCACATTTCCGCAAAATGCGCCATATCCAATTCCGATTAAGATCATAAATGCCCAGATATAATTCAGCATATTTTACGTCCGTTTCTGAGTATTTTGTTTATCAATAAACTATGATTGAGAGCCTTGATTTATTACTTTTTTCCCTAAACATGATTTTTCTTTCGTATATTTTTACGGATTTTTATTTCTTTATCAAAAAAAATCATAAAACCACCTGCTTTTGAGAAAACAGAATATTGAAAAAACAGATATAATTGTCTATAATAGTATTAATTATGAGTATGGGGGTTTGTCCCCATGTAACAGATTTGTATAAAAGAGAAGGAGTTTCATTTATGAGGTTAATTACACGTTCAGATTTTGACGGACTTGCATGCGGCGCTCTGTTAAAAGAAGCCGGCATTATTGACAGCTGGAAATTTGCACATCCAAAGGATTTACAGGATGGTCTGGTAGAAGTAACAGAAAATGACTGTCTTGCCAATGTTCCTTTTGTTGAGGGATGTGGTCTTTGGTTTGATCACCATTCCAGCGAACATGAAAGACTTGCTTTAGAAGGTAAATACAAAGGAGAAAGCCGTATTACTCCTTCCTGTGCAAGAATTATTTATGAATATTACGGAGGACGTGAGCGTTTTCCTCAGTTTGACGATATGATGGAGGCAGTTGATAAGGTTGATTCCGGTAATCTGACCATTGATGAGATTCAAAATCCACAGGGATGGATTTTAATCGGCTTCTTAATGGATCCCCGTACCGGCTTAGGTCGTTTCCGCAACTTTACCATCTCCAATTATCAGTTGATGGAAAAACTGATTGATGCCTGCCGTACCATGACAACAGATGAAATCTTAGCTCTTCCCGATATTCAGGAACGTATTGAAATTTACAATGAGCAGACAGAAAAATTCAAAACTATGGTTCATACATATAGCTGGGTAAAAGGAAATGTTATCGTCACCGACTTAAGAGGTATTGATCCGATTTATACCGGTAATCGTTTTATGATTTACAGTATGTATCCCAATCAGAATATCTCCGCTTGGATTGTCAGCGGTAAAGGTGGTGTCGGATGTTCTGCTGCTGTAGGGTACAGCATCCTAAATAAGACCAGCAACGTCAACGTCGGAAGTCTGATGCTCAAATACGGCGGCGGCGGTCACAAAAAAGTCGGTACCTGTCAGTTCTCAGATGAGAATATGGAGACAGAATTGCCCAAAATGTTAGATGAACTTTGTGCTTTGGCTAATGCTTAAATACAACAAATACGAAGTGAAATGATATAATAGAATAATATCAATAACAACAAAACCGGATGTGAAATCACATCCGGTTTTTTATACATGTTAGGAATTTTATCAATTGCCCAATGCAAATGTCAGTTCAGCTTTGCAGACAAGCTTTCCGTCAACATAAGCATTTGCTTTTCCGACACCGACAGGCCCTTTGACACGAATAATTTCCGTCTCCAGCATCAGGACATCTCCGGGTTTTACCATTCCTTTGAAACGCGCTTCTTTAATCCCTCCAAAATAAGCAATTTTTCCCTTATTTTCAGACATGCTCAAAATTGCAACGGCGCCAACCTGTGCCAATGCTTCAATAATCAATACCCCGGGCATAACAGGTTCCGTAGGAAAATGACCTGCAAAAAATGGTTCATTAAAGGATACACATTTTTTGCCGACCGCTTTCACACCCGGCTCTAATTCCTCAATGGTGTCAATCAGCATAAACGGGTGTCTGTGTGGAATAATTTCTAAAATCTCTTTGGTTGTTAATACCGACATCTTATGCCTCTACACCTTTGCTCTTCATATATTCAATTACAGCTCCGACAGTTGTCAATCCATCTAAATCTTCCGGAGGAATTTCTACTCCGTATTCTTCTTCAAAAGCCATAACCAATTCATACAAGTCTAAAGAATCTGCTCCCAAATCATCTTTAAAAGAAGTCTCTTCTGTAATAGACGCTCCTTCAACACTAAGCTGTTCAACAATGATTTCAATAACTCTTTCTAACATGTTCACTTCTCCTTTATTATTATCATCAAATATTTGCTTTGACTATCGAAAGTATATTATCAACTATCTTCCTTGTCAATATCTTTTAGAAGATATTTGTAAACTTCCCGTTTCGAAATTCCTCTGTCTTTGGCGACAGCCTTCATGGCCTCTTTTCGTTCAATGCCATTTTGCTCATACATGGCCATATGTTCTTCGATGGAAATCGACTGCCAGTCTGTCTGTTTTTCTTTTTTCTTATCATTCAGAGTTTTCCCTTCCAGCACAAGAACATATTCTCCTCTGGGGTCTTCCTTCTCATAATAAGAAATAGCCTCGGCTAACGACATCGGCATGATTTCTTCAAATTTTTTGGTTAACTCGCGACACAGCGTAATCCTACGATCTCCAAGCACATCCAAAAGTTCTTTCAAACTCTTTTTTAAATGGTGCGGAGCTTCATACAAAATTATGGTCCGGGATTCCTGAGAAAGTTCTTCTAAAATCAGACTTCGTTCCTTTTTTTCAGAAGGCAAAAATCCTTCAAAACAAAACCTTCTGGTTGGTAGCCCGGAAAGAGTCAGTGCCGTAATACAGGCGGCAGGTCCCGGCAAACTGGTCACTTTTATTCCCTCTTCCATACACATAGCAACCAGAACTTCGCCAGGGTCGGAGATAGCCGGAGTACCGGCATCTGTAATAAGCGCAATATTCTGCCCCTGATGCAGCTTCGCAATCAGAGTTTTTGCTTTATCTACTTTATTATACTCATGATAACTGGTCATGGGAGTCCGGATACCAAAATGATTCAACAGTTTTATACTGTTTCTGGTATCCTCAGCCGCAATTAAATCCACCTGCTCCAATGTCTCCCTTACCCGGGGGGTCATATCTCCCAGATTTCCGATGGGAGTCGCACATAAATATAAAATTCCACTCATCTTATTTCCTAATCTGCTTTTATGCGGTCATCATATTCCGGCGGTTTATAAATATCATATATTTCATCTGTATAAACGCCGGGACTCTGATACACAATCAAAGGGGCTTCTATTTCTATCCGGGATTTTCCTCCCTTTTTTGCTTCTATTAAAACCATATTCGGTTCTTTGTCCACATAAGGATGAACCATTTTCATCCGTTTGGGTTCCAACTGATATCCGGTCATGGTGCCAAACAACTCTACCAGCCGAAACGGCCTATGAACCAGATAAAAGGTTCCTCCCGGTTTCAACAAGGCCGAGGTTTCTCTGACTACATCTTCAAAGGTACACAAAACCTCATGTCTGGCAATCGTCTTTTGCTCATTTTCTCCGGTAAGCCCATGAGCTCCGATCATATAAGGCGGATTACAAGTGACAACATCAAAGCTGCCCTTAGGGAAAATGGAAGAAGCCTCTTTGATATCTCCTTGTACAATATCAATTTTATGCTCCAGCTTATTGTGTAGAACACTTCGATAAGCCATGTCAGCACTTTCTTTTTGTATCTCAAGGCCGGTCAGATGCAAAGCCTCTGTCTTAGCTTCTAATAAAATCGGAATAATGCCTGTTCCTGTTCCCAGATCCAAAACCGTAGCCCCCGGCTTTATTTTTGCAAAACCGGTCAAAAGAACAGCATCTATACCAAAACAGAATAATTTGGGGTTTTGAATAATCTGATATCCTTTTCTTCCCAGGTCATCCAGCCTTTCGCCTTCGTTTAACCTAGTTGTCATCTAATTTTGATTTTCCTTCCTGACGTTCCAGATTCTCCAATTCTTTTAATTCTGCGTCATTTACATCGAGTTTTTCTCTCCTGTGATGACGTTTGAATCGTAAATCATCCACATGATATTCTACAATATCTTTTTCATCACCGTTATCCACAATGACTTTTACCAATTGACGCAATACGTTTACGCTATGCACATCACCGCGTTTTCCATCCGGCGTTGTCACATGATCTCCGACATTCGGAAGTTTTCTGTTTAACTCTTCATACGTTTCTTCTTCATTTTTCAGACAACACATCAGTCTTCCGCAAACTCCGGAAATCTTTGTGGGATTTAAAGATAAATTCTGTTCCTTTGCCATCTTGATGGAAACAGGTGCAAATTCCGACAAAAATGTATGACAGCACAACGGTCTTCCGCAAATGCCGATGCCTCCCAAAATCTTTGTTTCATCCCGGACACCAATCTGACGCAATTCAATTCTTGTTTTAAAAACAGCCGCCAGGTCTTTTACCAGCTCTCTGAAATCAATTCTTCCATCGGCTGTGAAATAAAATAAGATTTTATTATTGTCAAATGTATATTCCGTATCAATCAACTTCATTTTTAATCCATGCTTCCGGATTTTCTCCAGACAAATTTGAAAAGCTTCTTTTTCCTTTTCAACATTTTCTGCCTGCTGCCTTTCATCATAAGCTGTTGCTACACGTAAAACCGGTTTTAAAGGCTGAGCAATCTTTTCATCCTCCATCTCCCGAATTCCACTGACTACTGTTCCGTATTCCAATCCCCGCGCAGTTTCAACAATGACATGGTCACCTTTTTTTATAAATAATTCCTTGGGATTAAAAAAATAAACTTTTCCCGCAGTACGAAAACGCACTCCAATAACTTTTTGCATATTAATTCTCCTTCATCGTTAAGAGCAATAATTCCATCGTAAGATCAAAATTAACATTTGCTTTCAATCTTGATTTGGCTGTTTCCAAAGCATCGATGATAATCTCAATACCCTCATACGTACTTTGATCAGCCGTTTTCTTGATATATGGTAATTCATCTCTGAAAATCAGATGATTGATATCGTTGGTTGCTTTAAATAAAAGCACATCGCGGTACCAGACTGCCATAATATCCAGATAATCATCAATTTCGAGTTTGTATTCGGAAATCTTTTTAATTGCTGTCAGAATATCTGAGATTTCCATATCACGAATATACTTTAACAATGCTACCGCATCATGCTTGATATTGTCAAATTCCTCACTGGATGCCAATGCTTTTGCACGTCCGACATTTCCCCTTGCAAACGCAACGCAAACGTCCGCTTTATAATCGGGAACCTTTACATCCTGCATCAGATATTTTTTTACCAGTTCGTCCCTTACCGGTTTCATGGTAAGCAGAATACACCGGCTCTGAATGGTCTGCAGTAATGCATCCACATTGGTTGATAATAAAATAATCACTGCATATGACGGAGGCTCCTCTAAGGTTTTTAACAAGGCATTCTGCGCCTGAACTGTCATCTTTTCCGCTTCATTGATAATATAGATTTTTCTTTTGCTGCTATAAGGCTTAATAACCACATCTCCGGTAATCTTTCGAATGTCTTCCACACCAATGGTATTGGGCTTTTCATGTGTTACCTTAATAATATCGGGCTGGTTTCCGCCTTCTGCCTGCTTACAGGAATGACATTCGCCACAAGAATCTCCGTCCTTGGGATTTTCACACTGCAATGCCTCTGCAAAAACCTTGGCAATAAATTCCTTACCGCTGCTTCGTTCTCCCTGAATAATATATGCATGATTTACCTGATCCGCTTTAACAGCGGTCTTTAAATGTTCAACGATCTGTTCCTGTCCTATAATATCTTGAAATGTTGCCATCTTTTCACCTTCTCTTCTACGTAAAAATATCTAAAAGCAATCCCCTGATTTCGTCTATTCGGCTTAAAATTGCTATATGGTCTTTTTCATCCTTGACAAGCTCTCTTGCCAGTTCATCGAGGGTGTCATCCACTTGACGAATAATGCCGTAAACGCGATGACGTCCCTTTTTATCTAAAAAATTCTCTCTGGAAAACTTATGACTGCGATTTACAATCTCATTCATAAAGTCTTTAATCAACGCCCGATACTTTTTCATATCCCGGACATCCATTTTCTTGGAAATCCTGTCACCCTGCTGTGTGATTTCCTGCATCATGGTGCTTAAACGAACCTGCAAATCCTGTTCTTCAATATTACTTGCCAGAATAAATTTAAATGTTCCGTCTCCGGCCTGCACATTTTCCGTCTGGGTAACCTGTGGCATGGGCGCAACCTGATTTACTTTTATGTCCATTTACTCACCATCCCTTCTTCATAAATTCTGATGTGAATATTAAAAAAATTTACCACTCACAAATGTATTTGGATTGCTGCATTGTTATGCAATTCACGAACATCTCATACTGTCATAAAATGCCGTATTACGTCATTTTATTCCGCAACGGTGTCCGGTGTGTCAATAAATATAATTTACTTATTTATGCAAGCACATTCACAAATTATACTTTTGATACTTACACCATTTTATTTATTTGACAAAATATATTCCTCTATCTCACACAGACATTCTTCCAGATTTTGATTATAAAATTCCTTTTCTATTTCAGCTTCTTTTTTCTTTTCCGGCGAAAAATCAATCGAATCTGCCAAAAATCTACGGCACATCTCCTCGTAACGCGGATGCTCTTCTCTTCGTTCACGATCCAGGGCTCTTTGCAAACGAACTCCGTCATCTAACTCTATCATAATCGGTACGACTCGTTCACTTCCAAAATATGCCTTTGTCTTTTGAAAAGATTCGATGGTCCCAATCATCAGATAATCTGATTTTTCCAAATCAATCTGATCATCATGAACCGTAAAATACTTCCAGACACCATAAAATGTATCATAAGCTCTCAGTTCTATAACCTTGCCTGCCTCTACCAATTCATCCGCTTTCTTTTCATCCACATAATAATAATGGATTCCGTTTTCTTCTCCTGCCCGGATAGGTCTGGTTGTATAAAGCACAATTTTCTGTAGTTTCAATTTTTCGTTTTGTAAAAGTTTGTTGTAGATTGTATCCTTACCTGATGAACTTTTCCCCATAAGGTAAAATATTTTTCCCATTTGTTTCCCCTGTTATCTAAGACTATACCTCTATCACTCGTAACATATTGGTGGTTCCGGTCTTTCCGAGCGGCACACCTGCAGTCAGTACCACAATATCTCCGTCTTTGATTAGCGCCGCTTTTTTTGCCTGCTGCGTTGCCTCTTCAAACAGATCATCTGCTGTTTCTTCTTTTTCAATAAGTAAAGGCTGTACTCCCCATGAGAGATTGAGCTGGCGGCATACTCTTGGATTGACACTGCATCCAATAATCGGACATTCCGGTTTAAAACGGGAAATCATGCCGGCTGTAAATCCGGACATCGTTACCGTAATGATGACAGCTGCTTTTAAGTCGGCTGCTGTTGTACAGGTAGCATGTGAAATTGCCGTAGTAATATCTGTCTGGATATCTTGATTTGCCTTTTTCATTCTTCCGCTGTAATCAATATCTTTTTCGGTTCTTTCCGCAATTCTCGCCATAGTTTTAACTGCTTCAACCGGATATTTTCCGGCCGCGGTCTCACCGGAAAGCATAATGGCAGTGGTTCCATCATAAATGGCATTGGCAACATCGGCTGTTTCCGCTCTGGTCGGTCTTGGATTACCAATCATCGATTCCAACATCTGTGTTGCCGTAATGACATGTTTTCCTTTGGCAACGGCTTTTTTGATCATGCTCTTCTGGATAACCGGAACTTCTTCAAGCGGGATTTCAACACCCATATCACCACGGGCAACCATAATACCATCGGCTACTTCCAGAATTTCATCAATATTTTCAATTCCCTGCATATTTTCAATTTTCGCAATTATTTTTGCATAACTGTTATGCTCCTGCAAAATTTTGCGGACCTCTAAAATATCCTCTTTACAGCGTACAAAGGATGCTGCCAGAAAATCATATCCCATTTCAGCACAAAAGATAATATCCTGATAATCAACTTCACTGATATACGGCATGGATAAAATTGCTCCCGGTGCGTTGATTCCTTTGTGATTTGATACGGTTCCGCCATTGATAACCCGACAGACAATATCCGTATCGGTAATCTTTTCAATGACCATTTCGATTTTTCCGTCATCAATCAGAATGGTCATCCCTTCTTTTACATCATTCTTAAGATTTTTATATGTGATGGATGCCCTTTTTTCTGTTCCCAAAATGTCTTCTGTCGTCAGAATAAACTCTTGTCCCGCTTCAAGCTGTGCTTTTCCGTTTTCAAAATCCTTTAAACGGATTTCGGGTCCTTTTGTATCCAGTAATGTTGCCACCGGAAGACCCAGTTCATTACTTACCTTTATGACACTTGTTAATTTCTTTTTCTGCTCCTCATGCGTACCATGTGAAAAATTAAATCTGGCAACATTCATGCCTGCTAACATTAATTCCTTTAATTTATCTTCACTTTCCGAAGCCGGACCTATCGTACAAATAATTTTTGTTTTTCTCATCTTAATATCCTCGTCTTTCTATTCATCTGATACACAGGCTATGATTCCCTGATCGATTTTTGCAGGTCCCTGTATTGATAATCCTGCATCGTCTTTTTCCGTTAAGTAATCCAACACTTCTTGTGTAATCTGCTCTCCGGGAACAATCAAAGGAATCCCGGGCGGATATAAATAGATAAATTCCGCACTAATTTTATCCTTCGCATCTTTTAAGATATATTCTCTGCTTTGACTGCCCATAGCATCCCGGATGGTAAGCCTTGTCCCGGAATAAGGAAAAGGTCTTTTCTTTGTAATATATCCGTTTTCTCTTTTTCTATCGGATAATTTATCGGATAATTCCCGATCTGTCTCCCATAATGCCGTTAACAGCCTTTGAAAACCTTCTTTTGTATCCATAACACTCGTCATGGCAATGACATAATGCTCTTCTTCCATTTCCATTTGCAATTGATACTTTTCCCGAAAAAGACAGCCTAACTGCTTTCCGGTCATATCGATATTGTCCCTAATGCAAATCACCAGTTTCCCCGGATCAAAATCATAAGCGAAAGAATCCTGCATGTTTTGATTCGAAAACAGATACAGATTTTTTAAAGAAATGGTTTTGTTATAAAAATCTTCCAATTGTTTTTTGTACGCTTCTGCAAGTTCATGCTTCTTTTCTGCACAAAAATGCAGCGCATCTGAAATACTTTCCATCAAAATGTATGATGGGCTACTGGATTGAAATATGGTCAAATGATGTTTTAATACTTTCCGGTCAACCAAATCTCCCTGCACGTGTAATAATGCCGTCTGCGTCATTGCAGGCAGTGTTTTGTGCGTACTCTGAATAACAATATCGGCACCACACTGTATTGCACTTTTTGGGAAAAAACCGTCTCCACCCCAAATCCCTAAATGAGCGCCATGTGCCTCATCTACAACGACCGGTATATGATAAGAATGAGCGAGAGCACATATTTTTTCAATATCACTTACAATCCCTTCATATGTGGGTGAAGTAAGAACGACACCTGCATATGATCCTTGCCTTATCATTTTTTCTATCTGATCAACACAAGCAGAACCATTAAACGGATAAGTTTCATTCCATTCCGGATAGACATAGTCCGCCTCTTTTCCGGTCAGATAAAGGGCATTAAAAACCGATTTATGACAATTTCTTGCCACCAGAAGTCTGCCCGGAGCATTGGATATACTCTGAATTGCTGCCAGAATACCGCAACTGCTTCCGTTTATTAAATAAAAACTTTCATCTGCACCAAAAAGCTTGGCAGCAAATTCTTCTTCAAGACGTATGAAATCCGTCGGATGATGCAAATTATCAAATCCGTCTATTTCGGTAATATCACGGACGTAAGCAGATGCTAACTGCGAATTAATAGGCCGTCTTTTATGTCCGGGCATATGAAACGGATATAAATTACTATTCTCAATTTGATCCAATTTATTTTCAAACGTCTTCATTCTAATATAATAATCTTTACAATATTATGATGTCAGATAATGAATACCTGTCATATTATGATATCAGTGCATAATCCAATTTATTATACCACAAATAAATATGATACCAAAGTATTTTCAGATTGTTTCAATAATTGTTTTAAAAATTTACAAATTACTTGGTATTTTTTCAAGAAAAAAGAGCCTCATAAGATTGTGAATCTAATGAGGCTCTCTCTTAATAACTTGTCGTTAACGTTATATTATCAGTGACTTCCTTATACAAATCCGGGTCTCCCGATAGAGTGAATGCATCTTCTTCTGTTAAATTAATTCCGGAATCGGAAAAATGTACCAGATACGGAAAGGCTCTGCAAGTCTCTAAATCGCCATCCTTAACTAAAAGCAGATAAACATAGAAATCATTCTCACCACTGACATTATAACCATAATTCCAATAATATGTCTTGTTAAAAAGACCTTTTCTGAGTTTAACACCGGTTTCATCTATATCCCCTGTGGAGTATACATACCACTCATACTTTTGTGTCATATCAGCAGTTAATGAAACCTCAAATTTGTAGCTACTGTATTTGTCCATATTGACTTCATGGGTTGTTGTCGGTGTTGTCAATTTGGATATGGAAAAATCTGACGGTGAACATCCCTGCAACATCATGACTAACAATACCATCATTGCTAATATTACTACTCTTTTAGATTTTTTCATTCATACCACTTCCTTAATATATTATATCAAATGATGTTGGGGTCAAAAGATATTTTGCCTCCATGATATAAGTATCATAATAAAAGTATATTACTATTTTCAGAAAAAGAAAAATAAAAAAAGCATTAAAAATGAGAATATCTCAAGATTAATGCTTTTGTAGTGAGCCATCGGGGACTCGAACCCCGGACAACTTGATTAAAAGTCAAGTGCTCTACCACCTGAGCTAATGGCCCTTAATAAAAATGCCCAGAACCGGAATCGAACCAGTGACACGAGGATTTTCAGTCCTC
>CAMEJJ010000004.1 GCA_945919795.1 uncultured Lachnospiraceae bacterium
ATTGTCTCATAAAATCCTTCGAGATTTCAAAAGTTCCCAAAAAACAACTGGTCTCACTTACTGACGTGACTCGGCGATAGCTGCCTGCGCAGCAGCGAGTCTTGCAATCGGCACACGGTAAGGAGAACATGATACGTAAGTCAAACCTACTTTGTGGCAGAATTCAACAGATGAAGGATCTCCACCATGTTCACCACAGATACCAAGCTTGATGTCAGGGCGAACACTACGTCCTTTTTCAGCGGCCATCTGAACCAACTGTCCGACACCGGTCTGATCCAGTCTTGCGAAAGGATCGGATTCGTAGATTTTTCTCTTGTAATAGTCATCTAAGAATTTACCTGCATCATCACGAGAGAAACCGAATGTCATCTGGGTTAAGTCATTGGTACCGAATGAGAAGAATTCTGCTTCGGTTGCAATCTGATCTGCAGTAAGAGCAGCTCTGGGAATCTCAATCATCGTACCGATGTGATATGTAATATCAGAACCCTTTTCTTTCTTAACAAGCTCTGCTGTCTCTACAACTACATCTTTTACAAACTTTAATTCTTTCTTTTCGCCTACCAACGGAATCATGATTTCAGGAACAATATCATATCCTTTTTCAGCCTTTACTTCAATTGCAGCTTCCATAACAGCTCTTGTCTGCATCTTGGCAATTTCCGGATAAGTAACCGCAAGACGGCATCCACGATGTCCCATCATCGGATTGAATTCATGTAAAGAATCACAGATTTCCTGAACTTCTTCCGAAGTCATCATCATTTCTACTGCCAGATCATCAATATCGGCCTGCTCTGTAGGAACAAATTCATGGAGCGGCGGATCTAAGAAACGAATGGTAACCGGTCTTCCTTCCATGGTCTCATATAATGCTTTGAAGTCACCTTTCTGATAAGGGATCAAAGCATTTAATGCTTTTTCTCTCTGCTCTAAGGTACGTGCTAAAATCATCTGACGAATACGGGGAATACGTTCCGGATCAAAGAACATATGCTCTGTACGGCAAAGTCCAATACCCTGTGCACCAAATTTAACAGCTACCGCAGCATCTTCCGGTGTATCTGCATTGGTACGAACCTGCAAAGTACGATATTCATCTGCCCATTCCATAATGCGTCCAAAGTTTCCGGATACACTTGCTTCTACGGTAGGAATATCCCCATAATAAATATTTCCGGTAGAACCGTCTAAGGAAATATAATCTCCTTCATGAATTTCATGGCCACCAAGTGAGAATACTTTTTCCACTTCGTTAATTGCAATTTCACCACAGCCGGATACACAGCAGGTTCCCATACCTCTGGCAACAACGGCAGCATGGCTTGTCATACCACCACGAACAGTCAAAACGCCTTCGGAAGCATGCATACCTTCGATATCTTCCGGTGATGTCTCAAGACGAACAAGGATAACTCTGTCACCGGTTGCTTCATGATGATTTTTTGCATCTTCTGCTGTAAAGTAAACCTTACCGGCTCCTGCTCCGGGTGATGCAGGAAGTCCGCGACCGATGACTTCACCTTTCTTTAATGCTTCCGGATCGAAGGTCGGATGCAATAACTGATCCAATGATTTTGCTTCAATACGCATAACTGCTTCTTTAGGTGTAATCTTTCCTTCATCTACCAGATCACATGCAATCTGTAAAGCAGCCTGTGCTGTACGCTTACCATTACGTGTCTGTAAGAAATACAGTTTCTGATCTTCAATGGTAAACTCCATATCCTGCATATCTCTGTAATGCTCTTCCAGTTTGTTGGCAATATCCATAAACTGTTTAAAGCATTCCGGCATATCCTGCTCCAGTCTGGTGATTGGCTGAGGTGTACGGACACCGGCAACCACATCCTCACCCTGTGCATTGATTAAGTACTCACCAAAAATACCCTTTTCACCGGTGGAGGGATTACGGGTAAATGCAACACCGGTACCTGACGTGTCGCCCATATTACCAAATACCATAGCCTGTACATTAACAGCTGTACCCCAGTCACCAGGAATATCATTCATACGTCTGTAAACAATAGCTCTTTCATTATCCCAACTGCGGAATACCGCTTTTACGGCTTCCATCAACTGTACCTTGGGATCCTGCGGAAATTCTTCACCCATGGCATCTTTATAAATACCTTTGAAAATACCGATAATTTCTTTTAAATCATCGGCTGTCAGATCGGTATCATATACCGCTTCATCCGCACCTCTTCCAAGGACTGCTCTCTTTTTGTCTTTTTCTTCATCCAATACTCTCTCAAAGTGAGATTTGGGAACTTCCATTACAACATCTGAAAACATCTGAATGAAACGGCGATAAGAATCATATGCAAAACGTTCATTTCCTGTTTTCTTTGCAAAACCTTCCACAGCCACATCATTTAAACCTAAATTTAAAATGGTGTCCATCATACCGGGCATGGATGCTCTCGCACCGGAACGAACAGAAACCAATAACGGATTTTCTGTATCTCCGAATTTTTTACCCTGTTTTTTCTCTAAATCAGCCAAAGCTTCAAAAATCTGATCCTGCACTTCCTGCGGAATAGTCTTGCCACTGTTATAATATTCGGTACAAGCCTCTGTTGTAACAGTAAAGCCCTGGGGAATTGGCAAACCAAGATTGGTCATTTCAGCCAGATTGGCTCCTTTTCCTCCGAGCAGATTTCTCATATCGGCATTTCCTTCTTCAAATAGATATACCCATTTGTTAGACATTTTCTAACCCCCTTAGATAAAAAATTTAGATAGAAATTGTGTTACACACTATCCTTATTATAACATTTGTCCTATCCTTACGTATATATAAAATATGTAAAAATCTTCTAATACATGTAGAAATTTTTCTTCTTTTTTTGTGCTTTTTATCAAAAATATTGCATTTTATCTTTCCTTTTCGGATTTCCGGTTCCAAAACTCAGACTTCGTCTTCAAACAGTTGAAACCGGTCATTATTTTGTTTGCTATGCCGCTAAGAAAAGCACAAAACCTCGTGAAAGCCGGCGAACAAAGATATATATGGGAACACAAATCAAAAAAAATAATATTTTCACCCTGCAGAAATGATTTCCAGAAAAATCCCATCCGGATCTTTGATAAAGAAATACGGTCTTCCGAGTCTGCCCTCGGAAATCACAGGTATCTCATCTACTAATCCAATTTCTTTCAAATACACAGCGACCTTTTTAACATCCTCTACCTGTAAGCCTAAATGCTTTGCGCCCTTAACTTTCAAATCCTCTCCCAGTGTATTGACGAAATCCGGCAGTTTCTCACTGTCCGGATAGCAAAACATTTCCAGAATAAAGTTTCCGTTTTTCATCTGCACAATTCTGACCGAACCGTCCTCGGCACAAAAATCCTTGATAACTTCAAACTCCAATTTTTCATAAAAAGAAATACTTTTCTCTACATCTCCCACACTGATTGCATAATGATCCGGTTGAAACATGGTTTTGTCCTCCTTTTATCTTTAATTCCAAAATCAACCCACAATTTTGTGACATGCTTCATTTTTTGTTCTGTATATATAATGTAATGAGTGGATATGGAATCTGTTTATTTCCATATAAACTGCTGTTTGTACTTTTGCCAGTTATTATAATATTTATGCTTTCGCCAGTCATCATCAATATTTATGCTTGAACTTTCACATAAACTGTGATATCTTGTAACTAAAGAAAGCACCCACTCCAAAGGTGGATGCTCCTGGCATAAGATTAATGCCTTTAAGGGCACGGCCTATCCTGTGGTTGAGACAGGATAGGCATTTTTATTTTCGCTTGTTTCTCTTATCGAGAAAGGCAAGCAACGCAACAATCAAACTACCAAAGGTAAATAACAAAGTTAAAATACCAAGGGAAACCGAAAGGATTTCATAAGCTGTCATAAGCGTCACCTCCCTTCCTATGTATTCCGGCTAACCGGTTTTCAAAGCCGGGAGGCTACCACCCTGTCATGGGTGCTTTCCATAATCCAATTCTATCACAGGCCAAAAATGATTACAACGATATTTTGTTTATTTTCCCACATAAAAAAATATACAAAAAGTTTTATATATTTCTTCCCACTTTTAGATAGACACGTATCATCTTACTAAAACCAATCCAAAAACAAATCTTCCCTAGTTCCACTCTTCCACTGCCTTATTGTAGTAATCCATCAATACCGGCTTTGTCAGTCGGTTAATCTCGACCGTTTCATTGATTTCATCCTTACCAAACAAAAAAAGTGCCGAAACATTTTCCGGAGTCAGATATTTGGTCTCGACATCAAATTCAAAATCATCTTTTAGCTCCTGCTTGCTGGCCATATTAAATCCCCAGTCTCCGAATGCCGGGACCTGAAGGTGATAGGGCTTTACAAAAAAGCCTTCACTTTCTATTGTTTTGTTAATACACCAGAAAGCCTTAGTCGCATAATAAGGGCTGGTAGACTGCACAACCATAACTCCGTCATCCTTTAAACAGCCTCCGCACATTCTGTAAAAAACATTGGAATACAATTTGTTGAGTGATTCGCAGTTAGGATCCGGCAAATCCACAATAATCAGATCATACTTCTCTTTACAAGATTCCAGATACTCATAAGCATCTTCATTATGTACGAAAAGTTTTTCCGATTTCAGGCTGTCCTGATTAATGGAAGAAATATTTTCATTGGTGGAACAGATACGAATCATCTCCGAATCCAAATCCACCAGATCAATTTTTTCTACCTCATCATACTTTAATACTTCTCGAACGGCCAGTCCGTCACCACCGCCCAAAATCAAAATCTCAGACCGATTATCCAGCTCACTCATAGGAATATGAACCAACGCCTCATGGTAGCGGTATTCATCTGCTGTTGAAAACTGACAGTTGCCATCAATATAAAGGCGCACATCATCCCGATGTTTAGTCACAACGATTTTCTGATATTCCGTCTGCTCCATGTAAATGATATGATCTCTGTATAACCCACCTTCTATGCTTTCTGAAATATTATCTGCAAATATCATTCCCAAAACCATAAAAAAAGCAATGCAGGCAGCTAACAGACGATAAATTTTTATTTCCCGGACACGCTCTCCAAACCGCCACAAAATAAGCATCGCCGCAACAATATTAAGCAGTCCGCAGAGAAACGAGGTTGCAAAATAGCCAAGCTTTGGCAATAAAAGGAGAGGGAATGCAATCGCTCCAAGCAGTCCTCCGATATAGTCAAAACTGAAAATCGATGACAATGTGACAGATAGGTCATTTTCATCCGCTTCAATAATCCTTGTCATAATCGGTATTTCTGCACCGGCCAGCGTTCCAATTAAAATAATTTCCAAATACATCACGACTGCATAATTGGAAATATAAATATTGGACAGGAAAAGCAGAAGGGAGCTTACGCCCCCAACTATGCCAATGCTCAATTCAATTGTGACAAAGATATTAAACAAATTCTTTTTAAAATATTTTGATATGTAGGATCCAAAACCCAATGCCGCCATATATAAGCCGATGGTAATTGAATACTGCAGGGTGCTGTTTCCCAACAGATAAGAGCTGACCGCACTGATGATTAACTCGTAACACATTGAGCAACCTGAAATAATCAGGGTCGTCAGCATCAAAAGTCTGTACTTTTTACTCATGTTAATACCTTTTCTTTTATACTTGTTTTTCAATTGTGCAACTGTATAAACAGCCCACGCTCAATTCTTCTGATATCGATAAGTTCTTATTTTTACTGGATTACACCACTTACGATAAATGCAATACCAACAAACATACCAAAAATCATAATGCCGGCTGCTTCATTTTTTTCTTTTAAAGCAACATTGAAGTTGAATTTTCTGTTGATGATATCAACGATAAAGTAAGCAAGAATAAATGCCACAATTCCAATAGCGGAATAAACAACGGTATCAATAGAACCTTGCAAAAGTTCGGTTGCTTCACCGGCAGAAAATGAAATAATTGCTGAGCGAATGACAAATCCAAGGCCCGCATAGATACCGGCAGATACCCAGCCTACTGCTTTATTACCATCATTGATTTCCTGCGGAAAATCAACCGGAATGCACAAATCGATGATCCAATAACCAAGCATCATCATGACAAGACCAATAGCAAGATAAACGACTGTTTCAAGAATCACTGTTAACATATTTTTTCTCCTTTTCCTAAAAAAACTTAAACTACTTGCCGCTACTAATACCGCCGCTCGATGAATTTCTGTTATTCACACTGGATTGTCTGACAGAATTGGAATAACTGTCAAAATATCCGTTTCCGATATTGTGAACCGTTGATCCGCTATACATTGTATATGCAGATGGGGAACTCTTATACTTGCCGGAATCGGTAGAATGTCCACTGCTATAATAGTGACTGCGGTACCATTTTGTATCGCTATCAGAGCATTTGTAAGGGGCATTGTCCGAGGTATAATTGTACTTTCTGGGCGATACCTGAACATAAACCATATCATCTTCCCCTTCCGGATGATAAATCAAACAATACTCACCTTTTGTGAGGATTGCAATTTCTGCATCCGTCACATCATCCTTTTGCGTAACAGACTCTGTCTTTCCATCAATCCCATCTATGATATCTTTAGCAACAGCATCCGTTGTACTTTCACTTCCGAAGGGATGATAGGAATAAACCATGGCTTCCTGCTTTTCATTTCCGGTAATCGTCGTTTCATAATAATAATCCGACGAGCCTTTCAAATATTTGGCTATCGCTTTATTATTCGAACCGGAAGACGAAATAATGGTTCCCAGCAAACTAAGAACATACATACCAATAAATACACTTACAAAAACCCATACCAGCTTTTTCGAATTCGTTTTCTTTGGTTCTTTATAGCCAAGTACCACAATATCCGTCGGTTCAATATAAACACCACGGGAATACTCAGCGCCATCACTCCAGATTTCAACAGAAAGGGTCTTTTCTTCTGCTTCATCCTCGTACTCTACAAAATTTGCACGTTCACCGGGATCTACATCCACATCTCCGCCAAATTCCCGCACAATTTGTGTACCCTCATCAACCTTGTGCCACTCCGGTCCAATCTGACCTCTGATATCGTTCGCCGGCCAGGAAAGCGAATACTCATTATAGCATTCATCACAGGAAAGCCAGCGTTCTCCGATTTGCGTTCTTATTCGATATTCTGTCCATTCTTTATTTCCGTCTTGCGGATTGGAATATTTGATATATCCGATAACGGTTCCTTCTATTCCATTGACCTTTAATATCGTTCCTACTCGATAAAACAATGTTCTACCCCCTTTTTAGATTTTTCTTCACCTATTGTATATCCGTCAAAGCTTTGTTTGCTCACCGATATTTCGCTCGATGGAACGAAGCTCTATTCTGTCTGCTTCAAATAATTTTCTTAATATTTCGGATATTCCTTCGACAACCTCATCCTTGCAGGAAAAAATGTCAATTGCTGCATATCCGTATTCAGGCCATGTATGTATTGAAAAATGAGATGTAGAAATCACTGCAAAATATGTGACACCAATCGGTTCAAACTCATGTACGCATTCTTCAACAATTTGTGCGCCTACAAATTCGATTGCCTTGTGGGCTGCATTTTTTACCGATTCCACATCATCAATCATTTGCGAACATCCATACAAATCCGCAATTAACTGTACTGCCATTTTTATCTCCAACCTAATTGTTTCTACCAAATAATTTTCCCGTTAGTTTGTGCAATCTACCATAATTGTGTCGTGATGAAGATTTTTCACTACCACACTGATCACAATTCGTTCGATCCGAACGATTATAGGAGCCACAATACTCACATAACCAATCCGGTGCATCTGTTGTCTTGGCTTTTTCTTCCGCTGTCAGGGTTGCTGCATCCAAATCCTGCGGTAAATAAAACATCGTCTCCACTCCTCGCGGCTTTCCACAGGCGGTACATTCACTATATCTTGCTTTTATGGCTTTTGTGTCACAATAGACACAATCCCAAAGTCCTTCAATTCTGCGTTCTTCCATATATATTTCCCAGTCCGATTCATCGATATTTATACTTCAATATTTATACTTCGACATCTTTCTTTCAGTACCTTAACATCTATCTCCAAATCTATTATTTTTCCAATTCTTCCATATATCCCGCTGTAATAATACCTGCAGGTAATGCAACAATCGCAATACCAATAAAAGAAGATAACATCGTTACAATCCGCCCAATCGTCGATACCGGATAGATATCACCATATCCCATAGTGGTTAATGATACGGTTGCCCAATAAACGGCATCAAAAAAGGTATCAAATGTTTCCGGCTCGACGTTGAAAATGACAAGCGCTGAAATCACAATATATCCTAACGCAAACCAGATTACAACCATCAGTGAATCTTTTTGCTTGGAAAACACCCTTATAATCAGAGCAACATTCTTGGAATAACGAAACGATTTGAATATTCGAAAGACTCTGAGGGAACGAAATAATCGGGATACCTTTAACACACGGAAGCTGTTGTTAATAAACGTAACAGAGGGAAGAATGGACACCAAATCCACAATTGCCATAAACGTAAACGGATATCTGACAAAAGACAATTTCCCCTGTTCCAGCTTGAAATCTGCCGTAATAAGACGGAATAAATAGTCAATCACAAAAATAGAAGCAGTTATCTTATCAACAACATTCAGAAACGGCGTCTGCTCTTTTACCGTCAGAGGCATCAGGCTGAGAAAAATAACAAAAATCATAATAAAATCATATGCCTGACTCCATCTGTCATTTTCTTTTGCAACTTCAATTATTTCGTATAACCGCTTTCTCATGAACATTTCCAATCCTGTGATATAAAAAAGCCTAATCACCATCGCAGACTTTATATATATTTTATTATATATATAGTGGAATTACTATATAATATTTCGTTCATAATCAATATCGTTTTTTGTTGAAATAGTACAAAAGACATGACTTTAAAGATCTGACAATGACAAAATCGAGATTGCGGTCTCCAAAACCTAATTTTCATCCGCTCCCATTTTCAACACTTCTTCTACTGACAGATTTAACTGACGTGCGATAGCTTTTGCCATTTTCTGTCTGCCCTCCTGTAATCCAGCCTCACGGCCATCACGCAGTCCGGATTCGCGTCCAGCCTCCCAGCCCTCTTCACGCAATGTTTTGGCATATTTCTTTTCGTCGAATTCTTCCAGCAAAGCTCCCAATATCTGACTTCTGTGTTTTCTCAAAATATCCTCCAAAATTCCATGGGCAATACAGTAATCGATTGCCGCATTCATTGCTTCTTCACGGTCATCATATAGAAGGGCATATTCCCTGGTAATCTCAACAAACTCTGCATACTGTGACATCAGCTCACAACCCTGCATGAGATATTCATTGTGGCCGTAGTTGATGTTTACCACTCGGACAATGACCTCCGCAGCAGGCTCCACATCCTGATTGCAGAATGCAGAGGATAATCGTAACTCATACTCATCCGGTGTTTCTTCCGTTCCGTTATAAAAAACGACACACTGCGGTGTGGGCAACGGAATTAATTTATTTCCGTACAGACTACTGCTTGCGCTTTCCACGAGCATCTGGTATTCCTGTGCCAGATAAATCATAAAACGCACCGGCATGTTTAGATTGACTGTGGACTGATGCTCATACATGTTGATGGTGCCGACCAGCAGAAATGCCAGATCGTTTTTCATCGAAATATAAATCGCATTGTCCAGTGTCACAATCAAGTCTACTCAAAATCTCCTGCTTTATAAAATTGTTTGTGAATTTCAAAAGCATAAGATTCTAAGAAATGATGTTAGAAAAACAGACCAGAATATCAAATTGAAATGCACACAAAACGAATGTTATACATAAGCAGATCAATAAAACGAAATTTTGTCAATACTCTGTCAGATAAATAGAAATATGCCTTTTCAAAAATCATAGCATCAAAGTCATGAATTGAAAGGAACACGTCTATGAAAGCACCTCAATTTAACACATCTTCCAAATCAAACCAAATTATCATTACACTCGATCAAGCAACCGGACCGGTACAGATTCCCATGACAAATGACTATCTTTTCCGTGCATTATTACAGAAGAATAATCACGTCTTAAAAGGACTTATCTGCGCCCTTTTACATCTGAAGCCGGAGGAAGTTATATCTGCCGCTCTTTTGATAATCTTCAAAAAGGAGAGGATTATATCCATGTAAAAACAGCCATTCAGATTGGAATTCTGGATTTCACACTGTTTCCGGATGTCCCGGAATTTTATGCAACTTATATGATGACAAACATCAGCGTATGTCAAGATAGGTCTAAAAAATTTTTCTTCCATGTTGAAGGTGGCAGAAAATACTTGATTCTAATATGTAATCATAAATTGTATTCTTTTTAAGGAACATTCTTTTTTACCGATTTATATTTATGAAGAGTTAAACACCCTGTTATGACTAAAGATGCTAATACTATCGTAATTAACCCCCAGGTCGGAACCGTTTTTAAGCAAATAACGGTATAAAATAATAGACTACCTATAATTGTCATCGAAGGTGCACATCTATTAAATGAATTCAACAACAATTTTGCATTATCACTCATTGCGTATTTGATTTTTACAAGCACAAGCCATATCAGCAAAGCGCCGAAGTACATACCCCAAGATAACATATCATTACACTCCACGCTTACATTAATCACTCTAACTATCATCACAACTAAGGAGATTAAATACGCAAGAAGGCAAAACCAATTTTCTTGAAGGACATACTGATGCTCATTATTTATATAAAATTCCAAAACAGCCTTGCATTTCTTCTTTATTTTTTTCCTATTCCTCGACGCTATTAAAGGCTGTATTTCTTGTACAAGTTCTTCTGCCAATTTGTCCAAAAGATTACTGTTCGTTTGTGAAGATATTTTATCCTTAAGTTTGCTATCGATTTCTGCAGCCTTATCTTTTGAAATTTCTGGAAATTCTTTTATAAACAATTGCATCTGTGTATTATGACTCATTGATTATTCTCCGAATCATCAAATCTTATAAGATTTGGATTTTTCAACTTATTTTTGCTTCTTACAGCAGACCATTCTCCACCATTAAATAATGTGCCCATTCTTGCCTTATCTTCGGATGTTGAAAATATTACATCTATATCTTTATACATTTCATTATACTGTAATGCTATTCTAAAATAGTTTTCATAGTGATACATATAATTATTATTTCCCCATTCTATGTATTCCGACAAACTGCCATACTTATTTTTTATAAATCTAATAATATATTCATATTTATCAGCGCTATAACAATATTTTCCAACATTCCCCTTATATAAACGTGCTCCATATTTTTGTGCGAAAAATTCAAGTAAAATTATAATATGATGAGGATCAATGGCATTTAATATATGATTCAAATTTCTATGCGTAACCCATTTTTTCGGCAGCGTTTTCCCCTCTCGAAGATATTTATTTTTATTTGCCATTATGATTTTGTCATGCTCGTACAGAATACCCAAGTAATTATCATTTATTGCATGCAAGCCTTCTGGGTTCATATCTTTTTGTAATAAAGCTTCCATTGCAAATATCATAAAATTTTCAATGGATGGATTATAAACCACATTTCTATTCCATGACGTTTCAAAATTACCAGACTCAATATAGGTTTCTAACACACCAGATCCAACATAACCCAGCGGATTAAGTGTTTTAAACACACCATACAAATTAACCTTATCTAATAACAAATCTGTTTCCTGATATGCTTTTATCGCTATCAACGGATTTATAAATAAAACTGTCCAAAAATATTTAACAGCCTCACTATAATTTATTCTCAAGCCTTCGTGAATTTCTCCAATGATAGCACTTATTATACTATCGTCTGTATCAAGTGTATAACAAGCATCTACCACATCCTGAAACCACTCTGCATCTCGACACTCTTCATATGATTCTCTCAAAAAGTTCTGATAGTCCAACTCAAATTCCATTATGACCAACTCCTAAATCTTCGCGCTGGATACTTTCTGTTGATATATTCTTTATAGTTCTGATGTGCAAAAGACAACAGCATTTCATCCTCATCTCTCGACAATACTTGAATTTCAACCAACTTTCGTCCAACTGCTTTTATAGATGCCTGTCCTTCATCGACAACAATTTTATTTGTCAGTTCGCGTATAACCTCATTTTCCGGTAAAGCCACTACTTTTTCTCCGTCTTCGGTTCCTGCATCAAGCAGCCTGCACAATTCTCTTAAAAAGTTAATAAACGTGGCTTTATCGGAATTAAATCCAGTTTTTCTAAGTTCCCTCTCTATCATAGAATTCAAAAACTTTTCAATTAATTGTGTTGTATCCGAGAATTCATTATCCCCAGTTTCACATACTAACTCAACATAGCAACTAATATAGAAAGGCGTTCTATTATTATAAAGAAACTTTTTCCTGTTTTCTCCAATCCAATCATTCATCACCTTTTCTATTAAGTCGCCTGGTATCGTTTTCACCAAGTAGTTCTTTATCTGTTTCTCATCCAAAGCTTGAATTGCATAACAAGGAATGGAAAGAGGATATTTATCAATACAACTCTTCCGAGAAGCACATACCAATGTGATATCAAGCTGAGCATCCAAAAATGATGCAAGTTCCCGACTGGCATCGCTCTGTATATCAACCTTAGCCTCGTCCATAGCATCTACAAATAAAATAATCTTATTATTTTTCAGAAATGGCATAACTTGAGATTCTTCGCCATTAAAAATAAGTTGTGCTATTTTTTTGCTAATAGAAGCGCAATCTCCATATAGTTTACCCATTTCAATAACAACAGGAATCACTTTCTCTGATGAAGAATTATCATTTAAATATTTTTCAGCATATTGACCGGCTATTTCAAACAATGTCCATGATTTTCCATAGCCGCCTTCGGCAACAATACGCATTCCTTTTTTCGAATCCACAAGATTTGATTTGATCAAATCTTGCAGCATAAACTTCTCATTTTCTTTTCCGTCCAAATTGTAGGAAAGCCCAACATAATTGTTTAATCTCTCTTCTCGAATAATTTGTAGTTCCTGTACATAATGGCGAATGCGTGCACGGCTTATATTTTCATTAGATATCTCTTGATGTACAGATTCATAAATTTTATTAAAAGCGCCATCATTATGACCTGTACCTAAGTATTTTCTATAAACAACCGGTTGATTCCATGCAATACTTTGAAGATGAGTAAGCAACTCTACCATATTGTCAATAGCGGTTTCCTCAAGATCCAAAATATGCTGAGTATCCTTATAATCAGAAATATGTGAGAACCCATTTCTATCAATTGTGATATGCCCAATGCTTCTCCTCGTATGGTTGTCCGGGCAACATTCTGCTGAAAAATCAAAGCGAATCAAAGCTGCTAACGCCGTAACATCAAAATCCTTTATTGTAATATTAGTAATTCCCTTACTATCAAATTTTTCTTTGATTTCTTTATATGTTGAATAAGAAGAATGTTGTTTATTCACAGCAACTGTGTATATTTCATTTTTCCAACTCTGTGGATAGGCGGCAGTTATCTGAATCTCAAAAAAATCTTGTAAAAGTTCTGTCTGGAGTTCTTGAATCTTGTCTCTGTTACTCTGAATCATATTTGTTGACTTCCTTTCCTTTATTTTCTTTGTAATGGGTTCTAACACAATAATGGTTATAGCTATTATTGCAATAACTCCCAAAACAAATAGTGAGTACTGCCACCATGTCCAATTTTCCATAAAGCTGAACACATATTGATTGATTCCAAATGATAAGAGCCCTACAAACAACACTTCTGAAATAATCAGAATAAACGCCTGTTTAGTTATGTTTCTAAAAAACTTCATGTCATTTAGCCTCCGCTCTATCAGTTTTTATATAGCGTCCTGACTTTATCCGTTCATCCTTAGGCTTCTCAGCATCTACCGGAATAATCCACATATTTCCAAGCTTCTGCGCTCCGGGAATTCGTCCCTCAACACATAATGTATTTATTCTCCTTGATCCGATTCCCCACTTTTCAGATGTTTCTTATAAAGTCATAAATCCTGTCATCTCTTGCCCCTTATTTCTAATAGACAACACTGCTTCAATTTGATGTAAAATCCAAGTATTATTTTACACAAAACCTCGAACAAAATCAATCTGATTGTTTTGCACTGAAACTGCCAGTTTTGCGCAGAAAAAAGCCGGTCAGACTCAACATCCAACCGGCTCCAAACCCTTATTCCATTAGGTGCAAATCATTTTTATTCCATTGAACAACAACCCTGCATCACTGCATTTATTGATCAGAACATCATACAGGATTCCATCAACGAGCAGTTACCTTTAGATACCCAGCAGGTTTTAACGGGCATGCTTTTATCACAATGCCACAATCTTCAGAAGAAGTCAAACTGTATCACTGTTTTTACCCCGAAAGGACTTGATAACTTTGTACAAAACGGAATCATACAGCAAATTCCTTCACAGCTGTATCATCCTATCAGTATAAAAAACAGAATTCTCATATTGAGCCGTATGATTCAGGCCAATCAATCCGGCATCTTTCGTTTTTATTTAATAAAAGAAGAAGCTTTCCATCCCAAAATCGAGATTTTTACATACGATACGGATTCGATGCTGTTAAATTACCAAAAATCAGAAAACGACACGGTACAGACCAGTCTGATTAAGGAGCCCAATACCGTCCTGGCATTCAATGACTTTATTCAGGATCTCTCCAACCTCAATCTGGTATACAGTAGCGAGGAAACCTCGGACATCCTGCAACAAATGATTCAGTCATTAAAATAGGCGCCGCCCCCGAACGCGCGTTCTTGAATCCCGTTGAATAAATCATTCTATTTATTCGTGACTATTTATTCACAACCATTTATTCGCGTCCGCACGTATCCGTTTGGGCATTCTTAATAGCGATCATACTTAACAGCCATAGAGCAAAAAAAGGTTTGCTTCTTACATTGGAAACAAACCTTTTTCATCATATTCTTTTATTTATCCAACATTTTCTTTAACTCATCCATAAAGGTATTCACATCTTTAAATTCCCGGTAAACGGATGCAAAACGGACATATGCAACATCATCAACTGCTTTTAATTTATCCATAACCAATTCACCAATCACGTTAGATGAAATCTCTTTTTCCTCCATGTTGAAAATCTCGGTTTCAACCTCTTCCACAATTTCAGAAATCCGGTTGGCACTGACCGATCTCTTATGGCAGGCCAACAAAACGCCGGCTTCGATTTTTCCACGGTCGTAGGTTTCTCTGGTATTATCTTTTTTAATAATAATCAACGGAATGGTCTCAACCTTTTCATAGGTTGTAAATCTCTTATCACATCCGTCACAAACACGGCGTCTGCGGATGGAATTATTATCTTCCGCCGGTCTGGAATCGATTACTCTGGTATTTTCGTGGCCACAAAAAGGACATTTCATAATGTAATTTACCTCTCATAAAATTCAATGATATGAGTCTTAGAAAAATGAATATATCATATATGTCCAATAACTCATAATATGTTACTCAAATGAATATTCATAACACAATATTTTGTTGTTACATCAATCGTTTTTTACATTATATTCCATTTTGAATTTTATGTCAACAAGTTATGGTAACCAATTTGTATATAAAATACCGGAAAATCATCAAAATTCCATGAATACAATAACTAACAGCAAAAATCCACCAGTATAATATCCGGTCCAATCTGTTTGATATTACAAAAAGGGATTTCGTGCTCATCTCCGAAGAAAAAGCCCCAAATCCCACACTTTTCCGCTATAATCAATTTCCGAATGCAGCCATTGCATTCATCAAATTCCAAATCCACGACATGCCCAAGCTTACGGCAGTCCTTCACACAGATAACTTCCTTTTTGCTAAATTCATCGAATGTCATAAAACCACCATAAAACATCGTATTACTATAGGTTATGCCATACGACGGATTATGTGATATGGCACATTTATTTCAGAATTATATCCACCAGCCAGTTAGTAAATCTGACACATCTTTTCTCAATGAAATGATGAAAAAGCCATGACAATGCAACAATTACAACAAGCGAAATCAGCAAAGCCAACAATGCAGCTAAATTATACTGTAAAAGCACCCCGTATAATTTCACAAACAGCAAAGCCGTTAACGAAAACAAAACCGGTATATGGATTAAATATACTGCATAAGATACCTTTCCTAAAAACAGACAGATTTTTGTTTCCAGAACTTTTTGTAAACTATGGAGCATAAAAATCCCCAAAAGTAACGCAAAGACAGCCAGCTTGTGATAAAACAGATATGGTGTAAGCCGGTGATATAAGAAATTGCCAATTTCCGCAAGATAACGATAACCGTTCGTGGGTTCTACTCCCACAGGATAAGCACCTAAAAAGAAAGCTGCTACAAGCAATCCAATACCTAACGGAACAAAATTTTTTTTCTTTTGTCCAAACAGGCTGCCATACTGCATCAATAAGAAAGCAAGTAAAACACCGAATGAAAAATCCGCCATTCTGCTGTTAATGGACAAATACAGGATGCAGACAAATATGTAAACAAACACCAGATTCTTTTTTAAGCTTTTCCCCATAATGGCCAATATATAGGCAACGAAGGAGCCCATAAATAAATCCTTGAGCATCCAAAAGGCATTGGAATAGATTGTTCTTAAACCTACAAACCAGTCATCAATCAGACAATCCGTAAACAGTTCTATAATTCCCGATTTATCATGATAAAACAAATCCAGCCATTCCGAATGCGTCAATGCCGCCGCCTGTGAATTGTAAAACCATCCAAACTGCAGCATCACAAATACAAAAGCCGATACAAAAAAGACCGGCAGCATCAGCCTTGGATATCGCTTTAATAACGCTTTAGAAAGCTGCCCATCCTGTGTCATACGAAAGACCTGATAGGCAATGACAAAACCGCTGATCATACAAAATACAGACACCCACAAATCACCAATCGCAAAAAAAGCAAGCGGTGACTGCGCAAATGCCACATCTGCCTGTGAACGCATATGAGACAGATTATAATCTCCGGAATATGCCGCAGGATAAAATCCCAAAATAAAATGATGTAAAACGATAAAGATACAGGATAGCCCTTTTAAGCCATCCATCCAGGCAATTCTCTTTTGCTCCATGCTACTCTCTTTTCTTTAAAGTCTATGATTTTATTTTTGCAATTATGCGGCTTACGAATTTGCTATTCTATCACAGACGCGTTCTCACTTGGATGACAACGTAGCAGTACTAAATTCGCAATAAATTGCTCATTAAGTGCTGACGTTGTCATACAGTCTGTGAGTAGAATAGCAAACTTCTCCAGCCGCACAATTGCAAAAATGTTTTATCCAACAATCGTCTCGTACAATTCCTGCACGGACGGAAAACAAAAATCAATGCGATTTTCACTTGTTGCAACGTCCGGTTCTTTGGATTCTCCCGTAAATACCAGACAGGTTTCTACACCGGCATTTTCTCCACAGGCGATATCCGTATAAATCCGGTCACCGACAACCAATGTCTCTTCTTTTGAAAAGCCCGTCATATCCATGGAAAAATCCACTAATCCGGGAGAAGGCTTGCCTAAATACTGAGGTTTTCGATCCGTTGCTGCAGTAAGCATATTGCAAATGGAACCGCAGTCCGGAATCATGCCAAAATCAACCGGACAACGCAAATCCGCATTGGTTGCAAGCCAGATGCGTTCTTTTTTGGAATCCATTAATAACCGACACGCGTTTTCAATTTTTTCATAGGTCAGCTCCGTATCAAACGCCGTCAGCACCACATCCACATCATCCGTACATTTTGTTGTGACATGTAATCCGTTTTTTTCAAGTTCAGCAAAATACGAATCCGTCGCCGTCACAAAAATACAATCGTTTGCGTGATGTTCCTTTAAATAGGATAAGGTATAACTTCCAGCCGTCACAAAATCATCACCTTCTGTTTCAATCCCCATCCTTGCAAACTTTTCCACATAATCTGCCGTGCTTTTGGAAGAATTGTTGGTAATATAAATTGCTCTCCCGCCAACCTTTTTGATATACGCTAACAAATCCATGGTTCCCGGAAGCACATCCTCTGACAAGGCAATGGTTCCGTCTATATCAAACAAAAATAATTTTTTCTGTTTTAGATGTTCCAAATTATTATTTACCTGATGATTTTTTAAATTTTTCATACATCTCCTTATTTCGGTGCAAATTCCGCAACCCAGACAGCTTTTTTTGCTGCAAGACTTTGGGGAAGGTCTAAAATTCTCTGATTGGAAGAACCTCGAAATTTTAAGCGGATATCCTTTTTTTCTATTTGAAATTCACCATCCACCAAAACATCAATATGTCGAAGTAAAGCATCGGTTGCCTCACAACGCGCTCTGCTCTTTGCTCCGAACAACAAATCCTTTTCAAAAGTATATCCTGTATAGCACCAGATATTCTTTTCCGGATATATCTCTTTTATCTTTTCTAAAAAAGGTAATAAAACCGTCTGATTCTGAGGTTCTAACGGTTCTCCTCCAAGAAGAGTCAGACCTTGAACAAAACTCGGTTTTAATGCCGTAATAATCTCATCTTCCGTTTCCTTGGTAAAAGGCTTTCCATATTCAAAATTCCAGGTTTCCGGATTAAAGCATCCCTTACAGTGATGCGTACAGCCGGAAACAAATAATGAAACACGGACACCCACCCCATTGGCGATGTCCGTTTTCTTAATTGATCCATAATTCATATCAATTTGAACCTACTTTGATATATTATAATGTGAGTATCATAAGTGAAGTACACGATCCTGAATTTCCTGTGTTCTTCCCTGATTCCAGAATTGCGTACCGATATAACCACAAGTACGACGCGCAACATTCATGGTATCCTGATCCCTGTTTCCGCAACAAGGGCATTCCCATACCAGCTTGCCGTCTTCATCGCTGGTAATCTGAATCTCTCCATCAAAACCACACTTCTGACAATAGTCACTCTTGGTATTTAATTCCGCATACATAATATTGTCATAAATGTGCTGCATAACGGCAAGTACCGCATCCAGATTGTTCTGCATATTCGGCACTTCCACATAACTTACCGCTCCACCGGGAGACAGTTTCTGGAACTGCGCTTCAAAACTCAGTTTGGAAAATGCATCAATTTCTTCCGTTACATGGACATGATAACTGTTGGTAATATAGTTTTTATCGGTAACTTCGGGAATGGAACCGAAACGCTTCTGTAAGCATTTTGCGAACTTATAAGTTGTGGATTCCAAAGGAGTTCCGTATAAACTAAAATCAATATTGGTCTCTGCCTTCCATTTTGCACACGCATCATTGAGATACTGCATAACTGAGATTGCAAACGGAGTTGCAACCGGATCCGTATGTGATTTGCCTGTCATATAACGGGTACATTCACACAGACCGGCATAACCAAGGGAAATGGTAGAATACCCGTCATACAAAAGTTTATCAATGGTTTCGCCTTTTTTCAGACGTGCCAATGCTCCATACTGCCACAAAATCGGAGCCACGTCAGAAAGGGTTCCTTTTAATCTCTCATGACGACACATCAGAGCACGGCGGCACAATTCCAGACGCTCATCCATAATTTCCCAGAATTTATCAATATCTCTGCCGGATGAGCAGGCAACATCAACCAGATTAAGGGTAACAACGCCCTGATTGAAACGTCCGTAGTATTTATTCTGATTTTCTTTATAGTTGCCGGCATTGGCAATATTACCGACACCTGCTTTGGTAAATCTGTCAGGCGTCAGGAAAGAACGGCATCCCATACAAGGATAACAGTCTCCGTTCTTTAATTCTTTCATGATTTTTTCAGAAATATAATCGGGAACCATTCGCTTTGCGGTACACTGTGCAGCTAACTTGGTAATTTCCCAGTATTTGCTACCTTCCCGGATATTATCCTCTTCCAACACATAGATCAGCTTCGGAAATGCCGGAGTAATATAAACACCCTTTTCGTTCTTTACACCCAGGATGCGCTGTCTTAACATCTCTTCAATGATCATCGCAAGGTCATCGCGGATGCGTCCTTCCGGAACTTCATTTAAATACATAAATACAGTCACAAACGGTGCCTGACCGTTGGTTGTCATTAACGTAATCACCTGATACTGAATCATCTGAACACCACGTTCAATTTCTTCTTTGACACGGATTTCAGCAATTTCATTAATCTGTTTTTCATTTAAATCGATACCTGCATCCTGATATTCCTTGGTTACCAGACGTCGTATTTTTTGTCGGCTGATATCTACAAAAGGCGCAAGATGAGCCAGAGTAATACTCTGTCCGCCATACTGTGAACTGGCGATCTGTGCGATACTCTGCGTAGCAATATTACATGCCGTAGAAAAACTCTTTGGCGTATCAATCATGGTTTCACTGATAACGGTACCATTCTGAAGCATGTCCTCTAAATTAACCAGACAGCAGTTGTGCATATGCTGAGCAAAATAATCCGAATCATGGAAATGGATCAAGCCTTCTTCATGCGCTTTTACAATATCCGGCGGGAGTAAAAAGCGGCGTGTGATATCTTTGCTGACCTCACCGGCCATATAATCACGCTGAACACTGTTTACAACCGGATTTTTATTGGAATTCTCCTGCTTCACTTCCTCATTATTACACTCAATCAGAGTTAAAATCTGTTCATCGGTTGAATTGGATTTACGAATCAGAGCTCTTTTATAACGATAGGTAATGTATTTTCTGGCCACCTCAAAAGCAAGCTGCTTCATAATCTGATTTTCTACCATATCCTGAATTTCTTCGACACTTGGTGTATGTGTCATTTCCATACAAAGCGTCTGCACATTATCGGAAATCACATCAATCTGTTTCTCTGTCATGCGATCAGCTTCATTAACCTCCCTGTTTGCTTTCTGCACGGCAGCCATAATTTTAGAGATGTCAAATCCCACTTCTTTTCCGCTTCTTTTGATGATTTTCATGAAAAAACCTTCCCCTTTGTATCCAAATCTAGTATTTTATGTCAACATCTTCCACAAGATGTTGCGATTTTAATTATAGGATAGTTCCAATAGAAAAGCAAGGCTTATCAAGTTAAAAAACAAATGTATTTTAAAGACGTCAAAAAAGTAGTCTTCTTCCTGTTATTATCGATAATATTTACTGAAAATATTCCTTGAAAATAAAAAAGAGACACGAACTATATTCATAGCAACATGTCTCTCTCTAAAACGAAAACTGATATCCAAGATATATCATTTCGTCTACTTCGACTCATGATACTCTTCTTCGGTATTGACGCTCCAAACATTCTTTTTATCCGTTACTCCGGCAAGAATATTATTTACCGCCTCAAAAGAAGTACACATGGAATGATCTAAATTGTTGTAACGGTGCTGTCCGTTACGTCCTACACAGAATAAATTTGGAATCGTATCCAGATAATTTCTCAACTCATCCATCTGTGCATAGGTATCAAAGTAAGCAGGATATGCTTTTTTCACACGTTCTACATGATAATCAAGAACCTTTGATTCATCATCAATCAGTTTCATGGTAACCATTTCCCGGATACCCATTTTGGCAAATTCGTCATCCGACATGCTCCACATCGAATCACCTTCATTGCAAAAATATTCTAATCCCATCCAAACCGTGTGTTCCACATCTTTTACCAGATAAGGTGACCAGTTGTTATAAATCTGGAAACGGCCCATGGAAACATTTTTATCATGTACATAAACCCAGTCATCCGGAACAATATTGCCCATGGTCGGAATGCCGGTCTTGTTTTGGAGATTTAATTTGGATACTAAAACACCGACCGTCATATAATCACGATACGGAAGTCCTGCCGCAATATCTGCATACTGCTTGGGCACATCATTGATTCCGGCAACTAAATCTTTGATTGGCATGGACGAAATCACATAATCGCCGGTCATTTCTTTTCTGACACCGTTTTCTTCATAAACAACGCCCGTTGCAATGTTTGAATCATCTTTCTTAACACCGACAACTTTTGCATTTTTGTAAATGGTGCCGCCTTTTTTTAACACTTCATCTGCCGTCACTTCCCAAAGCTGTCCGGGACCTAATTTCGGATAAGAAAATTCTTCAATCAAAGAAGTATTGACCTTGCGGTTTTTCACTTTAAAAATCTTGCCCAAAGAATCTTTGATAATTCCAAAAATGGAAAGTCCCTTGGTTCTTTGTGCCCCCCAGGAAGGATCAATTTGACTCGGATGTCTTCCCCAAAGGTTTTCGGTATAATTTTCAAAAAACATCGAATACAGTTTTTTACCAAAACTGTTAATATAGAAATCCTCTAACGAATTTTCTTTTCTTTTGAAAATGGCACTCTTTAAATAACTGAAACCAACAACAATCGTTGTACCAAGTCCCATGTTTTTGAAAGTTTCAAGCTTTAAGGAAATGGGATAATCAAAGAATTTGCTGTTGAAAAAAATGCGGGACAGACGATTTCTTTTTAACATCACACGGTCTTCTTTTTCGGGATCGGGACCGCCTGCAACAACGGTTGCAGTTCTGCCTAAGGCAATATCATCCTTTGCTAAAGCCCCTTGTGTAGGCATCATCTTTTCCCACCATTCATTTACGGCATCCACTTTAGAAAAGAAACGATGTCCACCCATATCCATGCGGTTTCCTTTGTATTCTACAGTACGGGAAATGCCTCCGAAGGTGTTGCTTTCCTCAAACACAACAACTTCGTATTCATCTGAACGATCCAATAATTCATATGCGGCAGTCAATCCGGCCGGTCCTGCACCGATAATTAATACTTTCTTTTTATCCATCTGATACAATACCTCTTAATAATTATTTTAAAAATTCCAATTCAATCTTATATGAATTTTGAATGAGTCATATATAGTTTTTATGCTTCATTCTTATTATACTTTACTTTTGCTTTGCATTTTTGAAAAATAGCAAGACATATTTTTTGCCGACTGTATAAGCAAAAGTACATAACAATACAACTATAGCATAAATCACAAAAGAAAGCCACACATTTCCAATCCGCTCCTGCAAATGCTCAATCCATTCAATATGAACGAATTCGATGGTATGAATCGCGAGTATAATCATGGAGTTACTACCAACCCAGGCAAAAAAGCGGTTGGGAAGCTTTGCAAATTTTACATGCTCCAGTTCTTTCATGGCAAGCATGACCACCAGACTGCCACAGACAGAAATCAGGATGGAATATGGAAATCCAAGATATTCCCTGGTTGCAAAAATGATACTCCCTGTCCTTGAATAAAAAGACAGCCATACCAGCAGTAAAACAGCCCAGATATAATATCTGCGAATACGTTCCAATACCTGATAGCGTCTTACCATGACACCGATATGATAAAAGACCATACCAATCGGCACAACATCTAAATTCCATGGTAAAAATCCATTGTATAAGGCATATATTTTACCGCCCCATGCAAGGAATAATAAAACCACCAGATAAACAAAATCCTGAACAACTTTATTTTTCATCCGAAGACGGTTTAATAATGCATAAAAGATGACAATGCAAAACAGGAATGTCACAAACCAAATGGGACCACAGGTTTCAATGGTAATAAAATGTTTTGCATAAAAGCTGCTGCCTCCGAGAGTCGTCATAATCTGGGCTCGTAAAATACCAAGCGCACCGCTTACGGTAAACAGGCCTGCCCGGTATAGCATAAAAAGCCGCACAAAATAGGAAACAACATTCGTCATCAGATAAGGGAGCAGTAAAGCTTTTACCTTGCGCGGAAAATACTGTTTTAATTCTACCGTTTCTTTGTATAAATAACCACTGATCATCACAAACATAATCATATGGAATGAATAAATAAAATCCCGAATAGGCTGCCCGACATGCATATGACCGAGAATCATCAAAAGAATTCCCAGCCCTTTTGCCATATCAATCCATTGCAGACGTATGGGTCTGACATTATCTCTCATAGTAATATCCCTCAACATTTACCTCAACGTTAACCTTGCATTTTCCTCAATATTTACCATAACATTTTCCTTACAGTTATCACAAATTATTTTAATTCCGACCGGGAACCATTCTTTTGCCACTGTTTTTTCACAAATTATCTCAAGTCTTTATTCACAGTCTTTTAAAAGTTCAAACGCAACCGTAAATGTCTTCCCGGTCAACGTATCATCCGTCAAATCAAATCGAATCGTGGTCATTTCAAACATATCCCACATCGGATATGCATAAAGCGGAATCAGCAAATCCCCGTTTTGTGCCACGCAGGAAATGGCATACTCTTCCATCGACGCTCCGTCCGGATAAGAAAAATACAGCTTCATATTTACTTTCTCATGATCTTCCAGATCATCACACTGAAAATGAACCAATAAATATTCTGCATCTGAAACAATCCGGTCTCCGCTAAATGAAACCCGGAAATTGGAAGTATCACTAACCGGTGTATAACTTCCGTTTTGATCCGTCTCCATCCCGTTGGTTTCCAAATACTCATAAGACATGGGAACTGTCTCATAATTCTCCCGATTGATTGACCTTCCCCAGACAACAGGAAGTGCCAGCAAATCAGAAGTTGTCATAGCGCTGTAAAAAGTGCCCCCACCGTCTGTTGCCCATGCAGGCGCAGTCACATCATCCGATAACAAAAAGCATACGGAACCATACTGATAAGGAAGATACCCCTTTTGCATGACAAGCTGATAAATTTCTTTATAGCGCAGGGAAATACTTCCACCGTCATTATTCCAGTAAGGTGCCACCAAAATCAGTTTGGGAAGATCTTCCTCCAATGCTTCTAACATTCTTTTTCTTGTCGCATCCGAAGTTCCGTGATACAGTGCGCAATAAGAAAAAGGCGTTTCTTTATCAAACATCATATAAAAAGCCGACTGATTCGTAAAATCCAGATAGGTTTCTCCATCCGGGCAAAGTTCATGAACGACAAAAGCTGTTTCTTCTACCTGCTTGGCGGTTTCTGCGGGCATGAAAACCGTCCCCATCTTTTCACATCCGATTTCATTTCCGTTAAGTTTTACAAACTGGTCTGAAATCTCTTCCAATGTAAGGGCGTTTTTTTGTGCATCTGAAAAATCATATGTGTTCAAAATCAATGCAGATGCCAAAATGCAGGCCGGCAAAATCTTTGCTTTGGACTCTGCCTGAAACAAAACATAGGCCAGTAACAACAATAAAACTACATTCACAATGGATGCGCGCTCACCGGCAAAGATACTGCCAAAGGTATAACTGCAGATCATATAGCAAAATACAACAACTGTAATCAGCAACTCAACATAAAAAGATTTTTTATAATAGCAGGCCATTCCGACAATCAAAATAACCGCTGCCATAAATGAAAATTCAATTGTTGCCACATCTATAAACGGATTGGAAAGTCCGAATAGATGGTTGTTGTCGGAAATCAGGATGTCATATAATCTGTCTCCCGGAAAATAACCGGAAATTCCAACATTCTCTTTCAGATAACGCACAATTCCCAAAAACATCGGAATAAAGGAGATACCCAAAAGCATCGTTGCAAGAAATGAAGGAAGATATTTTTTTCTGTTTTCCTTTTTCCATGCAGATAAAAGCTGCGCTCTTCCGTTTTTTGAAAAAATCCGAAAACAAAGCGGAATCAGAAGTGCAACCGCCAGTGAACCTCCTATCGCCGGATACCAGGCAATGGAAAGAATCGATGTCACAATATATGCAATCAGGGAACGATAAGCATCCTCCTTGATTTTTTTATAAAAAAAGATTAATACTACCGGCAATACCAAAACAAAACGGAAATAATAATACCACTCTCCGATTGTCATGAAAAAAGCCATAAATGCAACTGCATAGAGAGAAGAACCAAAGCATTTATACACTACATATGCAACAAGTGCCACTAAAATCATGCTTCCGATATAATACGCATAGAAAAAAGAACCATAAGTACCGTCCAATAAAACTGCATTTATGGAAGCAAAAAAGTAATCACACATTCCATGTATCGGGAAAAAATCAAGATACGGTATTTTATGATAGGAAATAAATTCCGCAAAAGGAACCGTCAGTTCTCCGTAATGAAACAAATTTACCGAAAACATGGCGTCAACGGGCACATGCATGGTTAGCTGCATGGAACCGATAAGCATCAGGGTAAACGGATGCACTTTTCCAAAGATTTCTTTCCTTTTTAAAACTGCATATCCTAAAATAAGAAGTATCATTACCACAGCCAAAATCCTGACACCCGGAAATGACGTACATTCGATGACACCATTATAATTGATTTTAAAAGTAAATAAACTGAGTAAAAAACAAAGCAGTAATGCCTGTGCTCCCTCTAAATAAACCGTCATGAGATTTAGTTTTGAAACTTTATCCTCAAATATATAGGCCAAAATCAGAATCAAATATGATAAAATCAAGCATAAAATGAAACCCTTTTTTGCTCCGTTTTCTCCGACCAAACCAAAACTTAATACCATCTGTACAAAGGCTCTGATACCAAAATATGCAATCAAGCAGGATGTACAGGCGATATTCAATTTTTCTGCAACATAATGTTCTTTTTGTCGAATTTGTTTGAACCAGTCAATCACATGCAAAAATAAAAGCGCGACAATCAAAGCCCAGTACAAACGCATGTCATATCCGAATAACTGCTTGACTGCCACCAGTCCGCCGGCTATTAAAAGCACATAAAAACTGAAAGAAAGTTTTTCATGGAAATACATCAAAATATGGATGAGTAAATAAAAAAGCGCAAAAAATAAGATAAAAGAAATCAAAAAATGGCGTGGAATCAAAAAATCTGCCGGTTTGTAGTAATCTTTAAATACGGAAGGCCCCGTTATCAGCTCACTCAGTGTCGCAGCATTTTCCCCATAAACCTTTTTAAAAAAAACATTCATATATAAGTAGGAAGAAAAAAAAGCCAATACCATACTGCCGATAATAATGAACAATCTTTGTAAATCACTCTTTTTCTCCCGAAAAATTCTTTGTATCATGGAATACCTCTGATCATTATATTTTCCGTGCGGATAGCGGATACTGTCAGATTTTGCAGACCGCTCAATCCATTCTGAGTATATCATAAAGCATAGAAAGCCTCAAATCTTTTTCCTTTTTTCGCCAAAGAACACTTGAAAACAACCTTTGTATCGTATACCATGTTAATGGAGAAATATTTAGGAGGAACATATACATGGAAATGTTATCACTCAAAACAGAGTTAACCGAAAATGCATATCCCGGACGTGGTATTATCATTGGTAAATCAGCAGACGGTACAAAAGCAGTAACTGCTTACTTTATCATGGGAAGAAGCAGCAACAGCCGCAACCGTATTTTTGTTGAAGACGGCGAAGGCATTCGTACCCAGGCCTTTGATCCTTCCAAACTGGAAGATCCGAGTTTAATTATCTATGCTCCGGTCAGAGTACTTGGCAATAAAACAATTGTAACAAATGGTGACCAGACCGATACCATCTACGATGGCATGGATATCCAGTTAACCTTTGAACAATCCTTAAGAAGTCGTGAATTTGAGCCTGACGGTCCCAATTACACACCCAGAATTTCCGGAATTATGCATATCGAAAACGGCAATTTCAATTATGCAATGTCTATTTTAAAAAGCAACAACGGCAATCCCGATTCCTGCAATCGCTACACATTCGCATATGAAAATCCTGTTGCGGGTGAAGGCCATTTTATTCATACTTATATGCACGATGGCAATCCCCTTCCCAGCTTCGAAGGAGAGCCTAAGCTTGTGTCTATTCCGGATGACATCAATGCATTCACAGATCTTCTCTGGAGCAGCTTAAATGAGGATAATAAAGTTTCTTTATTTGTCCGTTATATTGATCTTGCTTCCGGAACATATGAGACAAAGATTGTGAATAAAAATGTGTAAGTTATATATAGCATATCCAACAAAGGAGTTTTTATTATGAATGAAATTCAATTAAAGTACGGTTGTAACCCCAACCAAAAACCTTCCCGTATCTATATGGAAGACGGCAGTGAATTACCTGTTACCGTATTAAACGGAAAGCCCGGCTACATCAATTTTTTGGATGCATTTAATGGCTGGCAGTTAGTAAAAGAATTAAAAGAAGCAACCGGTCTTCCCGCTGCTACTTCTTTCAAACATGTTTCGCCTGCAGGTGCAGCAGTTGGTCTTCCCCTTTCCGATACTCTCGCAAAAATTTATTGGGTGGATGATCTTGGAGAATTATCTCCGTTAGCCTGCGCTTACGCAAGAGCACGTGGTGCTGACAGAATGTCATCTTTTGGTGACTTTATTGCATTATCCGATGTCTGTGATGTTGATACCGCAAAACTGATCAAACGTGAAGTATCTGACGGCGTTATCGCTCCCGGATATACCGATGAAGCTTTAGAGCTTTTGAAAGCAAAGAAAAAAGGCAACTATAATATTATTCAGATTGATCCTTCTTATACTCCCGCTCCCATTGAGCGCAAACAGGTATATGGTATCACGTTCGAACAGGGACGCAACGAATTAGATGTAAACGGTGATTTGTTATCCAATATCGTGACCGAAAACAAAGATCTTCCTGAATCAGCACTCATTGATATGAAGATTGCTTTAATCACATTAAAATATACCCAGTCAAACAGTGTCTGCTATGTAAAAGACGGACAGGCAATCGGTATCGGTGCCGGTCAGCAGTCACGTATTCACTGTACCAGACTAGCCGGTCAAAAAGCAGACAATTGGTTCTTACGCCAGTCACCTCAGGTCATGGGCTTACAATTCCTTGATACCTTAGGCCGTGCAGACAGAGATAACACCATCGACGTTTATATGGGTGATGAATATATGGATGTCTTAGCTGATGGCGAATGGGAAAAGAGATTTAAAGTAAAACCTGCAGTATTCACAGCCGAAGAGAAAAAAGCATGGCTTGCACAAAACCAGAATGTAACCTGCGGTTCCGATGCTTTCTTCCCCTTCTCAGATAATATCGAAAGAGCTCACAAGAGCGGTGTAAAATATATCGCACAGCCCGGCGGCTCTGTCAGAGATGAACTTGTGATTGAATGTGCAAACAAATATGATATGGTAATGGCATTTACAGGTATCAGACTGTTCCATCACTAATTTGAGATATATGATTTAGATATATTTGAAAAAATAAAACAGCAATCGTCATGAAGACCATTGCTGTTTTATTTTATTCATCCCAGATATGTTTTTTCATATAGGCAAACCATTCATTGGTTTGCCTATTATCGGATTTAAAATTCAGTAATTTATCCAAGTATCCCTGTTCTTTTACAATTTGTTTACTGATTGGATAAACCAGTTCGAAAGTCAGACTGATAAACAACAAATCCGCACCAAACTGTGCATGATCAATAGATTTATTATCCGCAAAAGTCCCATATCGTCGTACTTGTTCAAATCTTCCGATATCATGCAGCATTCCGGTTAACCATGCCAACGCACAGTCATCTTCTGATAACTGATTACCTTTTGCAATTCTCTCACAAAGATTGGCAACCCGAAAAGTATGATCATATTTCAGTTTGATCTTCGGGTCTGATAAATCATAATCTGAGGTATATTCTATAAAACGATTGATTATTTTCTCACGATTGATGTATTCTGTCATAATAGAGCCTTTCTATCCGGTATTCTTGTTCTACCTTTCGTCAATCTCTTTCTTTTCCTGATAAGTAAACGTCTGATATGTCATATACAACACAATTCCCAGCATAACAATCGCCAGAACAGAATAAGGAATGATAATTCTATCCGGTTGATCATAATTGTAATAATAGCTATACGTTAGGAATGTAATCAATACATGCACTACCGGTACCCAGAAAAGTCGAATACATAAAATACCAATCAGAATACCGATAATTTCAATAAAATATCCATATCTTTCATGCATCTGTGGCAAGAAGTAAAGTGCCAGAGCTCCTTGCGTATAGATAATGAAAAGCAACAACTCCGGTGTCAATTTCGTATGCATCAGTTTATAAACAACAGCAACCATAAACAACAAAATCACACCAAGAGCAAAAATCTTACCACCGGTGCTATACCAGTCAGGCAGATACAATTCTCCGATAATATAGTAGATATTGGGATATTTCATGGAAAGGCGATTGGTATCCACACCGGTTTGTGCGAAATAGATCCCCAACAATTCTCCAAGCGGCCTGCCCAAAATCCAAGCCGGAATAATACTTAAAAAATAGATACCCGGAACCCATAATAGGTCGACGGATTTAATCTTTTTATAAAGCCATAATAAAATAATAATCGGTGCCCAGAATAAGGCCTGCAATTTAAACGCAAAAGCAATACCATAGAAAACCATAGCGATTCTTGATTTATCTTTTAATAAAAAAAGAACGGTCAATAGCAAAAACGATGTATAAATGGAATCACATTGTCCCCACATGGCACTGTTGCTAATAACGGTTGGTGTTAAAAAAACAATACTGCAACCAATGGCCGCCAAAGTTTCACTTTTTCTTGCTTCATACAAAATCAATCCTGCAGCAATCGCTACAACAACATCAAAAAAAACAGAAATCAGCTTCATGGCAATCATGCTGTGACTGCCGAATTTTGCTGCAATTAACAAAAGATACATATACGAAGGCGCATAATCATAAAAATCCTCCGCTAAAGAAGCTGCACCCTTTGCAGCAATTTCATTCATCCATGGTTCAAACCAGATGGTCCAATCCCTGCTGACAAACCAGATAAAATGCTTTCTAATCAGCATTCCAAACAGAAATGCCAGCACCAACATTATGATATTGATAATCCTTTTTTTATCTCCCACAAAACGCAAGGGTCCGTTCGGATAAGACGGAGCCGCTTTGGTCATTTTTTCCATGGAACTTTCCTCCAAAATGTACAGAATTTCATACTTTTTTATCTTATCATGTTTATTTTTTTTATGCAATCATTCCACTTCTACAATCCAATCCAGCATAAACAATCCATTCCGGAATAAACAATCCATTCTAATATACACAATGCATTAAAGCATATATAAATTGGCTTTTCATTTGGTCATTTACTCCCACTTAGTCCAAATAACTCCGCATGGTTTTTAACGCATTTTTTTCCAGCCTGGAAACCTGCGCCTGAGAAATACCAATCATATCCGATACTTCCATCTGGGTTTTCCCGTCAAAAAAACGAAGTTCTATGATTTCTCTTTCCCTGTCGTTCAGTTTTTTCATAGCTTCTCCGATTGCAATGTTCTCCACCCAGATTTCCTCTTTATTCTTTTTATCAGAAACCTGATCCATGACATACAACGTATCCCCGCCATCCGTATAAATTGGTTCATACAGACTCATAGGACTTTGAATGGCATCTAACGCATACACAATATCTTCTTTTGCAATTCCAATCTCCGATGCAATTTCTTCTATGGTAGGCTCTTTTAAATTTTTTTTGGTCATATTCTCTTTTGCATATATCGCTTTGTAAGCAGTATCCTTTAAGCTTCTGGATACCCTAATGGAACTGTTGTCACGTAAAAAGCGCCGTACTTCCCCAATGATCATCGGAACAGCATAGGTACTGAATTTTACTCCCAGCTCGGCATTAAAATTATCGATAGCCTTAATCAGTCCCACGCAGCCAATCTGAAACAAATCATCTGCATTCTCATTTGCAGAGGAAAAACGCTTGATTACGCTTAAAACAAGTCGAAGATTTCCTTCTATATATGCTTCTCTGGCCTCTGAATCCCCCTGATTTATCTTTGCAAAAAGCACTTCTTTTTCTTCGCTTGACAAAAGTGGCAGTTTTGCTGTATTAACTCCGCAGATTTCAACCTTACCCTGAGACATAAAATAATCCTCCCAATAGATATCTCTATTGAAAGGATTGACTTTTTTTATAAAATTATTCTCTTATTTTAGCCATTTACTTTTTTCAATATATTGTCCAAAGTTTTAGGCATCAGACGAAATCCCATAGATGCCGGATTTAATACAGCTCCCTGGCATTTACCAACAAGCATTTTTTGAATCTGCTCGATTGGAACAATTGTTGCCTGCATGTTGTTCTGGGCATTAAATTTATTGAATTCCACAACATCACCGAAGATAGGAAGATAGAATTCACCCTCTTTATTGGCAAGATACGGAATATCAAAGGTTCCATCCTCTAATTTTCCATCCCAGTCTTTTGGCATTTCAACTGTCATTCTGACAGGTAGCAAATATTTTGATCTGGCAATGTTTACAGCCATCTCTTCTTCTAATTCTCTAAGATTTGTTTTTTCTTCCATCGGAATATCACGTGTAAATTCCTGAAGGAAATATAAAACTGATATTTCCAAAGACGGATTCAAAAGAGGCTGCTGATTTTCCGGCAGTTTGGAAAAATCAGGCTTCGGAATCACATTTTCCATTTTCACTGCATGCTCCCCTTCATCGTTTACAACGACAATCTGGGAAACACCGTAAGAATATAAATCAATAAAAAACTGTTTCATGCTTTTTTGCTCAACTTTGATACCAAGCATGGCATATTTGTCCGTGCGGTATTCTTTTTCCTTTTCTTTGAATTTCTCTTCGCTGGTAAACGCATAGATCTGATCTTCGCCACCCTCTTTGTCCCATACGATAAAAGGATGTTTGGTGATACGGGAACCGAGTACCAAAAATGAATCTCTCTTTACTAAATCCATCATAACTGCTTTATCTTTTTCTGTAATTGCCATTTTTTATTCTCCTGTATTCTTATTTCATGCAAAACAAATATCATGCAGTATCGTTTTCCTAAGAACTGTATACAAATTATATTCTGATATTTGTCTTTATAATTGCACTAGGAACAGTATACCACAGTTTCTTATCGGTTGTCTTTAAAAATTTCTTTCACACATCTTCCCCCGTATGATAAGAGCGACTTCCGATACAATCAAATAACTTTTGTCTGTCAGCCTTTTCCTGCAACACCTCTTCCAAAACTGACATGCAGGCTTCGAAATCCTGTAATCCCTGTTTAAATCGTTCCCGAAACATCAGATAATCCGTTTTTGTCACATCATACGTATTGTTATTCACAAATAAAGCCGAGGAAAAAGAAAACCCTAACAACCTTTTTTCAACCGGACCATATAATTTCTCCCGGATTCCAGAATCATCCTTAATCAGAAATGTGATAAGATGATAGCAAAAAAAGTTAATGGAAAACTGTAGATGACTAATCGGATGCCGTTCCTGATAAGTTAAGTTCAGGGCTTTTTTTAGCAATTTTTTAACGGTTACTTGTTCTGTCCGATTCAGATGCGTAAGCCGCGGCGCACTGATTTTAGCAACATCCCGCCCCAGAAATTCTCTTGCGATAAAAACATCCATCGCACCTTCGTATCGGAAATGTGCCGCCAGATTTTGTTTGGTATCATTACCGGTCACTTCATAAACCAAAGGATGCGCATTACAGTCTAACATATAGTGTCCGACAAAACCGGCATAATAACTGATGGCAATCTCTTTTTGCGTGCCGGCAAACGAATTTGCACATAAAAACAGATTTTTTAAAAACAAACCGGTATGATTTTCATGTAACATGGTACCAATACTTGTTCCCGGTCTGAGTAAATCAAAAAAATCATAAAAAAACACATCCGGTCCGGCCAAACCCACGCAATACGAATGGGGATGACTTTTCATCATATCTTTCACGTTTCCGTCCTTCAAATCTCTATAATTTAAAATCCCACACGTGTAGTGTGTTATATATGCCGGCATACTTCCTCCTTACTTGCACTCCAATCCATTATATCGCCTTCTCCCTGACAGGACAAACAATCACGAAAATTCTGCTTTCTTTCACATTAAACATCCTTACACATTTCCCGTTTCAGGCGTTTCATAATCTTTTTCTCCAATCGTGAAATATAAGACTGGGATATTCCAAGCATACATGCAACTTCCTTCTGTGTCAATTCTTCTCCATCTTCACTGTCCAGTCCAAATCGCATATTAATTATAGTGCGTTCTCGGTCGGAAAGCTTATTAATAGCATTATGCAAAACCTTTTTTTCAACCTCGTCTTCAATATCACGATAGGTAATATCTTCTTCTGTTCCAAGAATATCCGATAACAAAAGCTCGTTTCCATCCCAGTCGACATTAAGTGGTTCATCGATGGAAACCTCCAGCTTGGTCTTATTATTCCGCCGTAAATACATCAATATTTCATTTTCAATACATCGGGAAGCATAAGTTGCAAGCTTAATATTTTTATTTGGATTGTATGTATTGATTGCTTTGATCAGTCCAATGGTACCGATAGAAATTAAATCTTCTACACCCACTCCGGTATTGTCAAACTTCTTTGCAATGTAGACAACCAGCCGTAAGTTATGTTCAATCAAAACAGACTTTGCTGCTTCCGCTTCTTCCTGTTCGCCGCTAATGAGATCATTTATCATCTCCGTTTCCTCTTCATCCAATAACGGCGGTGGAAGCACTTCCGTTCCTCCAATATAATGAATATCTCCAAAATCCTCAAAATTATTTCTTTTGTTCTTTTTTAATATACTGAATTTTAAATATCCCGGTAAAACAAATTTCAAAATCACAAAAAAACCTCCTATCATTTCTAAATCATCTATCCATTTCGGATTATCTTTTCATTTCAGACCATTTATTCTTTCCGAAACATCATTTTATTGTGAATCATCTTTTCATTTAGTTCATCTGTCTTTATACCTTAAACCACAGCTTTCGGATGTAAAATCATCTCATATTTTGCTCTGCTTGAAAAATGATCCAAACAAATCGCGCATAAAACATGATGATAATAAGACACTTCTTCCTTCTTTACTTCCATGGTTTCCAGAAAAAAAGCATCCATAAGTCCTTTACTCTTTCCTACAGAGCTATAAGGTATCATCCGATATCCATTTAGACTATGCACATCCGTATCCGGAAAAAGCTTTTGATACAAATCCATTGTAATGATGCAGACAGGTTTTCCGGAAATCGGATCGGTCAAAGTATTCCCCGAATCCAACAATCCGTAAGACGTACAAGTCCTGTTACCCTGTTTTAAAACAACAGAAACAACACACTCTTTGTTAAGAACGTGCTGCATGAATATATTTCTGATTGTGGATATCATCAGAACCAAAAATACCACTGCCATTGTTCCAGTTAGCAAAAGATAACTGCTTTGAAAAAAATTATTGAGCATTCCAAGAACACCGGCAAGACAAATACAAATCCCCAATTCCGTCAGAATTGTTTTCAAAAGTTGCTTCATGCTAACTATCCGAAAAGCAAAAGCGGAAATTATCACATCAACAATCAGAGAGACCAGCAAAACCGAAATATAGTGGTCTTTCACATCATTGATGATTACGATTGTCAGAACATACGCAACACATCCGGCTATTGCCGCAAAAATGATACGCAACGTGGATGCCCCCATATGTAATATCCGGTTTGTTATCCCAAAAACACCAAACTGATAAATAAAATTCATCAAAAAAATCAGATCATAATAAACGACCAAACCACATCACCTTCAAACTGTATTTTTAATCTCTACCCATTATACAGACTCCCTTATGCGTTTTTTGTCAAAGAAGCACAGAATAAATATGAAATATTTCGACATGAAGTGCTTGTTTTACCGATGATTAGTGGCCGCCAAATGCATTTGTGCAAGCACATTGCACTTGTCTCGTTATCAATTCTTGTCCCATGCAAAAAACACCATGAATATCAATAGATATCCATGGTGTTTTTGACATAAATTATGTATCTTCCATTCTATTTTTTCTGTAAGAAATCCGGAATCTTTAAGGACTGGGATTCTACATTGGCTTTAATCGGCTTCGGCTCTGCGAAATGACCTGCGGACTGAATCGGTGTAACTGAAGGAATCGGTGCGGTACCTGACATTGCTGCCGTATTGGGATTTGCTGCAGCAGGTCTTGCGGCCGGTCTGGGTGCTGCGGTAGGAGTAACCGGAGTTGCCGGTTTTCTGACATAACTTCCACCCATCTGTGAAACCAAACGTGCAGAAGGATTGCCTGCCTCTTCAATACCTGTCGCAATAACAGTAACACTACAGAAATCCGGCTGTGCATCATCATATAATGCACCGAAGATAATATTGACATCATCTCCTACCATATCTCTTACATATTGTGCTGCATCATTTGCATCCATCAAGGTAATATCACCGGATACATTGATCAGTACATCTGTTGCACCGGTAATGGTGGTCTCTAATAAAGGAGAGCCGACAGCCATCTTAACGGCTTCATTGGCTTTATCATCTCCCTGTCCATAACCAATACCAACATGGGCAACACCCTTATCTTTCATAACGGTTGAGATATCTGCAAAGTCCAAATTGATAACTCCGGGGATATTAATCAAGTCGGTAATACCCTGTACTGCCTGCTGTAAAACCTCATCCGCTTTCTTTAATGCTTCAGGGAATGTAGTACGTCTGTCAACAATCTCTAACAGCTTATCATTGGGAATTACAATCAAGGTATCTACATGTTCTTTTAATTTTTCGATACCGCCCAACGCATTTGTCATACGGGTACGTGCCTCAAAACCAAAAGGTTTGGTAATAACACCAACGGTTAAGATACCCATATCTTTTGCAACCTGAGCAACAACGGGAGCTGCACCGGTACCGGTACCACCACCCATACCGCAGGTAACAAATACCATATCTGCACCCTTGAGTGCTGCGGTAATCTCTTCTATACTTTCAAGGGCAGCCTGCTCACCAACTTCGGGTTTTGCACCTGCACCAAGTCCTTTTGTCAACTTTTCACCAATCTGCAATAACTTCGGAGCCTTGCACAACTGCAGTGCCTGTTTATCTGTATTTAAACCGATAAAACTTACTCCTCCGATATTTTCCTGTATCATTCTATCTACGGCATTGTTTCCGGCACCCCCGACACCTGCGACGATAATCTTAGCTGCGCCTTCTGTATCATTTGACTTAATTTCTAACAAGGGTATTTCCTCCTTCACAAACTTCATCTAGTTTTCTACATAATATCATATAATCATTTTACAAATTTATCAATGTTTTTTTTCGTTTCTACGCAGATTCCTTGCATGTTTCACCACAAAAACAGAATAGCAACCTGTTCTCTTTCATTTAATCGGGCTCAAATGTCAATGTTGTGGTTCCCGTCTCATATTCCCGCATGTCCAAAACACCGGCTTTTCCCTGTATGGAAGGTACAATCACCGAAAGCTGCATGATTTTTTCATCAATATGGCTTTTAGAACCAATCAGCACTCTGGCATCTCCAAAATACAGCGTAACATTGTTATCTGTATCAAAATATATCTTGTCCGCAATGATTTCATATTTATCCAACAATTGTGTCAGTTCCAGTATTTCCTGAAAAATTTCACTGCGTTCTACGGGAAGCTGCTCATATAAGAGCACATGATTAAAGCGAAGGCCGGTGATTTCAGGTACCCCCTGCGTTATCTGTGGCGAACTTTCGACAACAATTCCCTCTCTGTCAAAATACATATAATTTCCAAGATAGGAAATACATCCCGCCAGTTTCTTTTCATAAACCATGATACGGATTGTATCTTTGCTTTTCACTTCTACGTCCATTTTTTCCACAAAAGGGATGTTCTCAATGGACTTATTGCGATATTTTATATCTAAAAGAAGAGAGTTATCAAACACATTTCCCTTTAATACCATATCCGTTATTTCCTGCTCCGTATAGTGGCTGTTTCCTACCACTTCCACATGGGTGACCCGGTATCCGGCAAGGATAAAGGCCATGCCAGCACAGGCTAAGAGTACTGCTGCTGCCACGACCATCCATATTTTTTGTTTTAGCGTAAATCTACTGTACTCTCTCTTCATTCTTCGTTAATCTTTGCTCCCAAGAGTTTTAAATCACGACAGATATTTTCATATCCTCGTTTGATAAAAGAATCATTTTTCACATAAGTATCACCGTCTGCAACCAGACCCGCGAGCACTAATGCGGCGCCACCGCGAAGTTCCTTTGCCTCAACCGTCGCACCTTTCAGTTGTTTTACACCGCAGATCATAGCCCGATTTCCCATCACGTGGATATCTGCTCCCATTTTTAAAAGCTCCGAAACCGTCTGAAAGCGATTTTCAAAAATATTCTCTTCCAAAATACTGCATCCGTCCGCTATACAAAACGCAGACATAAATACAGACTGCAAGTCTGTTGGAAATCCGGGATACACCTCTGTCCTTACCAGGCGAACCGGCTTTGTGGCATTTTCACCATTGATACAAACCCAGTCTTTTGCAACGGCAAGATCCGCCCCCATTGTATTTAACAACTCAAATACTTTGGATAAATGATCGGTTGGTGCCTGATTTAAAACAATCAGCCCTCGCGTCATGGCTCCTGCCAACAGATAGGTTCCGGCAACAATTCGATCCGGCATAATCCGGTAGCATGTCTCGCAAAGACTCTTTACACCGCATACTGTTATCTCAGATGTCCCTGCACCTGTAATCTTGGCACCTGCCTGGTTCAAAAAACTACATAGTTCTACAATCTCAGGCTCCTTTGCACATCCTTTGATACGAAATACACAATCGGATAAAACAGCATACATCACTGCATTTTCCGTTGCTCCCACACTGGGAAAGGCCAATTTTACCTCTCTGCCATCCGTCTTTGTTGCCTGCGCATAAATACACTCTGTATCATCCGAAAACGCGACCCCCATCTGTCTCAAAATATCCAGATGCATGTCAATCGGTCTTTTCCCAATGACACATCCCCCGGGATAGCAAATGGAAATTTCTCCTATTCGTCCGAGTAGAGCTCCGATTAACACCACAGATGAGCGCATCACATTCGCATGTTCTGTCGGAAAAGCCGTATTGGAGATATCCGTTGCATCAATTTCAATCGTGTTTCGGTTTCTTTCAATCTTACATCCCACCGATTCCAACAATTTGAGCATATGATCCACATCCGATATCTGCGGACAATTTTTTAACACGGTTCTTCCCTTGACCAAAAGCGAAGCTGCCAAAACAGGCAATGCAGAATTCTTTGACCCTTGTATATCAACTTCCCCACATAATGTATTCCCTCCGCATACATGTATCGTATTCATATCCACCTTCCGTTCGTGAATATTTTTCTACTATATTGTATGCAGTTTGAAAGGATACGCGCCTGTATCATGCAGAATTCTTACCTGCAGACAGAAATAACATCTGACCGCTACTTCTGAACTCGGCTCTTTCTACATCACATTATCTTTCAGACGAATTTGCCTTGATACGTTTAATACCAGACCGATTTCAGCCATCAAAAACATTTCCGACGTACCGCCATAACTGATAAAGGGAAGTGAAATACCCGTGTTGGGCATGGTATTGGTAACAACGGCAATATTTAAAATAACCTGTATCGCAAAATGAGCCATTACACCGACAACCAGCAAGGCTCCGAATAAATCCGGTGCATTGTTGGCAATCACCATACATCTCCAGATTAAAAGGACAAATAAAAGAATGACTGCCAGAGCGCCAAACAATCCCAGTTCTTCACAGATGATGGAGAAAATCATATCGTTCTGTGCTTCCGGAAGGAATCCAAGTTTTTGCATACTTCCTCCCAGACCTTTTCCGAAAATACCACCGGAACCAATGGCATAGAGTGCCTGAAGAGTCTGAAAACCAATTCCGTCCGGATCTTTTTCCGGATCCAGCCAGATGGCAATACGCCCCATTCGGAAACTGTCACTTTGCATATGCGTGGCAGCATATACAACAACAGCTCCAAGAGCAACAACAATCAAAAATGCAATGATATATTTTTTATAATCCGAATCGGCAACGAACAACATGACAACCGCAATTCCACCAACAATAATACCGGAACTTAAATTATCCGTAATCTGCCATAATAATAAAGCCATAACAGCCGGAGCGGCAATGACAATCAATGCGCCTTTAAAAGTTGCCAGTTTCTTTTTGCTAAAATGTGTGATCATGGATGCGCAAAACAAAATCACGGCAATTTTTACAATTTCTGCCGGTTGGAACTGCAAAGAACCAACCACTCTGATCCATCTTCTTGCACCGTTAACTTCCACACCCATCGGCGTAAGAACCAGAAAAATCAAGATAATTGATACACCCATACCAATAAATGCATATTTTTCCCAACGATGATAATCAATCATAGTCGTCATAAACATAACAAACGTACCGGCAATGGTTGCAATAAACTGATGCCTCAGATAATATGTAGAATCACCAAGTTGTCCGGTTGCTTCATACGAGCTGGTAGAATAAATCATAATCAGACCGAAAGCAATTAGAAAAATGACAACAAAAAGCAATGTATAATCAAAAAAAGATTGATTTTTTGTTTTGTTCTTCTTCCTTATGGGCATTGAGAATTCTCCTTTTTATAATGCTAAAAATCCCACTAAACACAATACTGCGGTAACGATAGAGAAAACATAAACAACTTTGGTTTCTCTCCAGCCGCATAATTCAAAATGATGGTGAATCGGTGCCATTTTAAAAATACGCTTTCCGCCGGTAAGTTTAAAATACGTAACCTGAATCATCACGCTCAACACCTCAGCAACATAGATAAATCCAACAATCACCAAAAACAACTGCAGCTGCATCATATACGCACACGCTGCAACAAAGCCACCCAAAGCAAGGGAACCGGTGTCTCCCATAAAGACACTGGCAGGATATCCGTTAAATAACAAAAAGCCAAGCAAAGCGCCAACAGCCGCACAGGTTACCGGAGTAATCGGCGCACCAAATCCAATCGCGCATGCCGTAAAGAAGGTTGCCACCAAAATCGTAACACTGGTTGCCAGTCCATCTAATCCATCTGTAAAATTGGTTCCGTTGACCGTGCCAAGTACAACCAAAAAAAGCAATGGAATATTTAAAAAGCCAAAATCAATATACCGACCCGACATAAACGGAATTCTCCACGCCAGGCTGACATCTGTATAAGCACACAGATAATATGCAAAAACAGCCGTTACAATAATCTGCAATAAAAACTTCTGCCATGCACGCAGTCCCATGGATCTTTTTAAAACGACTTTTATATAATCATCCAGAAAACCAATCAGGCCAAATCCCAAAGTTAAAAACAAAATGGGGATGATCTGCGGATAACTTTTTATGAAAAATAAAGAAGTAATGGTCATGGCTGTTAATATCAAAAGACCGCCCATAGTAGGTGTTCCATTCTTTTTCAAATGACTTTCCGGTCCTTCATCGCGCACGGTCTGACCGACTTTCAACTTTCGCAAAAAAGGAATTAAAACCGGTCCCAAGGCAACGCTGATCACAAATGAAATTAATGTAGGTATTACAATTTCCTGATACATAAATGACTTCATCCTTTCCGTTTATCCATTGTCAATTATACTGGATTCCCTCTAAATAGGGAAGAATATTTTCATACAGTTTTTTAATTACCGGAGCAGCAATCTGTCCGCCATAATACACACCCTGAGGTTTCCTGATAATGACAAGTGCAATGATCTGCGGATCATTTGCCGGTTCAAATCCGATAAACGATGCAATATACTGACCACTGCTACGCGGCAGTGTCTGACTGGTAGCCGTCTTTCCACCGATGGAATACCCTTCAATATATGCTTTTTTTCCGCCGCCTTCGCTTACGACTTTTTCCAGCATAAAGCGAAGTGTTTCGCTGGTTTCATCTGATACAATATCATCCTGAACCGAATAATTAAATTTTGTTACATTTCCGGTCACAGAATCGGTCACATAATCAGCCAGATGCGGAGTTACCCGGTGTCCACCGTTAATCAGGGAACTAATGGTTGTAATTAGCTGAATGGGAGTAATCTGAAACGATTGTCCAAAAGAAACCGTCGCTAACTCTACTAACCCCATATCTTCTTTCTTGTGCATAATGGTTCCGGCTTCTCCCGGAAGATCTATTCCTGTTTTATTTAATAACCCAAATTGCTTAAAATATTCATAATATCGGTCGATACCAACCCGAAGTCCCACATTGATAAAGACCGGATTGCAGGAATTCATGGTTGCCGTCAAAAAGGTCTCCGATCCATGCCCCTGTGTCTTATGACAACGTATCTTCCGATCCTCAACAATGCAAAATCCCGGACAATGAAACTGCTCATCCAGACGGACCGCTTTACATTCCAGTCCCGCAGCGGCTGTAATTACCTTGAACGTCGAACCCGGTTCATAAGTATCATTGATACAGGCATTTCGCCACATCCGGTTGGCAGCTTCCGTCGTATTCCCCGACACACTCTGAAGAACTTCAGGGGTTTTTTCTTTGTAAGCATATTCTAACTCAAAAGGATGATTGAGATCATATTCGGGAACATCCACCATTGCTAAAATGGCACCGTTATTCGGATTCATAACAATCAGCGAAACACTTTCCGCCTCCTTGGCCTCCATCACCTGCATTGCCAACTGGGTAGCATAGCTTTGTATATTCATATCCAGCGTCAATGTCAGATCATCTCCGGCAATCGGCTCAATCCTGCTTTCCCCTGTATAGTCCAGTTCCAGGCCTTTGGCATCTGTCAATGTCAGAATGGTCCCATTCGTTCCCTGCAACTGTTCATCATATTTAACTTCCAGTCCGAGAATCCCCTGATTATCACCGCCGGTAAATCCCAATACTTTACTCGCTAACGAAGAATAAGGGTAAAAGCGTTTATAATCTTCATCAACTTTTACCCCGGATAAGTTGCACTGCCTGATTTTATCACCGACAGCCTTATCAACATTACTCTTTATTCGTTCCATGGAGGAATATTTCTGTACTTTTTTTAATACGGTTTCATAGTCCATTTCCAGTTCTTTGGAAAGGACACCTGCTACCTCTTCCGGGTTCTCAATCTGTGAATGAATGACCGAAATCGTACAAACAACTTTATTATCCGCAATCACAGTTCCGTTTTTATCTAATATCCGTCCGCGCGCTGCCTTAATGGAGCGCTCTCGTTCGTGAAGTTCCAACGCCTTCTGGGAATAATATTCGGATTGAAATACCATGACATAAACCAATCGCCCCGTAAGGCCCAGTAGCATAAGCAGTAAAACAAAAAATGAAAATACGATTTTCTTTTTATGATAAATCTGAAAACCTTTCACAAAACTACCCCAAAAACCAGCTTTTTACTAATCTATTAGGTAGTCTATTTCTTTATGACTTAATCAACATTCATATTTGCTTCATCTTCCTCAGAATACCCGTTTTCCGTTTCATTTGTACCATCCGCACGAATGGAAAGACTGTCATCAACCAATGCTCCTACGCCGCCTAAATCCGATGTCGTAGGATCAATCGGCTCATAAGTTTCCGGATCCAGATATTCTCCGGTATTGGGATCTATCGCATAACCGGTTGCCGCATCAATCTGTGCCTGAATGGAATCTGCCGGTTTAATGGGTTCTTCCTCTGTTTGTTCTTCCTCATCAGGTTCAATCATAGTCGGATAGCCGGATAATACACCGAGCTGACGCAACTGCTCTTTTTCTTCTTCCGTAATTTCCTCGGTTCTGAAAATCTGCATATAAGGGAGAAGTTCCGTCATAATATTCTTACAGATTTCCTGTGCAAAGGTAGAGTGTGGCTGATGGTCCACATTGGGTCTGTCAATGACAACATATACAACCACCTGCGGATCATCGACCGGTGCAAACCCGATAAACGAAACAACATAGTTCCCGGTTCCTCGAGGATACATCTCAGCGGTTCCTGTTTTTCCACCGATTAAATATCCGGCCGGAACAGCTGTTTTACCGGTACCGATATCACAGACGTTAAACAAATATCCTTTCATTCTATCGGATGTTGATTCGGATATGGTCTGTTTTAAAACACGGGGCGTGATTTTTTCTGCAACACTTCCATCCGCATTACGGATTTCTTTTACAACATGAGGCTGATAATAGTAACCACCATTCACTACCGAGCAAAATGCACTTGCCATCTGTATCATGGTAACATTATATCCCTGTCCGAATGTGGAAATTGCTAAATCCGCACTTCCCATATTATCCGGATCAAAAACGAGCGTATCCGTCCTAGCTTCTCCTGCCAGATCAATATTGGTTTTTAACCCAACATTAAAGTTGGATAAATACTCTGCCAAAGTACCACTGCCCATAGCAGAACCAATCTGCATCAAAGCCACGTTGCAGGACTGTTCCAGTGCACCGGATAAAGTAAGTGTACCATGACCAATTCTTTTATGGCAGTGAATTTTATGTCCGCCGACTTCCAACACACCACCACAGTTATAGGATTCATTCCCTGTCAACACGCCTGCATCCAAACCGGCGGATATGGTCAGAGATTTTGCCGTAGATCCCGGTTCATAAGTATCCGAGATACAGAAGTTTCTCCAAATCTGATTTAACGCATCATAACGTTCTTCCTCCGTCATTGCTACAATTTCTTCCTCTGTATACAATCCATTTTCACTTAAGGATCTCGGATTGTTTAAATCAAATACCGGATAACCGGCCATAGCAAGGACTTCTCCGTTATTGGGGTCCATAACAATGACACCGGTACTCTTACTTCCGAGTTCCCCCACACGGTATGCATTTTCTCCTTCGTGCTCGTGATTCCACTGTGCTACATATTTATCCACGATACTTTGTATATTGGCATCAAGCGTCGAAACAATGGTCTGTCCGTCCCTTGCCGGAATCGTCGTTCTTTCTACATCCAAATCGTCTGTCAGATAACCATATTCCCGGCCGTCCGTTCCGTTCAAAATACCGTTATAGTATTCTTCTAATCCAAAACTTCCGATATCCTTTCCAACCGTAAATCCTATGGTATCACACGCTAAGCTTCCATAAGGATAAACTCTCTTATATTCACTTTCAAACCAGATTCCTTTGATATTCGGATACTCTGACGGATTGCTCTGCATTTCTACAAAATCAGCAATCTCTTCATATTCCAGCTTTTTAAACAAAACATGATAACGGTCATCTTTGTTTGTCACAATGAAATTGCGTAATTCATTAATATCAACATCAAAACAGGCATCCAGCGCCGCAAGCGTCGGTTCCAAAGCCCCCTCCACACTATTGATAATGCTTGAATCCACTACTAAGTTATATACCTTTTCACTGTATGCTAACTTTGTGCCGTTGGTATCCAGAATGTCCCCTCTTTTATAAGGAAGCGTTGTACTGACATAATTTTGTTGGGACAAGATTTTCCTCTTATAGTTTTCGCCATTTTCCTTATTAATCATAAACAAACGGACGCTCAAACCGACGAAAGCCAGTAAGACTATAAAAAATAGAAATACCAGCTTTTTTCTCATACTATATGTGAAATGTCTTACGTTCTCCGGCTCTCTCTGGGGAGAGAAAGAAAAAATTTCTTTTATACGTTCTATCACTTTTTACACCACCTATGGCATCTGCGCATACTGTCTTACGTAATCGTCACCCTGTGTTTCAATTGTTACAACCTGACCTTCTTGTGCATACTGCATACCAAGTTCATTGATAGCAACATCTTTTACATATGCAAGATCAACCGATGAAATAATCCGGCTGTATTCTTCATCATTTGCCATTTTCATGGAATTCAACTGACTTTCTTTTCTTGCAATAGATTCCTTTAATGCTTTGTTTTGTGACTGGATATTAATATAATTTACCAGAATTACGGATGACAATACAAGTGCTGCCATTAAAAAAACAACATATCCGAAATTCATATGTACATGTCTTTCTCTGACTCTCCGCTGAACATCCGGATTCTCAATCGGTGTGGGAGCCTTATGGATTTCTTTTCTTACATCAATTTTTCTGGCTGTATTACCGTCAATATAGTATTCACCGTATCCGCCGCTTCTTGTATATTTACTTCTGCTTGTGTAATTTCTTGTGTTCTTGCTCATCCTTGATCATTCCTTTTATTTTTTTGTCTTATTCTCTTTTTCAGCTTATTTTTTACTTATTCGCTTTCCTTGGTACTTTTAAAATGTTTTCTGTTGTACTTCTTAAATCCTTTTTCAAAGTACATTTATTAAACTCTTTCAAAAATACGTAGCTTTGCACTTTTAGACCTGCTGTTATCTGCCAGTTCTTCCTCGGAAGGCAAAATAGGTTTTCGGGTTATCACTTTACCCAAAGAAACCTGATTACATGTACAGACCGGAAATCCCGGTGGGCATGTACAGGGATTTTCCTGTTTCTTAAAAATGGATTTTACAATTCGGTCTTCTAAGGAGTGAAATGTTATGATACAAATCCGTCCACCCGGGTTCAAAAACCGGATCATTTCTTCCAGTGAATTTTTCAAAACATCCAACTCTCTATTGCATTCAATACGGATAGCCTGAAATGTTCTCTTGCTCGGGTGTCCGCCTTCTGCTCTCATCTTTGCAGGGATTGCAGCTTTAATGATGTCGTTTAACTCATAGGTTGTTTCAATTTCTTTTTCTTGCCTTGCCTGCACAATATGCTTTGCAATGTTGTTGGCAAATTTATCTTCTCCATAATCCCGGATAATCCGAGCCAGATCCGCCTGCGAGTATTCGTTTACAATTTCTTTCGCAGACAGTGGCTGTCTTAAATCCATCCGCATATCCAGTGCGGTGTCATATTTATACGAAAAACCTCTTTCAACGGTGTCCAGTTGATAAGAAGAAACTCCTAAATCAAGGACAATTCCGTCTACTCCTTTGATACCTTTTTCCTTTAAATCACTTACGGCATTTTCGTAATTGTCGCGGATGATTGTGACACGACTTTCGAATTCACTCAATCTTTCGCCTGCGGCACGAATTGCCGCTTCATCCTGATCGATACCAAACAAATGACCATCACCGGAAAGTCTTTTTACGATTTCGTAAGAATGTCCTCCACCGCCAAGGGTCCCGTCCACATAAACCCCATCCGGTTTTACATGCAATCCTTCAATTGTCTCATCCAGCAAAACGGATTTATGTGAAAAGTTCATAACAACCTGCCTTTATACATCCTAGACCCAGTCTTTTTAATAGACTTACTTTTCGCTTTTCATAATCTCTCTTTTCATAATTTCTCTTTTTAGAAAGAAATACCGATGTTTGAAAGCTCTTCTGCAATATCATTGATATCATCAAATGAAGTAACATCATCCCATTTGGATTTATCCCAAATTTCTATATGTCCGCCGACACCGGCAAAAACAACTTCTTTTTCCAATCCGGCATATTCTCTCAATGTGGGAGGCACCAGCATTCTGCCCTGCTTGTCCGGCTCCATTTCCTGTGCTCCGGAAATAAAAAATCTCTTTATCTTACGAACCTTGGCTTCTAAATCAGACTTTTCATTCAGCTTGTCCATAAAGGATTCGAATTCGTATTTTTCAAACACAAAAAGGCACCCTTCCAAACCCTTGGTAACCACAAACTCATCGCCGAGCATATCACGGAATTTAGAAGGGATGATCAATCTGCCCTTGGCATCTATGGAATGGTTATATTCGCCCATGAACATAGTCGATCACCGCCAATCTGTATCACTTCGTATCACTTTTTTGGGTTTTCGTGGCATTTTCCACCACTTTCTCCCACTTACAATACTAATAATAGAACAGATTAACCATTTTGACAAGCGAATTCCTTGGATTTTCTTTTGGAAAATAATGGCGAAGTACTTGTTTTTTAGAATGTTTTCTCATATCATCACAATATATTGTGTTTGTTTTTCATACAAATCGCACATATTGTGTCACATATCTTTTTGCACAAAATGCCTTTCTTTTTTTCTGTAAAATTGCACAAAAAAAGAGCAACGTTTACACATCACTCTTTTTATCACTTTATAAAATTGTCAATTTGCTATTTTTATGATTTTTCCTCCACTTTGCTCCCCACAGCATCCTTTTTCTTCTTTGAAACTGAAAGATGCATGATGATAGCAGCTATTACTGAGGAAACAAAGAGGAAAAGCCCCAGCATCTGCGATACTGCAATACCGGTATTTCCAATCTGTAACTGGTCTGTCCGAAGTCCTTCCACAAAAAAGCGGATAAGCCCATAACCTCCCAGATACCACAATGTCATTTCTCCATTGAAACGCTTATGTTTTCGATATAAAAACATCACAATCAAGAGACCGAGATTGAGCATGCTTTCATAAAGAAATGTGGGATGAACCTGAATATAATTGGTGCCTTCCACAATGTGCGCCGCAATGTCTGCCGAAATATCACTCTGACGAACTGCTTCAATCGGTAGTCTCATGGCAAACAGGCCATCCGAATAGCCTCCAAACGCTTCCCGGTTCATAAAGTTTCCCCACCGGCCGATAATCTGACCGGTCAGAAGTCCGAAGACTGCTGCATCCGTAGCATCTAAGAAAGCAACTTTTTTTATTTTACAAAATACAAACATCGTCAGAAAACCGGCAATTACCGCTCCGTATATAGCCATGCCACCATGTCTGGTGTTAAAAATTTCTTTGATGTTTCCACTATACATATCCCATGAAAAAATCACATAATATGCTCTGGCTCCGATAACCGAAAAGATAATAGCCGGTATGCTGAAGTCCCACCAGAAATCTTTGGGATGCCCTAATCTGTCACCTTCTTTGGAGGCAAAAGTAAAACCAAGTATTACGCCAACCGCTATAATCATTCCATAAAATGCAATCGGAAACCCAAAGATGCTAATGGTCTTTGGAACATTTGTCAAATAGATTCCCAGATTTGGGAAAGCGATATCTGTTGACTGCATAAAAAACCTCTTTTCCTAGTTTCATAATCAAACACGTTTTCTATTCTGCTTTTGTATCATACATTATCACTTTTTATATTATGTAATACATTATACATTAAATCGGAACAAAATCACATCTCCGTCTTTTACGATATATTCTTTTCCTTCCATACCAACCAGACCTTTTTCTCTTGCAGCGGCAAGCGAACCAAGGTCTAATAAGTCCTGATAATTAACCACTTCTGCCTTGATAAAACCGCGTTCAAAATCCGTATGAATTTTTCCTGCTGCCTGCGGCGCCTTCGTACCTTCTTTAATCGTCCATGCTCTACACTCGTCTTCTCCTGCGGTTAAGAAACTGATTAAGCCAAGCAGCTTATAGCTTGCTGCAACAAGCTTATCCAATCCCGAAGAAGTCACTCCCAGATCATCCAGATACTCTTTTTTCTCTTCTTCTGTAAGCTCTGATAATTCCTGCTCAATCTGCGCACAGATAACAAATACTTCCGCACCTTCCTCTGCTGCCATGGCGCGAACCTTTGCAACATGAGGATTGTTAGCCGCATCATCGGCAAGTTCATCTTCCGCAACATTTGCCGCAAAAATGGTAGGTTTTGCCGTCAAAAGATTATAAGAAGCAAACCAAGCCTGAGAATCCTCATCTTCCGGTACTTCGAAAGTACGTGCCATCTGGTTATCTTCCAGATGCGCTTTGATTGCTTCAATCAGCTCTACTTCTTTTGCCAATTTCTTATCCATACGAGCCTGTTTTGCAACCTTTGCATGACGTCTCTCCAAAATCTCTAAATCAGAGAAAATCAATTCCAGATTAATAGTTTCAATATCACGTGCCGGGTCAATATTTCCGTCGACATGAATAATATTGGTATCCTCAAAACAACGGACAACATGTACAATTGCATCAACCTCACGAATATTTGCAAGGAACTGATTGCCCAGACCTTCTCCTTTCGAAGCGCCCTTAACAAGTCCTGCGATATCCACAAATTCAATCACAGCCGGGGTAACCTTCTTGGTTTTATACAATTCTCCAAGTTTTTCTATTCTCTGATCCGGCACCGATACGATACCCACATTGGGATCAATGGTAGCGAATGGATAGTTGGCTGACAACGCACCAGCCTTTGTCAACGAATTGAATAATGTACTTTTTCCGACATTGGGAAGACCGACTATGCCTAGTTTCATAATTACAAATACCTATCCGAAAGCGCTCTATTTTCAAGCACTTTCGCCTTTCTCTATATTTTATACTACACAATTTACCACATATTTTTCAGAACTTTTTTGTTTCTTTCAATCTCTTTTACCTTTTCATCATAGAATGCTTTATACAGCAACACATAGTGTACCACATCAGAGCCAAAATGTACATTTCTTTCTTACGCAAAAACTCTTATTCTACATTCAATAGCCACTCCACAATGTCATTTACTTCAATTCCCTCATATGTGTACTTCATATGCTTTGTTCTTGCAATAATCATTTTTGGATAGGCATCCCTGATCTGTAATAGTGGTGAATACTCTCTCTCAAAAGTTTCTTGATTAGAAATATTATCGCTAACTTGAATATAGATTTTCTCACTGCCACGCTGAGCGACAAAATCTATTTCCTTTTGATAAAGCTTTCCTACATAAACCTCATAGCCTCTACGCAAAAGTTCCACACATACGATATTTTCATACACCCGTCCATAGTCCATATTTCGACTGCCTAATACAGCATAGCGCATTCCTGTATCACACATATAAAACTTATCCGAGGTTTCTAAATACTTCTTACCCCTTATATCATATCTCTTGATATCGTAGAATACAAATGCTGTGCACAAATACTTAATATATTTTCCTATTGTTACATGATTTGTAGCCACCTCATTTGCCTTCAAAATATCACTCACTCTGTTCGGTGATGTCAAATTACTAATATTATCCATCAAAAATTCGCTCAATTGCCGAAGCACTTGTGTATCCGACAAATTGTACTTTTGCACCAAATCTCTATTCACAATTGTCTCGTATACTTCTTTGATGTATGTGGCTTTGTCCAAATCAGTATTATATGCGTAGGAGCCGGCTAAACCACCTTTTATAATATATTCGTCAAACAATTTGTCTTTATCATTTTCTTCACTATAATACTCACAGTATTCTTTAAAACTAAATGGAAACATATGAATTTCAATATATCTTCCGGTAAAGAGAGTTGCTAAATCAGCACTGAGTAAGAATGCATTCGATCCGGTTACATATATATCATATTTATTTTTTGAATATAAACTATTGATTGCCAATTCAAACTTTGGACATAGCTGCACTTCATCAACAAACAAATAATTTTTCTTATCTTTGTCATATCTTTCTTCCACATACTTATGCAAAGCATGGTATTCCTTTATTTCTTCAAAATCCAAATCCATATAATCTATAAAAATAATATTTACATCTTCGAAATTTTCTTTTAAATAATCAATATATACCTGCATCAGATTTGACTTTCCACAACGTCTAATACCGGTAATAATTTTTATATCAGGAGTATCTTTTAATGCTTTGATTCTTTCTAAATATCTTTCTCTAATAATTGTTTTCATCCGCTCTTCACTTTCGAAACTTTATTTTTTTTACAGTTTTGAAACTGATTATATTATATCACTATATATAAACACTATTCAATAGATCACTTGCGAAACTCAAAAAGAGCACCCACACTAAAGCAGATGCTCTCGAGACAAAAAATCAAAACAATACCGTTACTTTGAAAATCAGATACGCAATTCTTTTTTCACAATAACCTTGTCTGCAACATTTACAGGATAAACATCTTTGTACCTGTATATGCTCATAACAATTCCAACCAATGCGTAACAAAGAATAATATTGCTTCCTCCTAAAGAAAAGAATGGCAGGAATGATGCAGCAGGAGGCAACACACCAACAGCTCCAAGTATATTAATCAAAGTATTTAGCAAAAATATCATTCCACATCCAAATCCCATCATCATTCCAAGCTCATTTTTCTGCTTTGCGGATGCGCCAAATATCAACATAACAAACACTGCTAATATCGAAATAATAACTATACCGAGAATACTTCCATAACTATTTAGTATATACGAAAAAATATAATCACTATTAAAATTCGGAAGACTGCCTACAACATCATTTCCGCTATTTCCAACCAATGGGATATCATCACAAAAAGCTCTAAGAATTGATGTCATATAATAACCATCTCCATCTGCCAACAAAAAAGCCCGTATCCTTGCTTCCTGATATTCAGCCATCATATGAAACGAATACATAACATATAATATGCCGATTGGAAGCAGCAAAAACAACGACCACAAACATACAAGCGTTCTTTTTACCGGAAGTTTGAACCATCCCTTTAAAAGTGATGCCGAAAGCAACACGTTCATACTGATTAGCATAATCCCGGTCACAACAATATTCGGCATTCTGAATGTAATGAAGACAGGAATTATCATCCAGATGACAGCTTTTAAAAAATCGAACTTTCCACCATCTCTATATTTATATAAAATGGCTCCATAAACAGGAACATAAAACATCATTAACGCTGTTGCAGAAAAATGAAACATTCCCAAATCAATTGTATAATGCGCACCATTTACCGTTCTTCCAAAGAAACCTGCCAAGTACATAATTCCGGAAAGAATAATGAAAGTTCCAATCAACTTTGAATACTTTGCAATCGTTGTGAAATCAATAAAATATATTGCCAGCATTATCATAAAGCCGGAAATAACAGATGAAACAAATCCCGCCAAAGATAATCGATATGTATCATTTATTTGTGTTTCAGAATCTACTTTCCCAAGAATGGAATATTGAATAACAATTCCCAATATACTAAGAATTCCTACAATAAAAAGTATTCTCCATGATATCTTTGGTCTGTGTATCTTATCCATGGAAATTCCAACTTCAACAGGATCTCCCATATCCATGACTGCACTTTTTTCAGCTTCTTCTTCTGTCATTCCATTCAATTTATTAAAGTCTATCTGCTCCTCAATATGGTCTTTGATTTCATTTGCAATATAAGGTCTGGCTTTTTTACATCTGATTTGAGATATCAGTTTTTCAATATACTCTTCCATTCTCACACCTCCATTCTAATAACTAAAAGCCAGGACACTGGAAACAGCTATCCGGTACTCATTCCATTCCGATTTTTTCTTTTCTAACAAGCCTCTTCCCTCTTTTGTTATGCTATAATACTTCCTTGTTTTGCCGGCATATTCCCGCTCATACGATTTCAAAAATCCTTTTTCTTCCAAACCGTGTAATAATGGATAAAGTGTACCTGCCTTTAATTCAAATACATTATTCGATTTCTTCCTAAGGGTATCTATCATTTCATAACCATACATATCCTTTTCCTCAAGTAACTTAAGTAATAACAACGTCATGCTTCCTGATACCAATGTTTTATCTACTGGCATTTCGTATTCCTCCTTTTTTATAGCCATATTTATATAGACTATCTATATATCGATTGCCTATATAATATATCGAACATCTATATATGTCAATACCAATGCACGTATACTTATATTCCTAATTCTTTATGGAAATACTTCAACGGCGAAAATCTATATCGTCTGTCAAACTCTCTTTTATGTAATTTCTTTGTTCCTTTCACATGCCCAACATATTCTTCAACAAAATTCAAAGCCTCTCTCTTAATTCGTTCCAGATTTATCATTGTTTCATTAAATTCATCCTTATCAATCATAGCATCTGTAGAATCAATATATTCTGTCTTTGCTATAATAACAAGCTTACTGTAATCCAATCCGGATCTATGTGCTTTAGATCTTGTTGTAGTTGTAAAATGGAATGCATATGAGTGACTAATCTCTGTTCTAAATGGAATACAAATAAAATAATTATAATGTGTCTGGAACAGTAAACAATTATATGCCCTCTGCTTTTTCTTTAAAATCTCCTTGTATGGCGGATTCGGGTATGCATTATAAAAATCATCCGTCAACTTAAGAATCTGATAATCATTCTCTGGTAACATCATTCAATTTTTCTCCTTTGGGGAATAACTACTCGACTGAGTAAAAAGAAACGAGAGACTTTTCAGCCTCTCGTAAGAAACTTCATCATTCGGTCATTTTTTATTTTACCGTCCTGTCAGAACCGTCACAGGACTCATCATTCGGTCATTTTTTATTTTACCGTCCTGTCGGAACCGTCACAGGACTCATCATTTATGATGAAGAAGAACATCTCTGCTCTTAACCATATTATATGCACATCTAATAAAAATATCAACATTTTTCTATATAAATTTTTCTGTATCAGAACTGATTCATTTCACTCAGCTTGCCAAATCTCGTTTTGCATAAATCATTCCGGCAACTGCAGTCATGACAACAGCAACTGCTACTCCAAAAATCAAAGCAGCCCTCTCGATTTCAGCTCCTGAAAAAATCGTTGTTGCATTTGCATAAGAAAGCGGTGACAAAAATATAGCATCTTTTAAATCCGGTATCAGTCTTACCATCAAATCAAATACATAAAGTACCAATGCTACAGCAATTCCAATTCCCAAACGGTTCTTTTTATTCACTGCCGAAATCACAAAACAAATTGTAGCTACTTCAACATTCATCAAAAGCTGTAATCCCATAAAAGTCAAAAAGTCTGTTCCAAATCCGCTTTCCCCCAAAACCAGGAATGCCAATTCATAACACAGGCCGCAAATCACATTAAAACAAATCAAGCTAAAAAAGACTGCAGCATATTTCATTGCTATAATTTTTACTCTGGCAAGAGGAAATGTAAAAGTAAGCTCTGCGGTATGTCCGTCTTCTTCCTTTGATAAAACAACTGTCGCAATGGAAGCGGCAAACATACAACTTCCAAGTGTATGTATGGTTCCGATTTCTGTAGCAAAATATCCTTTCATCGTAGCAATACTCAATGTACTCATTCCAAATGCATCCGCAAATGCTCCCATGGAAGCAAAACTTTCTGCCATATCAGCCATACTTGATTCCATACTTTTGTATAATAACAAACACATAAGCCCCATTCCGCCGACAGATAAAGCCCATATCAACAAAGTCTTAAAACTCAATTTCCATTCATGTCTAAAAAATGCCAACATTTTACTTTTCCTCCTTTTCATAATAATGCATAAATACCTCTTCAATAGAAGGCTCCTCAATCAAGATATCCTGAATGTCATGACCTTCCAATTCCTTATAAAGGTTATTTAAGTCATCCTTATAAATGAAGTCCAGTTTTTCTCCATCCCGGATCATTTTAATTCGCTTTGACTGACCGGCCAACAGATTTTCCACCGTATCCGTTACAATCAGTTTTCCCTCTTTCATAATGGCAACTCTGTCACAATGATTTCGGATTTCAGAAAGCACATGTGTAGACAACATGCAGGTTGCTCCATCTTTTACATACTCTCTAATCAAATCAAAAAACACATTTTGCATCAGCGGATCCAGACCACTGGTGGGTTCATCAAAAACAAACAACTTCGGTTTATGCTGCATAGCACAAACGATACTGACTTTTTTTCGGTTACCCAAAGATAACTCACTGATTTTTCTTTTCACATCAATCTGTAGCTTTTCACACAACATCTCGGCTTCGGCGCCACAGTCTGTTTTTCTGACATCAGCACAGAATTTCAACGTATCTTTAATTGTCATTCCGGGATAAAACCACGCCTCACTTGGCATATACCCTACCTGCTGTAACATTTTTTCTTTTTCTTTTTTTACATCTAGACCCATAATCTCTATTTGACCTTTTTCAAAGGAAATCAATCCCAACATAGAACGAATCGTTGTCGATTTTCCGGCTCCGTTCGGTCCTAAGAAACCAAAGATCTCGCCCTTGTTCACAGAAAAAGAAACATCCTCTACACCTCTGTGTTTTCCATAATTCTTTGTTAAATTACTGATTTCAATTATTTTTTCCATTCGTTTTCTCCATTTCCCTATTGCAAAGCAGATGTACGAATTACCTCCGTCTGCTAATAGAATAACAAAAAATACGGTCCAGACAATACCTCCGGCTTTTAGTGACACTTTTTCATATGTAAGTTGCACTAAACATCTTTTTTTCAATCCGATTGTTTTTTATTTTTCTCCATTTTCTTTCTCCGACCGTGTCTTAAACAATTCTAAATCAGAATTTAAAATCTTATCATCAATCTTCCTTCTGCACTTGTAGACAAGGAAAACACAGAAATACAAAAAGACAACATAACCGGCAAATCCGATTGTCACATAGATGTTTTTATCAAACCAGCCGCAAACATAAGAAACCGCAACATAGATTGAGGTACATACGATAATTCCCAGCCATTCCTTTTTTCCAAGATCATCTGCCTCGTCAAAATTCCAAAGCAAAAACACCTGAATATATCCCACGATATAAGCCAGAAAAATCATTTCCGCCATGTGCAGAATATCTGCCACGGTAAGTCCGACACATAATCGGTAGGTGCAATAAAAAAATAATAGTGCAAAAAAGTATAAACATGCCTTAAATTCTATTCCAATTTCTTTTGTTAAATATCTTTCCCATAAGGTTGGCTTTTTCATGAGCGGTCTCCTTTCAACAATTTTCTAAAATCCGATGCATATGTACGGGAAATTATGATATGTTCTCCGTTTGTCAGTGTCGCATCGATTCGGTTTGACGACAGGCTTTTTAACCTTTCAACCTTATTGACGTTTAAAATCATCGATTTGCTGCAACGAAAATAGCTCTCCTCCCCAAGCATCATCTCTACTGCATGTAGTGACAGGTCTAATTGAATTTCATTATTCACGGTATATGCAAAGGTTCTGTTATCAACCTTTTCCACGTACAAAATTTCCTGTGGCGAAAAAACAATCATCTCTCCATCTCTTTTTCCCACTAGCTTTTTTCTATGCTTTTCCATAAAAAAAAGCACTTCTTCTACTTCAGAATTTATCTGCTGATAATTTAAAATCAGTTCATCTTCACCTTCCGTAATCTGATTAACGGTATAACGCAATCTTTCATCCCCCTTTTTGCAGCATCTGCTTTAATTATAGTGATTAATCAAATTTTACGTCAAGAAAATTACAGTTTAATACAAACTAAATTTCTATTTTCGGATTTGGGTTTCCAATATATATCTTTGCCGCCTCGTACTTCGGTTTTTAGACTTTCTAAGCGGCATGCTCACAAAATATTTATTAAATGCCCGGTTTCAAAACTCAGACTTCGTCTTCAGACAGTTGAAACCGGGCATTGCTTTTGTCCGCTCTGCCGCTAAGAAAGTCACAAAACCTCGTAAAAGCCGACGGGCAAAGATATATATTGGGAACCAAAACCCCAAAAAAGAGGATGTCAAAAAACATCCTCAATGCATATCAGAAGAACCCTCTCCGTTAAAGTGATTCCAAATTTTTGACATGGTTTTGCTTTTTTTAATATTCGGCTCCACATGCGTATGATACAAACGATGATTTAAAACAAAATCTTTTATTTTCTTTGAACTCATAATCAACAGACAGACGCCCAACACCAGAAACGGAATCTGTGGAATAATGGGAAGTGCCAGTCCAATGATTCCTAAAATAAGAAACGCTATTCCAAGTATTAAGAAGCATATTTTTTTCATATAAACCCTCCAATAACGATTTCTATTTTGCATACATATATTGTATCATATCAATATTATAAACCGGCTTAAGGATTTATTAATTCTATTTTAAAAATACACCCTTTTCGGATTTATGTCCCGAAAGGGTGTAAAAACAAGATATCTCACTCATTCAGTTATATTCGGCGAACTTACATATTTTACAACCATAAGTGCGCCTATCACAAGGAGCACGCCAACAACAAGCGGTACAACAGCATTTTTTACAAAGCCTGCAATCAAATAGGTTATAAATGAAATAGCTGCCACCAAAACCACATACGGTATCTGCGTTGATACATGATTCATATGATTACACTGCGCACCCGCAGATGCCATAATCGTCGTATCCGAAATCGGAGAACAATGATCTCCGCAAACAGCTCCTGCCATGCAGGCAGATATGGACATAATCATCATTGTCGGATCATTTGCAAAACAATCTACAACGATTGGAATCAGAATTCCAAATGTGCCCCATGATGTTCCGGTTGAAAAAGCCAAAAATACGGCAACCAGAAAAATAATCGCTGGCAGACAATACAGTAATGCTCCCGACATACCGGCAATGACACCTGCCACATATTCTTTTGCTCCTAAACTGTCTGTCATTGCTTTTAATGTCCATGCAAACGTTAATATTAAAATAGCCGGAACCATTGCTTTAAAGCCTTCCGGAATACATTCACAGGCTTTTTTAAAAGTCACAACACGACGGACCATATAAAACAGAATGGTAATAACTAGTGCCACAAAGCTTCCCAGCATCAGCCCGACAGACGCATCACTGTTGGAAAACGCTTCGACAAAACCGGCTCCGCTAAAGAAACCGCCGGTATAAATCATGCCAATCACACAACTGATAATCAACACTGCAACCGGTAAAACCAAATCCGTAACAGTTCCTTTTGTACTGACTTCATCATTTGTCACATTTGCATAAGGTCTGTCTTTGGTCGTATACAAATCGCCTTTTACCGCATTTTCTTCATGCAACTTCATCGGTCCGAAATCCACTTTCATGACAACCAATGCAACCATCGCAACAATGGTAAGCAAAGCATAGTAATTGTACGGAATGGCTTTAATAAAAACTGCAAATCCGTCTTCATTTTCCACAAATCCGGTCACAGCTGCAGCCCATGACGAAATGGGTGCAATAATACAAATCGGTGCTGCTGTTGCATCAATCAAATACGCCAGTTTTGCGCGAGATACATGATGTCTGTCCGTAACAGGCCTCATAACACTACCAACTGTCAGACAGTTAAAATAATCATCTACGAAAATCAGAACTCCCAAAACAATGGCCGCCAACTGAGCTCCAACCCGTGTTTTAATATGCGTTCCGGCCCATTTACCAAATGCAGCAGATCCTCCTGCAGCATTTAACAGACATACCATAATTCCCAAAACAACGAGAAATACCAAAATACCTACATTATAACTATCAGACAAGACTCCTACCAGACCGTCTTCAAATATATGTAGCATTACCTTCTCACCATCAAAGGTTGGTGAGAACATATCACCATAAAACAAACCGCCAATGACAATGCCGACAAACAACGAACTATATACCTCTTTGGTGATTAAGGCCAATATAATTGCCACCAACGGCGGAACCAATGCCCAGAAAGATGCATACATTACAGGTACGTATTCCATGCTTTTTCTCCTTTGTTAATATGATAATTTCATGATACCGGGACGAAATGCGTAGCTATCCGCTGATATCTTTTTATTTATGCTGATAAATAAAATATTCTGCAAAATATGTGCTAAAAGAACCGTTTTTCATGTTTTAAAAACGGTCCTGTAAAAAACATATACTAATAAAGATGGTTCCAGTAAAACGTTTCAGTTAAATATATGCAAGAAAACGTCCCCTTGAACTGTCCCTAATTCATCTCAAGAATATCCATAAATTTTGCGACATTCTCTTTAATATCGCCTTTAAAAACAGATGAACCGGAAATAATCACATTGGCTCCGGCATTTAAAATCATTTCAACATTCTGAAGATTTACACCACCATCTACCGCAACATCAACCGCTAATCCTCTGCGATTGATTTCATTCCGGACAGCGGTTATTTTCTGTGTACAGCTGTCCAGATATTTCTGGCCTCCAAATCCGGTATTAACCGTCATAACCAAAACCTGATTGACATAATCCAGATAGGGATATACCGATTCGATTGGTGTCTGCGGATGCAGAGAAATCCCTGTCCGCATGCCTTTTCCTTTGATTTTTAAAAGTGTATCAATCATACAACGGCAGGCCTCTACATGAATGGTCAGGCTGTTTGATCCTACTTCGGCGAACTGATCAATATACCGTTCCGGCTCCGAAATCATCAGATGTACGTCAAAAAATTTATCCGTAATCGGTCTGATGGATTGAATAATCGGAAAACCAAAAGAAATGGACGGAACGAAAAGACCATCCATTACATCAATGTGTATATACTCCGCGCCGGCCTCATCTACGATCCGGATTTGCTCGCCAAGTTTTGAAAAATCAGCCGCTAAAATTGATGGGGACAAAATATTCATTGTTAGTATCTCCTTTTGTTTTTGCATTCCGCATATAGATTTACATAGTCGTCATAACGCTCTTTACTCATTTTTCCTAAAGTAAGAGCCTGCTTTACCCCACAATCAGGTTCATGGATATGTGCACATCCCAAAAACCTGCATTTATCCCGATATCTTCTCATCTCGGGAAAACAATTCTCCAATTCTTCCGGTAACAAATACGATACATCTAAGGAGCTAAATCCCGGTGTATCAAAAATGAACGTATCCCGGTCAATTTCCAACAACTCACTATGTCTGGTCGTATGCTTTCCTCTTGCAATCTTTTCACTCACAGAGCCGGTTTCCATAATCACACGATCCTGCAAAAGATTGATTAATGTGGATTTACCAACTCCACTCGGACCGGCTACGGTTGTTACCTTACCTCTTAACAATTCCCGAACCAAATCAATTCCCTGCTCTTTTTTGGCACTGATCAAAACAGTCCGGTATCCTGCTTTTTCATAAATCTGCTGTAAATACTCCAAATCCGCATTGGAAACCAGATCAGCTTTGTTAAAACAGATAATCGTTGGAATACTATAATGTTCCATCTGAATCAAAAACCGATCAAGTAATCCTAAATTGGGCATTGGATGCGCCGCTGCAAAAATGACCATTGCCTGATCAATATTTGCCACAGCCGGGCGTATCAATTCGTTCTTGCGATCCTTAATTTCTAAAATATGCCCCAGTGCTTTTTCCTGGTCCAGAATCTCCATGGATACCAGGTCACCTACCAATGGCTTTTTATGGTCTTTCCTGAAAACACCTTTGGCTTTGCACTCATATACGATGCCGTCCGTACAACGAACATAATAAAATCCTGCAATTCCTTTTACAATAATTCCCTGCATGCAACCCAATTCCTATTCTGCCTTTGTAAAGGTTACATTCTGGGCACCGAATTCAACCGGAACATTGGTTTCTACTGTTTCATAAATCGGATTTCCCGCTTCGTCAACACTTCCGGTATCTACCGTCTGTGCTTCCTTTTTGAATCCTTTCATAACAATGGTACCGGTTTCCGATTTCAATCCCGTTTCATTGATTTCAAAAGGGAAAGAAGATGTTGTATATTCTTTCTTTGTTCCTGCAGAATCCGTCAAAATAATCGTAACCGTAGTTCCTTCTACATATCCTTCCGGAGCGGGAAGAGAAACGGAATATTTATAAGATACATCTTTTTTACCTAAACTGATAACAAAATTAACCGTACTGTTTTCTCCGATTTCTGTTCCGGGAGAATAACTCTGTGAAAGAACATTACCCTTGGTAACCGAATCACTGTATTCCTCTGTAACCGTTCCAACCTTTAAATTAGCTGAAGCCAACTTATCTTTTGCTGCGCTTTCGGTCATGCCTCTCAAATCCGGAACTGTTACCAGCTTCTCAGCCGGTCCGGAACTGATTTTCAAAACGATGGTAGATCCGGATGCCACTTTTTCCAATGCATTCGGTGACTGTGAAATAACCAGTCCCTCATCAACGGTATCGGAATATTCGGTTTCTTTGGAGACCCTGAATCCAAGTGACGTCAATGTTGTGGTAGCATCTGTTTCTGAACTTCCGACAACATTGGGGATTTCAATACCGGCAACACCACTGCTGACTGTTAAAATAACAAGACTGTGTTCTTCCACCATCTCGCCTTCAGCAATACTCTGTCTGATGACAATATTTTCCGGAACTTCTGTCGATTCTTCATACTGAATATCTACAGACAAATACAATTCTTCCAATGTTGATTTCGCTGCATCTACGTTGAAACCAACCACATTAAGCACTTCCACCATCTGGGTTTCTTCTTCCTGCGAATCGGAATTGCCTTTGAAAATACCGATGGCATTTGCCACAAGCACTAATGCAATCACACCGATGATAACGGCTGCCACGATGGCTAAAATCGTTGTAATACGCTCCATCTTGGGATCTAAATCATCATCATCGTACTCATCATCATCTTCATATTCTTCTTCGTCGTAATCTTCATCCTCTTCTTCGACGTCTTCATCCTCATATTCATCTTCATCGCTCTCGTCATCCATAATCATAAATTTAGATTTCTTGGGCTTCGGCTTTTCTTCGTTTAAGCGCATATGAATATCTTCTACTGCCAAAGTACCGGTACGCTCTTTGATGGATGCAAGTTCTTCATCCGTAACCGGTCTGGTGGCGGCTGCTGTATCCACATCAATCATGGTTACAAAATCTTCATCCGGAGTAACCAGTGATTTCTTTAAATCCAGTGTCAGCTCGCTCATCTTCTGATAACGACGGTCAGGGCTTTTCTGCGTACATTTATAAATAATTTTTTCTACACATACCGGAATTTCAGGAACATATTCTCTGGGAGAAGGCATTTCATCCTGAATATGTTTAATGGCAATAGCAACCGTTGTTTCGCCATCAAAAGGCACATGTCCCGTTACCATTTCAAATAAGGTACATCCCAAAGAGTAGATATCACTCTTTTCATCCGAGAAACCACCTCTTGCCTGCTCCGGAGAAGTATAATGAACACTACCCATGACATTTGATGTAATCGTATTGCTGGTTGCTGCCTTGGCAATACCAAAATCCATGACTTTTACCTTGCCGTCACGGGAAATCATAATATTCTGCGGTTTGATATCCCTGTGAATAATATGATTGTTGTGTGCAGCCTCAATACCCATGGATACCTGAATTGCAATGCTGATTGCTTCTTTGATGGAAAGACGGGATTTTTTCTCGATATATTTTTTAAGCGTAATACCCTCAATCAACTCCATAACGATATAATTGATACCATCTTCTTCACCAACGTCATAAACGCCGACAATATTGGGATGCATCAATCCTGCCGCAGCCTGAGCTTCCACACGGAATTTGGAAACAAAATTAGTATTTTCCGAAAACTCCTGTTTCAAAACTTTCACTGCAACAAATCTGTTCAGTTTATGGTCCTTTGCTTTATATACATCGCTCATACCGCCGGTACCGATTTTATCCAAAATCTCATAGCGGTCTCCGATTAACATTCCAAGTATTATCATTCTTTCACCTCATCATCTTCAACCAGTCTGACCAAAACAACGGCAATATTGTCTTTTCCACCGTTTTCATTTGCTGCCTTAATCAGAGCATCACCCTTTTGAATCAATTCCTCTTTTTCAGGGTTTAATAAAATTGCTTCAATTTCTTTATCTTCAAGCATATTGGTAAGACCATCGGAACACATCAAAACAATATCCCCGGGCTCAAGCTCCTCCGTAAAGAAATCAGCCTCAACCTCATCTTTTGCTCCTATGGCTCTGGTTATAATATTTTTATCCGGATGCAATCTGGCATCTTCCCTGCTCAGTCCGCCCAGACGAATCATCTCCTCAACCAGAGAATGATCCTCCGTAACTTGTCGCAAACCATCTTTGTTAAGTAAATACAATCTGGAATCCCCAATATTGGAAACCTGCAGATATTTGCCGATAATCGTGGCAATAACCAGTGTCGTTCCCATACCAAACAGACTTTCATTTTCAGATGCTTCTTTTCTGATTTTGGCATTTGCTGTTTTAATTGCCTTTTTAATGATAATCGTCGGATTCTTTTCAAAAGAATTCTGAATCTCATTCACAACGGTTTCCGTTGTACATTTGGACGCATAATCCCCGGCATTATGACCACCCATACCATCTGCCACAATAAACAGATTGGGCATGTTACCAAGCGGTTTTGCTGAAGAAAAAACATAATCCTGATTCAGTTGTCTTTTTCTGCCGATATCCGTCGCGGAGTATGTCTCTAACAACATGTTTCCTCCTTGCTATACGCTAACTTTCTTCTAAATGTCTCTTTCTTAACTGTCCGCAGGCACCATCAATATCCCTGCCCATTTCTCTTCTAATAGTAACATTTATTCGATTTTTTTCAAGTTTATTTTTAAATGCAGTCACATACTCCTGCTTTGGTTGCCTGTAATCACGCTCTTTGATGGGATTGACCGGAATCAGATTAATATGACAGTTTCTGCCCGACGCAAGAGTTGTCAGATTCATAACATCTTCATTGGTATCATTTACACCTGCGACCAGACTGTATTCAAACGTAATGCGCCTGCCTGTTTTTTCAAAATAAGTATCGACAGCTTCCATCAGCTCAGAAATCTGATATGCCTTTGCAATCGGCATAAGCTCCTGTCTTTTTGCATCCGTTGCACCATGTAAAGACAAGGCGAGCGTAATCTGAAGCTTTTCATCTGCCAGCCTGTATATATTGGGGACAATTCCACATGTCGAAACCGTGATATTCCGTTGACTTATGTTCAGTCCGTTTTCATCCGAAAGCAGTTTTATAAAGGTAATCAGATTTTCATAATTATCCAGCGGCTCACCGGTTCCCATGACCACAACATTGGAAATCCGTTCCCCAATCAGACGGCTGATGGCATAAATCTGATCCAGCATTTCCGACGGTTTCAGATTACGCGTCAGACCATCGAGTGTAGAAGCACAAAACCGGCACCCCATCCGGCACCCCACCTGCGAGGAAATACAGACACTGTTTCCATGCTTATACCGCATCAGCACACTCTCTACAACATTTCCGTCTTCTAAGGCAAACAGGTATTTTTTTGTGCCATCCAATTTGGATTCCTGTACGCAGACAGCAGACAGTGAAGTATACACAAAGTTTTTTTTACATTGTTCCCGAAATGCTTTGGAAATATTGGTCATTTCATCGAAACTGCGGGCCAGCTTCACATGCATCCAGTCATACAACTGGTCTGCGCGGAATTTCTTTTCGCCCATTTCCTCTATTATCTGTCGCAACTCGGTTTTGTTTAGTGATTTAATATCTGTTTTTTCCATTTTTACTCTTCTTTTTGAAACAACGCCATATAAAATCCGTCCGTCAGACCATTCGGTGCCGGATATAACGTTTTTTCCTTTACCAATTTAAATGCAGATTGATTCTCAAACCAATGCACATTATCTTCATTTTCTTCTTTTGTCAGAGTACAGGTTGAAAACAAAAGAAATCCACCTGTTTTCACATATTGTTTTACTGTTTCTAAAATTTGACGCTGTAAGGCGGCAATCTCTGTGATATCGTTTTTTGCCAGACGGTATTTGATATCGGCCTTTCGTCCAACCACACCAAGTCCCGAGCAAGGCAAATCGGCAATCAAAAGATCAGCCTTTCCAATCTCGCCTTCATCTAAAACCGTAGCATCCCACACTTTTGCAGCGATATTTTGGTAGCCACTCCGTCTGATATTTTCAAGAATGAGTTCCATTTTTCTTTCCGATAAATCACGGACACTGACATATCCGCTTCCTTGAAGTTTAGAAGCAGCATGCAAAGCTTTTCCTCCGGGCGCTCCGCACACATCAACGATATACCAGTCTTTTTGGATATCGGCAAACTCTATAATCTCCATGGAACCGGCATCCTGTATCATAATTTTTCCTTCTGCAAATCCCGGAAGATTATCCACTCGATCCGGATTTTTCACAAGATAAGCATAGGGAATTGTCGGAAGTTGTTCCAAATCAATGTGTTCTTTCCTAAAGGTTTCCAGTAAGGACTTTTTTTCTGCATCCTTCATACCTTCATCCATACGAATCATCAAAGGACGTTTTTCGATTAATCCTTGTAAAATGCGCTCCGTCTCTTCGAATCCCAGCTGTTCCACCCACATCGAAACAATCCATTCCGGCATGGAATAGCAAACAGATAAGTGGAGAATCGGATTCGTTACAACATCCGGATAAACAATATTTTCTTTATTGCGCGCAATGGTTCGAAGCACCCCGTTCACAAAACCTTTTAAAGATTGAAATCCTCTCTTGGATGCAAGCTTAACCGCTTCGTTGCATACAGCCGCATCCAGGGTCTTATCCATATATAAAAGCTGGTATACGCTCATACGCATTAAAGAGCGAATCAACGGTTTCATTTTCTTAACTTTTACTTTTGAAAACTGGTCAAGCACATAGTCCAGTTCAATGGCTCGCTCTATCGTACCTTCCGCAACACATTTTATGAAGGAACGGTCTCTTTTTTCCAAGAAACCATATTTATCCAACACCTGTTTTAAAACATAATGGCTATACTGCTTCTTTTCCATGATTTCCATGACACAGTCCAGCGCAATTTCTCTCGTATTCGTCATATTACCTCTTTACGTCATCCCAGCATTGTTCCAATCTCAACCGTCCTGCCGACCAGAAAATCTTTTGCAGACATTCTTTTTTTGCCTTCAAGCTGCAATTCCGTAATTGCCAATGCATCTTTTCCGGTCGCAACAACAATCGAATCCTTTGTCACTTCGCATACGCATCCGGGCTCTCCGCCTTTTTTTTCTACCACATGGGATTTCCAGATTTTCAACTGTTTTCCCTGCAATTGTGTATAAGCACTCGGCCAGGAATTTAAGCCTCTCACAAGATGTTCGATGGTATCGGCATCTTTCGTCCAGTCAATCTTGCCATGGGCTTTCGTGAGCATGCCTGCATAGGTGCTTTTTGTTGCATCCTGCTTAATCGGATGCACATCTCCTGCTTCAATTTTAGGCAAAACCTCAATCAAAAATTCCGAACCGGCTTTGGCCAGTTTTTCAAACAGGCTTTCTCCGGTGTCTTCATCATCAATCGGCACAACCTTTTGAAAAAGGATGTCTCCGGTATCCAGACCTTTATCCATCTGCATAATGGTAATTCCTGTTTCTTTCTCTTTGTCAATAATACTCCACTGTATCGGTGCTGCTCCCCGGTATTTGGGCAACAGGGATGCGTGAATATTGATACAGCCATACTTTGGCATATTTAAAATCTCTTCCGATAAAATCTGTCCAAATGCAGCGACCACAAAAATATCGGCTTCATATTTCGATAATTCGGCAACGGCCTCCGGAGTCTTAATTTTGACGGGCGTTAAAACCGGAATATTGTGCTCAAGCGCACATGCTTTTACCGGCGAAGGGATCAATTTATCACTTCTGCCTTTTGCTTTATCAGGCTGCGTCACAACAGCTGTCACTTCATATCCCGCTGCAATCAGCGCCTCTAAGGGACCGACCGCAAAATCAGGGGTTCCCATATATACAACTTTCATATTCATATTCCTCGTTTCTTAGTCTCTTGGAATCACTTTATCTATCGAAGCACTTCTTTTGGCACGTTTTCATTGTCTCATTAAGGCGCTTCTTGTGGCACAACAGCAAATTTGTAATCCGTCATTCTTCCTCAGGTGCCTCAGCGACATCATACAAAGGACCTTCTACCAGTTCCGTATAAACATGTCCGTCTAAATGGTCAATTTCGTGCATCATTGCACGTGCCAGCAGTTCTGTACCCTCGATTTCGAAAGGTTCCATGTTTTCATTATATGCAAGTACCTTGACATAATTGGGTCTTGTTACAACGCCGCATTTTCCGGGAACGGAAAGGCAACCTTCCTGTCCGGTCTGTTCGCCGCTGGTTTCCAATACCTTGGGATTGATCAACAAAATCGGGTCATCTCCACAGTCGATGACACAGATTCTTTTTAAAATACCAACCTGCGGAGCCGCAAGACCTACACCTTCTGCCTCATACATGGTCTCAAACATATCATCGATCAAATCTCTGGTACGTTCCGTTACTTCTTTTACTTCCTTACATTTCTTGTTTAGAATAGGATCTCCCAATTCCCTGATGTTTCTTAAAGCCATTTTCTTCCTCCTAATATCCGTTCATGGGATCAAAGTCAAAATAAACGCAGCAACGGCTCCATTCTTTTTTCTTTTGTTCCATCAACGCTTCTGTTAAATCTTTAACCTCTGTCAGTTTGTTATATTCATCATGTCTGATATAAATTATCTTTCGATAAATATCGTTAATTTTTCCAATCGTTGCATCGGCCGGTCCGATAATTTGATAAAAAATATCCAGTTCTTCTTTCAGCTTTTCGCTTAGTGATACTGCGACCTCATCAAGTAGTGTCTTAACATCTGATGCAAGCAAAATAGCAAGCATATGCTTCACCGGCGGATATCCGCACACTTCCCGATATGCAATTTCGCTTTTATAAAAACTGTCATAGTCCTGATTTGCGGCAGTCACAACTGCATAATGTTCCGGTTGATAGGTCTGTATCACCGCTTCTCCGGCAATTTCTCCCCTGCCGGCCCTTCCCACAGCTTGTGTCAAAAGCTGGAATGTACGCTCTGCTGCCTGATAATCCCCCACAGAAAGGGATAAATCAGCCGCCAGTACCCCAACTAATGTTACCATGGGAAAATCATGACCTTTTACAATCATCTGTGTCCCGATTAAAATATCTGCTTCCTGCTCTGCAAATGCGGAAAGGATTTTTTCATAACCGTCTTTTGTCTGTGTTGTATCCTTATCCATACGCAAAATTCTGGCTTGCGGAAACATCTTCTGGACACTTTGTTCCACCTGCTCGGTTCCTGCCTTAAATCCTGCAATATGTTTAGACCCGCACTCCGGGCAAAGCTTTACAACCGGCATCTCATAACCGCAATAATGACACATCATTCTCTGATTGCCATGCATGGTCAGGGAAACGTCACAATGCGGACATTTTACCACATAACCGCAATTCCGGCAGGATAAAAAACCAACATAACCACGTCGGTTTAAAAACAACATAATCTGCTGCTTTTTTTCCAGACGGTCTTTTATTTTCTCATATAAAAGCCGTGATAAAATACTGCGGTTTCCTTTTCTTAATTCTTCCCGAAGATCAACGGTATATACCGTTGGAAGTAAACGATTTTGATACCGGTTCTTTAAACAAAAATATCCATATTCGCCGGCTTGTGCACGATAGAAACTGGTCACAGACGGTGTAGCCGAACCCAATATCACACTTGCATGCATGGTGGAAGCAATATATTCTGCCGTCTCTCTTGCGTGAAACTTTGGCATGTTGTCACTTTTATAACTTCCTTCATGCTCCTCATCGATAATAATCAGTCCCAAATTGGGAAATGGTGTAAACAATGCACTTCTTGGTCCGATCATAATCCCAATCTGCCCCTTTTTTGCTCTTTCAAACTGATCAAAACGTTCTCCTTTTGAAAGCTTGGAATGCATGACCGAAACGCAGTCTCCAAATCTTTTATAAAACCGCAAAACCGTCTGATAAGTCAATGCGATTTCCGGTATCAGAACAATAACCTGCTTCCCTTTTTCCAGTACCGAATCAATGATTTCCATATATACTTCTGTTTTGCCGCTTCCGGTTACCCCTCGTAGCAGATACGTTTTCCTGATATCTGCCTCATAATCACGGACAAACGAATCCACAACGGACTGTTGTTCGGGATTTAAAGTATTTTTCTGCATCTGCGTCTGACGGACCTTGACCGGATTGCGATACTCGGTCCGTTTCTCAATACGGATGATATTCTGTTTTTCCAACGCCTTTATGGTTGGTGCGGATATGTTGAGCTTTCCTGTCACAAATTCATAGGCCAGGCTGTCAACATCCTTAAATGCCTCCAAAAGCCGCACTTTTGCAACATGATGCTTTTTATTTGCCGTAACAACTGCCTCTTCCAGTTCTTCTTTTGTTGCACAAAGTATCAGGTCTTTTTGCTCAATCTGCCTGACCTTTTCCTTTACCGGAAGAACAGTTTTTAATGCAGCGATCAAAGTTGAGCCATAGTTTTTTCTCATCCAGGATGCTAAGGCAATACTTCTTCCTTCTGCCGTAATCCCGGTTGAAACCACCTCTGCAACTTCTTTGCACAACTCTTCCGGATATTCCGATTGATCGGTCAGTTCTAAAACAAACCCTTTAATCAGCTTATTTCCTTTTCCGAACGGAATAAGCACCTGCATGCCCGGCTCCAGTCTATCCTGCAAATCCTTTGGAATTTTATATTGAAACGGTTTATCTACTTTTTCGTGTGAAATGTCCACACAGATATTCGCATATTTATAATTCATAGAATCCCTTAATTTATCTTCACATCTTCCGGAGCCTGCTGCCGTCCGGTCAAAACATCCGCAATGATGTCTCTCTCATCCATCGGATATTTTTTTCCTTCAATTTCCTGATAATCTTCATGTCCTTTTCCCGCAAGTACCACAACATCTCCCGGCTGACCGTATTTGATCACATAGGCAATTGCTTCCCTGCGGTCCGGAATTTCAACGTATTTGCCATTTGTTTTTGCAATTCCGGTTTTGATATCTGCAATAATATCCTCCGGCTTTTCAAATCTGGGATTATCCGAGGTAATAACGGTTAAATCAGCCAACTTGCCACTTACTTCTCCCATTTCGTAGCGTCTTATCTTGGACCGGTTGCCGCCGCATCCAAACAGGCAGACTAGGCGCTTGGGATGATACTCTTTTAATGTCGTCAGCAGACTTTCTAATGACATGGCATTATGCGCATAATCAATCATTAACGTAAATTGATTGGAAACTTTAACAAGCTCAATACGACCCTTAACCTTCGCCTCTTTTAAGGCATCCTGCATTTTTTCACTGTCAATTCCAAAATGATGACAGATTGCAATAGCTGTCAACGCATTGTAAACACTGAAACGTCCCGGTACATGAAACTCCACTTCAAAATCCAAATAGCCCTTGACCTTAAAATCAACACCCAGATAGCCTTCTCCTTTTAACAGATGAACGTCCTCTGCATATAAATCCGCTTCTAAAGAAAAACCATACGTTTCCAGTTCACATGTGTGTCCCTCAACCACCTGTTTCCAGTGTGCATCATCAAAGTTTACAATGCCTTTTTTACATTGTTTAAATAACAATCCCTTGCAGTGCATATAGTCTTCAAAATCTTTATGCTCATTGGGACCGATGTGATCCGGCTCTAAATTTGTAAAAATTCCAAGTTCAAAGGTAAATCCCTGCGTACGATGCTGCATCAGTCCCTGAGAAGAAACTTCCATAACAACCACATCACATCCGGCATCTGCCATTTGACGGAAATATTGTTGCAGCACATAGGATTCCGGTGTTGTATTATTGGCAGGAATATGAACATCCCCGATAATTGCTTCTATCGTTCCGACAAGCCCTACGCGGTATCCGGCATGCTCAAGTATGGATTTGACCAGATAAGTCGTCGTCGTTTTTCCTTTTGTACCGGTAACTCCGATTACCTTTAACTGATTGGCAGGATGATCAAAGAAAGCGGCTGAAATAAATGCCAGTGCGTATCGGGTATCATCCACCTTTATGACCGTCACATCTAAATCTTTGGGCAGTTCAATCTCATGGCTGACTACAATTGCCTTAGCTCCGTTTTGCGCCACTTCTGCCGCTTTATCATGTGCATCAAAATTCGCACCTTTTATGCAGACAAACATGCAGCCCTTTGTCACTGCATTGGAATTATAAATCAAATCCGTTATCTCTTGGGATATATCCCCGCAAAGCACTTCATATGTAAGCCCTTCTAATAACTCTTCACAAGTTTTCTTTTTGAATTCTGCCATATTTCATCATCCTTTCATACTGCTTCCTACGCTCTGTCCTTCGAAATATTAAACAAAATGAACCTACTTTAGAATAGCACATATAGTATGTTTTTTCAACGAATCTACTATATATGTTTCCGGTTCTTGCTTCTGGTTTTATTCTTGCTTTTGTTTCTTGTTTGTGGTTATTGTTTTGGTTCTTGTTTTTGTCCTTGGTATGGGGCATTGTCTTTATTCCTATTTGTAGTTTTTGTTTTGATGCTTGTTTCTATTCTACTGCCCATGCTCCATGGGATGCCCGAACCTCCTTTTTTCTTGTATTTCTCTATTTGGTATGCCTTTTTCTTGCTTTTCATGCTCTTTCGAATCGCTCGGGGCATACTTTTTTCTCGCCTTTCTCTCTCTGGTATGCCTTTTTCTTGCTTTTCACGCTCTTTCGGACGGCTCGGGGCATACTTTTTTCTCACCTTTCTCTATTTGGTATGCCTTTTTCTTGCCTTTCATGCTCTTTTGGATGCCCCAGGGCATACTTTTCCCTTTTCTTTCATTCTCTGGTATGTCTATCTTGCAGTTTTTAAAACATATGCTAAAATGATTGATGCTAGACATCTGACAGGATTATCTCTTGACAGGATTGTCTCTAATCCGATTGTCTTTTATTAGGCAATTCTCAAATTCTTTAGAATGACATATTATAATGTTGGGTCAAAAGGTATTTTGACCCCAATGATACCAACGGATTGCTACACACTTTGTGCTCTCGCATAAAAAGTATAACCTTTTGACCCTGGTATCATATTATCTATACGGAGGTACTTATGAAAAATAAAACAACCAGAAATTCATTCTTATTAGTTCTGACAGCATTGATCTGGGGAATTGCATTTGTAGCACAGAGTGAAGGTGGTGATGCCATCGGACCTTATTCTTTCAACTGCATTCGATTTTTGATTGGAGGTTTCGTGCTAATTCCAGTTATTAAACTCTTAGACCAACTGGGTTATACCGGAAAAAAATCTGCAACACCCGAATCCAAAAAAACTCTGCTAAAAGGCGGTGTCATATGTGGAATTATTCTATGCATTGCATCCAACCTCCAACAGGCAGGTATCTATATGGGCTGTCCGGCCGGGAAAGCCGGTTTTTTAACCGCCTGTTATATTATACTGGTTCCAATACTTGGACTATTCTTAAAAAAGAAATGTTCTATAAGAGTCTGGATTGGTATCATCCTGACTGTGATCGGTTTATACTTACTATGCTTAAATGAAACCCTGACCTTACAACCGCAGGATATTCTGGTTTTAATCTGCGCATTATGCTTTGCTTTTCATATTCTTGCGGTAGATCATTTCACACCGCTTGTGGAAGGAATCCGCATGTCCTGCATCCAATTCTGGGTTGCCGGATGCATTACCGCTGTTCCCATGTTGCTCTTTGAGATGAAGCCTTTTAGTGGAAATCTCTTTATATGGGGAAGCGCTTTTCAGACATCTGATGCCTGGATTCCTCTTTTGTATGCCGGAATTCTTTCCTGCGGCGTTGCATATACCCTGCAAATCATCGGACAGGAAGATGTAAATCCTGCAGTGGCATCCTTACTCATGAGTTTGGAATCGGTTTTCTCTGTTTTGGCAGGCTTTCTCTTATTGCACCAAAAACTGAGTATGCGCGAATTATCCGGATGCGCATTTATTTTTGCAGCTGTCATTCTGGCACAACTGCCTGTTAAAGAAAAATCACATCCCAAAAAAGAAAATGACAAAGGGAAAATAAAATAAACAATTTGACTAATTCATTCAGAACATGGTTTCAGAATATAAAATCGGAATATAAATTGAAATAATAAAAAAGGATAATAGTCAAAGCAAAAACCCCAACAGACGTTGGGGTTTTCGCTTGAATTCTTATGAGGGGGGGAGATAGTGAGTTTTGCTTCAACTATCTTGATACCTACTATACTGACAAAATGTGTTCATTTTGTGATTAAACTATGAAAAAAAATGAAACTTTCTTAACCGTTTCTTTATTTTTTATTACCTTTTCGGATTTTTATATTTTTCCCCTTTTTGGATTTGTGTTCCCAATATATATCTTTGCTCGCCGGCTTTTACGAGGTTTTGTGACTTTCTTAGCGGCATGACGAGCAAAAATAATGACCGGTTTCAACTGTTTGAAGACGAAGTCTGAGTTTTGAAACCGGTCATTTCATTAATTTTTGTGAGCATGTCGCTTAGAAAATCTAAAAACCGAAGTACGAGGCGGCAAAGATATATATTGGGAACACAAATCCGAAAAGGGAATAATTTTTTACACCGTCACAATTACCACATCCTGAATTAATTTTTCCATGGTATCCTGCGGAATCATTCCGCTCTCCAATGTCGTTGCATTGGCTGCTGATACACCTGCGGCAAACTTCATGGTATCTTCGTCATTCAATCCCTGAATCATTCCTAAAATCATGGCTGCAACCACACAGTCTCCGCATCCAACGGTGTTGACTTTTTTAATCCGAGGCGGAACTGCTTTTATAACTTTTGTTTTCGTAATCTGCAAAAGCCCTTTATCACCCATGGACACTACAACCTTAACAACACCGGCTTTAATATATTCATATGCCGCCTGAATGATTTCAGCCTCCGTAGAAAGCTTTTTGCCTACGGCATATTCTAATTCCCGGCGATTCGGCTTAATGCAGTATGGCACGGCCTCAATTCCTCTCTTTAAAGGTTCACCGCTTGCATCCAAGAATGCCTTTGCCCCATGATCATTGCAAATCTTAATCAGTTTTGCATAGAAATCTTCGGGAAGTCCCTCCGTCAGACTTCCGGATAAAACAACATATTCGCTGATTTTTACCAATTCACGGAAACGATCCATAAAATCTTCCCGTTCAAAAGAAAGAATCTTCGGCCCCGGCTCTAAAATCTCTGTTACATATCCGTCATCACCGATGATGTTCATATTAGAACGCGTTAAGCCACGGATTGTCGTGAAAGATGTGTTGACACCCATATTGCGTAGCTCTTCTTCTATAAATTCGCCGGTATAACCTCCGACAAATCCGGTCGCCGTTACATGTGCATCAAACTGTCTCAATACCTTTGTAACATTAACCGCTTTTCCACCCGGAATGCTGACCAGATCCCGCATACGGTTGATCTGACCAATCATAACATTGGATGTGTTATAAGTTTTATCAATTGCCGGATTACAGCTTACAGTTAATATCATATGTACCCCTCACTATGTTTTATTATTGTTGTATCTTACTTCATTTTTCAAACAATGATTTGGTTTTCACTTCACTTTTCTTTTTTAACATGTTCTGATTCAAGTTTACATAATTTATTAAACTTTGTCCAGTATCTTTTACATGCAGAATCCGATAATCTTATACTCTATTTTCATGATTGTCGCAAAAATCTATTTCCTTCTTCCATTAATACCACTCAATATGGCGTATTTTCATCTGCAAAGAACGACAGTTTCCATACTCATTCCACTCCGGTGAATAGGCAATTCTCGCTCTCTTTTCTGTACTGTTTATATAATCCTGCATAAAGGCATCACCGTCACAAAAACAAATCCCGACGGCCGTACTGTTTTCCTCATTTCTAAGCTGCATACGAACGACATTGTGCTTATCGCCCATAACTTTTACCCGACTCACATAGACTCTTTCTGCAAACAATGGTTTTTCATTCCCATTTCCATAGGGCTCCAGTTTTTCAAGTTCATCCATCAGGCGGTCGGACACCCAGCCAAGCATCATTTGCAGATCAAGCATCAGAGTCTCTTCCAAATCGCAATCACACAGAGTACAGACCTCATTGATTCTCTCACGGAATATTTCAACCTGATCCGACGGCAAAGACAGTCCGGCTGCAAGCTTATGCCCTCCGTATTTTAAAAATAAATCTTTTACCTTTGTCATCTCATCATACATATGATAAGCTTCAATGCTTCGCCCGGAACCTTTTACACAATCATCTCCATTTGTCAAAACAAATGTCGGACGATAATACTTTTTGCAAAGTCTTCCCGCAATAATACCTGCCAATGATTCATGCACATCGGGTAGATAGACAACTAACACCCGGTCTTTTAAAAGCCCCTGTGCCTCTATGATTTCATAAGCTTTCTCTTCTCCCTGTGTTGTTAAATCCTGTCTTTCCTGATTTAACTGTTTCAGACTTATTGCAAGTGCATCCGCTTCTTCTTTTGTCGTGGCACTCAAAAGTTCAATCACATGGTATGCATCATCCAGACGTCCGGAAGCATTAAAACAGGGTCCCAAAACAAAACCGATATGATAAGGTGTAATCTCTTTATTCTCCAAATCACACGCAGAGATTAATGCCTGCAATCCCATGTTTTGGGATGTTTTCATCTTTTTCAATCCGTACTTTACAATGATACGGTTCTCATCAATCAGATCCATAACATCTCCTACCGTCGCAAATGCCGCAAATACCAGACATTCCTCAAGCACGGAATTCTGAGAAACCTGTCCTTCTATATTCTGAATATCTTTACACAATACCCGTTGTATCAGCGCACAAATTACTTTATACGCCACTACAGCACCACAGATATCTCGAAACGGATAGATACAATCCTCCTGTTTGGGATCAATCACAGCATCCGCAGGAGGCAGAATATATTTTCGACCTCCATCCGTTTCTTCATAAGGCACTTCATGGTGGTCAGTCACAACGACACAAATTCCGTGATCCTTTGCCCGCATAATCTGATCATATGCCGCAATCCCGTTATCACAGGTAATGATCAAATCCACACCATCCTCCACGGCTTCATCAATCAAACGATCGTTTAACCCATATCCGTCTGTTACACGATGCGGAATCCGGATATCAATACCATCACAACTCTCTTTCACAAAGGAAAGACCTTTATACAATATGTATGCGGAACAAATTCCGTCGATATCATAATCTCCGATAATCCGGATACGTTTGTTTTTCTGTAAGTATTCTTCAAGCAAAGAAACCGCTTTTTTCATATCTTTTAACAGCATCGGATCATACATATCCGCTTGTGTTCCGTTTAAAAAGTGCTCCATCTGCGCATCATTAGTAATTCCTCTGTTTACCATGATTTTTGCAGTCAACGGACTGATTCCATGTTGCTTTGCCAAAAGATCAAAATCAGCTCTTTTAGGATTCAATTGCCACTTCATATCATTCCTCTTTCTGAAAGAAAAGGACATTATTCCACTCAAACGAATAATGTCCCTCTATTCATGTTTAACTACTCCTGTTTCTTACATATAATACTACTTCTTAACCTGTTTCACACAAATTATCCTGTTGTCCATTCGTGTTATATTATTTAGTATAACACCATGAAGTAAGTAATAAAAATGTTTTTCATTTATTGACATATCCGAATTACTATATTCGATATCTGTCTTTCATAATTCACAAACATATTAGTCCATATTGCATTCCTGTTATTTTCTCACAAAACTATACCAGCAGATATACAAAATATCCCGCATAGCATAAAAGCATCGTAATTCCGACCGGACGCGAAAGCTTATGGTTTTTCAAAACGCCGAGCCAGAGTATAATTCCGGCACCGATAGCAACCAGACTGTCTATAATGAAATTGCTCTGGAAAATGACCGGTGTAACCAGTGCGGTTGTTCCACAGACAAACAAAACATTAAAAATATTACTTCCGACAATATTACCGATTGCAATGTCTGCTTTTTTCTTATGTGCAGCCATAATACTGGTAACAAACTCCGGCAGTGAAGTTCCGAAAGCCACAATGGTAAGTCCTACGAATCGCTCTGACATTCCAAAAAATCTGGCAATCTCACTTGCTGAATCAACAACAACATCAGCTCCCCAGACAACCAGTACGGCACCAACAATTCCCAAAATAATCAAAAGCCATACCGGCTTACTCTTCTCCGGTTTGGTATCTTCTTTGTTTTTCTTTGCCATCATGAGCAAATAAACCATGTACAGAATGAAAAGTCCCCACATCACAAGGCCTTCCACAAATGTAATGACATTGCCGGAAATACCAAACAACAGCATGACAACCATGGTCAAAAGCATAAACGGCATTTCATAACGGACGGTGGATTTTTGCACCGCAATGGTTGTAATCACAGCTGTGATACCAAGGATAACCAGAATATTCATGATATTGCTGCCCACAACATTTCCTACGGTAATGCCCGCATTACCTTTTACAGCCGAAGCAATACTGACCGCGGCTTCCGGTGCGCTTGTTCCCATCGCCACAATCGTCAAACCGATTACCAATTGCGGAATACCAAATTTTTCCGCAATCCCGGCGACACCTTCCACGAACCAGTCTGCTCCTTTTACAAGCATCACAAATCCGAGTACCAATAATAAAAACTGAACAATCAAACCCATTTTAAATCTCTGCCCTTTTGTTTTATATTTAAAATACCGCATTTACGCCATTTTATTCCGTAATCAGCGTTCCGTTTGCTTTCATGCAAACTTATACTTTTGCAGTTTCATTCTTCATAAAAATTAAAAAAGCCAAAGGATGAATATCTGCACAATAAGTACTTTACATCTTTTGGCTTTTCTTTTCAATAAAGAAACTCAGTTTTATATTTTATTTATTTTTTTTGCTGTTTTTTTACAATATATTTCTTCATCACAAACCACAGTGCTCCGGTAATGCAGACAGAAGAATATGCTCCGCAGATAATACCTACCATCAAAGGCAGGGCAAATTCACGGATACTGGTCACACCGAGGATATACAATACCGCTACCATGACAAAGGTGGTAAAGGAAGTATTGATACTTCTTGACAAGGTCTGTGTAATACTGGTGTTAACAATGGTATCCAGCTCTGTTTTCTTGGGCATTTCTTTCAGATTCTCACGGATACGGTCAAAAATAACGATGGTTGCATTAATGGAATAACCGACGATGGTCAACATACATGCAATAAAGGTATTTCCGACACTGGTCTTGCTGATTGCATAAAATGCCAGAACAACCAAAACATCATGAACCAGGGCAACAACCGCACTGGTTGCAAAACGGATATCGCTGAAACGGATCCAGATATATAACAGCATACAAAGCGTTGCAATGACAACGGCAACGACTGCATCCGATTTCATTTCCGAACTGATTGTCGCACTGATTGTCTCAGACTGGACATCGTCGGAAGAAACATGGAAATTGGTGTCTAACATATCTTCCACAGCTTCTCTTTCTTCTACGGAAAGACTTCTTGTCTTAATGACAACCTCTGTTGTTCCGCTTACCTTCTGTGTCTGAACCGCACCGTCTCCGGTAATCTCTTCAAACAACGGAACCACTTTAGCATCCAGTTCTTCAATACTCATATCTTCATTGAATGTAACGGTTGTGGAAGTTCCGCCAACGAATTCCATGGAATAATTTAATATATTACCGGTTGATGATTTATTCACACCAAGCATCACAAATCCGCCGATAATCACAACTAAGGAAATGGTAAAGAAAACAGCTTTTTTGCTCAGGAAATTAATCGCCTTATGTTCTTTTCCGATACCATACCACTTTTCATCCTGGAAACCGACTGCATAAAAGAGATGCAGTAATACTCTTGTTACCACCATGGCAGTAAACATGGAAAGAATAATACCAATCATCAAGGTCTGGGCAAATCCCTTTACCGTACCAGAGCCCTTTAGCGCCAACACAATTGCCGCAATAAAGGTTGTGATATTTCCATCCACAATAGCTGAAGTAGCTTTATCAAAACCAATCTTAATGGAAGATTTTACCGTCTTTCCGGTTGCAAGCTCCTCCCTGATACGGGCAAAGATGATGACATTGGCATCAACCGCCATACCGATTGCAAGAATAACACCGGCAACACCCGGAAGTGTCAGCGTAAGATTAAAGCCGTTTAATACTAACAATGTCATAATGACATAAATTAACAATGCAATTGCCGATGTAAAACCGGGAATAAAGTATACAACAGTCATAAAAATACAAACAATTGCAAGACCGATTGCACCGGCTTTTAAACTGGTTTTGATTGCATCGGAACCAAGTTGTGCTCCAACAACATTGGATCTCATTTCCTCAAGCTCTAAGCTAAGTCCACCGATACGAATGGTGGAAGCCAGTGTTTTGGCCTCTTCAATGCTATCCATACCGGTAATCTGTGCCTGTCCGCCTGTAATAACGGAAATAACGTTCGGTACAGAGACCAGTTCTCCATCATAATAAATACCGATGGATTCACCTCTGTTGTAAGCACGCTCTGTAGCTTTTGCAAACGCTTCGGAACCTTCCTGTGTAAATGTCAGTTCAACCACATACTCCATCTCCTGCAATGCTCCGCTACTCTGTGTAGCACCGGCATCTGCAGCGGCAACTTTTGTGCCATCCAAAGGAATGGAACCCTCTGCCATCAATTCATCAATGGATTTGGTCAGGGAATAAATATATTTTCCTTTTTCCTCATCAAAACCGGTTAACGTATAATTTGCTTCACCGGCTTCGTTTGTCTGATAAATAAAATACAGACTTCCGGGCTGGCCCAATTCCTGCAATATCGCATTGGCATCCGATACACCGGGAATTTCGATATTGATACGATTATCGCCTTCTTGATAAACCTGAGCTTCGGTAGAATAGTTTTCTACACGTTTCTGCAGTTTGTAAATGGTATCTGACATATCTTCGGAAGAAGGTGTTTCCTCTCCCACAACCTGATATGTGATACTGACACCACCTGCTAAATCCAGACCCTGTTTAATATTTGCCATTGATCCGGTTTTTCCCGATCCAATACCGAAAAAGGCAACATAACCCATTCCGACTGCTGCGATCAGAAAAAGAATCAGCAATACGGCAGCTGTTCTTTTTTTCATGTTAGTTCTCCTCTCCTGCAGCCAAAGCCGCTTTGATCATAATAGCACATTCAATCCGTTTTCTCTGTAATTCACATCCGATATCATATGCATCATATATACTGTTCCCATAATTATAAGCATTGGCAGCACAACCGCCGCTGCAATAAAATTTGGCAAAACAATTCTTACATTTATCCTTGGCATAGACATTGCAGCCTTTAAATTGTTGCATGATGTCAGGACGTACAATCCCATCATCTACATTTCCCATTAAAAACTCTTCCATACCGACAAACTGGTGACAAGGATAAAAATCTCCCCATGGAGTAACCGCCAGATATTCCGTTCCGGAACCACATCCGGACAATCTCTTATAAACACAGGGACCGCCTTCCATATCAATCATAAAATGAAAGAAATTAAAATCTCTGCCGGTTTGCTTGCGATCAATAATCATTTTGGCAAGCTTGTCATATTCTTCCTTAATAATCGGAACATCTTGTTCTGTAATAGCGTAATCTTCTTTTTCATCGGCAACAACCGGTTCAACCGAAATCTGTTTAAAACCAAGATCCGCAAGATGCATAACATCTTTGGAAAAATCCAGATTATTATGCGTAAAGGTTCCTCTCACATAATAATTCATCTGATTGCGGCTTTCTGCCACTTTGATGTACTTGGGAACGACTTCATCATAACTGCCCTGTCCGCCCCGGTGCGGTCGCATCAGATCATGAATTTCTTTGCGTCCGTCAATACTTAAGACAATATTACTCATCTCGCGATTGACAAATTCGAGAATTTCATCATTTAAAAGTACGCCGTTGGTTGTCAGGGTAAAACGGAACTTTTTATGAAAAGGCTCTTCCAAAGACCGTCCGTAATTGACAAGATCTTTAACCACCTGCCAGTTTAACAAAGGCTCTCCGCCAAAAAAATCAACTTCCAGATTGACTCTGTTGCCGGAATTCTTTACCAGAAAGTCCAAAGCCTTTTTTCCGACTTCATAACTCATAATGGCGCGTCTGCCGTGATATTCTCCTTCTTCCGCAAAACAGTATTTACAAGCCAGATTACAATCATGAGCAATATGTAAACACAGAGCTTTTACCACTGTTTCACGTTCTCCGAATTGTTCAATATACGGCTCATAAATATCTTCCGTATATAAAAGTCCTGCCTCGTACAATTCCAATATTTCATCAACTGCCTCGGCAATATCACTTTCCGAATATTGTTTGTCTTTATCTGACAACACTTTAAAGGCAACCTCTGATACTTTTTCTTTATCAGACTTTGCCTTAATACATTCTTCTAATTCGGGGATCAAATCATACACGACATCATCAACGACATGAACGGCACCGCTATTGACATCCAAAGCGATTTTAAAACCGTTGTTTTGATATACATGTACCACGTTTGTTTTCTCCTTATTTGGGGACGGTTCTTTTGTCACAAAGAGCATCCCTATGTCATATTCTTTGTTTCATGAGAAGGGGCGTGAACCAAAAAACGTCCCATGAAAAAGCAGCGACCGCAATCGCTGCTTATGAAACATCGTATTATTTAACCTGTTCGCAACTCTGATTGCCAACTGTGCAGGATGTTTTGCAAGCTGACTGGCAAGATGTCTGGCATTCACCACAACCGCCTTTTTTCACAGTTTTCTTAAGGTCTCTTGTGCTTAATGTTTTGATATGCTTCATGAACATAGCCTCCTTATTCACTTAAACAGTTTCTATCCTGAAACTGTACTCTTTGGCAATTATAGCATAGTTTTTTATGTATTGAAAGACTTTTTTTCTAGCTTAACATTCCACCTAACATTCCGCCGCCTGCACAAAGAAGATAGGTTGTAATCATTCCTCTTCCTACCACCATATCCGATACGCCACCAATCATGGAGACCACGGTTAAAATCAGAAAATAGATACTTCCGAGAATAAGGCCCCATAGGAACTTCTTAACTTTAAATCTTTTTCCGGCCACAAATCCGGCAAAAAATGTCATGCAGACATAAATAACGATAATAGCCATATTTACCACATTCTCCGAAATACGGAATTTATACAGGATAAATGCCAGAAGTAAAAGGCATCCTGCTGTCAGAACATAAGACAATACCAATATCACAAGTGCTGACAATATTTTCTGATCCTGCTGTTCCCGTTTCATCATCCATTTTCTCATATTCTACCTCTTCTCTGTTTTATTACATGATCATTCCACCTGCGAAATATAAAAATTTCCTTATTTACACTTCGTTTATCTTTCGTTTATACAAACTTTACTTGACAAGTTCAAAGCATATATAGTATCTTTCCTTATACATAAATACTATGAAAAAAGATTTCATTTATGTATAGAAAGTATTCAGAAACATTACAAAAACAGAAAAGAGGTTTATTTTCACTTGGACACATCAGATGCCATACAACTTATCAGTCTTATCATTTTACTATTTCTTTCCGCGTTTTTTTCTTCTGCGGAGACAGCTCTGACAAGCGTCAACCGAATAAAAATGAAAACACTTGCGGATGAAGGGGACAAAAAAGCCCAGACGGTTCTGGATGTTTTGGAAAATACCGGAAAGATGTTAAGCACGATTTTAATAGGTAATAACATCGTGAACATTACAACCACCACCCTTGCAACAGCACTAACCATCCGGTTGTTTGGCAGTGTGTTTATCGGTCTTGTCACAGCAATACTGACAGTTTTAGTGCTATTATTTGGCGAAATCGTCCCCAAAACTGCTGCAAGCATCAATTCTGAAAAAATGGCAAGGGTATATGCACCCATTATCCGCGTTTTAATGTTTCTTCTGACACCGGTTATTTTTATCATTGACAAACTTTCCGTTTTCTTTTTGAAATTGGCAGGAATTGACAGTGAAACAGCACACAGTGCCATGACAGAAAGTGAATTAAAGACATATGTCGAAGTCAGCCACGAAGACGGTGCTATTGAAACAGAAGAAAGGGAAATGATTTTAAACGTATTTGATTTTGGCGATTCTCTTGCCAAAGACATCATGATTCCACGAATTGAAATGACAATGATTGATGTGGATGCATCTTATACCAAGCTTCGGACGCTATTCAAAAATACGCTGTTTTCCCGTATTCCTGTATATGAGGGAGATAAAGACAATATCATCGGAAGTGTCAACTTAAAAGACTTTTTCCTTGTCAATAAAAAAACCGATTTCAACATCCGTAATATCATGCGTGACATCTACTACACCTATGAAACCAAAAAAACAGATGATTTAATGGTAGAAATGCGTGAAAGTGCTAATAATATTGCGATTGTACTTGATGAATACGGTTCTGCCGTGGGACTGATTACATTGGAAGATTTATTGGAAGAAATTGTAGGTGAAATCCGCGATGAATATGATACGGAAGAAGAAGAACTCATTAAAGAAATAGGTCCCAACACCTATGATATTGCCGGTTCCATGAAGCTTGACGATATCAATGATGCATTGGATACCAACTTTACATCCGAAGATTATGACTCCATCGGTGGTATTATGATTGAATATCTAGATCACATTCCCAAAAAAAATGAAATCGCTGTTTTGGAAGACGGCACACAGATACAGGCTTCCAACATTAACAAAAACCGCATTCTGCGCGTCATTGTTACCCTGCCTTTACATACACAGACAGATGAAGATGAATCAATCGCAATCCAATCCGATCAATCATCTGACGAAGTAAAGCAGGACTGATGTAAATATGCAAAAAGCGCGAATATTTGGAGCTTTTTGCATTTATAATCAGGAACACGCATCCGAACAGGGGGAAATCATGGTGATTTCCTCACAGAAAGCATCGTGATAGGAAGAAACGGATAAAAAACAGTTCTCACACGGCTGAAATTCTTTTGTGTAGATTTCAGTCGTCTTTTTATCTTTATCCAAGAGACCGGCAATTCCAATTCCGGTTAATTTTACCGCGCTTTCTTTTCTTGTCCACCAGCGTGTAAAAAAGATATCCTTCTCTTCCTGATTCACAATCTCATCCATCTGAGCTTTTTCTTTTTCAGAAGCGATTTTTAAAAACAGTTTTTCCTTATATGCGCGAATTCCTTCTACATCCACGCCGATTTCTACTTCATCACAAGCACAGACTGCAAAATCGTCTGCATGCGAAAGGTTTACATAAAACATATCCAAGTGTGGAAAAAACAGCTTGCCGGTATTTGTCACATCTTCTTTTTCCGAAAGGGAAATGCCATGTTCTTTCATACAAATACCCAAAAGATACGAAGCTGCCAGACTTCGTTTCTGATCTGCTTCATTTTTATAGGAATCTGCCAGTTTCATCCGGCATTTAGGAATTTCTTCCATCAACTGTTCTTTTGACATCGCCCGGAATAATTCCGATACCCTGCAAAAATATAGTTTCATTTTTAACCCAGTCCAATGTTTTTCTATATCAAGTTCGCTATTCGTTAATCAAGCCAGTTGTTTATTATTCAAATTCGTTGATTTTATTAATCAAGTCCACCATTTCTCTTTAATCCAAGACGATAAACGGCATCCGACTTATCTGCCATTCTGTCATAAATCATATCCAGCCACTGACGGTTTAAATTTGTGGAATTCAAAATGGTAATACGGTCCGGTCTTGTACTTCCGGCTCTTAACCAAGCATCTGCAAAGATATCCTTTGTAATGCCGTAAGCAGCCGGGTCTAAATCAATACCGTAAGCGCGACAAACTTCTACAAGCTGTGTTTCATCTCTTCCCTGAAAAATACAGGCTCCGACGCTTCCAAGTGCTACAGCAAGTCCATGTGAAATCTTGATTTCAGGGTAAAACTCTTCTATGGCATGACAAAACAGGTGCTCGCTTCCGCTGCTTGGTCTGGACGAACCGGCAATCTCCATGGCAAGACCTCCCATAACCAAAGATCTTGACAGAATACGGATAAAGGTTTTATTGGTAAGATCTTTATTGTCTGAATGATAAACCGTATCATAACTCATGCGGGCTATGGCATAGGCAAAATCATCCAAAGGCTTTCCTTCTTTTTCTGCAGACAGTTTCCAGTCAAATAACGCCGTATGTTTGCTGATGGTATCACCAATACCGGATAAGGTCTGCCCCTTAGGTGCTTTCATAATCATATCGGTATCTACTAAAATCGCCGTAGGAATTTTGCTTCCCAACGTTTTACGGCTCTTTCCTTCCATTCCCAGTACGGAAAAGGGGGATGCCAATGAATCATTGCTCAATGTCGTAGGCAGACAGATATAGGCGGTTTTACTGACAAATGCCGCATATTTAGCCACATCCAAAACACGTCCTCCGCCAAAACCAATCACGACTTTGACATTTGCCATGCTGATATATTTTGCCAGTGCAACAGCCTGTTCATAGTCCCCCTGTACAACTTCATACACCTCTGCGCCACCGAAATCCTTTTGAATTTCACTGACAATATCCGGATATAAATTCATTAGAAAATTTTCGCTTACAAGAATAGCTTTTTGCCCCTTGATTTCCGGTACATATTTGTAAACGGTTTCATCCACATGGTTAAAAACCCCTTCTTCCACTACCAGACAAAGAGGCAGATTAAAACTTGAATACTGGCCCATATCAATTCTCCTTTTCACTTAACTAAGAAATGCACAATATAAATTGTGCATTTTCATTGTTGTATTGAAATTATTCTTCTGTTTTTTCTTCGGTCTCTTCCACCAAATTTAATGCAATCTGTAATTCATCTAACTGTTTTTGATCAACCACATCAGGTGCATTGGTCAATAAGCAGCTTGCATCTTTTACCTTAGGGAATGCAATAACCTCACGGATACTGTCTGCTTTTACCAAAAGCATAACCAATCGGTCAAGACCGTATGCAAGTCCGGCATGCGGTGGCACACCATATTTAAATGCATTCAGTAAAAAGCCAAAGCGCTCCCATGCACTTTCTTTTGTAAAGCCTAATACTTCAAACATCTTTTCCTGAATATCGTTCTGATGAATTCTGACAGAACCGCCACCTAATTCAACACCGTTTAATACAATGTCATAAGCCTTTGCTCTGACGCGGCCGGGATCGGTATCAATATACTGCCAGTCCTCTTCCATCGGCATGGTAAAGGGATGATGCATTGCCACAAACCGTTCTTCTTCATCACTCCACTCCAATAACGGAAACTCTACAACCCATAAGAAATTGAACTGATTTTCATCTATCAATCCCAGTGAATGACCAAGCTCTAAACGAAGTGCACCAAGAACACTCCAAACGATTTTATTGCGGTCTGCCGCAAATAACAATAAGTCACCTTTTTCGCCATCCATAGCTTTTACCAAAGCATCCAGTTCTTCTTCTGTCATGAATTTGGCAAAGGATGATTTATAGGTACCGTCTTCCAAAACAGCCAGATATGCAAGGCCTTTTGCACCGTTTCCTTTTGCAGAATCAACCAGTGCATCAATTTTCTTACGAGGCATACCGGCCTGTCCTTTGACATTGATACCTCTGACGGATCCACCTGCTTGTAAAGCGGATGTGAACACACCAAAACCACAGTTTTTAACAACATCGGATACATTGACAAGTTCCATGCCGAAACGGGTATCCGGTTTATCGGAGCCGTAACGGTCCATTGCATCCTGCCAGGTAATACGCGGCAGGGGAAGCTCCACCTTTAATCCGATTGCTTTCTCACAGACATCGGCAATCAGTCTTTCATTGATATCCATAACATCTTCCGCGTCAACGAAAGACAACTCCATATCAATCTGGGTAAATTCCGGTTGTCTGTCCGCGCGCAAATCTTCATCACGGAAACATTTTGCGATCTGGATATAGCGATCATAACCGGAGCACATCAAAAGCTGTTTAAAAAGCTGCGGTGACTGCGGAAGTGCATAAAAATTACCGGGATGCACACGGCTGGGAACCAGATAATCTCTAGCACCTTCCGGTGTAGATTTATTTAAAATCGGTGTTTCAATCTCCAAAAAGCCTTCCTTTGTCATAAAGTCACGGACTTCGGCACAAATTTTACTTCTTAAAATCAGGTTTCTCTGAATATCCGGACGTCTTAGATCCAGATATCTGTATTTTAAGCGGATTTCTTCTTTGGTCTTGCTGTTTTCTTCAATCGGGAAAGGAGGGGTCTCTGATTCGGAAAGAATCCGTACATCCTCCGCAATAACTTCAATATCGCCGGTTGCAAGGTTTTCATTAACCGCACCTTCACGCTTGCACACCTTACCAACAACCGCAATTACAAATTCGCTTCGCATTTTCTCTGCTTTTGCAAAGCTTTCACTACCGCACTTATCTTCTTCAAAAATAATCTGTAAAATACCGCTGCGGTCTCTTAAATCCACAAAAATAATACCGCCTTTATTTCTCTGTTTCGCAACCCATCCCATAACGGTAACAGTTTCACCAATGTTAGCATTGCTAACTTCCGTACAACGATGTGTGCGCTTTAATCCTTTCATTGATTCTGCCATTTTACTGCCTCCTGAAGTATTATTAGGATAAAATTACATGAAATCCATCATATAAATCATTATGAAAAACTATTATGAAAAACCATTACAAAAATAACTACATACAAAAACCTCTACATCTTAAGAGGATTTTTATAAAAATCTTCAAATTCTTCATATCCCTCTTCCATAAGCTGCTGCTTCTGGAATTTTTTATTTTTGTTCATGCGCACAACCAAAACCTGCTTACCGGCAGCTCTTTCTTCCTGCGCTTTTGCAATGACTTTGCATAAATCCTGTGTGGAAATTCCCTTTTCAACAAGATATGCAACCTTCTTTGCCTGATCCGGAATTTGGAAGTTTTCATCCATCAGAATGGTAATGATACGTTCAAATCCGATCGAAAATCCACATGCCGGCGTATCCTGACCCGTAAAACGTCCAACCATCTTGTCATAACGGCCGCCACCTGCCACGGAACTGCCAAATTGCGGCATTTCAATTTCAAAGATAGTTCCGGTATAGTAAGACATACCTCTTACCAATGTCGGATCAAAAACAATTTCAAAATCCGTATCTACCGTTGCAGAAACACTTTCTTTGATCTCGGTCAAATTCTGAACTACATCCTTTTCTAAACAGTCACCCAAAGTCTCACCCAGATATGCAATTCCGTCTTCTGCATTCTCGATTCCTTCAAACAATGCCATATATTTATCAACCTTAATCTGATCAAAACCGTTGGCAACCAGATCTTCTTTGACACCGTCTTTTCCAATCTTGTCCATTTTATCCAGAATAATGAATACCGTATCCAGTTCTTCATCCGAAAAACCTGCATAAACTGCCATCGCCTTTAAGATTCTTCTTTCATTGATACGAACCTTAAAACCGGAAAAGCCAAGTTTTCCAAGTGTTGTGGTAGTAGCTAAAATCAATTCAATTTCTGCTAAATTGCTCGGTTCTCCAAGAATGTCGATATCACACTGGACAAACTGTCTGAAACGACCTTTCTGCGGTCTGTCAGCGCGCCATACACTTCCCATCTGCAGAGCCTTAAACGGTTTGGGAAGTACTGCTGCATTGTTGGAATAATATCTTGCTAGAGGAAGCGTCAAATCATAACGCAGACCTCCGTCCACCAGGTCAGCTTCACTCTCTGCCGTTGCAAGATTCAGCTTGTCGCCTCGTTTCATAATTTTAAAAATCAGTTTTTCATTTTCACCACCCTGTTTACTCGAAAGATTTTCAATCGATTCCACGCAGGGTGTCTCAATCGGTGTAAAACCGAATTTACGATAATTTTCTTTGATTACCGCCATGACATAATCACGAATCTGCATTTCTGACGGCAATACATCTTTCATTCCGGTTACGGGTTTCTTATTTAAAGCCATAATCTGTCCTCTTTCTGTTTTTTACCAACCATATTCTACAACGTTTTAACAGATACCACAAGTAAAAACGGGGATTTTATATCGTACCAAATCCACAACCGGTCTGAGCCGCTTTTAACAAATCCCTGCGGGATGAAATCCCCAATTTTGTAAAAATATTTTTCAATGAGCTCTTGACTGTATTTTCACTGATGAATAACTGTGCCGAAATCTGTTTGTTGCTCAAACCATCCATCGCCAGAATGGCAATATCATTTTCTCTTTTTGTCAAAGTTGGGAAAACTCCCGTGAAGCCTTTTTCATTTAAATTCCGTTTTATGGTTGTCATCTTTCTGCACATGACAATCATATCTTTATATCTTTCATCTTCTTCCGACAGTTCCTGAAGCGGCTTCATCATCCACTGTCCATACCGGGCATACAGCATAACAGGCCAGAAACCGACCAGTTGTGTACAGTTTCTGATATACTGCTTTGCATCCTCAATTCTTCCTAATGAAGCGGATGCAGATGCAAAAACAAGATTTAAAGTTCCTTCCGTAAATTTGGAAGGATAATCCTTCAGGCTCGAAAGCATCAGTCCTCTATATGATAAAATCTGCTTATAGTTCTCATGGTGCAATGCGATGGATGCACGTAGCATATAAGAATAAGCTTCTGTCTGCGGCATGATTTCCTGTGGTGTCTCTTCAAGATTCTCGATCCATTCTCCCAGATACTGCGGATACTGAACATTCACATAGAAAAACGCTTCACACATATCGACCGTATATGCAAGCGGCGAATTATCACGACCTCTTTGCAGTACCAGTTCAATCATGGAAGACATATTTTTTTTGATGGAATCCATATCTCCATACATATATGCAATCTGCGACAGTAAATAATAGGCACTGATTTCATAGCAGACAAGGTCATGCTTTCGAAACAACCGTAATGCATCATGACACAGCAGTTCCGCTTCTTCAAACTCTGCCATATAGTAAGACTTTTCTGCTTTTGCCAGTTCTATCATTCCATCCATGGAAAAAACAGCATGATGATGTAATTCTTCAAACTGCTGTTCCATTTGCGTAATCATCACATCCGGATTGCCACCGGCATAAAACATATGTAACAAAGAAGGATTCCCGAAATTTCGGGGCACATTCCGGTCTACACTCGGCAGTTCTTTTTCCGAATACTCAAATGCCTTTTTTAAGTAAACAAGCATTTCCTCCTGATTGTTAAAGGCATTCTGATAGAGAAAGAAATAATAAGCCTTCCAAAGATAATTCTGATCCTCTTTCGCCAGCTTAATCTGTTTCATAATCCGCTCAAACATCACCCGACAACGATAAAGACGCTCTTTTTCTCCATAATTATAAAAACGCCACATAAACAAAATCAGACTCAGCGGATAATCTTCAAACAAAGACCCCGGGCAGTGATCAAAGCACTGGATAAACAACTCTCTGTCTTCCGCTTCCGAACAAATAGTTTCATACAATTCCATCGTTCTTAAAACGCCCTCATAGTTTCCTGCTTTTTCGTACCATGCAAGCGCTTTATTATAATCCCTTTGCTCAATATAATATTCTGCCATTCGCTCATAGCGAATACACTTTTCCACAAGACTGAGTTTTTCAAAATGATGTCTGATGCAGTCCATGAAAATGGTATGAATATGATACATTTCTGTTTCACTGTCATAACTGATAAAGGCATGATTCTGCATTAATTCCTGTAAAAACGGTCCGCTGTCTTCGCCAAAATTAAAGAAATCAGCCTGTTCCTTACTAAAATCCTGAATTTCCAGCAAAAAGGAAAGAAAATGCTGGGTATTTTTCGAGCAGGATTCGTAAACAACCCGATTGACCAGATGCTCCATATCCGCACAGCTATCACTTTTCCCTGTTCTTAAATAGTTTAAGACCGAAACATAAATCATGGAAATCCATCCCTCTGATTTCTCATATAGTTCCTTCAAAGCATCTTTATTTTTAATTAAATCCGGAGAAAGATCAAACAATTTCAAATACGCAGGCACGTCTTCTCTTCGAAGTCTAAGGTCATCAGATGTGATCCGGTTAATTTTTCCCGTTATAAAAGCAATGTTTTCCTCATCAAACACCTGTTTTTGCGAAATAATGATTAAGTGAAAAAAGGATGCAAATTCCCTGGTGATAAATTGGAAAAAATCTCCGGTCTGTGGGCTTTGAATCAAGTGATAATCATCAAACACAAGCGTGACCGGTCCCTGTTTTAATACATCTCCAAATGCTTTTGCAAAACTGTCTCTTTGCGCACCTTCAGAGGGAAAAGGCCATTTTTCCAATTGACCGGCAATCTCGGAATCAGCAAACATCATACGACAAAAAGAGACCCATGTACGGACATAATCACGGTCATAAATGTTTATCCAGACGACAGGCATCTGCACCCGTTCACAGAAAGTCCTGATAGCCACGGTTTTTCCATATCCGGTCGGAGCAACAACAATTGTAATGGTCTTATGGGCACAATCATCCAAAGCGTGTCTTAAACGCTCTGAAATAAATGTCCTGTTCTCTTTTTCTTTTTGCAAAAATGTGTCCATATGCTTTCCTCATGTATGATGATCAGATAAACATTACAAAATGTGTTTTAACTCAATTTCCGGCATCAGTTCCTCTGCCGTCGTATTCAAAATTCTGACAAGTTCATCTACTTCTTCTTTACTGAATCTCTCCTGCACCCGTTTTAACACAGTGTCCATATAAGTATAACTGATATTGTAATAATCCATATATTTCTCTGTGGGAACCAGATGATACTCTCTCTTGTCATCCTCAGACTGCCTTTTTTCGAGATATCCCTTTTTAATCAGGTTATTAACTTTGTATGCAGCATTTGGTGATGAGATATTCGCCACCTTTGCAAACTCTGCTACAGTAGGATGGTCCAATGCATAAATAATCTCCATACAAAACGTTTCCACCGTTGTCAGTGTCGCTTCACGATTCAATATTTTTTCAAACACCTTTTGATAAAAATGTAATTTAAATTTCATATATACAGCACTAAAAGCATTCTGCAACATAGTGTCTTGATTCATGACGTATTCATCTCCTATCATTCCATAAATGATTTCATCAATTATTTCCGATATTTTTCTTAAATTCTTTGTCTATGTGAAAGTATAGCAGACATCCCTTTTATTTGCAAAACCCTAATCTGATATTCTATCCTCTTATCGGATTGGTTATCGGAAATATTACACAGTATTATTAAAATGCCCGATTTCAAAACTCAGACTTCGTCTTCAGACACTTGAAACCGGGCATTTCTTTTTGTTTGCTTATGCCACTAAGAAAGGCAAATTTATTCACATTTTTTCAATACAATACTTGCATTATGTCCGCCAAAACCAAGTGAGTTTGACATTGCCACATTGACGGTGGCTTTTCTCATGGTGTTTGGTACAATATCCAGATCACACTCTTCATCCGATACCTGATAGTTGATGGTCGGAAGTACCGTATCCTGCTGTACGCTTAATGCTGTTAAAATTGCTTCAACAGCTCCGCTGGCACCAAGCAGATGACCGGTCATGGATTTTGTAGAACTGATCATCAGTTTGTCTGCGGCATCTCCAAATGCAGTCTTAACCGCCAGGGTTTCACTCTTATCGTTCAAAACCGTAGATGTTCCGTGTGCATTGATATAATTTACTTCTTTAGGCTGAACCTTTGCTTCTTCCATGGCCTTTTGCATACATTTTGCAGCCATGCTTCCGTCGGAAATCGGTGCTGTTACATGATTGGCATCACAGGTGGAACCGTAACCGACAATCTCACAATATATGTGCGCGCCTCTCTTCTTTGCATGCTCATACTCTTCTAAAACAAGCACGCCCGCGCCTTCACCCATGACAAATCCACTGCGTTCTTTATCAAAAGGAATAGATGCGCGGTTCGGATCATCGCCAAAATGTAATGCATTCATGGAAGTAAATCCGCCAATACCAAGTTCCGTAATGGAAGCTTCCGAACCACCACACATCATGACATCATGGTATCCGTCCTTGATCTGACGGAACGCATCACCAATAGCGTTGGTTCCGCTTGCGCATGCTGTCACAACAGAAGTGCAAATTCCTTGAAAACCGTATTTTATTGCCAGATGTCCTGCTGCCATATTGACAATTGCCATCGGAATAAAATGGGGTGAAATCCTATCAAAGCCCTTTTCCTGTCCACGTAAGGTTTCTCTCTGAATGGTTGAAATACCACCAATTCCACTCGAAAAAATAATACCACAGCGTCCGGAATCTTCTGTTTCCATATCCAAACCGGAATCCTCAAACGCTTCCTTTGCTGCAGCCAAAGCGTAAATACAAAAATCATCTAACTTTCTGGCTTCTGCTTTTGTAAAATAATCTTCCAACGGAAAATCTTTTACCTCGGCAGCCAGTTTCACTTTATGTGTTTCTGTATCATAATGCGTAATGGGAGCAATTCCGCAAACACCCTGTTTTGCAGCCTCCCAGGTAGAAGATACATTGTTTCCGATTGGTGTGACTGCTCCTAATCCTGTGATTACTACTTTTCTCATATCGCCATTCCTCCATCTACACAAAATACCTGTCCGGTAATATATTTTGCCTTATCACTTGCCAAAAACGAAACCATATTTGCGATATCTTCCGGTTTTCCCATCTCCTGCATCGGTATGCCTTTTAAAATTGCTTCCTTTGCATCGTCCGGCAGTTTTTTTGTCATATCGGTTTCAATCATTCCTGGAGCAATGGCATTGACTGTAATTTTTCTGGATGCCAGCTCTCTTGCCAGTGATTTTGTCATTCCGATGACACCGGCCTTACTTGCCGCATAATTTACCTGTCCGGCATTTCCCATGACACCGACAACCGAACTCATATTGATAATGCGTCCCTTTTTTGCACGAAGCATCATCTTAGAAACACCACGCATCATGTAAAAAGTTCCTTTTAAATTGGTGTCGATGACTGCATCAAGTTCCTCGTCCTTCATACGCATCAGTACATTATCCCGGGTAATACCTGCATTATTTACCAAAACGGCAACCGGTCCTTCTCCGAATTCAACCGCTTTGTCAATCAGTTTTGTACATTCCTCCGAAGAACTGATATCGGCCTGTACCATACATACATTGGCGCCTTCTGCCTCACACAGTCTTTTGGTTTCCAAAGCAGCCTCCTGTCCTGACTGATAATTGAAAACAATATCATATCCGTCTTTTGCAAGCTGTATACAGACAGCTCTTCCAATTCCTCTGCTTGCACCGGTTACCAGTGCGATTTCTCTCTTACTCATTTTCAATCACCTTTCTAAAATCATCTACCGTATCGATGCTGCTCACCGTAACATCCGCTCCCATTGCTTTCGCCGTCTTCTTTAAAAATCCTGCCATGGCATTTCCGGGTCCGATTTCAATAAAATGGTCATATCCTGCCTCAATCAGGGTGCGAAGGTCGTCTTCTAAGTGAACGCCGTTTTGTACCTGCATAACCAACAGTTTTTTGATATCATCATCCGGTCCGATCCAATTGCCTGTCACATTGGTTACAACCGGAATGGCAGGTGGCAAAAATGCCATATCTTTGAAATATTCCTCTAACGCATCTCCGGCCGGTTTCATATAATGCGTATGAAACGGTCCGCTAACGTTCAGACGAATGCATCTTTTTGCACCCATCTGCTTTAACTCTTCTTCCATATTGGAAACAGCCACTTCGTCTCCGCAGATAACCGTCTGACCGGGACAGTTAAAATTGGTTGCCGTAACAAAACCTTCTCCGGTGTAAGAACGACATGCCTTATCTATCACATCTCCCGCGAGTCCTAAAACAGCACTCATACTGCAGCTTAAGCCCTGTGCAGCTTCCATCATAACTTTTCCACGGTAGCTTACCAGACGGACATAAGATTCAGCATCAAATACACCTGCCGCATGTAAAGCTCCATACTCTCCTAAACTCAGTCCGCATGCCGCATCCGGCACAATCCCGTTTTCTTTTAAAAGCATGGTGATTCCTGCAGCAAAGGCAGCCATACAGGCCTGTGTATTTTCTGTTTTTGACAATTCTTCCAATGGTCCCTCATGCATGAGTGCTTTCAGATTTTTCTCGGAAGATACGCTATCGACAAAATTCCGATAACTTTCATACTCTTCATAAAAATCCTTGCCCATCCCTACATGCTGACTTCCTTGTCCGGCATATAAAAATACTGTTTTCATTCCATCGCCTCCCTGTATTCCTCATATATTTCCGATATTAATTCCCGAACCGAATACATCCGGTTAATCCGTCCTGCATTCGCTCCCGTAAAGAACAATCCGTCCTCTTTGTTTCCTTTTGCCGCCTCAATTAAAGCCCTGCTGATACAATACGGTGTCTGGTCATTTTTCTTACAGGCTGTCAGACAGTTGTTGCAGCGTATTGCAGAAAATTTTTCTCCATCCTTTAAACGTTTTAAAAGCGGACTAAAAACTGCTCTTGCCGGCATTCCGACGGGACTGACGATAATTCTTAAATCTTCTTCTTTTGCATCGAGTATCACATCTTTAAAGCCCTGCGCAGCATCACATTCTTCTGTCGCAATAAAACGGGTTCCGATCTGTACACCGGCTGCACCTTTTTTCACGAAGTGCGCCATGTCGTTTCCGTCAAAAACGCCACCCGCAACAAAAACCGGAATATCGCCTGCAACCACAAGCAATTCATCTAATATCTCATCGTTTGATTTTGCCTCATCACAAAAAAGTTCTTCTTTGGAAAAACCAAGATGCCCACCGGCCAGATGACCTTCTAATACAAAAAAATCCGGTTTTATCTGATAACGCTTCTGATACTGATTGAGCAAGAGCTTTGCTGCCCTGGCACTCGATACAATCGGTGCACACAGCGTATCGGAACCGGCCAGATACTCCGGCAGTTTCATCGGCAGCCCCGCTCCGGAAATAATCACATCCGCTCCTGCTGCCACTGCTGTTTTAACGGTTTCTTCATATCCGATAACCGCAGTCATGATATTGACTCCAACCAAGCCATGACCGTCCGCAATTTCTTTTGCCTTTTTGATTTCCTGTTCCAAAGCTCTGAGATTGGCCTGTCTGGGATTTATCGTAAAGTCTTCTTCCCGATAACCGGCATTCACGGAGCTGATAATTCCAATACCACCGCACAGAGCAACGTGTCCCGCAAGATTTCCCAGAGATACGCCTACGCCCATGCCACCCTGTATGATGGGTATTGAAAATTCCTTACCTCGTATAATCATCTTTTACTCCTCAAGCGACAGCTTTGCAATAACCTCTTTGCATCCTTCATATAATTCGTCCAGTATTTCGGCAAGAGGACGAATGGTTTTTAATTGTCCTACAACCTGACCTGCCATGAGGGAGCCACGTTTTGTATCCCCTTCAAAAACAGCTCTGCGTAAAGAACCCAGCGTGAATTTTTCCAATTCCATAATACCCATACCGGCTTTTTCGTTTTTAACATATTCTCTTGCCATCTGGTTTTTCAGGATTCTTACCGGCGTTCCGGCAATTCTTCCCGTAACAATGGTATCATTGTCTTTTGCTTTTAATAGTGCTGCTTTATAAGCTTCGTGAATCGGACACTCTTCGGACACTAACAAACAAGTTCCAAGCTGTACTCCCACTGCACCAAGAGCAAAAGCTGCAGCTAACTGTCTTCCGTCTGCAATTCCGCCTGCTGCAATGACCGGAATGGATACGGCATCCACAATCTGAGGTACCAGTGCCATGGTCGTCATTTCTCCAACATGACCGCCGCTTTCGGTTCCTTCCGCAATCACGGCATCCGCTCCGCACTGCTCCATTTTTTTTGCAATCAGGCTGCTTGATACAACCGGCATTACCATCATCCCGTTTTCTTTCCAGCGTGCCATGTATTTTGCCGGGATTCCTGCACCAGTCGTTACAATTTTAACGCCTTCTTCCACAATCATGTCAGCCATCTGATCCACTTCCGGATTCATTAACATCAAATTGACACCAAAGGGTTTATCGGTCAGGCTCTTACAGATGCGGATTTCTTCCCTAAGCATTTCCGTATTCATTCCGCCTGCACCAATCAGACCAAGTCCGCCTGCATTGCTGACTGCTGCCGCAAATGTACCGGTTGCAATATTTGCCATTCCTCCCTGAATGAAAGGATATTTGATATGTAACATTTCATTTAATTTCATTTTCTGTCTCCTTAAACCTCAATCAATGCTCCGCTCCAAGTAAGTCCTGCACCAAAGCCCACACACAAAACCTGCATTCCCGGTTTCAAAATTTCCTGTTCCTTCATCTCATCCAGTGCAATCGGAATACTGGCAGATGATGTATTGCCGTAGCGGTCAATATTGATATAAAATTTGTGTTCATTTCCGGGATATTTTTTCTGTACATGTCTGATAATCCGTTCATTCGCCTGATGACAGACGATATAATCAATCTCATCGATGGTCTTTTGTGCTTCTTTAAGTGTCTCCTTAACCGCCTGTGCGAGAGCTCCCGTTGCAAAACGGAATACCTTGGATCCATCCATCTTGACATATCCTTCTCCCATGCCGACACCGACACAGCTTAAAGCATCCATATCACCCCGGCACCAGCTTTTTTGGATATAGTCCCCATCGGATTTTTCGACAATAGCTGCTGCCGCACCGTCACCAAACAGGATACAGGTGCTTCGGTCCGTATAATCAATAATGCGGGAAAGCTTCTCACTTGCCACAACTAAAACATACGGTTTTTCCATGGAATAAAGCAGTCCCTGCGCAGTCTGCAGGGAAAATAAAAATCCGCTACATGCCGCATAGATATCAAATGCAACAATTTCCTCCGGAATTTCCAGTTTTTGCTGAATCATACATGCAACAGCCGGAAACAAATGCTCCGAAGTAGATGTTGCTACGAGCACTGCACCGATTTCATTTTTATCAATACCGGCTGCTTTGACAGCCTTTTGTGCAGCTTCGATGGCCAGTGACACACAGGTTTCCTCTTCACATTGATAGCGACTTTTTATTCCTGTTCTGGTAACAATCCACTCATCATTGGTATCTACCATCTTACTTAAATCTTCGTTGGTAATTACCTTTTGGGGAAGCGCACGCCCTGTTGCCACAATACGTATTCCTTTTCCTTTCAAGGTTCATTCCTTTCCGAATTAATCATTCATATGATCAATTTCTCTGAATTTTTGATATCTGGTCTCAACCAGTGCTGTCTTATTCATTTTCATCAGTCTGTTTAATTCTCTTAAAAGCATACTGTCCAATGCTAAAAACATTTTTTTCCCTTCCGGGATAATGGCGTCAATCAGACCGAATTGTTTCAGATCCTGCGCCGTCAGTTTCATGGCGTCGCTTGCCTCGGATGCCCGTTTTGCATCCTTATATAAAATGCTGGCAAATCCTTCCGGAGAAAGAATGGAATATACTGCATTTTCCAACATCCATACCCGGTCAGACACCGCTAAAGCCAACGCGCCACCGCTACTGCCCTCTCCTGTAATGATGGCAATGGAAGGTGTCTGCATGGCACTCATAAATGCTAAATTCTCTGCAATTGCATTACTTTGACCATTCGATTCGGCTTCCATTCCCGGATAAGCGCCCGGTGTATCAATAAACGTAATCACGGGACGACCAAACTTTTCGGCCTGAACCATAAGTCTTTTGGCCTTTCTGTATCCCTCCGGAGAAGTCATCCCAAAATTATATGCAATCTGTTCCTCTGTCGTTTTTCCTTTGTGATGTCCGATTACAGTAACGGGAATATCATGAAACATGGCAATTCCCCCTACAATCGAAGGATCATCACGATAGAGACGATCGCCGTGAAATTCGATAAATCCGTCAAAAAGTGTCCGGATATAATCATAAATTCCGGGGCGGTCCTTGCTTCTTGCTAACTGAACCTTTTCATAAGAACTCATTGTCTGCATACTTTCGTCTCCTTACAAATGCATCTGCAAAATGGAAGATAAGGTATCCCGAAAATCTTTCCGTTCTACAATACAATCAATCATTCCATGCTCTAACAAAAATTCGGCTCTCTGAAATCCTTCCGGCAATGTCTGTCCGATGGTCTGTTCAATAACCCTCGGTCCTGCAAAGCAGATTAAAGCCCCCGGCTCTGCCAGGATAATATCTCCCAGACTGGCATAACTGGCACTCACGCCGCCTGTCGTGGGATTGGTCAGACAGGATATGAACAATCCGCCTTTACGTTTAAACTGTTCGATTGCCGCAGCCGTTTTTGCCATCTGCATTAAGGAAAACAAGCCCTCCTGCATTCTGGCACCTCCGCTGGCACTGAAAATAATGAGCGGGAGGTTTTTCTTTTTCGCATATTCTGTCAGGCGGACAATTTTTTCTCCGACTGCCGTTCCCATACTGCCCATCAGAAACCGGCCATCCAACACGCCAATGGCAACCTTTCGATTATCGATTTTGCCGACGCCTGCCAAAAAAGCATCCTGCATTCCCGTTTTTCTCCGGTTTAACTGCAGTTTTTCCTCATATCCGTCAAAATCAAGCGGATCCTTGGTTATAATCTGTGCAAATAATTCTTTAAAACTGTTTTCATCCAGAATATATGCCACGCGTTCTTTTGCCGGAACCGGCATATAGGCATGACAAGACGGACATATGTATTGATTTTCTTTCCACTCGCCGGAATAATACTCCATCTTACACTTGGGGCAGGCCTTTATTTTCTCCTGTCCGCGTTTTCTTTTCTGAGCCATCCGGTCCCACATTATTTTACGCTGAGAAAATATATCATTCAACAACATGACTTTGTAATCCTTCCTCTAACCAGCTTTCGATTTCCCGATGGTTCTTTTCCCAAAATCCGGTATTATACTGCCCTTTGATAAAATCCGTCTGATAGGTCAAAAGGTGCATAAACTCTGCATTGGTTTCAATTCCGTCAATCACAAGTTCTTCTAAACAACGGCGCAGTCTGCGGATGACTTCCAATCTCGTCTTTCCGCTGACAATAATCTTTGCTATCATCGAATCATAAAATGGGCCTACTTCATAACCGGAAAACAAATGACTTTCCACACGTACACCGTTACCGGCCGGAAAATGTAGGAAATTAATTTTTCCGGGACCTGCTGCATTGATGCGGCATTCTATCACATGCTTTTGAAGCGCAATATCATCCTGTGTCATGTTTAACCTCATGCCGGCTGCAATCCGGATCTGTTCTTTGATCAGATCCATTCCGGTCATCTCTTCTGTGACGGGATGTTCTACCTGAATGCGTGTATTCATTTCTATAAAGTAATAGTTTTTATCATCGTCAACAACAAACTCAACCGTACCGGCGCTATAATAGCCGGCAGCCTTTGCAGCCCGTACTGCCGTCCTTCCCATTTCCTCTCTTAATGAGGCATCTAAAAGCGGAGACGGAGATTCTTCTAACAGTTTCTGATTATTTCTCTGGATGGAGCAGTCTCTTTCACCCAGATATACCGTATTTCCTTCTTTGTCTGCCAGTATCTGGATTTCCACATGATGCGGATTCACAATCAGTTTTTCCAAATACATATCATCGTTTCCAAACGCAGCCAGAGCTTCTGCTTTTGCGGTTTTTAGAGCATTTTCCATCTCATCTTTGGCAAAAACCCGACGCATTCCCTTGCCGCCGCCACCGGCAGAGGCTTTCAGCAAAACAGGATATCCTATCGTTTCAGCAACTGCCTGTGCCTGTTCTACCCCGGTAATCAATTCCTTAGAACCCGGTACAACCGGAACCTCATTTGCCATCATCAGTTTTCTGGCGGACTGCTTATCACCCATATTCTGAATGATATCTGCAGATGGTCCGATAAAAACAATGCCGTTTTCTTCACACTTTCTGGCAAAATCAGCATTTTCGGACAAAAAACCGTATCCCGGATGAATGGCATCACATTCCATGCGCAAAGCTGTTTCAATTAGAACATCCTGTCTCAAATAACTTTCGGAAGCCTTAGCCGGTCCGATACAGACCGCATGTGTAGCAAGCATAACAGGAAGCGACTTTTCATCTGCTGATGAATAGACCACCACAGATTCAATCTGCATTTCCCTGCAACAGCGAATGATGCGTACCGCAATTTCACCTCTGTTGGCAATTAAAATTCTTCTAAACACAATATACTCCCTATTTCATTTTCATAAGCACCTGATGATACTCTACGAAGCTCTGATCCTGTACCCAAATCTCTTCCACAACTCCGTCCTCATCAGCCACAACCTCATTCATCAGCTTCATGGCTTCAATAATGCCAATCACATCCCCTTTCTTTACGGACTGACCAACCTCTACAAAAGGTTTCTCATCCGGTGAAGGAGAAGCATAAAAGGTTCCGACAATCGGTGCAACAATTTCCTTTAAATTTGCATCACCAGCCGTCTGCACACTTTCAATTGTTTGTGCTTCCAACTGATTTTGGTTATCATCTGCAATTCTGTCTGCAGACATCGCGGGCTTACTTCCATTCTGCGCTCCTGCTTCTTTTTTCATATGAAGTTTCACGCCCTGGAATTCTATTTCCAAATCGTTTATGCCCGATGTTTCAAAACGATCCCATAATTCATAAATCTGTTTTAATTCCATGTCATCACCAACAGAAAACTATGCTGTCTTTTCTGTAATAAAATCTACAATGTTCTGTACAGTTACAAATCCCTGTAATTCTTCCATTTCAATTGTAATTCCATATTCTTCTTCCAAAGCCATGCTTAATTCTGTTGCATCCAAAGAATCAATTCCTAAGTCCTCTTTTAAATTGGCCTCAAGTTTCACCTGATCCTCATCGCAGCTGATTGTATCAACAATAATTTCTTTTACTTTTTCGAATACCATTTTCGTATCTCCTTTCAAACAATTTAGTTAAAATTATTTAGTTAAATTTATTTACGACGTCATTATATAGAATCAATATATAGATGTCAATAGTTTTTTTTAAAAATCTTACTCAATCTTTACCCCCCACTGATGGCAGATTTTACAATGCCGAATTATAGTGAAAGTGAACTAGAAAAGTGGGAGAATCGATATTATGGGTAAAAATAGTAAATCTACCAATAAAGAACAACTGAATAAAATTATCGAAGAGAAAAAAGTCTATCCGGTCTATCAACCGATTGTTTCATTAAAAACAGGGGAAATTATGGGCTATGAAGCACTTTCCCGTATTTGTCTCGAGCCATGTAATTTTAATGTAGAAGAAATGTTTTCCTATGCGGAACAATTCTGTTGCCTCTGGAATTTGGAATATATCTGCCGGAAAAAAGCACTCAAAGAAATCAAAGGAGACCTTGGAAACCGAAAGTTGTTTTTAAATGTCAGTCCCAACATCTTTCATGATAACCGTTTTAAAGAGGGAATGACCAAAGAATATTTAGACCGCTATCACATTTCCCCCGACCAGATTGTCTTTGAAGTTGGGGAACGCACCGACATCAAAGAAATACCTACCTTTCAAAAAACGATTCTCCATTATGAAAAACAGCATTATCAGATTGCTATCGACGATTTTGGAAAAGGCTATGCCGGATTTAACCGCGTCTACTTTCTTCATCCGCAATACGTCAAAATTGACATTTCACTCATCAGCGGTATTAAACAGGATACGGTAAAAAGCTCACTGGTAGAAGGTTTTGTGAAATTCTGCAGAAATGAAAACATCTATCTGATTGCAGAAGGAATTGAAACAGAAGAAGAATTAAAAAAACTTATTGAACTCGGCGTGGACTATGGACAAGGGTATTTTCTTGGTAAGCCGGATAAAAAGTTAGGTGCAATACCGTCAGAGATTAAGAAAATCATTAAAAAAACGCAAAAGAATTCTCTTGCACCCTCAAATCCGCCTTCTTTTTTCGGCACCATCGGAAACATCTGTCAAAAGCGCGGAACGACTTCTTCAGATACCAAAGCACTTGCCGTATTCGAATACTTCCAGAAACATCCGGAAATATCTGAAATCTGTGTGACGGATAAAAACCAGAAGGTCTGCGGACTTTTAACAAAATCCTATGTAGATAACTGTTTCGGTGGTATGTATGGCTTTTCTTTGTACAGCCGTTTTACCGTTGCCGAACTGCTCAATAAAGATTATCTGGAGGTGGATTATAGGCTTCCCATTGAGATGGTTGCTCGTCTCGCCTTAATCAGACCCAATCATATGCTTTATGATGCCATTATCGTTTCTGATGCAGGAACCTATATCGGCATTGTCACCGTAAAAGATTTACTGGAGGCCTCTGTTTCCATTCAGGTGGAACGAGCCTTGAACACCAATCCTCTCACACATCTTCCCGGAAATATGCAAATTGAACATCAGATATCACAGAGACTCTTTTCCAAAGATATGTTTTCCATCCTCTATCTGGATCTGGATAATTTTAAATCTTATAACGATGCATATGGATTTGAAAACGGCGACCTGATGATTAAAGCAATGGCAAAATGCATGGAAGATGCATGCAGAAACCAGGAGTTTATCGGTCACATCGGCGGAGATGATTTTGTCATCATTTCAGACGACTACAATTTGGAAGAGGTTTTTAACCGTGTTGTGGAAAGTTTCCATCTCTGTCTGGAAAATCTATATTCCGAAGAAGACTACCAAAACGGATATATTCATTCCCGCAATCGACGCGGTGAACCGGAAACCTTTCCCCTGGCTTCTATCTCCGGCGCATTATATACAAACGAAAAAATCTCGGTCAACAGCGTCACGGATTTTTCCTATAAAATCGCTCTTACCAAAAAACGCTGTAAAAACCATGTCGGCGACTATCTGCAAAAAACTGAGGACATCCTGTTTCCGAGTGAGCAGGAAGTAGTATAAAAACTCCCTAGTCAGATTTACAATCCCAGAAGGAATATATAAAAAAACGAATATATTGTGCTTGCAGACGCTCTACAGCATTTCTCACTTTTTTCGCAGCTTTCTATACACAGCAAGTCGTCCTTGCAGAAAATGATATATCTTTGTCCGCCGGCTTTTGCGAGGTTTTGTGACTTTCTTAGCGGCATGGCGAGCAAAAATAATGCCCGGTTTCAACTGTCTGAAGACGAAGTCTGAGTTTTGAAACCGGGCATTTCATATATTTTTGTGAGCATGTCGCTTAGAAAGTCTAAAAACCGAAGTACGAGGCGGCAAAGATAGATAATTTTCTGCAAGGACGACTTGCGTATCGCATAGAAAGCATCAAAATACCACTTCGATGGTGGTCCCCACTCCCGGTGCACTGTCTAACAAAATCTTTGCATCATGCAGTTCCACGATATGTTTGACAATCGCCAGTCCAAGTCCGGTTCCTCCCGTTGCCTTGGATCTGCTCTTATCCACGCGGTAAAAACGTTCAAACACTCTTTCCTGGTCGGAGGCCGGAATACCAATTCCATCGTCCTTTACAATCAAAACCGGCCGGTCTTTTTTAATCACGCGCACAATGACCTTACCACCCGGATTATTGTACCGAATTCCGTTCTGAACCAAATTTTCCGTCAGTTCCCGTATCATATCTTTGTTCCCCCGGATCATACAATGCTCGCCGGAAAACTCCAGCGAAATGTCCTTTCCGGCTGCACCGACTTTCAATCCCTCCATAAATTCATTGACCGCATCATAGAGATCAAATTCACTAAACTGCGGTTCCTTTTCACTCCGATCCAGTTCCGAAAGTCGAATGATGTCATTGATTAATGCCAGAAGGCGATCGGAATTTTTGATAATTTCCTGGTAAAAGTGTTGTTTCTGATCTTCGGATACCATACCGCCTTGCAAGAGTTCAGCATATCCTGATATTGCCGTAAGCGGTGTCTTTAATTCATGCGATACATTAGCTGTAAAATCCTGTCTCGCTTTGGCCGCGGATAAAATATCCGTATGCTGCTTGCGAATGGTATTCGCAAACGGCTCCAGTTCCTTATAAGGTGTCTCTAATCCTGCATCTTCAATATGTTCTCCCATGGTCTCAATCGGCTTAATCAACTGTCTTGTCAGTACCGTAGAAAAAACAACGCAAATACTCATAATGCCGAGAATAATCAATAACGCAAGAGGAGCTGCCGATACAAATACTGCCCAGATACTGTCCGTATCCGTTGCGACACGAAGCACCGTTTCGTTATCCAGTAAAATAGCATAATAAAAGGTATTGCGGTTCATGGTATCAGATCTTCTGACAGACTCTCCTTCCCCATATAAAAAAGCATCTCTGATTTCCGGTCTGTCTAAATGATTTTCCAATGCCAAGGCATCCGTATCATTATCATAAAGAACCGTTCCGTCTGACGCAATCCAGGTCACACGAAGCTCATCCATATTGGTAGACAAATCAATTTGTTCCGTATCCTCATTCACCGCTTCAAAATAATGCGTATCTTTTAATAATTTTGCACTGACTGACAAATCACGTTTTACCTGATCGGTAAAAAGGCCATAAAAAATGGAAGTAATCCCAACCATGGTAATAATAATTGCAAGTATTGCAATCCCAATCATTCGGGTATTAATCTTTTTTTTCATTCAATCACATATCCTACATTTCTGACTGTTCTGATTCGGGAACCATAGTCTCCCAGTTTTTGTCTGAGTGTTTTAATATGCATATCCAGCGTTCTGGATTCACCTTCATAGCTGATTCCCCAGATGTGATCCATGATAGTATCTCTGGACATTACCATACCTTTGTTGATCAAAAGCAGTTGCAACAGTTCATATTCTTTAAAAGTCAGCTCAACAATTTCATCATCTACCCTGACTTCCCGCTTTTCATTGTTGATTGTAAGACCATCTAAAGACAAAGTCTTAATTTCCGGCGGCTCGGTTCTGCGAAGTAACGCCTTCACTCTCGTGATGAGTTCCATAACAGAAAACGGTTTCTTAATATAATCATCCGCTCCGTCTTCTAACCCTCTTACCAAATCCAGTTCGGTCGTTTTTGCCGTAACCATAATCACCGGCACTCTCTTAATGTCTGCGTTTTTTCGGATTTTTCTGACAATATCATAGCCACTCTCATCCGGAAGCATAACATCCAATAAGATTAAGTCCGGAAAAACATCTTCCATTTTTTTATAAAAACTCTTTGCGTCCGGAAATCCCACAACCTTATGACCTGCATTCATAAGAGCAAACTCTTCGATTTCCCGGATACTTTCATCATCTTCCACAATATATATCAATGACATGTTCTTTCTCCTCTATGCTTCTGACTTTATTTTAGCATCATCCTTTTTAAAACGGTACCTCTTAATTAAAATATCATACTCCTCACGAAAAGCTTCCTTTTCTTTTTCCGGCATCGTTTTGAAATACTCATGTGTATTAAATACATCTTCAAAGATTGTAATCAGGCAGGCCGCAATATTGGAACAATGATCGGATACCCTTTCTAATCCGGTTAACACATCTTCTAATATAAAGCCCATTTCGATGGTGCATTTTCCTTTTTGCAGTCTCTTGATATGATGCTCCTTGATGCGTTTTGTCAGACTGTCGATAACTTCTTCCAAGGGCTCTACATGTGCTGCCTTTTCAACACTTTCCTCACAAAAACTTTCGGTCGTCAGATTACAGATATCCCGTACAGCCTGACTGAGTACCTTGATTTCATCCTTTGCATTTTTAGAAAAAGACAGGCCTTTTTCATGAATTTCTTTTGCTGACTGAATGATATTGAGTGCATGATCAGAGATCCGTTCAAAATCACTGATACTGTGCAAAATAATGGACAGGGTCTGACTGTCGTTTTTAGATATATTTTTACCGGAAAGCTTTACCAGATAAGTTCCCAGCACATCTTCATAATGGTCAACAACATTTTCCAGCCGGATGACCTCTTTTGCTTTTTCTTCATCATAGGAATATAAAACATCTAAAGAGGTCAAAATTGCCTGTTGTGTAATCTGCGCCATCTCCCGGACTTTGCCACGACAAAGTTCCATAGCAAAAGCCGGTCTTTCCAAGAATCTTTCATCAATACTGATATTCTCATATTCCAAAGCCGGAGCCTTTTCTTCTTTCTCCGGAATTGTGAGCTCAGCCAGTTTTACCAACTGATTGGAAAACGGATACAAAACAATGGTTGCTCCAATATTAAACAGGGTATGAATTAATGCAATTCCCGCAACATCGGCAGCTTTTGAAAGAAATCCAAAATGCAGAAAGGAATTGAGAAGATAAAATCCGACCATAAACAGACAGGTTCCGATTAAATTAAAATACAGATGAATCATGGCTGCGCGTCTTGCATTTTTGCTTGCACCAATCGCTGAAATGATACTGGTAATACATGTTCCGATATTCTGTCCCATAATAATCGGGATTGCAACGGCATATGGCACCGCACCCGATAGACAAAGCGCCTGTAAAATTCCGACAGATGCGGATGAGCTTTGAATAATGGCTGTCAGAATAGTACCGATTGCCATTCCTAAGAGTGGATTGGAAAATGCAGTCATCATTCCGGTAAACGTCGTATTATCAGCAAGACCGGAAACGGATGCACTCATCGTCTCCATACCAAACATCAGCACAGCAAAACCAAGCAGAATATTTCCCGCATCCTTTTTTCTGGATTCATCCTTACTTGTCATAACCAAAATAATACCGACAGCCGCAAGGATTGGTGAAAAAGAGGACGGTTTTAACATCGCAAGAAATAAATTGCTGCCGCTAATTCCGCTCAAAGACAAAATCCAGGATGTAATGGTGGTGCCAATATTGGCACCCATAATAACTCCAACTGCCTGCACTAAATGCATCAGTCCGGAGTTGACAAAACCGACCACCATAACTGTCGTAGCGGATGATGACTGAATTACTGCCGTTACAACAGCACCCAGTAAAACCGCAAATATTTTTTTGGATGTCAGCTTCTCCAAAATAGTTTCCAATTTGCCGCCCGCCATTTTCGACAGACCGTTTCCCATAGTACTCATCCCGTATAAAAACAGGGAGAGACCGCCAATCATACTTAATACATTAAAAATATCCATAGCATTTTCCTTTTCTACTTAGATTCATCTGCAATTACATCCAGTGCAATGGTTTCTAAATTACGATACCATTCACGAAGAATATCATTTAAAACGATTACACTAAAATCATATCTTCTGAAAGTAAAATGTATGGACTGTTTATGTAAATTCTATGTAAAATTTTTACAAAAGTCTTACAGTACCTTATTTCCATTAACCTGTAACCGAAATTTGACACCTAACATTTCCGATGCTTTTCTGCACATCATCATTCTTCCCAAAAAAATATCAAAATACTCATACATGGTGCAGATTTTCTCATCAATCTCCAAGGAAAGAACAATCAGTTTTTTCTCCGGCAGGATTTCCAAATCCGATTTTGTAACCGCATAATTTACACGGTCATGAACATCAAAACTCGCTTTCGGTTTTTCCCTGACGCGGTTTCTTCTCACATCAGTTTTATCAGCAATAATCAAAGCTGCGGAAATATCATCAAGGGCTACACCGGTTGACTCATCATGATGGCTGATTGCCGAAACAATCGTCAGCCTGTCTTTTTCGTCCAGATCGGTTTTCTTCAAAATATCATATGCCAGAATTGCCCCATATTCCGCATGATGACTTCGGTTAATGGCATTTCCGATATCATGCATATAACCGGCCATCTTTGCCAGTTCTATCCGGCTTTTTTTATAGCCAAGTTTTCTTAAAATATCCGCTGCCCTGATTGCTACCAATGCCGCATGCGCCTGGGAATGATCCGTATATCCCAATACTCCCAGATTGCTGTTTCCTTTTTCAATTAAAGCCTTAATCTCTTTATTTTCTTTTAGATCACTGTATTTCATTCGTCCTCCGTCTTTTTTAAGGAATAGATGACCCATTCTGCAATATTGGTGGCATGATCGCCAATTCGTTCAAAATACTTTGCAACCATCAAAAGATCCAGTGCATCCTCTGCATCGCCGGAGCCTTTCTGAATCAGGTTGATAATATCTTTTTTCACTTCGTCAAACAACTGATCCACCACATCGTCATGCTCTATGACTTCTTTTGCTTTTTCCTTATTTCGCTCCACATAAGCCTCAATGCTGTGATTCAGCATAATGACGGTTTCCGTTGCCATTTTATTAATATGCTGAAATTTATCAATCGGACTTTCTTTTCCCATTAAAATTGTCATTTCGGAAATGTCGGCTGCGTGGTCACCAATTCGTTCCATATCGGTAACCATCTTCATAGCTGCCGTAACCGTTCTTAAATCTGTTGCAACGGGCTGCTGCTGTATTAAAAGATTAAAACAGATATTCTCAATTTTTTTCTGTGCATGATCGACCTGATCATCACCCTCCATGATTCTTTTTGCAAGTATATCATCCTTGTCGGTGAGAGCCTCAATTGCCATGGCTATGGAATGCACAATCATTCTTCCCATGTCAATCATTTCTTTGTTCAGTTCACGGAGCTGTTCATCAAATCTGCTTCTCATAGTTACTCCCTTTCCGTTTCATTCTTTCCTTCTAATTCTTTTTTAAAATTTCTCTGTTTCAACTATTTCTGTTTCTTTTTTCTGTTTCAATTATTTCTGTTTCATTTTTCTGTTTCATATTTCCTGTTTTATTTTTTCTGTTTGAATTTTCATTCAATTCCGGATTATTTTTTGTATCTTATTTTCTATGAATCTCTTTCCTAGCATTCGTATAATGAATTTCTATCAAAACAGAAATCATTTAGTTTACATAACCTCAAAAATATCCGGCATCATCCGAATCGACCCGTAATATATTCTTCCGTTCTCTTATCCTGCGGATAGGAAAAGATCGTTTTGGTTTCTCCGAATTCAACCATTTCTCCAACTAAGAAGAACGCTGTATAATCTGATACGCGGACTGCCTGCTGCATATTATGCGTAACAACGACAACCGTATATTTCTTTTTTAAATCTTCCATCAGCTCTTCGATTTTTCCTGTTGAAATCGGGTCCAGAGCCGAAGTCGGTTCATCCATCAAAAGTACCTCCGGCTCAACAGCAAGCGCTCTTGCAATACAGATTCTCTGCTGCTGTCCTCCCGAAAGACCCAAAGCGGATTTTTTCAGACGATCCTTGACTTCATCCCAGATTGCCGCACCTCTTAAGCTTTCTTCCACAATCCGGTCAAGTTCATGCTTGTTTTTTAATCCATGTACTCTCGGACCATAGGCAATGTTATCATAAATACTCATCGGAAACGGGTTGGGTTGCTGAAATACCATTCCGATTTTTTTCCTTAAAATCGTTGTATCGATTCCTTTTTTATAAATATCTTCACCGTCGATTTCCACAGTTCCGGTAATTCTTACATTGTCCACTAAATCATTCATTCTGTTTAATGTTTTTAAGAATGTGGATTTTCCGCATCCGGACGGACCGATAAAAGCCGTAATGGCTTTTTCCTGTATGTCCATATTCACACCTTTTAGCGCATGATTTTCACCATAATATAAGTTAAGATCCTGCACATGTATTTTTGTCTTATCCATTCCTTCTAATCCTTTCTGCTCACATCAAAATGTCCGGTTAATACCTTTGTGGAAAGATTGATGATTAGTACAATAATCAAAAGAACCACTGCAATTCCGAATGCAGTATCAAAATCGCCTTCACTGGTCGCTGACAGATACATCTGTATAGTCAACGTTCCTCCGGACTGCATCGGCTTTTGTAAAAGTCCTTCGATCCCTTTTGGTAAAAGCTTGGCACTGCCCGCTGTAAAAAGAAGTGCTGCCGATTCTCCCACAATTCTGCCGACGGCCAAAATGACACCTGTAATAATGCCGGGCATTGCGGAAGGGATTAAGATGGTCCGAATCATATGCCACTTTCCGGACCCAAGACTGATAGCGCCGCTTCTATATGAATTCGGAACTGTTTTTAATGCTTCCTGAGTATTTCTGGTAATTAAAGGTAAAACCATTAAAATCAATGTCAGAGATCCGGTTAGGATAGAGTAACCAAGCCCCAGTTTTTCACCAAAAAACATCATACCGAACAAACCAAAGATAATAGACGGAATTCCTGATAAAGTCTCTGTCGCATATTCAATCGTTGTCACAAGCTTACCCGGCTTTGCGTATTCATTTAAGAAAATGGCAGAACCGATTCCAATCGGTGTTGCAATGATCATAGTAATAAAAATAATGATCAGAGTGTTGACGATGTTTCCGGCGATTCCCACCGTACCTTTCAGCACACTGGTAACCGATGTCAAAAAAGTCCAGTTCACGGTTTTAAAGCCTTTTATGAAAACATAACAAATGATTCCTACCAAAAGACAAACCGAAAATGCGGAACATAAGTAAATGAAAAAAGCGGTGAGGCGGTCTTTTATCTGCCTGCTCTTTGTCATTATTCCCCCACCCCTTTCTTACGTGCTTTTAAAAGAATAAAGTTTACAATCATAATAAAGATATACAGTACCAGACCGACAGAAAACAGAACCTGTCTATGTAATCCCTGTGCATATCCCATCTCACTTACAATCTGTGTCGTTAAGGTTCTTACGGAATTAAACGGCAGAGGAATATTTACGGCTCCACCTGCAACCATATTGATTGCCATAGCTTCTCCCAAAGCTCTTCCGATTCCCAAAACCACACCTGTCAGTATTCCGGATTTTGCAGCCGGTATGACAACCTGAAAGATGGTCTGCATCTTCGTTGCGCCCAGAGCCAGTGAAGCCGAACGCAAATTGTCGGGCACTGCTTTTAAGGAAGAGGTACTGACACTGATTACTGTTGGCAAAATCATAATTGCCAGCACAATAATGGCAGAAAGCATATTGGCACCACCGGTAAACTTATGAGATGAATTACTTCCAAAAACGGACTTTTCCAATTGATACATCCACGGGTTTAAGACCATCATACCAATCAATCCGTAAATAACAGAAGGTATGGCTGCTAAAAGTTCTACCGCTCCTCTTACTACACTTCCAAGATGTTTTCCTGCAATCTCCGACAAAAAAACTGCGGTAAGCAGTCCAATCGGCACTCCGATCAGTACGGATGCAAATGTTCCGACAACCGAAGATAAGATAATATATAAAATACCGTATGAGGGTTCTTTTGCCGTAGGCGCCCATTTTGTTCCAAATAACAGTTCAGAAACTCCAACTTTTTGAAAAGTTGGAGCTCCTTTCATAAACATATATAGGGTTATGGAACACACGGCAAAGATTGCAATCACGGCACATATCATAAAAATGATTTTGGCTGTTTTTTCAATTATTGCCTTTTTTTTCATATTCTGCTCCTTATTCCGGAATAATCAGTCCAACCTGTGAAATAACAGCTTTTCCGTTTTCAGATTTAATATAATCAAACCATGTTTTTACTAAATCGTTCTGAGCAGAAATTTCTCCGTTGGTAGCCATAACAAAAGGTCTGGAAAGCAGATAGTTTCCTGCAAGAATTTTTTCTTCTGTAGGCTCTATACCGTCGATAGAGATAGCGATGACACTATCATCTACAACATCCAGTGAAACATAACCAATGGCGCCGGGTGTGGAAGCTACTTTTGCTAATACAGCACCTGTTGAATCTAACTCCTGTGCATAAGCGCAGTTATCAGCTACTTCCAACAATTCTTCAAAAGCATCTCTTGTTCCGGAACCTGCTTCACGTCCAATTACAACAATGGCTTCATCTTTTCCGCCGAGCTCGCTCCAGTTTGAAATCTCGCCGGTATAAATTTTTGCAAGATCTTCTGCTGAAATATCTGTAACAGTATTTTCTTTATCTTCAATTACGGCAATACCATCGATAGCTACAACGTTTTCAACGGCTCCGCCGGAAAGCTCTTCATCTTTTAAATGTCTGGATGAGTTACCGATATCAACACTGCCTGAAGCAAGAGATTCAAGTCCGGCACCGGAACCTGTATATTCTACAGTAACGGTAATTCCGGGATATTTTTCCATAAAGCTTTCTGACATAGCCTCACAAAGTTTCTCCATGGAAGTAGATCCTGCAAGCGAAATTGTTCCGCTAAGGTTTGCTGCATCCTCAGTCTCTGTTTCTTCCGTTGCCTGTGTATCTTCTTCTGTTTCCTGAGTTTCAACTACTGTTGTTTCTGTCTGCTCTGTTGTTCCTGTTGTCTGTGTCTCATTGTTTCCACATCCTGTCAAAGCTGCGGTCAAAAGACCGGTTGCACATAAAACTGCTAATAATTTTTTCTTCATAATGATAATCCTCTCTTCTTTCTTTCGTGATGCAGTCATATAATAGTTTTCTGCATCCTTTCGTTGAACTAAGCGCTTTTGTTTACTTTTCCATCGTAATCACTTCATGTAAAATCCACTACCAGGGCAAAGTAAAAGGAATGTAAATTTTATTTGTGGATGGTGGTCGCTCTAACAGAAATAGATATCTTTGCCCGTGGAATTTGGCGAGGTTTCCTGGCATTTCTTAGCGGCATAAGCGAACAAAAATAATACCCGGTTTCAACTGTCTGAAGACGAAGTCTGAGTTTTGAAACCGGGTATTTAATATATACTTTGTGAGCATGCCGCTTAGAAATGCCGGAAACCGAAGTATGAAGCGGCAAAGATATCTATTTCTGTAAGGGCGACTGGCTAATCATTCTATTTATGTTCTTTTAACCAGCGCATCGCTACATATGCATAGATAGCACAACCGTTTATCAATGCCTTTTCATCAAATTTTACCATCGGATGATGCTGCGGATACTGATATCCCTTATCCGGCTCGCCTGCGGCTAATGCAATCATGATGGATGGCACCTGATGAGAAACATGGGCAAAATCTTCACTGCCTGCCGTTTTTAAGCCTCCCTGATTTCCGTTTTGATTCAGTTGCTCAACACTTTGTGCATTCTTTTTGCCCAGAAGCTCTTTGGCATAAGCAAATGTAGATTCCGCCAAATCTTTATCATTGAGCAGGGTCGGACATCCGCTTCCAAATTCGACATCTGCCTCTGCACGAAATGTATTTGCCACTCCCTTAGCGATTTCAACCAATCGCTTTTTTACATATGCACGGTTCTCATCATCAAAGGTACGTATACTTCCACCCATAACAACCGAATCCGGTATCACATTTGCAGCATTTCCGGCATGTATGGTTCCAAACGTTAAAACTGCACGCTCTCCCAGCGCCAGTTCTCTTGCATGAATCTCCTGTACTGCAATCAGGATATGGGCAGCAACATTTAAAGGATCGATACCCGTATTGGGCATGGAGCCATGACAGCCTTTTCCTTTAACCTTGATTTCAAAATAATCGGCAGCCGGAGCACTGACACCGGGTGCGGAAACCACAACGTTTCCGGCAGGAAGCGGCATTCCGGCCATAACATGTATCATAAGTGCAGCATCCACATCAGGTTTCTGAAGCAATCCGTCTTTTATCATATCAATGGAACCTTCAAATATTTCCTCTGCAGGCTGGAACATCAGTTTAACCGCACCTTCTATTTCATCCTCATGTGCTTTTAACAATCTCGCAGCACCAAGTAACATGGCAGTATGCATATCGTGACCACAGGCATGCATACATCCATTCGATGAAGCAAAGGAAACATCCGCCTCTTCTTTGATTGGCAGACCGTCCATATCTGCTCTGACTAAAAAGGTTTTTCCTTCTTTTTTTCCTCCTGCTAACGCAATAATGCCTGCCCTTCCACAGTCCATTGGCTCATATCCCATATCAGTAAGCTGTTTCTTGACATAAGATTTGGTATCTTCAATGTCAAAACCGATCCCAGGATTTTGATGCAAATACCTTCGATTAGCGATCAAAGTATCCTGTAATTTTTCTGCCTCACCTAAGAATGTTCCTGCTAACATCTTACTCACTCTGCCTTCTTTTATATCTGTTATTTTTATCTATGAATATTGGAACAAAAGATATTTTGATCCTAAAAACATTCGAAATCCGCCAAAATTGAGCTACGGTATCATTATAAACCATTTTTTCCAAATTATTCTTTCTTATTAAAGGCCGGTGTTTTAAATTCTTCTATCGCTTTTGCAAAAAAGTAAATCTGTATCAAATCACCTATCGAATTTTACGTTCCTTCCTCTTCATAGGTCACGACAATATCACCTTCTAAAATAACGGTTTTCCCATCCGGAATCAGATTTTGCTCCTTCCTAATAATCAATGCAATCAACGTATGATTTGTCAAATGCAGTTCCTCTATCCTCTTATTGCACCAGGCATGCTCTTTTTCAATCCGGATTTCTGTAAGCTTTTCCTGTTCCTCCGGTTCATACGACGGAACACTTAAAATCAACTGGTCTTTTGCCAGAATTTTTGTATCCCCCTTCGGAATCAAAGTTTCTTTTCCACGTTTTATCATTAAAGCCAAAGAGCCTGTCGGCATGCACACCTCTTTGATCATCCGGTTCTCCCATTCATGTCCTTTCGGAATATACATACGCATCATCGTAATGGCAGACTCCTCCTGATAATCGTTGAAGGTTTTTCTGACATCCGCATTATCATCTGTCATATGAAGTTTCTTAGCCGCAAGAGGAAGAAGTGTTCCCTGCATGGCCACGGAAAACAACGATACCAGAAAAACAATGTGAAACAGATCGTAAGATAAATCAACACCGTTTGCAATTACCATAATGGAAAAAACAATGGATGCTGCTCCCCGAAGTCCTGCCCATGAAACCAGAAGGCACTGACTGACACTGCATCTAAACGGCTTTAAAATCAGAAAAACAGCTACCGGACGTGCAACAAAGGTTAAAATCAGCATAATGATAAACGCCGGAAGCAAAATATCCGCAAACCGATGCGGAAAAGCTAACAGCCCCAGTAAAAAGAAAATAAAAATCTGTGCCAGACCGGTCAATCCATCAAAAAAGGACACCAGAATCATCTTATTTCGAATCCTGCTGTTTCCAACAATAATTCCCATCAGATAAACACTTAAAAAAGCATTTCCTCCCAAAATCTGCGAAACAGCAAAGCAACATAGGAGCATACCAATCATATAAATGGTATCCAGTCCGTCCGAAACAATCCTTGTCTTTTGCAGCGTATAGATAACCAGAAGAGCCATGAACACACCGATAGAAATACCAAATAAGAGTTGCTTTATAATCAGGCTAAAAGCATTGATATCCGCTCCACCCGTCAACATCCCAATTCCCAAAACCGTCAGCATAAAAGCAACCGGATCGTTGCTTCCGCTTTCTATTTCCAATAAAGAAGCCGTTCCATCTTTCAAATTCAATTTTTTTCTTCGTAAAATGGCAAATACACTGGCGGCATCGGTAGATGATAAAACCGCACCAATCAAAATGCCTTCCTGCCAACTGTATTTCAAAACAAAAACACAAAGCAGAGCCGTAACAAGTGCCGTAATCACAACACCCACCGTCGATAACAATACCGCCTTTAAGGCAACCGGTTTTGCCGTTTTAAATTTGGTATTAAATCCACCATAAAACATAATAAAACATAACGAAACGGTACAAAACTTTTCTGCCATATCGTAGTTATCAAAGGGAATTTTTACAAAGCCGTCACTTCCGAAAAACATTCCGATCATCATGAAAAGAAGCAATGCCGGCATTCCGAATTTACCAGAAAATTTCTCCGCAAGTATACACAGTATAATTACTGTTGCCACAAGTATCATTCCAATTTCCATGACATTGCTTCTCCTTTCATCTTGTTCTGCAACTTTTACATCACCAAGTATATAAAATATGCGATATAACCGATTAACATGATCACACCATGCATTCTCACCAGTTTTTTTCTTCGGGCAACACAAAGTAACAGTACCAGTCCTGCGCCAAATGCAATGAAAGTATCAATCAGGAATTTAGGTTCAAACACAACCGGTATAATCAAAGCCGTTGTTCCTACAACAAACAAAATATTAAAAATATTGCTTCCTACAATATTTCCGATTGCAATATCCGCTTTTCCTTTTATGGCCGCTGAAACCGAAGTTACAAGCTCCGGCAAAGATGTTCCCAGTGCAACAATCGTAAGACCGATAAACCTTTCACTTAATCCAAAGCCCTTTGCCAAAGCCGTCGCGGCATCTACGGTAATATCAGAGCCCCATACCACGGCAACAAGACCGACCAAAACAGCGAGCAACAGTTTCCATATGGGTAGTTTTTGATATTCCTGCGATTGATCTTCCTGTTTCTTTTTTGCCATCACAAACAGATAACCCAAATAGAAAAGAAATACGATCCACAGCACAATTCCTTCCCAAAAGCTGATTTTCTGCCCGGTATATCCCATCCCCATCAGCAATACGGTGATAAACAGCATAAAAGGGATTTCATAGCGAATGGTTGAGTTAGCAACAGCTACCGCAACAATCAGAGAGGTAATTCCCAAAATGATTAAAATATTCAGAATATTACTTCCCACAATATTCCCTATCGTAATTCCCGCATTGTTCTTTAGTCCCGCAGTAATACTGACTGCCGCCTCCGGCGCACTGGTTCCCATAGCAACAATCGTAAGACCGATGATAAGCTGCGGTACACCAAAGCGATCTGCAATTCCTGCAGCACCATCCACAAACCAGTCAGCACCTTTTACCAGCATAAGAAAACCCAATGCCAGTAAAAAACATTGTAATACAATTTCCATATTTTCCCTCCATTTCCTGCAGCAGAGGTCAAAAAAAGCGAGACTCTGCTGCAATTAAAAAATTACAACAAAAGTCTCGCTGCTTAGTTACGAACCGGATTGCATGGATGCAATCGTACTGACGGCTTCGCAAACATCCCGGATACAATAAAAACCGGTCTGTCAACTACTCCCTTTTATTACTTCCAGTATACGGAAAAATAAGTTCAGAATCCACCGCCTTATGTTTTCCTTAACAAAATCTTAACAGGAATCTGCTTCAATCATACGATATCCCACACCGGTTTCTGTAAAAATGTATTCCGGAGTCGCGGGATTTTTTTCAATCTTGCGTCGGATATTCGCCATGTTAACACGCAGAATTTGATTGTCATTAGTCATGTTCGGCCCCCAGATTTCTTTCATGATATAATCATAGGTCAGAACTCTTCCGGCATATTTCCCTAAAAGGGCTACGATTTTAAATTCATTCTGTGTAAGCCCTGCATCATTTCCATCCACAAACACCCTGTGTTTATCATAATCTATGACAAAACTGCCGGAGACAAAGGTTCCGCTTTGTCCAAGTCCGGGCGTGGTTGCAACCGTACGCGTATGCCGGATTGCCGTCCGAATTCTTGCAAGAAGCTCCGAAGTGCCAAACGGCTTCGTAATATAATCATCGGCGCCCATATCCAGTGCGGTTACCTTATCCTTCTCATGACTTCTTGCCGAAACCACAACAATTGGCAGACCGGACCATTCTCTGACGCTTTTTAACAAATTCATACCATCCATATCCGGCAGGCCCAGATCCAGAATAATCAAATCCGGACACTGTGAAGTAATCAGACTGTACGCCTCGGATCCGGTATTTGCCATTATAACATCATAATTATTTGCTTCCAGTATGGCCCGCAAAAAATTTCTGATACTCTTATCATCTTCTATTACCAAAATTCTGTCTTTGATTTCCATGAAATCTCTCCCATCTCAAGCTTTTTGTAGCGGAAGCGAAAATGACATCCTTGCACCGCCTTCGTTTCTGTTTTCTGCCCACATATTTCCCTTATGTGCTTTAATGATGCTCATGCAGACAGACAAACCAATGCCCATATTACGTCCGCCATCCAGCTTTTCATTCTCGCTCTGGTGCAGACTGCCTTCAAATATCACCGGAAGGATATCTGCATCAATTCCGACACCATCATCTTCTATCGTAAAGCGTACTTCGTTATCCTCTCTGACAATCGTTATTTCAATCCCACTGGTCTTTTTCCCATGGATAACAGAGTTTTCCATAAGATTGACCAATACCTGCTCGATTAGAATGGCATCCATGGGAACAAGCAGCACTTCATCCGGCACATGGACTAAAATACGGACATCCGGAAAGCGTTTTCCAAATTTCTGTACAGCACTTCCAACAATCTCTTCCACAACTTCCAAATTGGTCGTAATACTAGCGCCATCCTGATGAATCCTGGTTACCGAAAGCAGATTTTCCACGATTCGGATCAGCCATTGTGCCTCATTCCGGATATCCCTGGTTAATTCCATCTTCTTATCATCCGTTAGAATATTGTAATTATCCAGTACGGCAGATGCAGAGCCCACGATGGAAGTAAGCGGAGTTCTGATATCATGAGAAACTGCCCGGAGCAGATTCCCTCTCATTTTCTCTTTCTCAATTTCCAGACGAATCTGTTCCTGTTGTTTAATCTGCGTTGTCAGGGCACTGACACAGATGGCAACTGCAAGCATGGCAAGAAAGGTCAGAGGATATCCCGTCAGTGTAAAATCCAACTTAAAATAGGGCTGCGTAAACACAAAATTTACGCCAAACACAGCTAAAACGGATGCAACAATCCCATAAACATAACCCTTGGTAAATCTGGAAATAAATAAAACTGCTAAAACAAAAATCAGAGGAACATGATTATCAGTTGATACAACCTGCTGCAACAAAAAACAAATGCCGGATGCGATTCCAAGTATTCCTGCCGTAATCAGACAGTTCCCTGCTACTTTCTGCCATAATATCTTTTTGTTATGCATATGTATTTTTCTCCTCTACTCGTTTCATCTGTTGCTTTTCTTTCCATATCTTACAAACAAAACGATTTCTGCCTTATAATATCTTCATCATTATATCACGTCGACTTCATATAAAAAACTCCGGAAAGAAAACCGGAGTCTTTTTTAATCATATAGGGAGTATCCATATCTGATTTTCCGATAAATTTTCCAGATAAGGACTACCGGAAAGCTTAACACCAATACAATTGAAGATAAGCCGCCAACTATCCCCATGATTACAAGCATTACAATGGTCAGTATATTTGACATGTTTATGGCCTCCATCCTGTCTTGATTGATTTGCATGGTACCATATACTTTTACAAAAAACTATCCATTTTCAGTTTTCTTAACCCTGCTTTAACCTTTCCCTCACTTTTCTTAACGATGCCTTAACAGAGACCAGATAAAGGGCATTTAAAAAACTCTGTATTCCTTTCAGAATACAGAGTCTTCAATATTGTTTACAAGCCGTAAATATGTCATTAATCCGAAATGACAACCGGATTATTATTTAATTTTATATGTAATAATACCTGAAGTAGACGGTGCAGTTTCTACCCATGAAGCTCCATCAAAATAAATTGTCTGGCCATTTTCTGTGTATTCAACATATGCCACTTTATAATTTGCATGGTTAGTCTTAACAGATGCATCTGTAGATTTAACTCCGACTTTTAAACCGGTACAAACATCATCAACATCTGCTGTATCTAAAATTGTCTGGGGATGAGGAGCATTTACGATATCACTAACGGCCTGACTTTTAGCATACATACTTGACATCTCTGCCTGGGTTGCAGTATAACAGCTTCTTGCATTTAAAACAATCTGCTGACCCTTGGCACGATCAATGTAACCTAACAGTGCAGGTACTAAAATTGCTGCTAAAATAGCAAGAATAACCAATACAACAATCAACTCAACCAATGTAAAACCTTTATTGTCTCCTTTTTTCAATCTTTTCATCATTTTCTTATCCTCCTTAAGTAATTATATTTCTCTCACTTACTATTAATTATATCGACATTTTTCGTCTTGTAAATGATACTTTTTAAAATTTTCTTTCTTTTTTCTTTTATTTATCATATAATTTTCAAACGTTTCTAAATATCTGATTTGTATCCTTTTTTCTCTGTCTAGAACCTTGATTCGTATGGAATACATGGAACAGCTTCTTCTTATTCATAATAAGATACTCTTAACAATTCTTCCACAGTAGTTGTACCGTCCTCAACCAGTTTTAGGGCGCTCTGTTTTAAAGTACTCATGCCCTGATAATTGATTGCATATTGTTTGATTTCTTCAACAGATGCTCCTTTTGTAATCATTTCACGGACAGACTTGTCAACCATCAAAATTTCATGTACGGAAACTCGACCCTTGTAACCGGTATTATTACAATGTCTGCAGCCCTTAGCATGTTTCACCTGCGGAAAATGCACACCGGCAATCTGCGCTTCTTCTTCCGTCATCGGCTCCCATGCTCCACACATAGGGCATACCTTACGGACCAGACGCTGTGCCACAATTCCGACAAGGGAACTTGCAATCATATAAGGTTCAATACCCATATCGACCAAACGTACAACAGAAGATGCTGCATCGTTGGTATGTAAGGTAGACAATACCAAGTGACCGGTGATAGCGGCTCTTACCGAAATGGATGCGGTTTCTGCGTCACGCGTTTCACCTACCATGATAATATCCGGGTCCTGCCTTAAAAGTGCCCGAAGTCCTACCTCAAACGTTAGCCCTGCGACATTATTAACCTGCATCTGATTGAGCTTTGCAACATTCTTTTCAACCGGATCTTCAATGGTTGAGATATTGACATTTCGCTTTGCCAGTTCCTCTAAAATCATATACAGCGTTGTGGATTTACCGGAACCGGTAGGTCCTGTCATATAAATGATACCGTTCGGCGACTGTAACATCCTGCTGACTAATTCGTAATTCTTTTGTGTCATACCAAACGTTGTCATATGGTCAATATTGGATGCCGAAGCAAGCAGACGTAAAACCGCCTTTTCACCAAACACGGTCGGTATCAAAGATACACGGACATTCAGGTTAACACCCTCAATATTGATGCGGAAATGTCCATCCTGTGGGATTCTGCGCTCTGCAATATCCAAATCCCCCAAAATCTTAATTCTGGCAATTAAAGAATTATGAATATTTTTCTGCAGGGTCATAAAATCCGTGATGACACCATCTAAACGCATCCGGACACTGGTCTGTGTTTCAAAAGGCTCAATATGAATATCAGAAGCATTGGAATTGTATGCCCTGATTAAGATGCTGTTAAACAGGTTGATAATCGGCGTATCATCGTCGCCTTCTTCAATACTGATTTCGACTGTTTCTGCTGTCTGTGTACTGCTTGCGGATGCTTTCTGAGCTGCCAGTCTTGCCGATACCTCGGAATAGTAATACTGAATCGATTTCTCGAGAGGAACCTGTTCACAAAGAACAATCTGCAATTCCATTCCGACAACCTGTCTGATATCCTCTATTCCATAAAAGTTTAACGGGTCGTTTACCAAAAGCCACAATACGCCATCTACGACTTTATATCCCATCATGCAGTATTTTTCAGCTAATACCCTTGGAATCAACTCAACCGCTTTTACATCAATATTAATATCCGAAATATTGACATAGTCATAATTCAAACGGTTAGCCAGGGCTTCTAACATCTGCTTTTCCGTAATAAAGCCCTTTTCAATCAAAGCACCGCCAAGTCGAAGTCCCTTATGCTCTTTTTGATGGGCGACGGCCTCAGTAATCTGCTCATCCGTAACATAACCCAGTTCCTTTAATACTTCACCAATACGAATATTTTTATTACTTTTATTATCCATAGCTATTCCTCACACATATAGAGATTCATACTCATTGTCACAGTACAATCCGTACTCACCTCATAGGTTCCATCTTCTGCAAAAGATATACTGTTTTCTTCATCCCAATTATAACTAAGAAGATGCAGTTTTTGTTCCGATAAAGACAAATCGTCAATCATTCTTTGAATATTTGCCTTATCTCCTCCCACTCGAATGGTCACTCCTACTTCATATATTCCTGTTGTAACGTCTTCATCAAAAACAAGCATCTCACTCATAGAATCTTCTTTCTCAACATCCTCCACAGTATCTTCCTGCGTATCCGAATACTCTTCCGTTTCCTCTGTCAGCGCTTTTTCTGAAAATTGATACGGTTCGTTTTTTGCCTCTTCCTGCGGCATGTTGATACTCAAATCATATGCATATAACTGATAATCCAAAATCAGTCCGGTCATATATTTGTCTACCTGCGCACTACTCATAACAGGGAAAAAGCTTTCCTTTAACGTAGCCATATCAGCCTCAATCTGATCATTATCTGCTGAATATAAAGGCGCTTGAGCTACTTTTAATATGTTCTCATCCATAAGAACCTGTTCATCTTCAATCTGTTCCTGAATAGAAAAAATATTGGAAACAACCGGATAAATGCCCCAATATCCTCCTGCTACCAAAATAACAAAGATGGCCAGAAAAACAATTAGCTTTTTATCCTTTTCCGTCATTTGCATCTGCATTGCTTCTCCCCCCTATCTTCCTGCTGATTCTGCCAATGTACAGGTAACATGAATATCCCAGTTTTGTGTTGTCTCATTAAATGCATATCCGGTATAATCAACTTTATTAAAAATATCCTGTTGATTTAATTCTGCAATAAAACAATTAATATTATCAACCGTATCCGAAGAAGCGGTCATCTGAATCGTTCCCTGTTGTGCGTCAAAAGCATCAAACGATACAGAAGCATAGCCTCTGGCACAATCTTCAATCTTCTCCATAATATTACTATCGCAGACCGGATAAGTCTGAAGATTTTCATCGATATTTTTTATAGCTTGATATTGAGCATTCAGATAGTCGTTTCGAACTTTCATCATATCAAATTCCGCAACACCGGTAATTACCTCGGGGCTATTATTATAATCTTCTAACTGTTTCAATTCCGTTTTCCGAATCAATAAAATAGTAAAAGTAATTGCAAATAAAAGAATCATAACAGCTGCTGAGATGGCAATGGGAAGCACGTTTATTCCCAGCTTCTCTTTTTCTGATTTCTTTTTCTTTGCTTCCGATGCATACTGCTTTAAAAGATCAACGTTTTTATCACCGGTAACCAAACCACTTGCAGGTCTTAAACACTTCTGAACATCCGCAATTCCTGATGCGATTAAAGCAGGCGATTCAAATAACTGAAACGGTGTTGCAATTTCCATCTGTAACGCTGCTTTTTCATACATCTGCAGATTTGATCGCTCAATTCCCGCAACAACAACACACTCCAATTTTTCTTCAATCTGGTGTGCCTGCATAAACTGAATCAGCTGACTGACAGATCTTGCCATATCCACAGCATATTCCTCAGAATCCAGTTCATGAAAACTTCGCGTACTATTTAAATAATAAAAGTTTCCATTAATCCAAAGGATTGTCGTTAAAATACTACCTTCCGCAACAAGCAGTGAAAACGTCCGGCACTTCTTTCCCAACGTCATCTGTGTCAATCCAATCAGACTGCTTTCTCCTGAAACAATACTTTTTAAATGGATTCCAATTTCCTGAAAAATATCCAGATAATCCTTGATAAAATCCGTTTCAATACTTTCGGCATAGACCTTTTTTACCTTACTCTTTTGAGCAGATAAATTAAGGTAACTAAACAAACAGTTATCACTACGACTGATATCAGCAAATTCACGGAAAATAAAATCATGCGTCTTTTTTGCATTCATTTCCGGCATTTCAATCATTTTTCCAACAAATTTACTACTGTTTAAGACTAAAATGACGTCCTTTATTGGCAGCTTATTGGCTGCCCAAAATTCTTTCATGAATTCAACAAACAGATCCTGTTCCATAATCATACCGTTGATAATACTTCCTTCCGGTGCTTCTACGGTATAACTTTTCTCAATCACAACTTTCCGTTCGCCGGGACTTCCAATAACCACCTGAATCTGCTGGTTGGACAGATATATTACTGTGTTCATATACGATTTTTAGTAGCAGATCATCTGCCACCTTCTCCTTTCTACCCAGAACACCATGTATTCGGGGTATCTTTATAAATTGTAAAAGGGTTATTACTTTTAATAAGAGTTCATAATGGACTCGTAGGAACCATAAATTGGCTGGATAACCGCAATCATGATAAAACCAACAACAACCGCCATGACTACAATCATGACCGGCTCTAAATAAGAAACCAGCTTGTTTAATGCCATATCCGAATCGAATTCCATCTGATTGGCTACCGATACCAGCATATGGTCAAGCGTTCCGGTCTCTTCGCCTACCATTATAGAAGAAGTCAGTTTTTTGGTAAAGCCGTCTACTTTTCCGATTGCCTCACTCAAATTGCTTCCGTTTCTCACATCGGCAACTACCTGATCAAACTGATTTTCAATATAGGTATTACCAATCGTCGTCTTGGCAATCTGCAGACAATTCATGATCGAAATACCAGAAGAATACAGACTGGCAAGCGTTCTTGCAAATCTTGCCGTATAAATAATCTTTCGAAGTTTCCCAATTAACGGCAAGTATAGTTCTGCCTTATCTTTGTATAATCGGATTTTAGGAATGGCAAAAAACAATTTCAGCGCAAGATAAATGACCGCTGCTGCCACAATCAATATATACCATCTGTTTTTCACAAAATTGCTGATAGAAAGCAAAACCGCAGTTGCCGTCGGCAGTGTATCCATCTGGGCAAACAAATCCTGAAACTGCGGAATAACAAAGCCCATAATAACAGCAACAACCACAATAATTAAGACACATAAAATCTTAGGATAGGTCATGGAACTTTTAACCTTCTGATTTAAGCGATACTCTTTATCATAATGCTGGGAAAGCTGTGCAGCAACCGTATCCAAATCACCGGTCGTTTCCGCACTTTTAATCATATTGACAAACAGTGGTGGAAAGAAATCTCCCTGGTCTTCTAATGCTTCCGAAAAAGCAGTTCCGGCCCTTACCTGTTTTAAGATTGCTGCATAAACTTCTCTGTCCTTGGATTTTAAAGACTCATCCTCCGAAATTATTTTCAGAGCTCTCACCAAAGTGACACCCGATCCAAGCAGTTCACTGATATTTCGTGCAAATTCCGATAAAGCATTGGACTTAATTCGTTTTAGTTTTTTAGCATTATTTTGCACTTTGGCACTGATTAAGAGTTTATTATCTGCCTTTAATTTTTCATGCAGATCCTGCTCATCTCTCGCCATAACAACACCGGAAACATGTTTTCCATCGGCATCCTGCGCTCTATATTTATAGTAAGTCACGAATTTTCCTCCTTCGTATGAGTTGTAAGTATTATTTCTCATCCACGTAATCAAAAATGGTAATCAGATAATCTACCTTCCATTGGTCATTGCCGTCTTCATCACATTGATATACCACTCTGTAATGCTCTTTTTCATAAACCATACACAAAATGGTGTGTTCTTTTTTATCATATGACAAAATCTCAAATTCCCCGGTTTGATTCACGATATCATACACTCTTTTTTTGACGCCATCCGCCAGTCCGTTTCTCTTTTCAGATTCGTACACCGATTTTTGTTTTCCATAATACTCTACATCCAGCATATCCAATGCCAGCTTAACATTTTTCCCTTCCCGTAAAACAAGTCTCCCCTGTGTCGTAATATGAAAATATGAAAAAGCGATTGTACCGAGAATGAATAGCAACATAAAAATCACTATCATATTCCGGATTTTATTTCGCCTTATTTTTTTGAATTCTTTTTCCTGCATTGCTTCCATATGTAATTCCTCTTTTGCTTTGCACTCCGTGCGGCCGCAATCCTAAAAAACATTCGAAATCATCTTACCGGGCTATTTTCTTTCAGATAGTCATATGCTTTATCCCGTCAGAATTGTCTGAATCATGTACAGATACTGATTTACAACAAAAGCTCCAAATCCGCCATAGGCAGAGACAAAGATGCCGATGCTAAGACACGGTCCAAAAGCAAAATGTTCTTTTCGTCCCTTCTTTTTAGAAAGTAAAAGCCATGCTCCGTAAGCTCCTCCGATTAACAGACCGATTAAAAAAGCGGCAACATTTCCTTTCCAGCCAAGAAAAATTCCGGAGGCTGCCATCATCTTGATATCTCCTCCTCCAAAACCATCCGGTATCAGTAAGACAATCAGAAACATCGGTACACTGATACAGAAAAAACCAATCAGACGTTCCATGACGGATGGTCCGGGAAATGTAAAAATGGAGATAAGCCCCAGCCCTCCTAATAATACATTCAAAACAGGTGGGATTATCTGTGTATCCATATCAATCAGAGTTATAACCGCTAAAACGGCTGCTACTAAAAACAACGTAAGGGAATCAAATCCGATTCCGTAATGAACAACAATGCCAATCGCCAATACTCCGCCCAGACATTCTACCAAAGTTCCTCGCATAGAAATCCTTTCAAAGCAGTATGGACATTTCCTCCTATTATATAGCCATGAAAAAATCGGTATGGATTCGGATATTTTAAAGCTATGTCCACAATGCGGACATTTACTTCTTCCTTCATAGATTTTTTCACTTCCTTCTTTGATCATTCTTTCACTTACCACATTCAGAAAGGAAAAAACCGTGATTCCAATGAAAAATATAATGATGCATATCAGTACCTTAAGTACAATTCCGGGTACAATGCTCGTTGCTAACAGCATACCGTCTGCCTCCGCATTCTAAAATAGAATCTTTTCTACATTCACGCATTTAATATAATACGTCGATGTATAATCGCCATAGCGCTCACTGTTTAAGACTAGTGTCATCTTTAGGACATTTTCCGGATATCCGCTACCGGGACTTTCAAATTTCAATCCACTGACACTATATCCCAAATATGCTTTCGAATCAAATTTCCAGTCCACCGCATCGTATTTTATGGAGCCTTCCGTCACTTCATCATAATGAATATTCATATATGTTTTTCCCATACTGCCATCCGCATTCATCTGCGGGGTGGCACCTATGGTGATTTTACTTCCGGTCCCGTCCATAAAACTAATCGTATCAATTCCACTGCCATCATCTGAAACCTGTGGATCAACGGCCGGCAGTGCACCTTCAATCTGTCCCACAATTTTATTGGAAATCATATTCGAAACCTGCAAGCCGTAGGAATTACCGCTTGCCGCATAATAAATACCGATAATATAACTGATTACCCTCGTTGCAGCAACCATAAAGAGAGCCAACAGTGCAAAAGTCACAATCATTTCCGTCAGCGTCATACCTGCATTATTCAGTTTTTTATACCTCTTTGACCTCTGTGCTTTCTTCATGATTTCTCAAACCTTTTACTTCGCAACTTCTCAGTTATTTTCTTCTTTTTACAATTGTGTTTCTATGAAATATTACTATTCAACTCACAGACTGTATGTAGGAATCGCACTTAATCCCCTCCGGACGGCGGATCCGTCTTAAAAAAATAGATATCAACATCCAGACTTTCTGCATCTTCTGCGCTTAAAACCGCAGAAGACGAAAGCTTATACAGCTTTGTTTTTGAAAAAGCAATCGGTATCGATTCCTGGGGCATTCCTTCTGCCGGTACGAGATTTAATGTAACTCCTTCCGGCGAAAGAGAGCTTGTAATACTCTCCGAATAGACAGCTCCCTGCAGTGACTCGTGCGCCCGTTTTAAGTCCACGGAATTATAGTACATATTGGATGCCGTAACAATAATTCCGCTGAACATGCCAAGCAAAAGGGCCAGAATGACAAATCCCATCAAAACCTCAACCATGGTCATTCCATGATTGCTGTTTCTAAAAAATGAACAGGCTGTTTTCTGTTTATTATGTATTCGATTGTTAAAATGAAATAATCTTTGTTTCTTTTCCATCTTTTTCATCTCTTACTGATTCTTCAACTCTTACTGCTTTTTCATCTTTTATTTCTTTTTTATCTCTTACTGTTTTTCATCTTTTGCTACTAAATGCTTATTTTATATTCAAAATACATTTTCAGCATCACTTGAATTCTACAAGCAGCTTCATTATTTGAAGGAAACGGCAGGGTATGATGTTTCCAACACATAATACTGGGTATCCCGGTCGTTGCCGTCCCCTCTCATACATGTAATCAGGGCATTTACTGTGTAAGTTGCAACTGCATCATTCGGATCCGTTCCCTCTCCGGATCCATTTTGATTTCCCTCATTTTGCCGGTTGTTTTGTTGATTATTTTGTTTTCCATTCTGTTGATTACCGGAATCTGCATCATTCCCCGACAAAGAATCGTCCTGATCATCTTCATCTTCTCCGCCATCGCCTTCTTCATCATCAGCCGCGTTCAGACTATAAGTCAGGGTAACACTCAAATGATAGTCCGACAACGTGGACGAATCGTCCAGATTTAAAATAAGCTCCGATACTGCATCGGGGTTTTCCTCATCATCCGGTTCTTCCTCATCGATTCCATCCATACTGCTTTTCCAGTTTCCGTTACGAATCTGCTCACCTAAATAAACCGCCAGATCCGAAGAAGAATCCGATAACTCTTCCTGCAAAGATTCCGAAAAACTCTGTGCCATCATCTTACACTGCAGTCTGGTCGTCTGTCTGGCAGTCTGGGCAAACAGGGAATACGTCACCAAAAGAAGGGACAGACAAAATACCAGAATAACTGCTCCGACAATCAAAACCATAAGCATGGCAACGCCGGACTGATTGTTTCGAAGAATATTTCGTTTTCTTTGAAAACACATTTTCTTTTTCTTCATTCTGCCTATCTCCTCCTTTCTTTCATGCATTTTTTTGATTTACGACTTTGATTCCCTTATCATTTACGGTTGGGTTACAGTACGCACATAAGTGCCGTCTGCACCAGTCACATAAGGTCTTTCCTCTTTTAAATACTGTGAAACCACAACCTTAGATGTAAAGCTAACACCCGGCTGAGATATTTCATTCACCTCTGCTTCATTTACCTTTGTTACATCCGGCATTACTAAGACAAAACTTCCCTTGCCATGTTCATCCACCTGATAGCGAAGCTGCATAGGGATAAAGCATGACTGATTCTGCTGACTGTCATACTGATAAAACATGCCAATGTTCATAAACTGTAGCATCGGATATATCTGTGCAGGAATATCATCATCCGGATTTGTATCAAACGTTTCGCCAATCATACCAACCCAGACTGCACCTGCATTTTGTTCGCATATAGGTTTTGGCTCTGTGGACAGAGTAACTACAGCAGAATTTGATTGTAAATAAACATCCCATGATCCATCGAAACTTTCTGCATCATTTTCATCAGTCAAATGTCTTTGCAAATACAAATTGTAAAAAGGAACCGGACTATCCTCTGTTGCCGGAATACCATTGACACTTACACTGTATCCGTTTACATTCCGATCTTCTTCGAAACACAAGGACTTGGTAGAAATCGGAGTTTCCCTGTTTACATCTGTACTTACATCTGACAAATTTCCATCACATGCATAACGAACAACATCTTCTTTTCCATCAGTTTCACCCAAATCAATCAAGTTCACATCGTTTAACTGTAAGGGTGGTATCTGAATCCATACATAATTTATCGTTGCATCATTTTGATCCTTATCAGACCACTGTGAATCAATTTTGGTGGAACTGGTTGCCTGCAACGCAATTTTTAACCATTTTCCGGCATATTCACCCGGATACCTTTCAAACTCTGTTAAATCCAAAACAGCAGGAGCCGGATTTTCTGCAACTTTTCCAAGATTTAAGGGTTCGTCTTTAGAATACAGAACCTTTAATGCATTTGTGGAAAAATCATCTGTTACCAGCGATTTATCATTTTCTGCTCCATCCTCTTTTTCATGAAACAATGCAACTGCAATCTTCACTTCTGTTTCGGAAGCATCCGAATAGTCATCAGCTGTATACGAAAATGCCACGCCACCCAGATAAACATCTCTTGATATAGGACTATTAACAATCTCTCCACCGCCAATAGCTAATTTCTTGGAAAGTTTTTCAACATCCGGAACATGCAATCTGTTTGGAATGGTGAGTTCCATCGTTACACCATCAGCACTGTTTTCATAAATCTCAGCCTGCTTTCTGGCAATTGCCTGAACAGAAATTTCAACAACGTCATCCGTATTGAAATCTGACAGATTTATCATGGTACGACACTGATGATCTTCGCATACATAATCTTGTGTAACGTCTGTCACTACAATACCGGCAGCTTCCAAAGCAACCAGATCCAAATCCATTTCATCCGTATCAGTTTGACAGTCTTTTACATAGAAGTAATGTGCATTTGTATCTTCTGATATATCTGATACCTGTTTTATTACTTTTATCAAATATCCACCCAGATCTGCCTTTTGATTTTCATCGGAAATGGCTCCCCATGAGATGTCATATACCAAATCATTCGTAATAAACTGTCCATTCTCTCTATGAAGTACAACATCCGGTTTTGAAATCGTATTTAATTTCAGCTTCTGTGAAATGCTACTTTCTGCATAACGAGGCAAAACATAAACGGAACCGTTGGCATCTGTTCTGATTATGACACTGTTTATGTATGCTGCAGGAGATTCCATACTGCCCAATCTCATAATACGTGCCGTAATCATCGGATATACTCCCCATGTGTTATCTGTATCTGTGAATTCACATTCAAAATCCCATACATGATAAATGGTATCCAGACCACCTTTTGTCTGCATGGAATCAACATCAGGCAATTCAGTCGCCTGCTCTACATTCTGTGATGAAAGAATGACTTCTTGTCCATCCAAAGTTGTTCCGACTAAATCTACACGATACTTTGCATTGCTGTAACTGCTGTAATAAGCAAGCATCAGCCTGCGCAAATCTCTATTATTTGAAAGATTGGAAAGTCCCGCGTGATTCAAAGCTTTATCTACATAGTCATCCCATGTCTGAAACATCCCTTCCGGAACTTTTGTCATATATTTATTATCTGTTGATTCATAGCGATTCTTTTCCTGATCCCAACATGTATCATCCTGATAATATTTGTCCCATGCAAAGCTATATATTGTATTTCCTTCTGCATTTGTTGTAGCTGTCGCAGATTCCACAATAGGTTCTGTCTGAATTTCCTGAACCCTTTTCTTTTCATTGCTATTTTTATCTGTAGCCGCATAATAACGACTGTCAGTCTGTCCTCTTGCCCAATACGACTCTTGGAAATCCGCTGAATTGACAAGCAAATCTCCGTTTGTTTCAGCTTCCATGTCGCTATAGATACAATAATCAACTGCATATTTATAGTATTCTCTATACGGTTCATTGTTTTCTGTTCTCCGCAAAGCTGCATTGGTCTGAGACATTTCAATCAGAGCACTGTAATAAATATTGTATGTTCCGTCATCCTGCTTCTGTAACACATAGCCGGATTTTAAATCGTTTCTATCTGTATCCCAAACAGGATTTTCAATCATCTCTGTTCCGTCAGCCGGAATATATTTATCATCAATAATGGAACCAAGGATTTCTCTGTTTTCATCTGCATTTCCATCTAATGAAATTCCCTCAACAACCTCATGTCCGTAATGAATCAGTTCATACTGAGACCGATATGGATATGCTCTTGCAACAATCTGATCAGCCTTATGACCTGCAAACCATTCTTTTGGCAAATCCTTCAGGGTAGATGTCAAATAAACAGTAGAGCCACTATAGCTATTGGCCGCATGTGTAATTTCCGAATCATACGACACGGTTGCACCGACTTTTTCATCATAAGCCGAAATATCCGTTAATAAATAGCTATCGTTGCTGTTCAAAGAAAAAACAATCTTGTATTCCATACTATCTGCTTCTAATCCATAGAAACCGGAGAAACTTGTCGTACAATATCTATCATAATTTGGCAATTGATTACTTCCCAGTCCTTCACCCATTTGTGCATACTTTTCGGATTCGACATAATAATCTTTTAAATCATCATTCGGTTTTGCATAATATATCATCTTTGCCAGACCGCTACCCGGACCATTAACCGTTTCCGGTCTTCTGTATTTTCCATACTCGGACACGTTCCAACTATAATTCTTTCCGTAATACTGCAAATCGATGGTACAATCCGTACAACCTTCTTCAACATATTCGTCATAATTGTCCAGCACAAAAATAGCTCTGTTTCCGGCAACAAATTCAATATGAACCTGAGGCTTTGGCAGTACTTTTTTAACAGTAGCACCACTTACTTCTACCGAATCCGAATCATATCTGTCATATTGGGGATCATAATTATCTGCATTTTCGTCATCATGTGTCAAATGATATGCATTTACTGCACGCACACTAAACTGAATCTGATAATGGTTTTCAGCCCATCTGTTCTGAATCGGAATACTGTAAGTCGTCTGCAAAGAACCGATTATACGCTCAGTTTCTTCGATTACGTTTTCATTCTGATCCAAAATCCGGTAACTAACTTCATATCCGCAGGCATTATACACACTCTTCCATGAATACTTGATAACCGAGTCCTTATCCTCTCTGACTAAACCACCCGGTGTACTCAGTTTGTAGTAAACAATATTCAATTTCTCCATTTCTGAAACCATCTTTGGATCAATATCCAAAAATGTATCAATCCTGCTACCACTGTTTTTATCAGAAGTTAAGGAAGCAGAATAATCACTTTGATCTTCATAATATTGTGAAGCGATAGGATTGTTACCTGCAAAATCCATATAAAATCCTGTTTGATAATTGGTTAAGCTGTATATATAAGGCTTTGCACCATTCGTATCAACCATCAATTTAATAACACTTCTATTTGCAACCTCTTTTTTAGTTCCCGCATGTACTCCTGATGCCATCTTTTGTTCTGTTTGTCCAATCGGAATCCATGCAAAGCCCCTAAACCGAACATTATTACTATTTGTCGGTATAATATGTAAAGTAATCGTATCTACCATACCCTGAAATTCTGCGGGAATCGAAACCTCTTGTCTGGATTTATTGCGGTAATCAGTAATACTTGAATCATATCCGGTTGCATCTTCAAACCATCCCGTATCAATACTATCCCCATTTTTATCAGTAAATGTCACATAATATTTGTATTTTTTTTCATCTCTGTTTGATGCCGAAGCACTCGAATTCGTATTGGAATTTGCCAGATAAAATACAAACGATTTCATTCCGGATGCATTGTCTCCATTTCCTACCGAGAATGTGATATCAGTCATCTGATTCTTTTGGCAATTCGTTCCAAAACAGGTATAGTCTCCCCAGTTAATATCCAGAGCATCATTGGGATAATCGCTATAGAAATAATCATTCTGTAAACCTAAAGTTCTGTTATCAAAATTATTTTTCTTATTTCCGTTTACGACAATGCTATTAATGCTAAAGGAAGTATCATTTTTATTGGATAAATAATTGCAAACGGCCTCAACATCCGTTCTTTCAGACGGAACATATGCAAAACCTCTCATACATACATTTTCATCCCCCAAATAGTCCAGTTCGATGCTGACCGGATACTTATCGTCAGAAGGATTCTGCAATACAATCTTGGATGCATCCGAAAGGTCATAGGTTCCTCGGGCTGTATTAGATGATGCTACAGTCCACGTTGTACCATCTGCATAATAGAATTTAGCATTACAACTAAAAGCCCCCTTTGGTGCACTTCCTTCCTGTTTGCTGTCATTCCAAAAATAGGTAACAAAACTATCCAGTCCCAGGCTACCCTCGTCATATGTCAAACTAATAAACAGTTTTGGCGTTTTACTGTCTGTGGCAATTCTTGTATTGATATTTGGCTCGGAAAAATAATATGCATTATTACGCATTTCGTGATACAAACAATCATTGGCCCAAAATCTATAATTTCTCCAACCTTCATGTAAACTAAAGTACACACCATAATTATTATGAGAAAAATCTGTTGTTGAATTCTCATCCAAATAGAAACCGTTTGACGTGTTATTAACCCAGCCGGTAATTGGAGTACAATTTTTGTCCGTTATCGTTCCATTACTGTTATCAAAACAGTTTTTGAATCGAATCGTACCATTCGTTCCGACAAACCCATTTTTTATGCTTGAATTGTAATTCCGGCACAATTCAAAGTATATATTTTTCTCACCTCTTCCATAAAACTGCCCTGCAGCTATCTTATTATTTCCACTAAGATCTTCCGCAAAAATGGCTCCCGTATTCACACAATCATAGAAATATGAATCCGTAGTCAGCATACATTCTGATTCTTCTGCAATAAATCCTCCGGCATATGAAGTTTTATTATTTTGCGACTGAGCATTAATTTTTCCATGATTTTCACAGGATGTAAAATCAAATCCTTCAATAAAACCATGATGTCTGCCAACAAAACCTCCGGCATATGCGTTTTCTCTATTTTTCATTGCAAATACGGTACCATAATTTTTACAATTTTCAAAAGATGCGCCATTGCTCTTTAGAAGGCCGATAAATCCGGACGCACAACGAACCGAAGTAATATCTCCATAGTTTTCACAATATTCAAATTTTGTTTTTTTAGCAGTTTGCTGTTCCAAAATACTAATAAAGCCTGCTGCATATGTATTACTGATATACAAACTATCCACAGAGGCATAATTTGTAACATATGAGATTGTTTCCGAAGAGTCACATTTTCCGATAATTCCTCCCGGTCCACGGTCATTTGTTGCGCAACGCTGTTCAATTTTCCAATCCTTACCTGTCGATAAGCGATGTTCTGTTTGTCCATCCTGATCTAAATATCCGGATACGATGGCATATGGATAGTTATAGCCGACAATACCGGCTGTTTCTCCCGCAAAACCGATGATATGCACGGTATCTGTTGAATATCGGGCATTATCACATGCAGACACTTTTCCGTAATTATTACCTGCAATTCCACCTAGAAAAGAATATGACTTGGTATCGGTTGTCTGATAGGATTCATGATTCTTATTGATATAATCACCGGCTGTTACATATGTCACCTGTGATTCTGCTGACACAATTCCATCGATACCATCTTCTCTTGAACCAATGTAACAATCCTCAATCAAAGAGCCATATCCATTGATGCCGGCAATACCGCCTATACGAGCCGGTGCTCCGGATGATCCAATCGCATTTATGACACCATCAAAAGAGCAGTTTTGAATTACGGCCGGATATGTAGCAGCATTGTCCTTTTGTTCTTCCTGTAACTGTTTTTTACTCACAAATCCGGAATATCCGGCAATACCACCATATCCGGTTTTGATTGAGCCAAGATTCCCTTGAACGCTGGAATCAACTGCAATATCATGAATATAACCGGTATTTAAGCCTGCGATTCCCCCAATGCTCGCCACATTAGCTCTATTCATGGAAATCTCACTATTCACAACAGATAACAGTTCTTTTGTATTATTGTCTATAACACCTTTAATTTCTCCGGCATTTGTTCCGGTAATACCTCCGGCATTGGAATAATTGCTTTCAACAATGATTTCACAATCCGTTACATAATCCATTCCGGATGTGCTGGCCGCAATATAAATTCTGCCGCCTTTTAAGTTATCACCCGCTATAACACCGATACTGGTTTGGGGCACATCGGTTTCATTGGTCAATACAATCTTGGTCAGACTGTTTTTCTCAATCAAACCTGCATTTTGAGCTGCTACACCGCCTACCGCTTTTGTCGAAACAAAAGTTAGCTTTGCTAACCCTTTATCGGGTTCCACCTTGCAGTTCGTAATCTTGCCATTTTTTTCATTAATTGCAACAATACCGCCACACATACCCTCCGGTGCACGAACGGATTTCAAATCTGTGCAATCTTCAATAAGACCATCATTTGCAGAAGTAATACCACCGGCATTACCCTCATCGGAAGCTGTAACCACACCATTATTGATACACTTTCTAATCGTATTTTTAGAATTGTTTTCACCAATAATACCACCGGCATTACCATTGGTTGCAACTACAGATGACTCATTTGTAAAATATGAAATCACCTGCGTTTCATCCTGATTGCAGTTTAAGCCGGTCAGGCCACCGGTAGTCTTATATCCTTTCACAACTCCTTTTAAAACTAATGGTTCTGTCTCTCCCGTATCAACATTTTTCTTTTTGTTTATTATGGCACCTTCATTAATCCCTGTTACCAAACCAACGTATCGGCCTCCGGATGTTACGGAAACATTCTCAATATCCTCTCCTAATTCAATCTTTCCCAATACACCGTTATATGCTGCATAAAGGCCGGTCACACCTTCTTTATCTGTTCCAACCTTTTTTCCTTCTACAAGCATTTTAGAATTGTTAAATTTAATATTGGAAATCGTTCCGAAGTTCTCAGTTGCAATACCACCAACGACATTTCGACCACTGACGGTTTTCTTTGAAAATGCACAATTTTTAATTGTACCCGTACTCGCATTTAATCCGCATAGTCCGCCGACATAATCCTGTGTACTGCTTCCAAAACTTGAAACATTACAGTTTATAATTGAACCTTCATTGATTTCACACAATCCGCCCGTATAAGTTCCGGCCGTCGTCACGGTTCCCGTAGATGCATTCCAGCAGTTATCCAGTTCTGTGTTTCTGCTGACTTTTCCGATGATTCCACCGGCATAAGAATAAGTATAAATCTTATCCCTTCCGATATAATCCGTGGTACGATATGTCTTTTCATTGGTCGTTTCATCTATGGACAAAATCTGTTCATCAGCACATTTCACAGCTTTTAACGCTTCAATCGGAGTTGCATTTTCTACATTCTGAATCAGCAGATTGGTATCATCATCATTGTATCCAAGAACTCCACCCACAAATATTTCGCCGGAAATTGTTCCAAAGGATACTTTTGTAGAATCTGCTTCTTTTCCGGAAATGCAGACCTTTCTGTCTATAGAAGGTTTTATATCAAGATCCAGTCTTTCTGAAAGCTGGTCCAAAATTTCTTTTTTATCCAAAAGAGCATCCTGAGCATCAGAAACAGATGCATCTGATTTTTCAAATGCATCTATAATCTGGCGTTGTACGATATATACGCCACCCCGATAACTCTCATCATCATCCTTAATCCAATCCGTATTTTTATCATTGTCAATCAAAAGATTGTAACCGATAAATCCACCGACAAAGGCCTTTCCTTCCAACACGCCAAGGAAATTATCGGTTAAGAATACACCGTTTATCTTGTCAACCTCATGATTGTCAGCCATATTGATAATATTTCCGCCAATATTTCCGCCTACAAAATATGTACCTTTTACATGGTTCGGATTAGAATGAATCAATCTTGCTTCTGTTTTATTCTTAGTCGTATTCATCAAAAGATCCACAGACGCATTAAAGCCGGCATAACCACCGACAAAGCAGCTTCCTTCATCACCAAAAACATAACCGCTACCGATTTCGTAATCCTCAACAATCGAATCCACGTCATTGTAGCCGACAATACCACCAACATAATGATGACCTTTTACATAGCATACAGTTGAGAACTTATCACCCTGTTTGATAACACTTCCAATCGTATTGTCTGCATTGATTTTTCTTTCTGTATTCCCGATAATTCCGTTATTATAACCGGCAATACCTCCGGCATAATTACCGGAATATAGCTTTTCAAAAAACTTTTCTGCATCGACATATTTCACGTCACTGTTGCAACGATAAATATAGCCGGCATTATATCCCGTAATACCACCGGAATATTCATCCACAGCAATAACGACACCCTTGTTAATCCAGTTATCAATCTTTACCTGCAAATCTCTTTGTGCATCCGGAAGAAGCAGTCCTTCCAGTTTTTCCGGGTCTTTGTCCACATCTGCACTGATATCATTCTCTTCCGAATCCTCATCTCTGGCATTGGCATTACATCCCGTAATGCCGCCGGCGTACTGATAGGCAATGACATGGTTGTCATTTTCCCCTTTTCCGGAATTGTCTGTACTTGCAATCACACTGGCCGGTCCGATATTAAAACCAACAATACCGCCGACATAGCGATATCCGAAAAGGCAGCCTTCTTTGCCTTTTTCAGCACTCGTTCCACAGTCTTTAATCTGTCCGTAATAGTTGTAACCGACAATACCGCCGACATAAACACCCTTCAGCTTTTCATTGAGTTTTTCTTCATCGGATACAATGGATAAAAATGCCTCATCCTTATATAAAGGCGCACTGATACATTCCTCGATGGTAATGCTTATTTCACCATTTCCCGAATTATTTTTATGTGCGTTGTAGCAATACCCCACAATACCACCGATATATCTGGGTTCCTGTGGATCATCTTTTTTCCCGGATGTGAGAGTATTTTTAGGACTTTTTTTCTGACTGTTTGTGGCATTTTTGTTCTCAGATGTTGCCTTTGGAGTATAGATTTCCTTAAGCTCGGAACTGTTAATTCCTGCAATTGCACCATAATTTTCACATTCAGTGATTAAAATTGAAAGGCTGTTTGAATTCGGATTTTTCAATATATCCTGTTGTTTCTTAGAAAGACCTGTTAATTCTTCAACCTCAAACGAATCCAATTCAAAGTTGTTGCGGACCATTCCTAAGATTCCGCCAACAGCATGAACACCGGTAACCTCGGCATTGTTAATCAGTTCTTTTAATTCAACCTTGTTGTCAGACGGAATCTGGAAACCGATAATACCACCGACATGTTTCTTTCCCGCAATCAGACTGTTATCTTTTTCGTTCATTGTTGTAAGCTTCAATACTTTTCCGGCATTGATACCGCAAAAACCACCGACAAAGTCCGAACCGGAAGCTGTAATCTCATCCAAATTCAGTTCTTTGATTTCACCATAATTTACCGCGATAAGACCGGTAGGACGCATCTGATTCAGTTCCACCGAACCCGGTGTATCGGAAAAATAGATTCCATAAAGGGCATTGGATACCTCGGATACGGCAATCCCTGAAATCGTTTTATTATTTCCGTCAATCACATCCCTTTCTCTTATTTGGGAAAGAGAAGGGAAATCACAATTGTATCTGGTAACATTGGAAATCACCTTTTTGTCAGCATCAACTAACCGTTCATTTAAAGATGAAAGCAAAAGATTATTTGACAGATCGTAACTATTATACAACTGTCCATCTTTCTGAAACTCCTGCCAGTCAATATCCGATTTTAAAACAAAAGTAACACTTTCGATTTTTTCAGCATCTTTTACACTGCCTGCTTCCTTTTCATAGGACAAATCCTCAATATAGCGGATATTGTATAAATGTCTCGCATTTTTTACAGAATATGTGAATGCCGTTTTATCGCCATTCTTTGTTTCATTTTCACCCGCAAAACAAGTATGCTTTTCCGTCTGGTTTTTAAACAGATTCAGATTGCCGAAGTTACTGACTGTTTTAGACGGTGTAAATCCTTCTCCGGTTGCTGTCACAGATGCATAAACATTGTCCGCCGCAACACCAAAGCGGAAGAAACTGAATGTCTTGGAGAATTTGGTATCAGATGATGTGTCCTCGGAACGGATATCCTGCAGTTCTTTATCATATAGATACGTGGTTGCCTGAATATCTGCCGCATCCAGAATTACATGAATGGTATAATCCGGCTCCACCCATGCAAGTACCGGGAAGTCACCCAGTTCCACTTTATTACCGTCTTCATCATAGCTAAAAACCGGACAATCGACGGCCTCAGCATGACTTTCATTTTTTAACTTACTGCCATCTAAACGGATGGTCAGCTTTTTATCATTTACGTCCTTTGATGCATTCAGATCCAGATCATAAGTAAGCTGTGATGTCAGAATATCCCGATACTTCGCAGATAACCTGCAGGTTAAATAAAAGGTGTCTTTATTGTAAAGTTTTACCGTACTGATTGAAGGCTGGATTACCTCATTTTTGGTAGCGGTATACAAAGAATCCACACCATAATAACCTACCATACGTTCACGTCTGTAAGAGGTTTCACGATCTGCAATATCTGCAATGCCATCCCCCTCTGCATTTCCGAATGTATCCCCTGTCACTCCGACATAAATGAACCTGTCATTCCGGTCACTGTATAAAACTGAAAAAACCTGTCCGTTTTCCGGCGTGATTTCCACGCAAATAGCAGCACCGTTTCCGCTGCCGTCACCTTCTTTACTTCCGTTCAGAATAGAAGTGTCATATACATAAGCGCCTAAAAGTTCAAAAACCCAGTAAGCTTCCGGATTGCTTGCTTTTAACCCATCCGGATCATCCAGATATAACTGATAATCTCCGGTCTTGGCACGTAAAGATACAATCTCATCCTGATACTTCTTAACATTGTCTTTACCAATACTTTCCGGATAAAGCGCATCCAAAGAATACGCCACACCATCTGTATCTTTCAGTAACGAAACCGAATCCGTCAGATTTAATCCAACAGCTTCGTATTGATTTCCTGTTTTGTCATCGACCAGGCCACCCGAAAGCGATGCCTGTAATTCTGCCAGTCTTCCGTCTGCGCTAAATTCTGACAATTGATTCTGCGCAGCGATATACAAGGTCTGTGCATATTCATTTTCTTTCTGAAAATCTGACCAATCCTGCCATGCCAGTAATCCACTAACGGACAATGAAAGCATAATAGACAAAACCACCAGAGTTACTATCATTTCAACAAGTGTAAAGCCGTGATGATCTTTGTTAAAGCTATATTTACTTTGCTGTTCCTTTGTATTTTCCCTGCACATGATGCCACCTCATTTATTGCGTCAAACAGCACTTGCACAATTAGTTTTTCTTTTGTATAGTTATTTTTATTTTAACATTTTACAGGTATTTATTCAATAAAATCGCCCTGATTGCACTATATTTTATACATTTTATATATTGCTTACCAATACTTTACAATCTGTTTTCATTCACTATGTTTATCGTACTTTTCCATGTTTTATTAACGCAAACTCTTAACAAGTCGCCTAAACAGAAAAATATATATCTTTGCGATATGGCTAACAAAATTAATGCCCGGTTTCACAGTAGGGACACTCTTCATGACAGAAGAACCGTCCCTACTGCAAAACCGGGCATTTAAAATATATTATATAATTTTCTGTTTGGACGACACGCATTGCTATAAGCGGAAACATTTTTGAATTCCATCCTTTTCTGCAAGGACAAGAATCGTCATATTCTCTTCAAATACGGTTTGTGGAAGAACCGACAAATTCATTTTTCCGTCAATTTTAACCGCCATGACATTGACCCCATATTTTTTACGGATATCAAGTTGTCCAATGCTTTTTCCGACCCAGTTTTTGGGAACCGCAACTTCAAAAATGGCATGTTCATCATCTAATTTGATGTAATCCAGAATGTGATCAGATGTATACCGGATAGCCGTCCAACGGGCAATCTGTTTTTCCGGATTGACCACCTCATCCGCACCGTTTCGAAGCAAAAACTTTGCCTGAACATCTCGCTTTGCCATGGCAACCACCATCTGACCACCTAATTCCTTTAATTGTGATGTCGTCTCCAGAGAGCTTTGAAAATCATCTCCGATTGCAACAATGCACGCATCGTAATCGTTAATTCCCAAGGACTTCAAAAAACTCACATTCGTACTGTCACCAATCAATGCGTCCGTGACATATGGCATAGCCTCATTTACTCTCTTTTCATCCTTATCCACAGCCATGACCTGATGTCCCATCTCTGTAATCTGCTGTGCTACCATTTTTCCAAAGTTTCCTAAACCGATTAATAAAATTGATTTCATATTATTCACCTAACCTACCATCATAGTTTCTACCGGATATCTTGCATCTCCGACTTCCTGTTTTGAAAATGCCGCATAAATTATCGTCAGTCCGCCAACTCTTCCCACGAACATCAGAAACATCAGAAGAATTCTGGAAATCATCCCCAGCTCCGGGGTAATCCCCAGCGTCAATCCGACCGTTCCGATTGCCGATATTGCCTCGAACAGACATTGGTGCATAGAAAAGTTTTCGGTCATGTTCATGATAAGCGCTGTCGTCAAAGAAAGGAAGAGATATAGGGAAAGAATCGTTGCCGCATTCTTGACGACAGACTCTTCAATTCTCCTTCGGAAAATATTCGTATCCTTCCGCATTTTGAAAACAGAAATAGAGGTTAAAACCAAAACCGCTACCGTCGTCGTTTTCATACCACCGGCGGTAGATCCGGGCGAACCTCCAATCATCATAAGTATCATGATAATTACCCGTCCCGATTCCGACATAGTATCAAAATTGACAGAATTAAATCCTGCCGTTCTGGGCGTTACCGCCTGAAAAAGGGATGCGCAAAACCGCTCCTTAAAAGGCATATCCGAAAAATCATAAAAAAAGAAAATAACAAGCGGAATGACAATCAAAAGAAACGATGTTGCCAAAATCACCTTACTCTGTAGCTTATACTGCCGTATTCTCCATTTTTTTGTGACAATATCACTCCATGTCAGAAATCCAATTCCACCGACAATAATCAGCATGGAAAATACGCACATGGCATATAAATCATCTCCCAGCATCGTCAGGGAACTGAATAAACCACTTTTATCTCCCATCAAATCGAATCCGGCATTGCAGAAAGCAGAAACAGAATGAAATGCCGCCATCCAGATTCCTTTTGCACCAAACCGTCTGATAAAAACCGGAAGCAATAATAGAATCCCTATAAACTCGATGAAAAAGGAAGTCTTAAACACAAACCGTATCAGCTTTATACCGCCGCCAATCTGTGGCGCTGAAAGTGAATTCTGTATCGTTCTTCTCTGCATCAGAGAAATCTTTTTGCCTGCAACCATGGTAATCAGAGAAGCAACCGTAATAACACCGAGTCCTCCGATCTGAATCAAAATCAATATCACAGCCTGTCCAAAATAAGACCAATAGGTAGCCGTATCTTTTACAACCAGTCCTGTCACACAGACTGCAGACACTGCGGTAAACAACGTATCATCAAAAGGTGTAACAATATGTTCATTCGAAGAAATAGGGAGCATTAAAAGAAGCGCTCCTATCAGAATAACTGCTGCAAATGCAAAAATAATAATCTGAAACGAAGTGAGTTTCTTATTCAGAAACAATTTACCCATAACAAGTCCTCCTGTTTTTCATAAAGCACTCACTCTTTCCATTATGCACCCATATCTGATTTTTTTCCAGTATTCTTTTATGAATCGAAAACAGCTCCTTGAAGTATTCCATTCAAAGAGCTGTTTTCCGGTCTCTTGAACCTTTGCATCAGCCCCCCTATCTTATCATATCCCAACATAATGAGTTAGCTATTTAAAATGCTCATGAATT
>CAMEJJ010000005.1 GCA_945919795.1 uncultured Lachnospiraceae bacterium
TATCAAAAACTACTCGGTGTATACCTGACAGTAACAATCACAACCATCTTCTTCGCTTCATCAATACGATAAACAATTGTAAAATTCTTTACAAAAATTTGACGGTATCCCCGATTAGCAAAAGCCCCTGTTCTTCTGATAGACCCACGATAAGGCATTTCATCCAGACTTAAAATCGCATCTTCTAAAGCATCTGCCATCTTCTCAGCAGTACCTATTTCTTTGAAATCATCTGCTATATGATTATAAATATTATCAAGGTCATCTGATGCACGCTGCAACATTTTTATTGTATATTTAACCAAAGTGCTTCCTCCTAAGGGATGCTAATGTTTCTTTCGCATCAAGTAATATACCTGTTGCTTCATATTCCTCTTCGGCTTCTGAAATTGCATTATCAATAGCCTGTGTTTCCACTATTTGTTCATAGGTTTCTATACTCATAACAACTAAATCACCATATCCATTCTTGGTAATAAAAATAGGCTCTTTAACTGCATGACATGCATCTGATATTTCATTTGTATTTCTTAAATCCGTAATTGGTCTAATCTGTGGCATAAAGTACACCTCGCTTTCTTTGTACATTATTCTAACATAATTATATGCATTTCACAATTTATATATTTATCTTTCTCGATTTTCTTTGTCCGCAACGAATGAGGGCGATACATACATGAAAGACATTCCTATAGGGGTGTACAGTGCATCATAACTATAGCAAAAAGAAAAGACGGGCAGAGACATACGTCAAAGTCCGTCTTTTCATATTTTTTAACTATCTTTCAATGGCTAAAATAAAACTGGCACTGTAAAATCAAATAATTAGTCCTGTTCGCTCATCTTCGCCAACTTCGCCGCCTGATCCGCTGCAATCAGCGCATCCAGAATTTCCTGTATATCTCCATCCATGATTTTATCCAGTTTATACAGGGTCAGATTGATGCGGTGGTCTGTCACACGTCCCTGAGGGAAATTGTAGGTTCTAATCTTCTCAGAACGGTCGCCCGTACCAATCTGGCTTCTGCGAAGCTCTGCCTCTGCGTCATGCGCTTTCTGGCATTCAATGTCATATAATTTTGCACGTAAAAGAGCAAATGCTTTCGCTTTGTTTTGCAACTGCGATTTTTCAGTCTGTGAATAAACAACAATTCCGGTAGGGAAATGTGTTAATCGAACCGCTGAGTCTGTGGTATTGACACATTGACCACCATTTCCGGATGCACGCATTACGTCGATACGGATATCTTTTTCATCAATTTCTACTTCAACTTCATCGGCTTCCGGCATTACAGCTACCGAAATGGTTGACGTGTGAATACGTCCGCCTGACTCGGTTTCCGGAACTCGTTGTACTCGGTGAACACCACTTTCGTATTTCAAAACAGAATAAGCTCCCTGCCCCGTTACGGTAAAGGTCACATTTTTCATACCGCCAATCCCGATTTCTTCGCATTCAACCAATTCGCATTTCCAACCGCGGCCTTCTGCATAATGAACAAACATACGATAGATTTCAGCCGCAAACAAAGCAGCCTCATCTCCACCGGCACCGGCACGGATTTCAACAATGACGTTTCTATCATCATTCGGATCTTTGGGAAGTAATAAGATTTTCAACTTTTCTTCCAGTTCTTCAACCGATTTCTTTGCATCATTCAATTCCTCTTTGATCATTTCACGCATGTCATCATCGGTTTCTTCTTCGAGCATGGCAAGGGAATCTTCGATATCCTGCTTACTCTTTTTATACTCTTTGTATGCTTCAACGATAGGAGCCAAATCACTCTGTTCCTTCATCAAGGCGCGAAAACGTTTCTGGTCATTGGCTACATTGGGCTCATTTAATAGTCCCATTAACTCTTCATATCTTCCGATTAAATCTTCTAATTTATCAAACATTTTTATTCTCTCCCATTTGGTTCTTTCTAAACATGAATCACAAAAGCAGATTGTATGAAAATCTGCATATGCTAACTCTCAGCAGTTAGCAGCTACAAACTATCCATGGGGAGATAGGTTCCATATACGACACGGTCAAGTCCCGCATAATCCTTTTTTACATTCACTTCTATAAACCCCTTATCTTTCATAAGTTGTGTAACAGGCTCAGCCTGATTATATCCAATCTCAAAAAACAACATCCCATCGCGATGCAGATACTTACCGGCATTTTCTACAATCCGGCGATAAAAATACAAACCGTCCTCTTTTCCATCTAACGCAATCAACGGCTCATGATGCGAAACCTCCGGCTCTAATGTCTCAAGCACTTTAGTTTCGATATAAGGAGGATTGCTGACAATCATATCAAATTTATCCATTTCCGGAAGTGCGTCGAATAAATCGCCTTTCCAAAAGGAAATCTTTTGCTGATTTCCTAAATGTTCTTCCTTGTTATCTTCCAACAAACGGGCAGCATTTTCTTTAGCAACCGCTAAAGCCGCTTCGGAAATATCAATCCCGACACCCTGACAATCATTGGAATAATGCAATAAGCTGATTAAAATACATCCCGAACCGGTACATACATCCAAAATATGCATTCCGTCATGTAAATGTTTCATGGCTTCTTCGACCAAAATCTCTGTATCCTGACGGGGAATGAGCACATCTTTGTTTACATAAAACTCCATTCCCATAAACTCTTGTTTACCAAGAATATGCTGTAAAGGAATGCGTTTTTCGCGTTTTTCTATAAAGTTTACATAATTCTCTTTTTGATTTTCATCCATTTCTCTATCAGGATACAGGAGCATATCATTACGTGTTGTATGACACACCGCTTCCAAAAGAAGTCTGGCATCGAGTTCTGCCTCCGGCACACCCGCATTTTTTAACTTTTCTGCACCATATAAATATAATTCTTTATACTTCATTGCTTTCATTTTCCCATGCATTGCCATGCATTATTTGATCTGCATGATATCAGTCCGGATTCTTGCATTTTTTCGACATGCATTTTACTGCTCTACATTTTCCTCATGCACTTCAGCATCCTGCATCTCATCGGTATTCACCTCGTCCTGCATCTCGCCGCCATGCATCTCATCCACATCATAATGGAAGGTTTCTTTAAAATATGCCTTCCAGTCAAAAACGGCCTCGATGGAAGCAATGGCAACTTCAATCATATCGTCGTCCGGCTCTCTTGTGGTCAGCTTTTGAAGCATCATACCCGGAGCAGATAAAATGCGGACAAAGAGATTGTTGGATTTTCCAGCAAGTCGGATTATTTCATATGCAATTCCCGCAATCACCGGAATTAACAAAATTCTCAATGCTACTTTCAAAAATGCATTGTCCACGCGGATAAAGAAAAAGACAACCGCACTTACAAACACAACAAACAATAAAAAGCTGGTTCCGCATCTTTTGTGCAGACGGGAACATTTGCGGACATTCTCCACATTGAGAATTCGTCCTCTTTCAATACAGTTAATACATTTATGTTCCGCACCATGGTACATATATACTCTTCGAATATCTTTCATCAGGGAAATGGCTACCACGTAAATCAAAAAAATAGCCACACGAATCAAGGCTTCAAACAAAGCAAGCAGAGATTCGTTACGAACCACCTTCTGTAATAAGGATGCCAGAAAATACGGTAATACCATAAACAATCCAATGGCAATCACAAAAGAAATAATTACGGTAATGGTACTAAAAACAGCCTCCGCATGTGAATCCGAAAGTCTATTTACCGCTTTGTCAACAGCCGTTTCCTCTGCCGTTTCATCTTCATAAAATGAAGCTGAATAATTCAGAGACCGGGTGCCTAAAATTAGTGAATCCGCAAAATTAAACACACCTCTGATAAAAGGAAGTTTAAAAAAACGATTATCTCCGGTACTGGACTTATATTCATCAGTCTTGACTTCAATCTTGCCGTCCGGTTTGCGCACAGCAACTGCATAGGCGTCTTTATTTTTCATCATGACACCTTCTAAAACAGCCTGTCCGCCAATACCACAGTAATGCTTAGATGTATTTTTAGCCATATTTTTCCCTCTTTTTACTTGTAACATTTATATCAATTATGAAATTGGAGTCAAAAAACATTTTGCCCCATGATACCAAAGTCATACTTTTTCATGTACGTATGACAAGTATGACCTTTCAACTAATACCATCATTATAAAAAATATACAGAAAAAAATAAAGGCTGAGATAATGAAATCCCAACCTTTTACTTCTTTTTTATAATTACATGCCATATTTCTTGTTGAATTTATCAACACGTCCACGAGCCTGAGCTGATTTCTGCTGACCTGTATAGAATGAATGGCATTTGGAACAGATTTCAACGTGGATATCTTCTTTTGTTGAACCGGTTACAAATGTGTTGCCACAGTTGCAGGTTACAGTTGCCTGATAATAGTTAGGATGGATTCCTTCTTTCATAATTTTCACCTCTCTATATTAATATCTCTAGTTTTTTTCACAAACAGCTTTATAAGCATACCACAGTTTTAAATCGAAAGCAAGTCTTTTCTGGAAAAACTTCATTTTCTTCATTTTCTAAAACTTTGTTTTCTAGAAAAACTTAATTTTCTGAACGGTATCAATAAATTCTTTGTTATTTTTGGTATGCACAAACATGTCCAGAATTTTCTCTACAGCCTCTTCGGGCTTTAATCCGTTCAGGGCTTTACGCATCACATTGATACTCTGCATTTCTTCCGGAGTAAGCAATAAATCCTCGCGGCGGGTACCGGATTTGGGAATATCAATGGCAGGAAATACTCTCTTTTCAGACAGTTTTCTGTCTAAAACCATTTCCATATTACCGGTTCCTTTAAATTCTTCGTAAACAACATCATCCATTTTGCTTCCGGTATCGACCAGTGCTGTTGCTAAAATCGTCAAACTGCCGCCTTCACGCATATTACGTGCGGCACCAAAGAAACGCTTGGGCATGTGAAGCGCAGCCGGATCAAGACCACCGGAAAGGGTACGTCCACTCGGTGGAACCGTCAGGTTATACGCTCTGGTAAGTCTTGTGATACTATCCAATAAAATCATAACGTCTTTTTTGTGCTCAACTAAGCGCTTTGCTCTTTCAATTACCATTTCGGAAACTCGCTTATGATGCTCCGGAAGTTCATCGAAGGTCGAATAAATAACCTCAACATTGGGTCCTTCAATAGCCTCACGAATATCGGTAACCTCTTCCGGTCTTTCATCAATTAACAAAATAATCAGATGCATATCCGGATTGTTCTGTTTTATCGATTTAGCCACTTCTTTTAATAATGTGGTTTTACCGGCCTTCGGAGGTGAAACAATCATACCACGTTGTCCTTTTCCAACAGGACTCATCAAATCCATGATACGCATGGCAACAGATGCCCCCGGAGTCTCTAAACGCAGTCTTTCATCCGGAAAAATGGGTGTCATATTTTCAAAATTCAGTCTCTTCACTGCTTCGGAAGGATGATAACCATTGATTTTTTTCAGATATAAAAGAGCGGAAAATTTTTCATTTTGTGTTTTTACTCTTGTATTTCCCTCAATAATATCGCCGGTCTTTAAGTTGAATTTGCGGATCTGGCTCGGTGCCACATAGACATCATTTTCACCGGGCAGATAATTTTCACATCGGATAAAACCAAATCCATCCGGCATAACCTCTAAAATACCGCTGGCTGTTTCTCCGCTATCCAGTTCATCGCTGAGTTTCTCCGGACTGATTTTTGCTTTTTCATCTTCTGCAAGCATAGCCTCGATGATATCGGCCTTTTTCATGGCAGATACCCCTTTTATACCGCGTGATTTTGCAATTTCCCTTAAATCGGCAAGGGCAATTGTTTCATACTTTTCTCTCATATTATAAAATGCCTCCATTATTAATCGCAGAATTACCCATATATGGGTTTATCAGGTATTACATTGTATTTTTGGGATTTCTATTAAGAAAAATATTTCTGATTTGATAAAGTCAGTATACAACAAGAACTCTATTTCGTAAAGAAAAAATCATTTAATTTTAAAAAAGCGAGTGCCAAAAATATTTTTTAACACTCACTTCACTTATGTACACAAACTATTTCTTTCTACGTTTCATATCCTCAAGTTGTCTGTCAATATCATCCGAATAAGAGCCTTTTCGATTTCTTTTTCTGGAATGATATCCATAGTCTTCTTCCGGATTGGCAATCAGAATTTTTGCGAGCAGACCGACACCACCGAAAATCAGTACAAGCATCAGTACCCACTCATATAGTGTGATTGTCTGCAAACGGATGGTGGTGGATGCAATCACACCGGCTACTATTATGAAAACGCCAACCGCAATCATAATTTTGGAGCCCCATGAGCCTCCTGATGCAAAAAGCCATACAATGCCGATGATTAAAGGCACAATCAGCAAACCGGACGTAACATGTATTCCTCCGAGCATAAAGCCCATTCCGAAACCGGAAGAAACCATTACCTTCTGGGAAAATAAAAATAAACCTCCTACCAACATGGCAAGACCGGCTAAAAACTGTAATAATTCATTTCGTGCTTTTTTCATATGCTATTTCCTCCAAATAAATCTAATCTTTTTAAAGAAGCTTCTCATGCTATTTCTATATTCATTTAACATATACTTTCTATTCAATATATCATTCATCTTTTGGGTGTATTATACCAAACCGCCAGCGCAGTGGCTAACTCAGGTACATTTATTTTCTGCTTTCTAAAAAAATAGCAGTTTTTGCATTTCATCTCATACACCTGTTAATGTCACTTCCTTGTCACCTCGTTACTCTTCGGAAGTTCCTTAACTATCAGCATTCCCTTTTTCCGCAGGAAGTGACACTTTCAATGTCACTTCCTTGTCACCTTATTGTCACTTCCTATTTCAACTTCCATAGTCCTTCTTTTTTATCATACACTAAAAAGACTTTTTTCTTTATCTCCTGTACATCACGTAATATGGTTCTTCTGGTAACATCTAATTTTGCCGCAATGTCATCCACACTAATTTTCCGGTCCTCGCTAATCATGTTATAAATAAGTTGTTCTCTTTCTGTCAGTTCAGTCTCCATTTCAACTTGTTTAACCGCTTCTTTTGTTAATGGAATCGATATTCTAAAAACATCTGCTTCATATAATTCCGGATTTCCGCCTCCAGAATATATAGGTGTATATTTATATAAATTCTTCACACCCGAACCAATTGTATCTGAACGTCCCATTGCTGTAAAGAAATTGGCAATCAATGGATTCTTAGGATACGGTGTAAATTCATCACTTAGTATATTCCCCTGTCTTCTAGGTCTACACCAATTTTCTGTTCTTAACCAATCCCTTTCAATAATGAGTTTAGCAGGATAAGCACTGGAAAAATCTCTATGAATCAAAATATTCGAAACAACTTCTCTTGCAATAACATCTCTAATACTTGTACTCACATTATCTATAAGGCAAAATTTATCTGAAGTATGTTTTGCAACAAATTCCATTAATCTGTCATAGCTTTCGATGAGATTTGTATTAACCTGCAACCTGTCATCATATCTATCCACATTTTCAACCCGGTAAATTGCATCTGTCACATAACCCGATACACAGGAACGGATAACCTCATCCTTTCCAAACAACATAATTGCTGCTAAATTGTAACCTTTTTCACCTGTTACAAGATTTTTCTCATACAGACCTGCACTTATCATAATTTCATGATCCGTCATTTTCAGCCACTCATGCTGAGCATTCTTGTTTTCTATCAATCTTCTGACTCTCGGCATAAGATCCATTCGCAGATCATCTTCAGTAGCATAGGGAAACAATTTATTTTCCGAAAAAGCACCCGTCTTTCGTGCATACATATTTTCCATCTGAATAGGCGAATCTGTAATATCAAAATCACCCTCATCATTTCTATCGTATACTCTTCCTGAACATCTAATAACAGTTGATGCCGGCGGAACATATGTCCAAAGCAATAATTTATCTTGATATTCAAATTCTTCTATCTCAATATAAAGTGTAGGTGACATCTTATTTGTATTATTGAGCTGCGATACAAAATTTCTCCTCATATCCTTTGCAGCGTTACGATTTACTCCAATAGGAATGCCACCATCTTGCACTCCCATAATAATCCATCCACCATAACGATTTGAAAAAGATGATACTGTTTCGTACACAGATTCACTAATTTCATTGGTACACGATTTGTATTCTATGGTTATTTTTTCATCTTTAGCAGACAGAAGTTCTTTCATTTTTTCTGTGGTCATTATATCGCCTCCATCTTATTAATCTTAAATCCTGAATTAAATAACAAATGTCTTGCTCTACATAATTTCCAATTTACTCATCGGTGTATTTTCTTATTTTCTCAATCAATTGATGATCTGTATAAATCATCTTACTTCCTTCCCGCCTTGAACTAATCTTGGACTAATCTTAAGCTAAAATGAAATATTATTGGATTATTTTTTCGTAGTACTACTCTTTTTTGAATTATTAATTCATTTTTTTATTTATAATAACTCAAAAATCAGTTTTTATTTTATAACATAGCGCCAAGTCAAAAAAGTATCTTTTCGAGCCCGCATTATAACCTTTCACCTTTTGGGTGTATTATACCACAAGACATAATAAATTGCATAAAATAAAAAGCCTTTTTAAATCCTATCATGGTGCATGAAACAAGTCATTATGTGGCACTTAAAATGCTTGAATGATTTTTTCCGTCGCTTTTTTCGTCGCTTTTTTCGTCGCTTTTTTAGCGACGAATTATTTTAATTTGTACTTTTTTCCTTTTGTTTTACCATTATCAACAAGCTTCTCAAGTCCAACCAATTCCTTCAATAATTCTTTTGTTCTGGTATCCTTAAAAGACCGAATATGAATATAATGAAATGGAAGGTGACCACGTAGTTCCTTGGTCAAAGGGCGGTAAAACCGAAGGAAATAACTGCCAGATGCTTTGTAAATGGCATAATTGTCATAAGTCGGCTAATTAAGAGTTTTAAGAAAATCTAATAAGATAAATATGGAACTAAAAAAGTACCCGTTTCTCTTGATTGAGAATTGGGTATTTTTTTAGTTTAACGTTGATACTTTCACTACTCTCCCGTTGTTTTTGATATTACAAATAAATACTGCATCAACTTTGTTTTTCTGTAATATTCTCCACTCTCCCACATTCATTATCATAGCTGAATGAAACAATAAAAGTCATTGCTTAATAAAACAGACAATGACTTTTTGAAACAAAATTGTTTCACCGTGAAACTTTTTTCGTACATATTATTTCATTAACTACTACTCTCTCACTGTACTAAAAAGAATAAGAGCACCCTTTCGGATGCCCTTATCTATTAACCTTCGCTATCAAGTCTGATAATAACGTAGTAGCCATAGCCGTTGGTGGCAATACCGATACCGACTTTGTTTACATTTTCATAAAGTAAATGTGCTTTATGAGCAGAGGAACGGTCAAACTGTGCAATGATATTATCTGCCAGTTCTTCGTTCGTTAAGTCCACCCACATATTATTTGACAGCATTACTTCTGATCTAGCAAGGTGTTCATCCCATCTTTCCGTAAGAGGTGTGTGACCGGGATAAATCATACTCTCGGCTGCCCGATACATGGCATCTTCTTCGATCCAGTAGTCCCACGTTACTTCGCCCACACCGTTAGCTACACGGTATTCATTTAAAGCACGAAGCACTTCGTTTCTGGCTAAGGACTGTTCGTACTTTACATTGACGGTAAACGTCGGATAAGATTCCACTTCCATGATAACTTCTTCATCTGTGCTCATTTCAACCGTTTCTAACTGATTTTCGCTGACGCTCTCATTTGCAGGCTGTTCATCTTTCATATTAACCGTAGGTGCCGGATTAGCCTCAACTTCCATGGTAACTTCTTCTGCGCTCATCTCAACCGTTTCTAACGTGGTATCAGACTCCGTTTTTAGTCCGTACCGGCTCATGATTTCTTTGAATTCTTTGGAATGGGCAAAACCATACATGACTTCATCCCGGCTCTTTCCTCTTGCAAGTACCTGTAACCAGTATTCTTTACCTGCCGAATCCGAACTGCGGTCTAAGAATGTCTGATAACACACTTCCACAAACTGTTCATTAGAAAGGTTCTTTTCCCGAAATTCTTTTGAATGGAAAAACGCCTGTGCGACATCTAAAGCGGTTTTTTGCTTTGTATTGATTAAGTGGCACCAGTATTCCACTCCTTCGGTTTCTCCGGTTCTGCCAAGTGCTTTCGTATAATTTCTTAATACAAAGTTTCGGACACCTGCATTGTAGATATTCGAGCCATCCCGTTCCATGGTGCCTCTTGCAATCCCATAACTGTCACACAGGTTTGCAAATTCTTTGGAATTGACAAATCCGGATAATACATGAGTTCTGCTGTAGCCTTTATTTAATACGCCCGTCCAGCATTCCCATCCTTCCGGATCTGCTTCCCTGTTAAAGAATGTCCGGTACAGTGTTGCAACAAATTCTTCATTGCTTAAGTTCCGGTTAATAAATTCTTTGGAACAGAAAAATCCGCGCGCAATGGATGCACCGTCATATTCATAATTTTCCAAACCATTGGACCAGAACATTAATCCGTCGTATTCAGCATCGCGGTTTAACGCCACATTATACATCCTTTGGACAAAGGCTTCAATATTCTGCCGCTGTGGATTTTGTACCGGCTGTGACGGTTGTGACGGTTGTACCGGTTGTGCCGGTTCCGTCGGTTGCGTTGGCTGCTCCGGTTGTGACGGCTACGTTGGCTGTTCCGGTTCGGAAGGATCCGTAGTACCGGTTCCGTATTTTTCATTGTAACAGGATTCATATACTGCTTTATCATTTTCCAAACGTGTGTCATATAATGCCCTTAATCCTTCTTCCGTGGTCTGTAATCCAAACCGACCTAAGAAAGCCGGATCATATTCTAATTCTACGCTCGTCCACGAATCGTTTGCAGGCGTAGGTGTATCGCATCTGGTAGCTGCGCCGACTGCAATGCTTCCGGCAAAGACAATGATCAGTGCAGACAGTGCCGTATATATTTTTTTCTTCATAACTTCTTATTCCTCACAGAATATCTTTTTCTTTTGTATCTGCATTATAGCACAATCTTTGTTTCTTTTACCACTGTAAGTTGGGATAATTTCTTACACACATTTCGTCGATGTAAACGCATGGCAGTGTAGTAAAAAACATTTCCACCTTTATCGACTTGAAAAAAACATATGTATCATAATATAATACATATGATGTTGGGGAAAAGGTATATTTGCCCAATCGTAACAACGGGTTGCTACGCACTTTGTGCTCCCGCAATCCCAGATATCATATAAATAAGAAAGAAGGACCACACAATGACAGTGAATGAAAAAGCTTTAAAACTCCACGAAGAGTGGCAGGGAAAACTCGAAACAACAGCAAAGGCATCTGTTAATTCCAGAGAAGATTTAGCACTTGCTTACACCCCCGGTGTTGCTGAACCTTGTAAGGTAATCGCAGAAAATCCCGATGATGTTTATAAATATACCATGAAGGCAAACACAGTTGCCGTTGTTTCTGACGGAAGCGCCGTATTAGGTCTTGGAAATATCGGTGCCAAAGCCGCTATGCCGGTTATGGAAGGAAAGGCTGTTTTATTTAAAGAATTTGGTGGCGTTAATGCCGTTCCGATTTGTTTAGATACACAGGATACCGAAGAAATCATCAAAACCGTTACCTATCTGGCACCCGGTTTTGGCGGTATCAACTTGGAAGACATTTCCGCTCCCCGTTGTTTTGAAATTGAAGAAAGATTAAAAGAAACCTTAGACATTCCGGTATTCCATGATGATCAGCACGGAACCGCTATTGTTGTTTTGGCCGCTACTATTAATGCATTAAAGATTGTTAAGAAAAATAAAGAAGACGTCCGTGTAGTTGTTAACGGTGCCGGTGCGGCAGGTGTTGCAATCACAAAATTATTATTAAATTATGGTATTAAAGATGTGATCATGTGTAACAGCAAGGGAATTGTTGCCAAAGGTGCTACCAGATTAAACTGGATGCAGGAAAAAATGCTTGAAGTCACAAATCTTGAAAACAAAACCGGCACACTGGCAGATGCTGTTGTCGGTGCTGATATCTTTGTCGGTGTTTCTGCTCCGAATACGTTAACACCTGAAATGGTTAAGACAATGGCAAAAGATCCGATTATCTTTGCTATGGCTAACCCGGTTCCGGAAATCATGCCTGACGTTGCCAAAGCCGCAGGTGCCAGAATCGTGGGAACCGGACGTAGTGATTTTCCGAATCAGATCAACAACGTGGTTGCATTCCCCGGCATTTTCAAAGGTGCTTTGGAAGGTCGTGCTCCACAGATTACCGAAGAAATGAAGTTAGCTGCTGCTTTCGCACTGGCAGATTTAGTTCCAGAAGATGAATTAAATGAAGACAACATTATGCCGGAAGCTTTCAATCCGGTTGTTGCCGAAACCGTTGCAGCTGCAGTTAAAGCTCATATCCAATAATAAGCTCCATTTTATCATTATGTGGCTGCGAAATTTGCCACATAGAGATAAAAGCGAGAACAAATATCAATAATAGGTTTACATAATTATGACACAAGAACCCATGACATTATACAAGCTGATTATCCTGTATATGTTGGATCGTGCAACACAGCCTCTGACAAAAGCTCAGATTGATGATTTTATCTTGGAAAAAGAATACACCAATTATCTGACACTACAGCAGGCGATTGCGGAATTATGTGAGATTCAGTTAATTTCAACCGAGACTTTCCATAATCGAACACAACTTATGTTAACCGAAGAGGGCAAATCTACCATTGCACTTTTTCATAAACAAATTTCGGATGCAATCAAGCAGGAAGTTAGCGATTACTTACGTGAGCATGCCATAGAGTTGAGAAATGAAGTTTCCGTTACCGGACAGTATCAAAAGGTTTCTTCCAAAGCATATGAAACCGTTTTACGTGCCACCGAGCGTGGAGAACTTTTGATGGAATTAAAAATCCTTGTTCCGGACGAAAAGACAGCCACAGCTGTATGCGAACAATGGCAGAAAAAAAATGAAGATATCTATGCATTGATTATGAAGGAATTGTTTTAATCCCAAACGATTTCATACAAACAATAAAAGGTTCAAATTTCGTTTCATTCGAACTTTGAACCTTTTTTATTATTTTCCTTTTCGGATTTGTGTTATTAGCGAACAAAAGGTAATGTTGTGATATACAATGAGAAAAGATCACTTATCGCATTTCTTTCCATCATTTTTTCCACTACTATCGTCATTTTTCTCTTTCAGCCACTTCATATGTTCTTTCACCTTTTTTTCATAGCCGTTATCAGAAGGCTGATAGAATTCTTTTCCGTTTAATTCATATGGTAAATACTGCTGTTCCACGTAATGTTTATCGTAGTCATGGGCATATAAATAACCAACACCGTGCCCAAGCTTAGCTGCTCCTTTATAATGTGCATCCTGCAAATGTGTCGGTATCGGCAGGTTGCCACTCTTTTGAACTTCGTTCGCCGCGGCAAAGACAGCCTCGCAACTGCAGTTACTCTTGGGGGCAGTTGCGATATAGGTTACCGCCTCCGCTAAAATAATCTGTGCCTCCGGCATTCCAACCCGTTCTACGGCAAGCGATGCGCTGACGGCAACATTTAAAGCATTCGGATCTGCCATTCCGACATCCTCGGCAGCACAAATCATAATGCGCCGTGCAATGAATGTCACACTTTCACCTGCATACAGCATACGAGCCAGATAATAGACAGCCGCATCCGGATCGGAGCCTCTCATACTTTTGATAAAGGCCGAAACGGTATCATAATGGTTATCTCCGTTTTTATCATACCGCATGATCCGCTTTTGAATGCATTCACCCGCCACCTCAAGCGTAATGTGTATTTTACCGTCTTCGCTTGGTTGCGTCGTCAATATGCCCAGTTCAATAGCATTTAATGCATGCCTTGCATCTCCGCCTGAGATGTCTGCCAGAAATTGTGCCGCATCCTCATCAATGACAGCGCCGTAAGCACCCATTCCTTTTTTTTCATCATAGACAGCTCTTTGAATGAGCTGATAAATATCGTCTTTTGACAAGGGTTTTAATTCGAAAACAATGGAACGGGAAATCAATGCTCCGTTTACCTCAAAATACGGATTCTCTGTTGTGGCACCAATCAAAACAATGGTTCCGTCTTCCACAAAAGGAAGCAGATAATCCTGCTGTCCCTTGTTAAAGCGGTGAATTTCATCCACAAACAAAATCGTCTTTTTCCCATACATTCCATAGGTATCTTTTGCCTTGGCAACGACCTCTTCCATATCCTTTTTGCCTGCCACAGTTGCATTAATCTGTGTGAATTCAGCACTGGTCGTATTGGCAATGACTTTTGCAAGTGTTGTTTTTCCGGTTCCCGGAGGTCCGTAAAAAATCACACTTCCCAGTTTGTCCGCCATGATTGCGCGGTACAATAACTTGTCTTTTCCTATAATATGCTGCTGCCCAACCACTTCTTCGAGCGTTGTAGGACGCATACGTGCAGCTAATGGTGCTTCCTTTTCCTGGTTGTTTTGACGCATATAGTCAAATAAATTCATTCCATCCATAGACTTATATTCCTAAAAAATCTTATCTGTTTCCTTATGTATTGTAAAACCCTATCACATATCTTTTACCGTACATTTTCTTTTACCACATTTTCTTTTACCACATTTTCTTTCTTCATTCTATGATATACGAATCACAATTTTCATTCAATATCATTCTATAATAATTTTTCATCGATAATTTCAATGTTTTTCAAGAGAATTTCAATTTTTTGAGATTTATTCCATAATGATTTCATCGACCGTAACAAATTCATAGCCTTCTTTTTGCAAATCATCAATAACTGTTAAAGCAGCCATGACGCTTGGCTTATAAGAATCATGCATCAAAATAATCCCATTATCTTTTGCGTTTTCTTCAATCCGCCTTACAATTCCCGCAGCATCCTCACAGCACCAGTCCAAAGGATCAATATTCCAAAGAACAACCAGCATGCCCGTCTGTTCCTCCAGACTTTCTTTATGACTTCCAAACGGCGGGCGGATATACTGCGGTGTCTGACCAGTTATTTTTTCGATGACCTCATTCGTTTTTACAACTTCCTGATGAAGCAAAACCGTATCGGCATTTTTTAAATCCTTATGATGAAAGGTATGATTGCCAATCAAATGGCCCTCTTCCTGAATGCGTTTGACCAAATCCGGATAGTTTTGTGCGGATTCTCCAAGCAAAAAAAACGTAGCATGAATTCCGCGTTCTTTTAGTCCGTCCAACAACATGGGAGTATAAATCGGATTGGGACCGTCATCAAATGTCAGAGCAATCTTTTTAGTTGACATAACTTTGTCTTCATTTTCAGAAACCAATGCTGTATTTCTGCTGTCTGTCTCATTAATCATGTCATATTTTCCAAAGTATCCAAAGATGATCAAGGAAAGGGTAAATAACAGACCGGCTATTGTCTTAGCATTTTTTAAACAGCGATTCATGGATACCTCAAAAATGAATTTGTATAATATATGAATGTATTCTTATCATTATGCAGTAGGTATGTGCAACCTACTCCTCCGACACAATTACAGAATCGGTATACTTTCTTTGCATATCGTGCCTTTTTTTCCGATTTTCAACCGAGTCAAAAATAATGGAAAAGTCATAATCTTCCGGATATAATTCGGTGGCTGCCACATGCAATTTCACTCTCTTATGATTGATCCATATTTTTTTATTCGGAAGCTGCACTCTCAATACACCCTTTTCATTTATGGGCTCACAAACGATTCCGATCTTTTTCTCCGGAAAAACCATGACACTGTCACCGATATGAAACTTCTCACTAAGATCTGTATGCTTCTTTACTGTTTTTGCTTTTACAATTTTCGTCGCGCTCTTCTTTGCAATGTTATGTTCCGGATTTTCGAACGTGTAGTTAGCAATTGCTTTCTCACCGTATGCAGCACGAATTGCCACTTTCAGCATTTCGCCCGGCATTCCCAATCTGTCCGCAATATAAAATGCACAGCTTTCACTGGCCTCTCCGATTACCATTTGATAGGTAGGACGCAAGGTTTCTTTATCAAATGACATTCTTGCATTTACAATATCCAAAGCCTTATCTGCATATTCCTTTACTTCCGGATAATGCGTTGTAACTAAAAAAATGGCGCCGCTTTTCCGAAGTTCTTCCAGTATCGCAATGGCAATCCCCATACCTTCCGTTGGATCTGTGCCGGAACCCAATTCATCCATAATCACAAAACTGTCCTTATTTACTTCCCTTAATACTTCCAGCACATTCGTTATATGAGCTGAAAAAGTAGACAGATTTTCTGACAGATTTTGTCCATCACCAATATCGCACAGATAAGAACTATTCATACAGATATCAGCCTTTTTACATGTGACATGCAATCCGCATTGCGCCATGATGCAATTAAGCATAACTGTTTTAATCGATACTGTTTTTCCTCCTGTGTTGGGACCTGTAATCACAATTCCCCTCACGTTTTCTCCCACTTCAAACTGCAACGGCACCGCAATCGTTTTATCCATTAGAGGATGTCTTGCATCAATCAAATGGATCCTCCGTTCCGTATTAATAATCGGTTCGCTCGCATCCATATTAAGACTTAGTTTGCCTTTTGAAAAAATAAAATCAAGTTTTTCAATCATTTTTAAATTTTCATGCAGCGCAGGTGCTGATGCCATAACCATGGCTGACAAAGTGTACAAGATGTTGTAAACTTCGTTTTCTTCACTGATTTTTAACAGCTGCAGTTCTTCATAATTTTTAGCGGCACTTGCGGGTTCTATAAAAAGAGTACTTCCGGTTGAAGACTTATCAATCACGCTTCCGCATATCTTAAGCTTATAATCTTTTTTTACAGGAAGACAGATTCGTCCATTTCTGAATGTACAATAATTATCTGCCATACATTCCTTATTTGAACGCAATATTTGCTCTGCCTTCTGCTTCATCTGTTCTTCACATTTTACAATCTGTTTCCGAATCTGTTCCAGTTCTTTTGATGCATAATCATCCACTTCATCATTCCGGATTTTTTGACTGATTTCCTGTCCCAAGTCTGCAATAACATCCAGATTCTCATCATAATAGGCCAACGAATTCTGATACACTTTTCCCCTGGAAAGATAGTCTTTCAATCTTTTTATTACAACCAGTACTCTTTCTACTCTCTCTAACTGGTATGGAGTCAAACAGTCCCCCTTTTCTGCTATCAGCAATACTTCTTTTATTTCTGTTATATTCTGAAATGAGGGCGTTCCCAGTTTTTCGATGAGAAATCGTGCATCGGTTGTATCTTTCAACTGTTTCTTTAACTCATTTTCAGAAAAGAACAATTCGGTTTCCCTGATTTTTTCTTTTGCCCAGTCAGTAATTGCTAACTCTGACCATATTTCTTTTACCTTATCAAATTCAATTTGTCTTTCTATATTCATTTTCTTTTCCTTTCAAATAAAACTTACTCTTTTTTTCGATTGTGTTCCTGAGAAAGTTCGCTATCCTACAGACTGTATGTGGCTGTCAGCTCTTAATGAGCAAGGTATTACAAATTTGTACAGTTACTCGCCGTAAAAAATGACCACAGCTACCTTAATCATATGATGTCGGGTCAAAAGGTATTTTGCCCCTTGATACCAAAGGATTGCTACTTCTGGTATCATCACATTAAGATACTATGGTCGTTATCATTTTCAATATATCAAAAGTAATAAAAAAGCATGACCATATAGCCATGCTTAATCTTCCATAAAAACAATACAACAGATATACCACAATATTAAGCAATCGTAAGGCGAAACCGTTGACAGCGCATACGTCAACAAAAGGGCAAAATCCTAGCATAAACTAAAATCACCCTTGCAATATTTATTTTGCAACTTTCTCCATTACAATCACAATTAACAAACAAATGTCTCCTAAAAAAACTTTTTCTCAATTATACAATTCCCTACACGATTGGTCAAGTATTAAATCCCTATGCCGCTAAGATTAAATCCCAATGCCGCTAAGACAGTATTATTTTGGGAGACGGTTCTTCTGTCATGAGGAGTGTCCCCATGAGTGCTTGTCCTTGACAAAAACATAGCAAAAATGTTATCATGCCCCCATGCAAGGGTGCTCGTAAATCTGAGCGCCCTTTGATTTTTTATCATCATTATATGATACCACAAAATGCGTAGCAATCCGTTGGTATCATGGGGCAAAATACCTTTGCCCCCAACATCATTATAATTATATTGGATTGGGAGGAAAATGCTATGACAGCAGAGGAATTACTACAGGAAGCTGCAGGCTACGAAGAAAAACTGATTACCACCAGACGTTATTTACACACACATCCTGGCACGGGTTTTGATATTGAAGATACCGTTGCCTATGTCAAACAGGAACTGATTGCTATGGGTTATGAACCTAAGCCCTGTGGCAAGGCCGGTCTTATCGCTCTTGCAGGAAAAAAAGAATACGGTAAGACTTTCCTGCTTCGTGCGGACATGGATGCGCTTCCGATTCAGGAAGAAGCGGACGTCGAGTTTGCATCGGCAAACGGAAAAATGCATGCCTGTGGTCACGATATGCACACCACGATGTTACTCGGTGCAGCAAAACTTTTAAAGGATCATGAAGATGAAATTAACGGAACTGTGAAACTCATGTTCCAGCCTGCCGAAGAAATCTTCGAGGGTTCCCATGATATGATTGAAGCAGGCCTTTTGAAAAATCCGGACGTAGATGCGGCCCTTATGATTCATGTCATGGCATCCATGCCAATGCAGGCAGGAACCGTCATCGTCAGCGATGGTGGCGTCAGTGCTCCTGCTGCTGATTATTTCACCATAAAAATTCAGGGAAAAGGCTGCCACGGTTCCATGCCGAATAACGGTGTCGATCCCGTTAATGTCGCTGCCCACATTATCACTTCACTTCAAGAGCTTCATGCAAGAGAACTTGCACTCACCGATGAAGCCGTCTTAACTATCGGTTCCATCCACGGCGGTGCCGCTGCCAATGTTATCCCGGATACAGTAGAGCTTGGCGGTACCATCCGAACATACGATGAAGAAATCAGAAGTTTTATGAAAACAAGAATGACGGAAATCTCCCAAAGCATTGCCATAGCTTTCCGCGCCACAGCCGAAGTATCCTTTGGTTCCGGCTGTCCGACTTTAAACAATAATCCGGATTTATCAGCCTGTGCGGCAAAATATCTCAAAGAACTGTTACCTCCGGGCAAAATTTTTACCGCGGCTCAGTTAAATGCCTTATCCGGCGACAAAAAGCCGCCGAAATCTGCAGGTTCTGAAGATTTTGCTTATGTAAGCCAGGAAGTTCCTTCCGTTATGTTAGCCTTAGCTGCCGGAAGTCCAAATGACGGATACTGCTATCCGCAGCATCATCCAAAGGCAAAATTTGACGAGTCAGCTTTAGCAGGCGGAAGCGCCGTTTATGCATACACAGCCATGCGCTGGCTTGAAGAACATGAATAATCTTCTTTGAATATGCATATGGTTTTTGGATTGTCAATCTGTTTGCCAATCTGTATTTTCCAATTCATCTTTTATAAGATAATTGATAAGTGAATTAAAAAATAAAAGCATAAGTATGAAATAGTAAAAATACAGAATTAAAAAAGAAAAATATGAAAGTGAGGTACTTGTCATGAAAGAAATCATCCAAAGCCCCCTATTACTTGCTCTGGTCAGTATCGGTCTGATCTACATCTTAGGTTTTTCACTCGTTTATTTGAAAAAAGCCTACAGCCGCTGTCTGGAAATGGGGATTACCAAAGAAGAACTGAAAAAAGTCATTAAATCCAGCGTCGTATTTTCGATTGTTCCGAGTTTATCCATCGTTGTCGGTCTATTCGCCTTAATCTCAGTATTAGGTGTTGTATGGTCCTGGTGGAGACTTTCAGTTATCGGCTCTCTCTCCTATGAATCGCTGATTTCAAGCAGCGTTTCGACCGCACTCGGCTTTTCCTCCAATGCGGAAATGTTAGCAAATGCTACCGGAAGAGAATTCGGTGTTGTTATGATTTTGATGAGCATTGGTATGTTAAGCGGTTTCTTTATCCTGATACCTTTTGGTAAAAACTCTCTATGAGTGTTAATAAAACAGAAAATTCCGGCACATGGAAATATGTCTTAAGTGGTACTTTTATGCTTTGCCTTTTTGCCGTTTATGTTCCCGTATTATTGTTTGGTGATACCATTCAAGCCACAGTTATGTTAACCGGTTTGGTAATTGCAGTTGGTCTTGGTATTCTTGCCAAAAAGAGCCCGAAATTACGTTGGTTAGGTGATTTCATCATGGCATTCTCCATGATTGGCGGTATGATTTCATCTATTTTATGGACCAGTATATTTTAACAACAAAAGGAGGAACTACATATGAAAAAAGAAAATAAAACCACACAGACATTAGATCCGTTTCAGGCATGGTCTCATAAATGGGGACGTTTTGGCACAGTCATTGCTTTGATTTACATGATTGCACTTCCTTTTGTTGTGCTCACATACTATGATGCCATTCCCTCTTTTGGAGAAGTTATCAATATCTCAACCATCAGTATTTTGATGATTTATATTCCGGTAGGTATCTCAGAAGCTCTCAGCTATACTCCAATCCTTGGCTCCTCTTCCTACCTTACTTTTATCACAGGAAATATTATGAACTTAAAACTTCCCTGTGCAGTAAATGCTTTGAAAATCACGAAAAAAGAAGCAAATACACCGGAGGGTGATGCAATTGCTTCCGTAGCAGTTGCAGTCAGCTCCATTATGACCGTTTGTATTTTAGCTCTTGCTGCACTGTTTAGTACCTGGATCAGCCCGGTATTCGAACTTCCGGCTGTAAAAACAGCTTCCAACTATATCATCCCAGCATTGTTCGGTTCTCTGACACTCGGACTGTTTTCAAGCACCAATGCCGGAAATAAAGTGGTTAAAAATGGTATCATGGGCGTTGTACCGGTTCTTATCATCGTATCCATTCTTTCTATCATGGTACGTGTGACAAGCGGCGGTTCCCTGTTTGGCATGATCGGATTCCTGATTTTATTTATGCTTCCGATAGCTTTGATTTCTTCCCGCATTATGTGGAAAAAAGGTATCATCAAGGTTGTGGATAAAAATTCTACGGGAGAATAAAGCTATTTTTCAGATTATCATATAATTCATATAGTTAGCATATGTTAACAATAGAAAAGCCTCCACGTTTGCTTGTGGAGGCTTTCCTTTATATACATCTTTTCTTTATTTGTAACTTTGCTCGCAATCCGCAGATATCATGGTTCTGTAAATCGGTACCCATATTGACAATGCAGATTTTAGAATACCGGGATTACAGCATTTCCATAAGTTTCCTCGATATAGCTTTTTACACCGTCACTCAATACAGCATCTACCAATGCCTGTGTTTTTTCAGTGCTTTCATTACCTTCTTTTACAACAATCACATTTGCATAGGTATCTGCTGCCAGTGAATCGGAAGCTTCTACTGCGATAGCATCTGCTACGTTTAAGCCACCTTCTGCTGCATAGTTACCATTAATTGCCGCAATATCAACATCGGGTAAAGAACGTACCAACTGTGCTGCTTCAATTTCCTTGATTTCCAGGTTCAAAGGATTTTCTTCGATATCCAGAACAGTTGCTGTTAAGCCTGCACCCTCTTTTAACTTGATTAAGCCCTGTGCTTCCAGTAATAAAAGCGCTCTTGCTTCATTGGTTGTATCATTCGGCACGGCTACAACAGCACCATCTTTTAAGTTAGCAATGCTATCTGTTTTGCCGGCATAAAGTCCAAATGGCTCAAAATGTACAGCCGCTACAGAAACCAGATGAGTTCCGTTTTCCGCATTGAAATCATCCAGATATGGCTGATGCTGGAAGAAGTTTGCATCCAGTTCACCGTCTTCCAATGCAGTGTTGGGTAATACATAATCATTGTATTCTACAACCTGTAAGTCATAACCCTCTTGTGCAAGTACATCTTTTACCTGTGCCAGAATTTCAGCATGGGGTGTAATGCTGGCTCCAACTTTTAAAACTTCTAATTCCTCTGGTGCGGTATCTGTCGTTTCTTCGGTTGCCGCATCAGCAACTTCCGTTTCCTCTGTTGCCACGTTTTCTGTGTTTTCATTTGTTGCATCATCGTTTGCTCCACATCCTGTCAGTCCTACAACTCCAAGTGTTAATGTTGCGATTAATAATGTTGCGATTTTCTTTTTCATAATTTTTCTCCTCTTCTTTTTTGTTTTTTAGTTTCGGATACGTTTATCCGTTTTATTTGCAATAAACATGCCCAGCTCCTGGAATACCTGTACAATAATAACCAGTACAAATACCGTTGCCCACATGATATTGGCCTGATAGCGATAGTAACCGTAATTGATAGCAATTGCTCCAAGTCCGCCGCCGCCGGTAAAGCCCGCCATTGCAGAATAGCCAAGCAGAGTTGCAAATGCTATGGTGCATCCGACAAACAAGGATGGTTTTGCCTCCGGCAGTAACACTTTCCAGATAATTTGGAAGTTGCTTGATCCCATGGCCTGTGCTGCTTCAATTACGCCCTGATCCACCTCCTTTAAAGATGATTCCACCATTCGTGCAATAAACGGAATGGCTGCTACAATCAGCGGAACTACCGTTGCATTTGTTCCAATCGTCGTTCCTGCCACAAGCCTTGTAAAAGGCAGAATGGCAATCAGCAGAATAATAAAAGGTATGGACCGGGTCAAATTCACAATCACACCCAATACCGTGTTGACGATCCTACATCGGCAAATTCCGTTTTTATCTGTTATAAAAAGCAGTACTCCCAAAGGTATTCCCGCCAGATACGAACAGGCTGTAGAAAGGATTACCATATATAGGGTTTCCAATGCGCCTTTGTAAAGCAGGGTAACTAACTGATTAAATTCCATCCACATCTTCCTCCTCGTAATGAACTCCTATCGAATCCAGATATTCTTTTGCTAAAGCAATTACCGCTTCATCCTGCGGAAATTCCAAAAGCATCTGACCATATGCTTTTCCTCCGATATCTTCTGTTCCGGCTCCCAAAATATTGACCGGAATATGACATTTTAAAACCAGATTGGCTACAACCGGTTCGGAAGATGCCTGCCCGCCAAAAACAAGTCGGAACACCTTTCCCTGATAAGTCCGGTTATCAAATTTTTGTTTGGGATAAATCATTTCCTGTGCGACTTTTGTTTTGGGTGATAAAAATACTTCCTGTACACTTCCCTGCTCAACGATTTCTCCCTCATTTAACACAGCCACGTGGGTACATATTTTTTCCACCACCCGCATTTCATGCGTAATGACGATAATGGTAACACCCAGCTTTTCATTGATTTCTTTTAAAAGGTCCAAGATGGAATTGGTCGTATTGGGGTCCAAAGCACTGGTTGCCTCATCACACAAGAGGTATTTCGGCTGTGTAGCCAACGCCTTTGCAATAGCCACTCTCTGTTTCTGTCCTCCTGAAAGCTGTGCCGGATAGTGATACATTCGATCTTCAAGTCCTACCAGTTTTAAGAGTTCAATTGCCCTCTCCTTTGCTTCTTTTTTATTTGTGCCTGCAATCTCTAAAGGATAACAGACATTTTTCAAAGCGTTTCTTTGTGACAATAAATTGAACTGTTGAAACACCATTCCGATTTTTCTTCGCTCTTCTCGAAGCGCTGCATTTCCAAGTGTCGTTAGTTCTGTATCATCGATAAAAACTTTTCCTCCTGTTGGCCGTTCCAACAGGTTCAAACATCGTACCAATGTTGATTTTCCGGCACCGGAAGAACCAATGATACCAAAAATACTTCCATCTTCAATGGTAAGATTTATGTTTTTTACGGCTTCGGTCTCTTTATTCTTCTGAACAAAAGTTTTGCTTACCTGTTCTAGTCGTATCATGTTTTTTCCTTTCTTTGATTTTTTATCCTGTTATTCTTATTCTGAAATTGAATTTTCTCAATCCCTATTATGAAAAAAACGCAGGCACACCATTGCACCTGCGTTTGCTAAAAATCTACATTGTATTTATCGCTTTCGGGGTGCAGGAAAATAAACCATATCATGTCTTGTCATCATACAGCAACGCGTTTGCATATTCATCATCATAGTATTTACCGTTTTTTGCATAATATTGTTTTCTCCTTTCCTCTTTTGCTTTTTGTTCCTTTCGATGTGTTTAGTATAGCATCATGCAAAGAAATGTGTTAATACGCGAATTTTATAGTTGATTATAGGAAATTGCTATAGCAAAAATCAATTTATCTCACATCAACCAGTCCATATAATATAGCTCTATTCCACTATTCATAAATTCAAACAACGAGTATGCCATCCTTCCTATTATACTAATCCCTGCTAAATTTAATAAAACAGCTATAATAACTCCCAATATAACACATGCCCAGATAATAAAAATTTGACCTTTACATTGTTTACTATTAATTATCTTCATTGTAAGGTAAATGGTTGGAACAAGTATGAATGCTACGATTACGATCGTCACTCCTATGCTGACAATATGTCCAATACCGGTTAGATATCGTCTATACCCAGCCCACCCGTAAGACACATTTATCTTATAATTAAAATCGAATCCTATTCTAAAGGCAGTCAATATTTCAACATATAATACCAATAAAAAATGCTTCAATCCTATCTTCTTTTGCTTAGTTTTCATTCAATAATACTCTCCTCACAAAGCACAAAAGCATTTGTATCGTAATCATACTTATAACTGCACTCCACCTGTGTATTCGTATCTCTTCTATACCTTCCAATTATCAAATTTTTATCTTTATCAATCTGATAATTCGGTATCTGTTCGAATGATGCGTTATAAGCAAATACTCCACCATAATTTAAATACACACAATGAACCAAAGCTCCCTGTGCGCCTGAATGACCAAGGAATATGACTAAATCATCAAGTCCATCAAAATTCACATCTTCCAGCTTTGCTTCAAAATCACAAGCATCATATACATATCTACCAGCACCAATTTCGTCACTTAATGGATAAGTTACTACAATTGCTCCTATTTCATCATCTACATAAAAGAAATAATCTCTTTTGTGCTCATACTCGCCCTTTGGAGTATCAATGTACTGTATTCTAACTCTATAGCAACGATTCTCTTCAACCCATTCCATAGATTCTATTTTTTCATTATCATCAATCAATTTTACGATTTCTTCTACTCTTTTATCTACATCTGCGTTACCTGATGCACAAACAAAATCAGCATTTTCTTTTGTTCCACATCCGGCAATAAAAACGATACAAATGACAAATATTGCATACAATATCTTTTTCTTCATAATGATTTTCCTTTTTCAATCTATTTCTAAACGTAAAATCACAGGTCATCCATTCTTCTGATACAATTTACGGAAAAATACTTCCATTTCCCATCATTACCCGAATGATACCAATCACAAATAAGTGAGCAGGATAATACAGATAGAAAAACCACTTCATTCCCTTCCACTGTCCTCTTTCACCATTGTACTGTCTCAAGAAAAGCAACGATAACAGAGTAAACATCTGAATGATTCCATACACTTTATCCATAAAGATAAAATACACAATGGCATACAACGCTGTCCATATGAACATCGCAACAGCCTGTTTTTTGAAATTGCCACGATTCAAATACAAATATACCGGGCAAATGGCTGCGATTGTCGACCAATCCGCAGGAAATGTAATAAAACAAATCAAAACGGTAAGTACAATTTTAAGCCATTGCGGCAAACGATCCGTTGTAAATATGACCATCAAAACGACTGCCCATGCAAGCGGCCACATGACACTTGTCATATTGAAAAAGCCATTCGGGACAAAAGGAATTCCTCCTGCAAAGTTATACGCAAAGTGAGATATAATGGCAAAGACAAACAGTCTGAAAATATACTTTTTTACACTTCGCGTATAATGAAAGCCTTCTGCAATAAAAAACCACATAATCGGAGCCGTTAATCTTCCGATTACATGCAATCCCATGACCCACCATATCTTTTGACAACCGGGAAAGAACAGCCATGTTAAATGATCAATTGTCATTGCAATAATCGCGATCAGCTTAATTTGATTACTATTTAATCCATTGCTTTTTAATGTATCCACTACAGCCACCTCTACCGTATGATTATTTTGAGCATATCCTAAATCGAAGCAACATGCAAATCCCTCGTTTACCTTTACCGATCCCACAGCCTGATGTATAATGTGTAAAAAGAGTGAGGGATATCTGAGATATGAACAATTTTGATGCACAATGCATAGGACAATATACCAAATACTACATCATCGACAGGGCAGATTTTATCAATAAAATCCAGGAAGGCATGTCTATAGAAGAATATTGGTATATTCAGAAAAACACCAAAAAAGTATATGTCTCCGTGGGTACTCAGAATTTCAAAAATCCTTTTCTCTCTTATCGTTTTGAAGTAAACGGAAAAACCTATTACGGCACGTCACAAGTCGGATACAGCAGAGATATCCATGCCAGAATGGCTGGAAAACCATGCAAAGTATATTTCCAATCAAATAATCCGTATATTTCCTGCCCCGGAGATATCGATAGCAATACGCCGGATAGCACCGCACAACCCCTCAGTATTACTGCTATGGTTCTGGGACTTATTTCCCTGTTTCTTTCTTGTATTCCGTTCATTTCTTTTTTGATGGGCGGTATTTCTTTTGTCCTTGGAATAGTTGCCTTACAAAAGAAAAAGTCAAACAACAATTTTGCCTGGGCCGGTATCATTTGTTCGGGAATTGCACTCGTGATAGGAATACTTGTAACATTGCTTTTTGTTGCCTATGTCTTTCGTTCCTATTTTTAGCAACCTGCGTTTCAACTACATCTGAAATACCAGTCCGACCACTGCTCCGGCAACCATCCAGAAGAAAGGATGAATCTTATTCAGTTTCTTGAGATTCATGGCAATAAAAAATAACGCGCATAGAATCAGAGAAAAGACCGGAAACTGAAAACTGCCATCCGATGCCGTAAACAAAGCAGTCTCAAAGATTCCGCATACCGCTGTTGCAATCAGGCCTGTCACAACCGGTCGGATCATAGCAAAAGACGATTTCACATACGGATTTTCATTAAATTTATCCAGAATTTTTGCGATGATGACAATCACAATCAGACTGGGTAAAACCAGAGAAAGCGTTGCAGCGATACCTCCTGCTAACCCTGCAGCATGGAAACCTGCATAGGTTGCCATATTGATACCAATCGGTCCCGGCGTACTTTCGCTGATAGCAAGCATATTGACCACGTCGGATTTGGCATACCAGTCATGTCTGGACGGAATATCCATCAAAAAAGGAATTGTCGCCGGGCCGCCACCGACTGCAAATAATCCAATCTGGAAGAATTCAATAAATAACTGTAAGAAAACAGAGTTCATACCTTAAGCCTCCCCATCTTGTATAATACAATTCCGATAATACCGGCAAAAATCACCAGCAAAACTGTAGGAATAGGGGTAAACATTGCCAGTGCAAAACCTATCAACGCCATGACAATGGTAATTTTACTCACCATGTTTTTCTTTCCCATCGTAATCACAGTATTGAGCATCAATGCACAGACAACCACCTTAATGCCACCGACTGCATGCGCAACATAAGGATTTTCGATAAACTGTTGCACAAACATGGCAAGAATGGAAACAATAATAAGCGAAGGGCTGATCATGCCAAGCGTTGAAATAATAGCTCCCGGAATTCCTTTTCTCTTATACCCCACAAAGGTTGACACATTGACGGCAATAATGCCCGGCGTACACTGTCCGACTGCATAATAATTTAACAAATCATCCTCTGTCACCCAGTTCTTTTTTTCAACCAATTCGTATTTTAACATCGGAAGCATGGTAAGTCCTCCACCGAAGGTCAAACCGCCAATCCGGAAAAATGCAAAATAAAGCTGTAGTAATTCATTCATATTTTTATCCTCTGTTTTTATTTCAAAATCAATCATGATATGTTTTCACTTAGCAAATTCAACATACTGTATAAGAATCCGCAAATTCATCGGATGTATATCAAGTTTCAAAATCCAGATAAGAAATATATCTTTCTGAAAAATCAGGTTCATTGGCAAGATTAATCAAAGATTTATCCAAGTTAACATAATTTCTTATTATGTCATCTATATTCATTTCTTTTTTCTCACTTGTTCCGCCATCTGTTTGATCTTTTGAGTTTACAACGGTCTCATCATCCAAGTTCTTCTTAATCTTGCTGTATCCATACCAGGCAGCTCCTGACAATGCGGTATTTCCGCATGCTGTCGTCTTTTTCTGAAAAGCCTCCGGTAATAGTCCCACACCAAAAGCCGCTTCGATATCCAGATAATAACCAAATCCACCTGCTACATATACATGATCAATTTCCTGCATCGTACAACCGAATTTTTCAACCAGATAATCGATTCCACACCGAACTGCCGCTTTTGCCAATTGCATCTGTCGGATATGTTTTTGTGTTATGTAAATCGCATCTATGCCAGTATTCACATCCTTGTCCTCATCCACAACATAAGGAACTCCTTTTTCAAACCATTCTCCCTGCAGGGTTCCGTGCTCATCAATTTTCTTTTCCTGCAACAGACGATACAAAAACGAAATAATATCTGCGCCATAAATTCCCACATCTGCTATCGAATCAAATGCAGAACCTGCTGCCGCGGAAGTTGCAACCAGCCGGTTATTCCGGATTAATGCCATTTCCGCATTGGTTCCCAAATCCAAAAGTAAAATCAATTTATCACGCAAATGCTCAAACACTCTGTCTGATGTCAAATCAACATTCTTCATACCAAGAGCTAACAGTCCGCTAAATATATCTCCTCCGACAAAGGCACTAAATCCCGGCATAATATAGGTGGGAATGTCCGCAATATCGGTCTCAATTTCATCCAGTGTCTTAGGCAAAAAAGGTGCTTTACTCAGAGAAGAAACGTCATACCCCATCAACAGATGAACCATGGTTGTATTCGCCGCAACGACCATAAAGGAAATGTCATCGAGTCCCAACGTGGTAAATCCTTCTTGTATCTGCCCTCTGATCAGATTACTCAAGTCTTCCCTGTTCCCATGCATGGAAGCTTCCATACGGGAAATGACATCCGCACCATAGCATTTTTGCGCATTCACTGCCTTATATACCGCACAAACGCTTCCGTCCAAAACGCTTCTTTTCTGCATCACAAGCGTTGTTGTTCCAATATCGGTTGTCACAAAATAGGCTCGTCCGTTTCTGATAATATTTTCAGGTAAGCAAAAGCTAACTTTGACAAAATCTTCAACAATATCCGGCTCTTTTTTTTTCGGCAAAACTACTTCGCAATCGGAATACAATTTGGCAAGACATCCTAAACGATATCCCTGCCTGAGTTCATCCGGTGAGAAAAATCTCCGGTCACTTATGCCCGGCATCGGTGCCCCTTTTAAAAAGCGAACCTTACATTTCCCACAAATTCCTTTTCCACCGCAGTTTAAAGAAAGTGCAATTCCCGCTTTTTGACATAACAAAAGTAAGCTTTCTCCCGCTTGGAAAAAAAGCTTACTTTCTGTATTATCATTTTCGTATTTTATAATAAGCTGCAAGTCTGACATAGGTTTCCACACATCTTTAATTTTCTGATTCTAAAAATGTTTCATGATGAATTTACATATTCTATCACAGATGCATTTTCATACTCTTGTGTTCAACAAAAATCGATTATACAAATTGATTTCTATCTTTGTTATAAACATAACCGATTGTGGAAAGTTTATCAAGTATTGTCTGCTTATCAACATCCTCGTCGTCGCATAAATCGTCGAGCGAAGAATAAAAATCTCTTAGCTTCAGGTTGACATAACTAAGCAACATTGCCGGATCATTTGGCATCATAAAAAGTTTCCTTCCTTATCTGCCGGAATTCATACCGCTGTTTCCATTACTTCCATTGTTGTTGTAATAATCAAAGAACTCACGGAAAAAGTCTTCTGCGCTACCTCCTCCGATTCGTCCGGAATTATCATTTTCTCCATTTGAGTTGGTACTTTCCTGATTTTGGGAAGAAATGCTGCGTCCGTTATCTCCGATTAAAGTTACCTGCAGTATCTTTTCTTCATAACCACCGGCTTCTTTGGCCCTCTGGATGACAAGTTCAACGGTCTCTCCGGCTTTATAATATTGTAAAGATGATTTTAAATCATCATAATCCGAAATGCTCATTCCGTCAAATTTTGTAATAATATCGCCTTTGAGAAGTCCTGCTTTTTCTGCTGCACCATCCTTTTGCAGTTCCAATACATAAACACCCTGGGGAATGTTATACATCTCGGAAATATCGGAAGATACATTTTGGCAGGAGATACCAAGATATCCCTGTTCTTCTATGGCAACCAAATCTCTGGTTTCACGATTCATAAGCTCCTCCAAGATTGGCTCTGCCGTATCAATGGGGATTGCATAGCCCATGCCTTCAACAACAGAAGATGCAAATTTGGATGAATTGATACCAATTAATTCCCCTTTCATATTTAAAAGTGCACCACCACTGTTACCGGGGTTGATGGCAGCATCCGTCTGAATCAGTTTTGCTGTCATACCTTCAATGGTAACTTCACGATCCATGGCACTGACAATACCGGTTGTAACACTTTGACCATAACCTAAGGCATTACCGATGGCAACCACCTGGTCTCCGACTTTTACATCAGAAGAATTACCGATTTTGGCAATGCTGATGGAGGATTTGATTTCATCCGTTAAATCGTCCAAATCAACTGCAATGATACCAAGATCATTATCCGCATCCGTTCCTTTTACTTTTGCCTCGACCACTTTATCTTCGTCATCGCCAAAGCATACAGAGATTTCCGTAGCATTGGCAACTACATGATTATTGGTCGCTATTAATAATTCCTCATCATTTTGTCCGATAATGATACCGGAACCTGCACTTGTTGATTCATACTGTCTGGTTCCAAACATGCTACGGACTTCCTCCACACCTTTATTGGTAATGGATACAATGGAAGGCATACAGCTCTGTGCAATTTCAGCAACCGAATATTCGGACCGGTCTTTGTTTGTCACCTGCTCTGCCGATGCCGATTGGGATGTCTGGTTAGAGGCATCTGCTCCCACTTCCACCGTTCCGATTGCCGTCTCATCCGCTGCCATAACCGTTTCACCAATCTGTGTCTGTGATGCACTGTCCAAAGCAGCCAGTTTATCCTCAATTCCACTCGCTTTCAAAACACCGATAAAAACAAGGGATGCGGCCAATCCAAAAGCAACACCGCTTACTATCATCATACCGAATTTTCTGACAACACGTGGCATCTTTTTATGATGCTTTTGGGGACCGTTTCCATTTGGCTCTCCATTGGTATTGGGTGCTGCACCATAATTTCCTTCCGTACTGTTGTATTCATAGTAATTATTGTTTTCGTACATAACAACAACCTCTTTTCCATTTTTGTTTTCCTATTCAAGGGACTGCAAATTACGATTTTGCAATCCCTGTATTTGATAGTAAATAGGATACCGAAGCTTTGTTATAAAAATATGACAAAACTGTGTTTATTCTGTGAAATGTCTTTTCTACGTTATTTTACAACACCCTTTTCGGATTTGTGTTCCCGAAGAAGATATATCGCACTTTCGGCACATATATAGTGGAAACACAAATCCGAAAAGGGATTTTTACAATTGTGTTCCAATTTATGCTTTCTTTGCTACCAGCTTATCATTTTCCACATCTATCACGATATGGTCTCCCTGCCCGATTTCATCTGCTAAAATCAGTTTTGCGGCAGCGGTCTCAACATATTTCTGGATATACCGTTTCAACGGTCTTGCACCATAAACCGGATCATAGCCGTTTTCGACAATAAACTGTTTTGCTGTATCCGTGCAGGATAAATGCAAGTCTCTGTCACTTAAACGTTTATTTAAATCCTCTATAATCAGGTCAATAATACCGCTGATATTATTCTTTGTAAGCGGTTTAAACAAAATCGTTTCATCCAGACGGTTCAAAAATTCAGGTCTGAAATGCGCACGAAGATCATTCATAACCATTTCTTCCGCTTCTTTTGAAATTTCACCGTTTTCATCAATGCCGTCAAGCAGATACTGCGCACCGATATTAGATGTCATAATTAAAATGGTATTTTTAAAATCCACCGTACGTCCAAGTGAATCGGTAATACGTCCGTCATCTAAGACCTGCAAAAGGACATTAAATACATCCGGATGTGCTTTTTCAATCTCATCAAATAAGACAACGGAATAAGGTTTTCTTCGCACTGCTTCCGTCAGCTGTCCGCCCTCTTCATATCCGACATATCCGGGAGGCGCTCCGATCAGACGCGATACGGAATATTTCTCCATATACTCACTCATATCTAGTCTGACGATATTACTTTCATCGTCAAACAGGCTTTGTGCAAGCGCCTTTGCAAGCTCCGTCTTGCCGACACCGGTAGGTCCAAGGAACAAGAAAGAACCGATTGGTTTACTCGGGTCCTTGATACCGGCCTTAGAACGGATAATTGCTTCGGAAACCTTGGTTACCCCTTCATCCTGACCGATGACTCTCTTATGCAGCTCATCATCCAGATGCAGGGTTTTATTACGCTCACTCTCGGTCAGTTTGGAAACCGGAATGCCGGTCCAGCGGGAAATAATCTTGGCAATCTCATCATCATCCACGCTTTCGTGTAACAGACTGCGATCCTGCTTGCCAACTTTTGCTTCCTCAGCCTCCAGCTCTTTTTTCATGGCCGGCAGCTTTCCATAGCTTAATTCCGCTGCTTTTTCCAGTTTTCCTTCTCTTGTGGCAATCTGAATTTCATTATTGACAGCTTCAATATCCTCACGCAGTTTCTGAAGCTTTTCAACACTCGCTTTTTCATTTTCCCAGGTAGCTTTCTGGGAAGCAAAGTTTTCCTTTAATTCGGCAAGTTCTTTTTGTAAATCTGCCAGTCTTTCAACAGAAAGCTTATCATCTTCCTTTTTCAATGCCGTCTCTTCAATTTCCATCTGCATGATACGGCGGTTTAACTCATCAAGCTCTGTAGGCATGGAATCTAACTCGGTCTTAATCAGCGCACATGCCTCATCCACCAAGTCAATGGCTTTGTCCGGTAAAAACCGGTCAGTGATATAACGATTGGATAAGACTGCCGCACTAACCAGTGCGTTATCCAAAATCTTAACACCGTGGAAAACTTCATAACGGTCTTTTAATCCACGCAGGATGGATATTGTATCTTCAACGGTCGGTTCATCCACCGTAACCGGTTGGAAACGACGCTCCAGTGCCTGATCTTTTTCAATATACTGACGGTATTCATCCAAAGTGGTGGCACCGATACAATGCAACTCACCACGCGCCAACATAGGTTTTAACATATTGCCGGCATCCAATGCGCCATCGGTTTTACCCGCACCGACAATGGTATGAAGTTCATCAATAAATAAAATAATCTGTCCGTCGCTGTTTTTGACATCTTCCAACACCGCTTTCAGACGTTCCTCAAATTCACCACGATATTTTGCACCGGCTACCAACGCGCCCATATCCAGTGAGAAAATCTTTTTGTCCTGCAGACTTGCCGGTACATCTCCTCTTACAATACGCTGCGCAAGTCCTTCTACGACTGCCGTTTTACCAACACCGGGCTCACCGATTAAAACCGGATTGTTTTTGGTCTTTCTGGACAAAATACGGATTACATTCCGAATCTCGGCATCACGTCCGATAACAGGATCTAATTTCTGGCGTTTTGCCTTTTCTACCAGATCTTCGCCATATTTGGCAAGCGTATCATAGGTTGCTTCCGGATTGTCACTGGTCACACGCTGATTGCCTCTTACCGTCGATAACGCCTGTAAAAAGCGTTCTCTTGTAATACCAAACTCCTGCATCATGTCCTTGATTGCTTTGTTTGGATGCTTCAACATTGATAAAAACAGATGCTCGACGGAAACATATTCGTCTCCCATGGCTTTGGCCTCATCCTCAGCGGAAATCAAAACCTGATTCAGAGCCTGACCGATATAGACCTGACCTCCCTGTACTTTTACTCTCTTCTCTACCAGAGCTTTCGCATAGTTTACATAATATTCTTTTTGTATCTCCATCTTTTCAATGAGTTTTAAAATCAGACTATCTTCTATTGAAAGAAGGGACAATAATAAATGCTCTTCATCAATCTCCTGATTTCCATACTCATAGGCTAATTTTTCACAACCATTGATGGCTTCAACAGATTTTTGTGTAAATTTTTGAAAATTCATATACAGCACCCCTTTCAAAATAGTATGCTTTTTTTTGCATTTCTCATGCTCTGGCTTTGTTATAACGCAAAAATTAGCACTCGTCAAGAGAGAGTGCTAATAATTATTCTAAACTTTTTATAAACCGTTTATTCTTCTTCAATATCCATAATTATTTCATCATCCAAATATCCATTTTCCAATAAATATGCAGGTGTGAAAGTCAATGTTGTTCGATCTCCGTTCTCATCGAACTGTACAGCATTCCACAGATCAATGCGAATATAAAACCAATCATCCACTTTATATAGCAATGCTGCCGTATCATCTTTTGACATAACTTTATAGGTTTTATCCGCTATCGTAATCTGATCCAGATTTTCATAATCCTCATAATCATCTTCTATTTGAGAATCTACAAATGCATAATAGCTGATGATACAAGCACCCGAATTATCTTCATTTCTCCAGTGAGAAGAAGTTTCAAAAAACGCATCCTGCGACGGATGTCCCGATTCTTTCGTATACACAGTAATCTTATATTTATCCTTAAATGTTGTGCTCATAGAAGAAAAACTTCCCGTTGCATTTTCTTCTTTCTCAGACAAACTGTTTTCTTCCAAAGACTCGATTATTTCGTAATTTTCATCAGGATAAATATAATTTCCATCAATAGAATAACGCATCGATTCCGTGAAGTCATTTCCCGTGCTTCCATGCTCCGGACCGGAAATGGATTCAAATCTTAAATACGTGTCCTCACAGTTATCCGAATACAGGATATAAGCATATTCATAGTCCAGATTATCCACCTTATATACATCGACATTGCTGCTCGTTGCACACAACTTACCGTTACTTTTTATTTCATCCAGCATTTCATCGTCAATTACCGTAAGACGCCACCAATGAATTCCATTAAACTCCATAGTAACATCTCTATATCCTACTTCATATCTCGGGTATCTCTCCAGAATATGAGGCTGCGTATATTCAATCTTTACATTGGAATTTTTACCAAGTATTTCTTCATATTGCTTCTTTTGACAACCGGAAAGCATAACGATTAAAAGAACAGCATATATTAAAAATCTTTTCTTCATCTTTACTTCTCCTTTTTTCCCGGTTTAAAACCAATAAAACCACTGACAATAAACAAAACCAGAAATACAATGATATAAGGGATATAGTTTCCATATATTGTTTGATGTGTTCGTGCATCTACCCGAATCGTAATCTCATCGCCTACAGAATAACCATATTTGTTGAAAAGATTTCCCTGCTGGATTTTCTCTCCATCCTTGGAAGTCCATTCCAAAACATATTTTTCGCTGACGCGTCCTTTGTGGCTGGATCTAGCCACATATACTTTGGTTACAGTTGCAGGTATCTCTTCAAATCCACAACTATACTCATAAACAGCATTCACAATCCCAAATAGTGAAAAGATCATAATTAAAATACAAATTCCTTTTTTCAACATTGTACGCATCTCTTTTTCCTCTCTACATTTGTGTTTTTAAAAATCATGACATAAACAGGACAATCCTGTTTAAATCGGTTAGGTATCCAACGCCATTCCATCCACCCATTCATGACAATAACGCAGATATTCCGCCTCTGTATTCAAAAAGTTTTCTGCGTTCTTTGGCAGAACAATAGGTTCGATGGTCTCATTATTATAATCACAGACATAAATCGTTTTTCCGCAATTTAAAAATACCCAGTCGAATCGTTTCTTTACTTTTTCCTGCGTAAAACGCATATATTCAAACAACGCGCCTGCATCAATGTCATTTTCATCCGTCGGATGCAAAAACAGATATAAACCGTTATACTTTTTATGCATATAATTTGTGTTCAGCTTTTCCAATTTTCTGTCAAACCGGAATTTCGCTTTGGAAAGATAATCCTGCTGCACCGCACGATCCGGCAAAATCGCCCAGAAACGTCCGTTATAAAAATGCAATCTGTCTCCATATTTTTCAAATGCGATGGGTGGAAGTTCTTCTTTCAGACATCCAAGATATTTTTCAATAAAATCCTCTTCCTGTCCATCATGTGGCAGAAGTGCCTGACTGACTTCCAGTCCAAAGTCCATTGTCTCATTAATCCAGTCCGGCGCCTCACTCTTGATAAAGTATGGCTTATACTCCTTCCACAAATACTTTAAGGAAACCGCCGCATATATTTCATTTAGCATTTTTTCATAAGCCACATCGCTCACCTGCCTTTTTATCCCTTACTATAACCATATCACGAATGATGAAAAAATTGTACTAAATTCATACTTTGTGATTCTCACTTGCATTTACACAGAAATAATGATAAAACATTTATGTCCGGGGAAACAGGTGAAAATCCTGTACGAGCCCGTCGCCGTAAGGCACATCTATACTGCCGTTCTTATCAAAAGCCACAGTTTTGAGACAAACCATTGGGTCATCCTGAGAAGGTTGAACGGTAAGGTGCCAAGTCGAAATATCCGGATATCTCCAAAGAAAAAACCGCGAGTGCCGGTAGAAGGAGAAATATCATTTTTCTTTTTTCAAAAAGACAATTGAAAAAAGGAAAAAATAACAAAATAAGGAGAAAACACGAAAATGAAAGTAAGAAACAAAAAATTCTTTTCCTTACTCCTTTGTATGATGTTAACTGTGGCAATGGCATTTAGTACAACAGGTTGTAGTGGAAACAATAAAGAAAGTGATGCTCAAACCGAAACACAGGTAGAGGCTGATGCACAGACAGCAGAAGAATCTGATGTGCAGGAAGATGCGCAGGATGCTGAGCAGATTGCCGAGTCGGAAGATACACAGGCAGAGGAACAGACAACAGAACAGACCGACGCACAGACGGATGCAACTGTACTTGGTGAAGGCCAGACAGTTTTCACATTTAATGTTACAGATTCGGATGGAAATGAAACTAATTTCGAAATCCACACCGATAAAGAAACGGTCGGTGATGCACTTTTAGAGCTTGATCTGATTGCCGGCGAAGACAGCGAATACGGCCTTTATGTCAAAACCGTAAACGGCATTACTGCTGATTACGACAAAGACCAGACTTACTGGGCTTTTTACGTAAATGGCGAATACGCACAGACAGGTGTTGATTCCACAAACGTTACTGCAGGAGACACATACTCCTTTAAGGTTGAAAAATAATGAAGCTTTCGACTAGAGAGCTGACTGTTTTTGCGATGCTCGGTGCGCTCATGTATGCCTCAAAGGTCATCATGGAAGTGGCACCGAACGTCCATCTCTTAAGTGTATTTACCGTTGCTTTTACCGTTGTATACCGGAAAAAAGCATTATATCCTATTTATACCTATGTTTTGTTAAATGGAATTTTTTGTGGATTTGCAACCTGGTGGATACCTTATCTGTATATATGGACGGTTCTTTGGGGTGTCATTATGCTCCTTCCGCGCAATATGAAAAAAACAGTCAGACCGATTGTATACATGGTGTGCTGTTCTTTGCACGGTTTCCTGTTCGGAACACTGTATGCACCGGCACAAGCACTTTTATACGGATTGAATTTTAAAGCAATGATTGCATGGATTGTTGCGGGATTACCATGGGATATGGTGCATGGTATCAGCAATTTCTTTTGCGGATTCCTGATTATGCCGATTGTCAAAGTGCTCACCATGTTGGAAAACAAATAAAGATTTCAAAAGCCGCCATATTGATATGACGGCTTATTTTCTACTTTCTTGAAATCATTTATCTTTTCTCTTATACCCAATCCACTCACAAAATCCCAGTAGCAGGCATCCCACACCATAGCAGACAATATCTTTGAAATCAAAAGTTGATCCCAGTATCGTCCTTAAAAATACATTATTTTCCACACCCAGAATTTCCACCAGACGGAAATACTGCAATACTTCTACCGCAGCAGCAAAGACAAAAATTGCCCCTGACAGCCATCTGTATTTTTCCGGTATCCAGATCCTGGCAAAAAAGTAGAGTACAACTACAACCAATACATCGCCCAGATATGGTCGCACAAAATCATCATGCACATATAAGGCAATCAAAACCTCGATTACCAGAAAAATCATAAAAAGAATGAAATTGAAAAAACGTTTTTGGGGCATTAGCAGTACCTCTTTCGAATATCTTTTACTCTCTTTTCAGTTTAATTTATAGTACACTATAAATTAAACTAATTATATGCAATACATTTATCTTTTCCAACAGTTTTTTACTGTAATACATGCAAATGCGAATCCACTTGACACATTGTAAACAGCAATAAACACGCAACATATATTTACAAGCATTTACACCAAATCCATCTCATTAAAATCTCCGCGTTCAACTGTTTTTTTATTCTCTATCACTTCCGTTGCTTCGGTGTTTGCAATATGAAGGATATATTCCATGATTTCATCACACACATTCTGTTCCCGGTAGGTTTGATTAAAATCAACGATTTCATACAGATACATATTCTTGATTTGACGGTTCTTGAAAGCCTTTAAGTCATGTCTGCCAAAATGAAACTCGATTTCTTGATCCAGGGGCTCTCCTTTCACGCAAATAAATTGATAATTGAAGTCAACTACTTTTGCCAATCCTTCTACACAAGAAGCACTGTAGGCAACGAAGTTGTTGACATCGATTCTCGGAAAATGACGTTTTAACTGAAAGACCGGAGCACTCCGCCTTCCTATATTGGTGCTTAAATCATCATAAACACCGGTTGCCTTCTGCAAACCCTGTGGCCTTGTCGGCACTCTGTCATAACAGATTGCCAAAAGATTGTCATATCCCTGCTCGCTTTTAAATCCGATAAACTCCATGGAATATAGCCATGGTTTTTCCCTGTTTTTCTCTTCCTTCGTAAATTTGACCTCGCACATCATTTCCACATGATAGTCTCTATCTGTGATTTCCAAACTGACACCGGCCTCTTCATAGACATTCAAAAGATGCGGTTTATCCAGATACACCGCGGCGCCCGTTTCGGAAATATCCTTGGTTTCACATGCATAATCAATACCGTTCACATGTAAAACGGCCGGAATATGGATTTCCACACGCTCGGCTTTTCGATAAGCTTCCCTTCCGCTGATAAAAAAGGAACACATCACCATGTGATACAAATTCGCAACCAGCCAGAACAATACCACAATCGGTCCCATGGAACCGCTGTCAAACATAATACGGATACAGTTTATAATTCCGACCACGGATAGGACAATCAGAATAAAAACCGGCACCTGATAAACAAGGTCTTTTCTCTTTCGATTATCTACAACTCTCTTATTTGTGACCTTGAATTTTTTGAGAGAGATTCCAAAAGTCTCTAAAATGATCGGTATCAGCATATAAGGAAACAAAGCATATTCATAAATGGAAGTCCACTTGGTATTCCGGATATTATTACTTAATTTCCTCAGACTGATATTGCTGGTCAGATACATAGGAAGCCAGAATAACAGAACCTCCCAGAGATTACACCGGAAAATCATATAGCCAAATACCGCATACAAAATCGGAGACATAATATAGAAAAACCGCTTAACCGGAGCATACCAGTACCAGATAGATGCCCAATAATTCATTTTCTGCCCGAACGATAAATCCTTTGAGGTAAAAATATGCATTTTTCTTCCAGTGGAAATAACACCTCTTGCCCATCGGATCCTTTGCTGAATTAGGTTCTGCAATTCATTGGGACTCATTCCGGATGCCAGAACTTTACCAAGTCCTAAGGAAACATAGCCCTTTTTTTGAATCAAAATTCCTGTCGCAAAATCTTCCGTAATCGCACCGGTATAAAATCCGCCGATATCATTTAATGCCTCCCTGTTGATAATCGTATTCGAACCACCGTAAATACAGCTGTTTGTTCTCGTTCTTGCCACTTCGATATCGCGATAAAAATAATCCTGCTCGTTCGGGATTTTCTGTTCGGAATACAGATTAAACTGAAATAAATCCAGATCATAAAAAGACTGCGGTGTCTGAATAAAGCCAAGTTTAATCTGATTCTCCGGTTTTCTGTTTCGATTCCGAAGCTCTGCATCCACACAGTAGGGAATGGTTTCCATTAGAAAACAGCTCTGCGGAATCATATCCGCATCCAGTGTCAGAATATAGGGAGAATTCGAATTTGCCAGAGCATGATTTAAATTTCCTGCCTTTTGCCCTTCGTGTGTATCCCGGTCTAAATAGTTGACCTTTAACTGGGAAGCCAACCTTTTCATGCTCTCCCGATGTCCGTCATCACAAAGATAGATATGTACTTTGGTTTTGTCCGGATAATCCATGCGCTTGCAGGCACAAATCGTTTTTGCCAGTAAAACAACATCTTCATTGTATGTGGAAATAAAAACATCCACATCCGGAAAAAGTTCCAAGGGAACATCCGGTTTTTTATAACCTCTTGTATTGTACATGTTGGCATAATGTACCAATGCTTCGACCATTCCCAATGTTTCCACAATCAAAAGCGCAATTCCGAAAAAAACGGAAAGAAAACCATATCCAAAAGGAATGGTAAAGAAAATACGCCACATCAGGTAAACAACCGTACAAAAAATATTCAGGACAAACCAGCCTCTGTGTCCCCAGTCTTTAAAATATTCTTTTACCATCAACAACATCCTCTTCAAAAAAACGAAACGCTTTGTCCTCTATGTTATAGGGGTACATTTCAATAATGATACAGTCAAAACGATTTTCTTTGATATATTGCTCAATATCAAGTTCTTTGGAATCTTCCAAATTCCAGATTGCATCAATCCGGCTGCACATAGGCGTTAAAAAAGAGATTACCGGTGAAAAATAGGAATCACGAATCATAAAAATCTTTTTCCCATCCGGATTGGAATGATTGATAATCTGTTCATATACGCGCAATCCATTTAAATACATGGAATACTGGGAATCGGAGTAAATATCATCATTATTAAGCACCTCAGGCAGAATCAGCGTCCCAATCACATCTCCCTTTTTTACTGTGTATTCTCCACTTTCTTCCATATAGGTTCTTTCAATATTCTGATGATATTTGGGATACAGTGCAGTCATATCGTCCAATCCGGAATAATTGTATCCGGTCGCACGCCCCATGGAGCCTAACATTCCCTGTTTATAAACCTTTGTTTCAAACCGGTCTTTGGATAGATAGGTCTTAGTATCCAGCCCGTATCCATAATTCTCATTTAATGTATCAGCTAAGATTCCTGTTGCATAAAAAGCAGCCGGGATCGTCCAATGATGGTCCGTTTTAAAAAAGGCTTCCTCATAAGGCACTTCTTCATTGGGAAGATACTGGTTTAAATCCAGCGTGTCTACTCCCATTCTGTTTAAAAAAAACAAGGTTTCATCCACGATAACCTGAGGATCATTGACCGGCATATCCGGATCAAACCGGTCATCGCCTGCCACATATTTGGACGATGCAACCACGAACAACACATCCGTCCCAAATTGTGATACATAGTCTTTTAGTCGTTTTACCCGTATCGCATATTCAAAACAGTTCGATTCATCCTCCCGATAAAATGATGCATAATGCAGACTCCCCGTATTATCTTTGATATACGAGAAATTATTGATTTCTTTTTTATCCAGAACCTTCTGCACAAAAGCAAAGTATTCAATAAATTTCATTCTGTCTGTGAGATTTTCTTCCAATGTAGTTTCCAGATTCGCAATCTCGGCGCGCAAGTTGCTTTTGCCATCCGCAATCCTATTAGCAAATTCGTGCAGTTCTTCTTCTAGATTTTTAAAATTTTCACTCCAATTGTAAGCAGAAAACAACAAAATAAAAGCCGTAAACACAACAGATAAAATCAGCTTACGAATAAAATATGCATTCTCTTTAAAATTGTGATTCCGTTTTTTCATTTTTTTCATTTTCATCACTTTACTCCACAATGATTAAATCTTAGATTCAAATTTCGTGTTTCTATCACCATTTTCCCGATTATATATCCCAATGTTATGATACCGGGGGCAAAAGGTCATACTTTTCATGCCGCATGAAAAAATATGACTTCAAAACCCGCAAGCCATTCGATATCCGCCCTACCGAAGAAAAAGCTAGAAATTGAAATAAATAAACGGATTATAACTTCCCGAAGCCAGATATCCAACGGAAAGCAGGAATAACAACATAATTCCAACCGGATAGCAGATCGAAACCGCAAATGTAGTCATAAAATTGCGATGACGATACAGATATTCATTTACATTGCGGGCAATGGGGGTTGCAAAAATAAAACCGGCAAGTAGAAATACCCAGTTTTCTTTCAACATAATCAGGGCAAGACCGCTATAAATTCCGTTTCGGTTCAGTCCAAACATATTCAATATATATCTTCCGGCCTGATACAAATCATTTGCCCGAAACAATACCCACCCTATATTAATCACAAACAATGTATAAACATGCCGCATCCAGATATTCATTTTTTCGGGATAGTGAAAAAATCTTTCGGCAAGCTGAACGACAAAATACAACATTCCCCATAGGATGAACGTCCAGTTAGCGCCATGCCAGATTCCCGTCAAAAGCCAGACAATAAACAGATTTCTTACCATGATATCCCGATTTTGTACACGGCTTCCTCCAAGAGGAAAATAAACATATTCCCGAAACCAGTCGGTTAATGAAATATGCCATCGTTTCCAGAAATCCTGAATGGATGTCGCAACATACGGATAATTGAAATTTTCTCCGAATTTGAAGCCAAAACAAAGAGCAAGCCCGATTGCCATATCCGAATACGCGGAAAAATCGTAGTAAATCTGCAGCATATATGCAATACTGCCAAGCCATGCGAGCATCGCAGGTACAACATATTTATCGGTGCCAATGGCTGACCATCCGAAAACATTATCCGCAATACCGGCAAAACAGTTTGCCAATAATACTTTTTTGATGACTCCCACCGCAAAACGGCTCATCCCGAGCCCAAACTTATGAAATGTAACCTTTCTTTTTCGGATATCCGTTGCAATCGTTTTATACTGGATAATCGGTCCTGCAATCAACTGCGGAAAAAACGAAATATACAATCCGACATAAAAGGGATTTTCAGCCGGAACGATTCCCTTATATACATCTATGACATAAGAAAGTGCCTGAAATGTAAAAAAGGAAATACCGATTGGCAAAGCAATCGATAAATCGATTGTCTGAAACTGATCCGGCAGCAGACTCCACACAAATCCCAAATATTTGAATACAAACAGGATTCCCAGATTCACCACAACCGTCAAAATCAGGAAAAATTTCCGTTTTCTTTTTCCTCCCTGTGATACCCGGTATCCCATAAGCGAATTAAATAAAATGGAAAAAATCAAAATCAAAACGTTGTACGGCTCCCCCCATGCATAAAACACAAGACTTGCCAGCAACAAAACCGTATTTTGTAATATCCGTGAAAAAGAGCAGATAAAATATAAAATTAAAGTAATCGGGAAAAAATAAAATAAAAATATGATACTGGAAAATACCATCCCCACTTCTCCTTCTGCCTGCTTTATTTTCGATGAATCAATATGGAAGGAACAAAAAACAATACGCCTATCACAAATAAAAACAATCCGGTATATCCCTTCATACCTGTGGTTATCGCTGTTCCATCCCTTAATTGTGTTAACAGTATCTGCATGTTTTTCCCATGCTTGCTTAAGTAAACTTTAATATTATAAATTTCCTGGTCATAGTTATCATTGAAACGGCTGATAGTCTCTCCGTTCATCACATAATTATCCAGATAATAATTCCCCGGATTTTCCCCGGATGAATCATAATAATTCTCTGCCCACCGATACCATTCCCTCACTCTTGCGGATTTTAAGTACTGCAGTGTTTCATCAATCATGGAAAACATATATTGATCGTTGAGATAATCCTTTTGCAATGATGCATAACGGGTTTTTAACCGGTCTACGAACGTCGAATCCTGACATAACTGCTTAAAAAATGCTTTTTCCTGCATGGCAAGTGTCAGCGGATCCGCTTCATCTGTAACCGAATTATTCATGGCCTGGTCAAAATCCCACACCGGTCCGATCTTCAAGGTTTCTCCCTGATTTTTATACATATAGGTGGAATGCTCACCCGCATCATAATTGCCAAAGTATTCATTGATCAGAAAATAATCAACAAAAGAATCCGTATCAATGTATTTACCATACTGTTTGAAGACACGTTCCTCCTCTGAATACACCACCTTTTCTATCAGGGAAAAATCGCGTTCAATATAACTTAGGTTTTTCTCAGTCTGTTTTTTAACCGGAGGATATTTTACGCCAATCCATTCCTCATCCAGCCCATGTATTCTCGCATAGGTATCCAGCATGGTATCAAAGTTGGTGAACCGGTCCCTTCTCACAAGATAAGAAGTGTAAGAATTCTTTACATTACAGTTGTCGATATTTACCCTCTGCTTTGATTGTTTCACAGAATCCATCATCAGATAAACACCCTGATAAACATATGAATCATTCTCTTTTAAAAACACCTCACAAAAGCAGCTTCTTGGCGCATATTCCATGATATGCGCTGCCGTACGATACGCAATGTAATTTCGTATCATACTTTTATCCGCCATACTTCCGTTTAAAATCCACGCATCATCCTTCCCCATACCGAAAACATCCTGCTCGTTTTGTTCACCGTTTTCATCCGTCAGATTGATATAATACTGCGCTTTATCAAAAGAAATGGAAGTATGACCTCTTTTCTTTATTTTCATAAAACTGGTTAGCACCGGCTTATCAGATGTTGAATTCATGCCGTTCTCATTGTCATAAAGAGAGATCGTTCCCTCTATCCAGGGCTTCACATCTTCATATACAATTTCCTGCGAATTTTCAAAAGACTTGTATTTTGGAAATTCCTCTTCCACCTGAATAACCACCAAAGGAAGATTGGAGGTAAAGCCTTCCTTCATTTGAAAGTCTTTTGTAAGATATGCCAATGGATCTGTCTTAGATTCATCCGCAGGAAGCGTATCATAGTAAAGGTAAGAAGACGTATCCTTTTCATTTTGAATATCCTGATAAAATTTCACATAAGTAAGCCCTACAACCAAAATACAGACAGAAAGAATGCATAAAATAAGTCGTTTGATGGCAGGATTCATAGCTACCTTCCTTTCTATCATCTCTATCATTCAAAAATACATCACCGATTTTTCATGACCGGTATTTTATCCCGAATATTCTCACTCCGGATAATCTCATCATTTGAAAATATCATCAGCCAGAAATTTCATCATCCTGACAAACAATGCTGATGCTTTGAATTCCTTCTATTCCAATGAGTTTTTCCTCCAGAGAGCCATTCTTTTTCTCGCATTTTTTCAAAAAAGCGGAAGAGGTTTCAAAGATACTCTCTCCATCTGCACCGATGTCCACATTGTGAACCCGTCTTACCGCCTTATGGGCTAAAACCAAATCAACGGTTTTTTCTGCCTCAGAGAGGGCACTTACTCCACCGCGAATAATAACCAGAGTACGGTCCGTATTTTTGACAAAGCCAAACAAAACCAAAAACAAAAAGATGACCACTGACCCTAATAAAGCAATCAGATAATCGGAAACACCGCAGCAAATTCCGACCGCGACAGCCCAAAATATATAGATAGTGTCTCTCGGATCTTTAATTGCCGTACGAAAACGCACAATCGAAAGCGCACCTACCATACCTAGAGAAAGTGAAATATTGTTTCCGATGACACACATGACCATGGTTGTAACCAGCGTCACCATAACCAGTGAAATATTAAACCGCTCACTATAGATTGTTCCGTGGTGTGTAGAACGATACGCAATATAAATCAATGCGGCGATAAGCAAAGCTGCTAAAAGATTAATCGCGACATCGCCAAATGTAACCGTTCCTTCTCCCTGACTTTGTATGAGATTATATAATGTTTCCTTCATGTTATTGTCCTCCTCGCTGTCTCAACATCATTCTTGATTTTACATATTTACTGCTTGATATCTGTGTATACATTTTGTAACTTAAGGCCTTCTTGATGTTACTCAGTAAAAATGCGTTATATTTTACTTCTAAAGTAATTTCCGTCGGATGTATCAACGGATAAAGCATGGCGTCTTTTGAAAACAGGTCGAAATTGCTTTCACTTCCCCGCAATTTTGAATCAAAGGTAACTCTGGTATCATTTTCCGGCACAAAAAAAGCAAAACGGTCATATTCCACCATGCATTTGGGCCGATACAAATCCATCTGCATCATCGTATAGATTTGCCCGGCAAGAGGCTCTTTTTTCTCCTTCAAAGACCGGTAATCTCCTTTTAACAGAAGCTTCGCCTCATCTTTTCCAATCAATAAAGAACGTTTTCTTTGAGCGCCGTTACTTTTTTCTTTTAATTCCAGTTTTGCAAAGTCCCCCTTCGGATCATATACCCGCAGCCGGATCTTTTTCCTCTCATCCACACCGTCTTCTTTTTCGTAATAATCTTTATCATACAAAGTATCGAAATAGACAGAGCGAACAAGGTAGCCATTCACACCATTGTATGCATCCTCTTTCATATACGTTCGCAATCGCTGTTTTAACATTTGTGTTTCAACCGGATCAATCAGATATTTTTTTTCGACACGATTGACATCAAGTATCACGTTTTTCTTCCTCCTCCCTTTTCAATAACAACAAATCGTCATACGTATGGAATATGATTTGTTCATCTTTTTTCAGATATCTCAGATAAATTCCCAGTCCGGATAATGCAATAAAAATTCCCAGGACCACCGGCAGGCTGGAAATATACCACAAATGCACAAAAAAGGAGAAGAAAAAGGCTCCCAACAACGGTACAATCCAGAATTGCTTCTTTTGCAGAAAATCATACAAATATGCCTTTTTTAAAATACTGTCAGAAAGCATGGAAAGAAACATGACCATTCCCAGTCCAATAAAAGCAAACAATACAAAAAACAGCATGAAAGCCAAAAATGAGCCGTTTACCACCATTGCCATTTTCATGCCCAAAAGTCCGGATAGCATTGCCGTCGCACCAAAGAAAGCATTTTTTATCAGTCTTGGTCCAAAAATACAAATCGCCAGACATAACAGAAGGGCTATCACTCTCATAAGCGGAAAGACGACCTCCGGGCGAAACGAAAACCAGATAACCCTTTCCCACTCGGGAAAAAGATGAATTTCATAAAGATATTCTTCCGTTTCTTCTGACCATAAAGGTGCCTCGACCACATTCATTTTCTTTAGGCGGGCATTACAATCGTCCTCATTCTGTATCAAAAGATAGACTCCTATAGAAAGGTTTTCTGCCTTACCAATGCCTTTTTTGCAGTTGATGCTTGCAGTTGGTTCTATCTTTTCTGCCGCAATATAATCAGCTATTGTCTCTGCCATATCGGCAATATCCGATCCTCGCGATAATTTCCGGTATGGTGTGATGTCAAGATTACGATAGGTTTTCAGATATCGAAATTCTCCTCCCGAGAACTCGGCAATCTGATATATATCCACCCCCATAAACCGCGATTCATCTTCCAAATTGACCGAAATCGAAACCGGCTCATCAACCAGAATGTCCGGTTTTTCTTCTTTTTCCTTAGCATTTACCGAATTTGTAAGGAAAAACGACAAAATCGGCAACAAAAAAAGAGCTCCAAAACTCAGAGCTCCCCATTTCGAAACTTTCATATGCAAGTCCTCTCATACAAAACCATTTCCTAAGAAATCCTTTTGTAGTAGGATACCGTGCCGTGAACAGAAAATCAATATGCAATTAATGGTAAATTCAATTTGTCCTTATACATTTCAGGGTCAATATATACAAAACCAAGCCCTATGGTTCTTGGCTATTGTCCCCACTATCAATCGCGGTAAAATGCTTCCGTATCAATTATTTCCTGCGAATCGGGATATTTTTCAAAAATCTCCAGAAATTCATCAAAATGCTTATCAAATACCTCTACCACCAGAGGATCAAACTGCCTGCCGGACTGGGCAAGAATTTCATCCCTTGCCTCCTGCGGAGACCATGGATCTTTATAAGGACGCCAGCTAACCAGTGCATCAAAAACATCGGCAACGGAAACACATCTGGAAAAGATACCGATCTTTTCACCTTTGATACCGTCATAACCAGTTCCATCATAGCGTTCGTGATGCTCATATGCAATATCAGCAGAAAGCTGCATCAATTCACCGGGAGAATTTTCCAACATCTTTTTTCCATAGGTGGTGTGCTTTTTTATGACATCAAATTCTTCTTTTGTCAGCTTTCCGGGCTTTTCCAGAATCTCGTGCGGAACCATGATTTTACCGACATCATGCATCATCGCAGCCATACCGACTTTCCAGACCATATCATCATCATATCCTAAATTCCTGCACAAAATCTTAGTATATTCGGATACTCTTTTTACATGCATGCCGGTTTCCTGGGACTGACTTTCAATCATTTGTGACAAAGAAGTGATGATTCCTTCTTGTTCAGCTAATAGTTCCTGATTTTTATGAACAAGTGCCTGAATCAGATTTTGCACCTTTTCTGTCATATTTAAACATACCACTGCAATAGCCATATATTCCAATAATCTGGGTAAAATTCCATAGAAAATCGTCCCACGCAGAGTTATCAAAGGTTCATCGGGAACAATCTTAAGATAAAATGCTAGCAGATGAGCTGCAATCATAACCGGAATACCTAGAATGGTTGTATACCAGACACTTTTCTTATCACAATACAGGCAGGAAACCAACAATGGGAATACAAGCATGATAATAACATGATAAGACAAAAATGAATATAATACTCCCGACATCAGTACAACCAATGTCAGCACAAAATATCGGATGATTAAACTATGCAGATGAAAAACATTGTAAAAAAGTGTCGGCAGAAACATGACACCTATTGAGAATAGCAGGACCGGATAAATGACACTGTCTATAATAAAAATATGAAAATAATTCAAAAGCACAACAATTACAAATATCCCCATATTAATTCGACATATCATTGCCATTTTCAGATTTGCATTGTATTCGTATTCATCTGTGAGCCGATTCATGTTCATCACCTTTTCTTCCTTAGAGACTAGCAGTTATAGGTAAGGTCATTTCTAATAATATCATTTTTGAAAACTTTTAAAAAGTAAAAACAAACCTTTTAGCAACAGATCGTCATCCAAAATCATGTCATGACGACAATGCCTTCCAATCAGCTTACCCAGACCGCCTGTGCAAACAATACTGGCAGGAGGTTCTTTCATTTCCTCGATAAAATGATCTATAATACCGTCAATGGCTCCTGCCGATCCGTAAACAAGACCGGATTGCATACTTGTAGTTGTTTCTACAGCAATTGCTTTTTGGGGCGCAACAATATCAATATCCGGCAATAAAGATGTTCCGGAAACAAGGGCATTTAGTGCCGTTCCTGCGCCCGGAAGAATTGCTCCGCCAATATAAGCACCGCTTTTATCCACCACTGTAATTGTCGTAGCAGTACCCATATCAACAATAATACAAGGTAATGGATATAATGACTTTGCAGCCACTGCTGCCACTTCCAGATCCGGTGCAATCATGCCTCCGGGGATGGCACTCATATCCAGACCGGAAGAAAAGGTACCGACTACCAAGGGATCTTTTCCACTCAAAATCTTTAATGCTTTTTTCAATGATTTTGTAACAGCAGGAGCTACCGAAGAAATAATCATGCCCTCTATTTCATCTATCGTAATTCCGCTTAATTTAAAAATCTGATTAATTTTAATCGCATATCCGCTATCCGTCTCCTTAATATCCGTGGCAAGACGATAACTTTTAACAATCTTCATATCATCATCCACAAATCCCAAAACGGTATGGGTGTTTCCGGTATCTACTGCAAAAATCATAGCATTCCTCCTATTATATATTATGTAAACTAAAAACATTCAAAAAGTCTTCATTTATTTATAGCCCGGAGGCACACCCCGGGCTATTTGCACTATATATACTTATCATTATCGATTAACTGATTTTTTTCCGAGATTGACCAATCTCAAAATCGTAGGTGAAAGAATAATGTTGATTGCCATTTCTACTAAGAAATTGGTACCTACTAAACCAACGATCATAAAAGCTCCCGCATTTGCAAAACCTGCACCTTCAGCCCATCCTTTGATCGTCTCATAAAAGAAAAGTCTGCAACCGATTAAAAAGATGCCGGTATTAACAATTGGAGCACATATTGCTGCAACAACACATGCCAAGTATTTATTTACTTTTTCTAATGCAAGATAAACTATACCTGCTGCCAGACCCGCAAGTGTTCCTTTTAAAATGACTGTAATAATAGTACCCGGAACGCTGATTGCAAGGAAAGCTCCTGCATCCGTAAAAAGAACGACAACGCTAAACACAAATCCGAGCCATGCACCTGCCTTATATCCATATAGTGCAGCACCTACTACTATTGGAATCAGTACAAGTGTAATGTTGAAAATCCCGAATCTGATTGAAATAGCCAATGCCTGTAAGACGATGATGATTGCTGTCAACACGCTTAATCCAACGAGTTTCTTTGTTTCAAACTTCATATTAAGTTCCTCCTGCTACTGTTTTGAATAAATCAAATATAGTGCGAAAAAAGTATAACACTTAATAATCGTTCTTGCAATTCCTTATTTTCTGCCGTACGATCACTGCCGGACAATACTACCTTTTTTCTGCCGGACAATACTGCCGCCGTTCTCCTACGAACCGCTTCCGTCATAACGCGATGCGCCCCGCATCCACATCTTATAACTCAGATAGAAAAATAAGCCGCCGATAACCGGTGAAAGCCATGATAAGAGTGGCACTTCATCCGGTCTCAAAATTACAAGGCTCGGATAGTATGCGATAAATGCTACCGGCAACAAAAAAGTAAAGATAAACTTAAACAACGGATTATATATTGTAATCGGATATTTGGCGTAATCTTTCAACTTTAATGATAAATCCAGAATATAAAAGGAATTCTCAATCCAGAAACAGGTTGCTGCTGCCGCAGTCTGCATCGCCATCATAAAAAGGGAAGCCGAAAGCAGAAAGACAATCAGCTTTAAAATCATCACAAAATTCACCGGCAGAGCCAGATGATACCAGGCATAGCAGATGGTTCCCAATCCGAAGAAAAGCTGTCCAAATCCCTTGACGTCAAAAACTTCCGATTCGTAGTAAAAAAACAAATTAATCGGTCGAAAACAGTATTTGACAAAATCTCCGTCATAAACATAGCGTCTCAGATTCCAGTTATTATCCAAAAGGCACTGTGTGGGCGTAATGGCAACCAGTGAAAAACCGTACAAAAAGAGCATTTCATAATATCCCCATCCATTGATGGAAGGAAATTTACTAAACATCAGCCAGAATGCTACAAAACCAACGATATTGGTTGCAATCATTCCCAATGTCGAAATAATAAAGTCCGCACGATAACTCATCCTGCTTTTGATATCCTGCGCAATAATTTTAAAATATATTTTGATATAAAAAGATAATCCTCTTTTTTTCGTATTCATACTCAACCTCCGTTCACGGTAACCTGTCTGATGGAAATACGCCAAAACAGATGACTGATTAGAGACATAACCACAGCCCATGCAAGAGATACCAGCAGTTTTTCTGCCACCATACCGGCATCCGGATTACGACTTAGCAAAATCGTCAAAGGTGTATCATAGATTGCCCGAAACGGCAGATACTCAATGACGGTACGCAGTTTTTCCGGAAAAAATGCCAGAGGAATGGTAGCACCGGATAACAGTGTGACAACCGCCTGTTTCATCACATTGATTCCCCATATAGATTCGGTATACAGACAAACCGTCCCGATTATAAAATCGATTTCATAATTAATGACTACGGCCAGAACGACAGCAATCACAAAATAGATTAAGTTAATTCCAATTGCAATCGTACCCTTTGTCACAAGCATAACAATGAGAAATGTCGGAATAAACGTAAATACAAAGTTTACCACAAAACTGCCGGATACACTCCAGAATAAATAATCCTTGTATTTCATCGGTTTGAGCAGATTCAAAGCAATTTTTCCACTTTGAATATCTCGTCCCATCTCCCAGACAATGTACATTTCCATAAAATTAAACAAAGCAGTGGCAAGAACCAGATATATCATCGTACTTTCAAATGTCATTCCGTTTACCACATCGCTTCCGGATGAGGCAAAGATTGCTTTCCAGACAAAATAAATTAAGGTCAGATACAATAGATTGCCAAAAACCATGACAACAAGAGCCATACGATAATTGACACACTCAATAATACCTGCTCTTGTCAGGGCAAAATATTTTTTGAAGCGGTTCATCAGATCCCCTCCTTATATATTTTTTTAATGACATCCTCGGTGGAGATTTCTTCTAACTGCATATCTTTAATTTTATGCTTTTCCTGAATCAGTCCAAGCACCTTGAGAACACTGGTTTTTTCTTCATTTACCAGAAGGAAAACCCATTCATCATCATGAGAAATACGCACATCCATCATTTCTAATTCTTTTGTCAAATCCTCCACCATCACATCCATTTTTTCTCTCGGACGTATTTTTAGTGTACGATATGCACCAAAGAATTTTCGCAGATGCTCAATATCATTATCATAAAGCATTTTTCCTTTATCAATGATGACAATCCGCTCACACAATGCATCCACATCTCCCATATCATGTGTGGTAAGGATGACTGTCGTGTGTTTCTGCTTATTTAATTCCAGAATCAATTCCCGGATTTTGCTCTTCATCGCAACATCCAGACCAATCGTCGGCTCATCTAAAAATACAACCTTCGGATTATGTAAAAAAGCTGCCAGAATATCACTTAGTGTACGCTGTCCCAAAGACATCTGACGGACCGGCTTATGTAAAATCTCATCAAAATTAACCAGTTTTGCATATAATTCCATCATTCCATCATATTCATCCTGTGGTATCTGATAAATGTCCTTTAACAGCTTAAACGATTCAATCAACGGTAACGCCCACCAAAGCTGGGAACGCTGTCCGAATACTACACCGATTTCCTGTGAATTCTGCGTTCTGTTTTTATAAGGAATTCTGCCATTTACCAGCAATTCCCCGTTTGTCGGTTCCAAAACACCGGTCATCATCTTAATGGTGGTTGATTTTCCGGCACCGTTTGGTCCTAAAAATCCAACAATCTCTCCCGGCTTTACCGACAGTGAAATATGATCCACTGCACGTACGATTTTATAATCACGGGAAAACAGATCCTGAAAACTTCCCTTCAGTCCTTCTCTCCGGTTTAGCACCTTAAATTCTTTTGTAATGTCTTTTAATTCAATCATGTTTTCCATTTTCCAATCCCCTACTTATGTTCAATTCTTTTTATGTAAGCACAGGAGCAAATTATCCTTTTGATCCCATGATACCATTATTACTTTGTGCTCTCGCAATCCTGCTATTATTATATATAAGGTATAAAACTAAAGCATATAGCCTTATAGTATAAAAAGCAGTAAACAGTAGGGACGGTTCTTCTGGCTCAACATTCGTTAAAAGCACGTATTGGAAATCATCCAGTTGAGCCAAAAGCACCGTCCCATCTAAAAAAACGTCCCATCTAAAACACTATTTTTTGGGAGCTTTATGAAATTCACAGTTTTTACAAATCACATTCCAACCAATAATTCGCTTAAACTTTTTAGGCAGCTCTTTCCCATTCTTCTTTTTATAGCATTCCGCCTGAATGCCGGCACACACCTCATCCGTAATATCTTCATTGATAATTAAACATCTCATATTGTTTCTTCCTTCTTTTTATAAATCGCTGTCCGTCTTCTTACTCTGGTTGTAATAAGCGATAATTTCCTTTTTCTTGCCTAGGAATAAATCCACCAAATCCGGGTCAAAATCCGTTCCCGCTCCCTCTTCAATAATCCGAAAACACTTCTCAAGCGGCATGGCATCACGATAACATCTTTTTGCTGATATGGCATCAAATACATCCGCAATTGCCATAATGCGGGCATGAATCGGAATTTCTTCTTCGCTCAATCCATCCGGATAACCTGTTCCATTCCATTTTTCATGATGATGACGTGCAACCTCATATGCGATTTTCTCATAATCGGGATCATCCAGATCCGAGAAAGTCTTTTCAATAATCTCGCCACCGATTTTGGCATGATCCTTCATAATTTCGTATTCTTCAGCAGTCAGCTTACCCGGTTTTTGCAAAATATGATCAGGTGTCGCGATTTTACCGATATCATGCATGGGTGCAGCATCTAAAACATGCATCACATAGTCTCTGGAAAGAACCAAACGGTATTTGGGATGAAGCCAAAGGGAATCCAAAATAATCCTGACATACTCCCTGGTCCGATTAATATGTCCACCGGTATTATTATCCCGGTTTTCAACCAATGTTGCAAATCCGGTTACCATATTGGCATTGTAATTCTGCAGGCGACGAAGAGCCGGGTCTTCAAAATTCACATAGAGATTGATTACCGTAAATGCAGGTACAACAGATGTCATCAGGATTTCCGGAAAAATAAGCTGTGCAATCAAAACACCAAGTGCTAACACCATTAATACGATAATTCCAAACAAATTCTTTTTCTCAATCGTTTTGCGATGAATCAGTATCACACCAAAAATAATCAGGAAATGTAAAAACAGGGATGCAAAACAGACATAAACAGAATTACCCATGGAATAGTTGGTGGTTCTTCCCTTTATATAGTACAACTCATCCATAAACAGAATAATCAATGCAATGGAAACAATCCCCGGAAGCATTAACATAAACCGCATCGTTGCTGAATTGATACCGATTGTCATCCGGATGATGTATAAAAAAATAGCAATTGTCAGCATATCCATCAATATAAAAAACAAAGCATGGCAGATCATATTAAACCATCCGGGAACTTTATCCATATGATTGACCGTCCACGCCGTAATCCCATCAAACACAATTGCCCATGGCGCAATAATAAGAATGGCATCAAAATAGCCATTGCATGGCAGCTTTTTTTGAAGTGTATCTTTCATATATTCAGCGTTAAAATACAAAACCACCAGTAAACATCCTATCTGAAGTTTAACGTCTAACATAATTCCCTCTTTTATCCTTTAAACCGGTTACGCTATATCGTCCGTATTCGCTAGTGCAATGGTTTAGTGTTTCTCATCCTCTACGTAATCCTCAATAAATTCCTGAGACAGGTCTGCTTTTAATTCAACCTGATTGCCTTCTTTAAAAGGATCCTTTTGTAACGCCTTCATATCAATACCGGCATCTTTCTTGGAAGTTTGAAATCCAAGCACCAGTGTAACCACACACAAAAACAGCCATACGACTCCATTTCCAACTTTTCCACCGCCAAAAAACTCCATACAGGCATCTATCATAAATAAGAAAGCGGCAACATAATATACGATTACCATAGCATTTTTCTTCATTTTTTCCTCTTTTCACTCTTAAAAACAGTAAAGAATACAGGCAATTGCAAAGCACAAAACCACAAAATCTTATGCATGTTACAATTGCCTTATTTCCATTACATTTAAAATACTAAAATCCGTCCTAATTGGGCCACTTTTAACCCTGGTATCATAGGATTATTCATTAACAAATTTTACAGCCGTACCATAGGCAATGACTTCCGCAGCTCCCTGCATGATTGCAGAAGAGGCATAACGGACATTAACAATAGCATCTGCACCGAGTGCTTCTGCTTCCGCTACCATTCTCTTTGTAGCAAGCGCTCTTGCCTCGTTCATCATTTCATTGTAGGCCGTCAATTCACCACCGACTAAGGTTTTAAAACCTGTGGTAATATCCTTACCAACATTTTTGGACTGAATGGTACTTCCCTTAACCAGCCCTAACATTTCCAATTCCTTTTTGCTGATGTAATCAGTATTGACTAAGATCATCTTCTTCTCCCTTTCTTATTTCATGAATTCTTTGTACACAAACATATATCATTACACCGGTCAGTAAAACCGGAATAATACCAAACAATAACTTGACAGCCATCTGATCTATGACAGAAATCAGCACGCCAAAATAGAAAACATAATATGCAATCACCAGAATCGTAATCACAATCGGCGCAATCATTTTCTTTCCATGTTCATCCATGGTATCATCCTCCTATTCTTACGCAGTCTATATTCATTATCAGTAACTCATGCCGGTATTTGAGGTTCATCCAGACGTTTCAAATATATTTTACACAAAAACAGGCAAATCGTAAATGAAATAATGATAGAAATTGGCTGAGCCTCCTGAATTCCCGCCATACCACGCAAATTAGCAAGCACTAACAAGCTTGGAATAAAAACAAGTCCGCTCCGAAGACTGGAGCCAAAACTGGCGAGCAATTTTGCTCCCGTACTTTGAAATCCCATCTCCACCATCATCGTAAGCGGAATAAATAACTGTCCGAGACACATCAGATGCAAGGCTCTGACTCCAAGTAAAATGACCTCTTTATCATCCCTCAATATCTGAATCAGAAATGGGGCAAATGCATACATAGGGATTGCTAAAATCAATAATACCAGTTCTTCTCCCAATAATGCTGTAAAAAATGCCTTTTTGACACGATCTTTTTTGCCGGCACCAAAATTAAAGCTGCTGATTGGCTGAAAGCCCTGTCCAATTCCAATGGCAATTGCCATCGGGAAAAAGCTGATTCGTGAAACAATACTCATAGCCGCCACTGCTTCATCATGATATACTCCGGCCGCATTATTTAATAACATGGTTGCGATACTGTTTAATCCCTGTCTTAACAAACTTGGAAATCCTGTTGCCATCACATTCGCAATCGGTCCGATTTCTCTTGCCACAAAGCGGATGGAAATTCTTGTCTGCGTCCTTCCCGTCAAAAACATCCCAAGCAGTATCACAAAACTAAATACCTGTGAGACGGCCGTTGCGATTCCTGCTCCGGCAATCCCGAGTTTGAATCCAAAAATGAGAAGGGCATCTAACCCGATATTTAACAAAGCACCGGTCATCATACCGACCGTTCCAAGCTTTGCCTTTCCTTCATATCGAAGCAAATTGTTCATGGTCAGACAGGAAGTAAAAAACGGTGCCGCAAGCGCAATATAGGAAATATAGGTTTTAGCATAAGGAGCAATCGTACTTGTACTTCCCAAAACGGTAAGAATTGGGTCCATAAACAAAAAAGTAGCAATCATCATCAACAGTCCCATAAAAAAGGATAGAAAAAATCCTGTTGAAGTATATTTCGTCGCCTCGCGGACATCTTTTTGTCCCAGCATTCTGGACATGATACTTCCTGCACCCTGTCCACACATAAAGGCAACCGCCTGCAAAATTGCCATAAATCCAAACACAACTCCGGTTGCACCGCTCTGACTGGTTCCGAGTGTTCCCACAAAAGCAGTATCTGCCAGATTATAGATATTGGTAATCATCATACTGATAATCGTAGGAATCGACAACCGCAACAGTAAATGTTCTACCGGCTCTGTCGTCATTTGCAGAAACTGTTTATTTTGTTTTTCCTGCTCTGTTTCCATATGGTTCAAATGCTTCCTTTTATTCTTCTAACTATTATTTTGTAATTGTGTAGCTGAGTAAATTTGCTATTCTATCACAGACGCGTTCTCGCTTGGATGACAACGTAACAGTACTAAATTCGCAATAAATTGCTCATTAAGTGCTGACGTTGTCATACAGTCTGTGAGTAGAATGGCAAATTTACTCAGCTACACAATTGCAATTCATATCTCTTTCTCATAACAATAAAATGGCTGCTCATACAGAAATACTTCTCCAACCTTTGAAAAGTGTAAATGACGGTACGAGCGCAAAGCCTTTTCGTTATATTTATTTACAAGATAATGAATACTTTTATAACCTCTCTTTTTAATCTCATGCATGGCACATTTTAGCATTTCCTGCGCCAGTCCCTGATTCTGACATTCCACTTTTACCGCTAATCTTGCCACCTCTTTTCCGGGGGCAAGTTCCTTGGACCAACAGTCCAGTCTCTCCACTTCTTCGTCCATGTCCAGCGAAATGGCAGCAATGATTGCACCGTTTGCATCTCTTTTAATCAGCAGAGCATCATGGGCCAGATCAAAATCAATCTCCCACTCTGTCGGATATTGTTCCGTCCATGGACAAAATTCACGCCCAAGCTGTGAGCGGTATAGATTTAATATTTCTTTTTTATCCGCTGCCGTCGCCAGCTCATATCTTTGTTCCACTGTTTTCTCCTTATTCACACTTCCTGTTCTTCATGATAAAAAGTACATCTGCATCCTTTTATCTTTTTGCTTTCATAAAGCATCATATCAACCTGTTTATAGATTTCTTCGAAGGAAATCCGTTCATTTCCGTCATACAAGGAAGCTCCCACACTAATGTGGATGGTTTCCCCTTTCAGTTCCGGCAAATCGATGCTTCCCACAATCCGAAACAGCACTTCTATCCGTTCATTTCCATCTTCCTCGTTGTCAATTTCAGAAGCATAAACCGAAAATTCATCGCCGCCCAGACGCATGATGATATCATCTTTACCAAACACTTCTTCTAAAGCTCTTGCAATGGCTATCAATACTTTATCACCGACATCATGTCCATAGGTGTCATTGACCGATTTAAAACTGTCAACATCCAGTAAAAGCATCATACCTCTTTGCTTTTTCAATAAACATTCCGCAATTTCCTTTTCTCCATAACCGCGGTTATGTATACCGGTCAGTTGATCGGTCTGGGAAAGCTTTAGCAGTTCCTTTTCTCTCCGCTTTTCTTTATCAATAACTTCCACCGCATATATAACATGACTGACATGTTCCAGATCATTTCCTTCGACAATGAATCTGGCACGGCACCATCCATTGCTTTTTCCCACAAACTCATAGGACAAAGTGCGATTACCTCTTAATCTTTCGGGGAGAGTACTTAAATCAACAAATTGAAGAATTCCTTCTCTAAACGGCTCGGAAGTCATTCCTGCCATTGCATTGTGCAATTGCTGTGAGGCAGTCTGAGTCTTTTTATCGATAAAGCTGTTTATGATTTCATTACTCTTTATTTCTACAATCCGTTCTTTTTCAATATTAATCAGATGCATGGATAAATAAATATTGGAAAGACTGATTAATCCGCTTGTCTTGGCCTGAAGAATCATAGCACGATTTCCCCTGTTTAAAACAAGAATCACAACCAGAACAAGAAACGTCAAAATAGCAAATATGGAAACAACCGTATCGGAAATCATATCTTTAAAGCTTACTGACAGACTGGGATTATCCGATGCTACTACTAGATACAACCCAAGACCTTCCATATACTTAGTAATCACATATCCTTCATTTACTTTCTGATATTGATAATCCAGTTGGGACTCATCTAAATCCAGATTATTCAATACCGTATTTTTAATGTTGATATTGTCCACATCAATCTGAACCAGACCATCATCATTTATCAATGTAATCCGCACCTGATACTTATCTTGTGCTTCTACCAGCTCTTTTTGCAATTCATCCACAACCACGCTGACACCACAGACTCCAAGTAAATTCCCGTCTTCATCCTCAATCCGGTTATCTACAAAGACCAACCATTCATTTCGATTGTTTTCATCAATGTCTATATCAAAATCATAATCAATATTTTGCTCCAAAAAATTGGAATACCAGATATCATACTCGTCATTTTGCAGATCCAAAACTTTATTCATTCCTGCCTGTGTATAGTATTTCAGACTATCAGCTGAAACAACGAAAGCAGAAGTAAAATCCATTCCATCTGTTAATGAACACAGATATTTCTGCACGGTTTCTTCCATTTCCTCATCCGACAAATCGGGCTCCTGTTCCAGCAAAGAAATCAAAAAGGAATCGTGCGCCATCGTTTGTCCTACATTGAGTGGTCTTTGTAATTCCTGATTTAAGTTGTCATAGATACTGCCCGCAATTACTTTTGCATAGGATTCCTCATGACTGCTCATGACTGTCTGCAAAGAATCAATGGAAACTGCAGTGGATATTATAAAGCTAACGATAATAAGTATTACGACCAAATAAGCAAAGTAATTTTTATTCATATGAATTACTCCATAATCGCCGAATCATTTTATATCATGATACCAACGGCTTTTGATTCTAGTATCATATCATAGTATTCCAAAAATCTAAAAATGATACTATGCAAACGATTCAGAGTGGTTTTCTCCTATGTGATTTACAACTCTTTTGAATATGATCATCATCATACATATACTCACACAAAGAGCAAAAACTTCCGCGATCGGGAATGCCCACCAGACATAAATGACATTGCCGAGTTTTGCTAACAGCCATGCTGCCGGCAACAGAACAATCAATTGTCTGATTAAGGATACCCACATACTGTAGATTCCGTTACCGAGCGCCTGATAAAAACTACTGAAAACAATGCCAATAGCCGCAAGCGGGAAATGAAGGCTGATGATACGCAAAGCCGGAACTCCGATCTCCATCATATGATCCGATGCCGCAAACATTTTTAAAAATAAATCCGGAACGGAGTGGAATAACAATAATCCAAACAGCATGATTCCCATGGCATAAGTGACAGCAAGCTTTAAGGTCTTAACCACACGTTCCCGTTTTCCGGCACCATAATTATAAGCAATAATAGGCACCATACCGTTGTTTAACCCAAATACCGGCATAAAGACAAAGCTCTGAATTTTGAAATAAACGCCAAATACAGCCGCTGCCGTTGAGGAAAAGGATATCAAAATCCGGTTCATGCCATATGTCATCACAGAACCGATTGCCTGCATAATAATCGACGGAATTCCGACCGAATAGATTTTCCCGATTACCGGAATATCCGGTTTAAAACCTTTCAGGCTCAACGAAATTTCTTTATTATATTTCAGATTAAAAAACAAAGCCAATCCGCTGCCAACACACTGTCCGAAAATCGTTGCTACTGCAGCTCCTGCCACGCCTAGCTTCGGCATTCCAAACAGACCAAAAATCAAAATCGGGTCCATAACAATGTTAATAATCGCACCAACAGACTGGGTAATCATGGAATAAATTGTTTTTCCGGTTGACTGCAATAATTTTTCCAGCATCATCTGCATCAGCATACCGATTGAGAAAATACAGACAATAGACAAATACTGAATTCCATAGGTGACAATTTCCGCATCATCGGTCTGACTGCGATAAAATGTGCCGATAAAAAAAATACCGATTGCCAAAGCAATCAGATAGGTCACCACCGCTAAAAACAAACCGTTTACTGCTGCCTTGCTCGCCTTTTCATTATTTTTTTCTCCCAAAGCCTTGGATAAAACGGCATTTACTCCGACACCGGTTCCTGTACTAAGGGCAATTAATAATGCCTGTATAGGAAATGCCAGCGAAACCGCCGTCAAAGCATTTTCATTGATTCTGGACACAAAAATACTGTCAACAATATTGTAAAGTGCCTGCACTAACATAGATATCATCATCGGGAGTGACATACTCATTAACAACCGGTTAACCGGCATAACTCCCATTTTGTTTTCTTCCATTTTTACTCCTCCGATCTTTTGTAACACGCCATAATTATAACCTAAAATATTATTATACCATAGTTTTTTCTTTTAAAATCTGCTTTTTGCACGAAAAAAAGTTCATAAAAAGAACCGTTTCTTAAGAAACGGTCGACATCAGTTTTATTCAATCATCCGTAAAAATTTATTCGTGAGATTCACGTTCTATGCATATTACAGATTTAAATTTTTCAATTGCTCCACTCCACGAAGACGCGCCATTGCCCTTGCCATGGACGCCTGCGAAACATGATATTCCATCAGGCTCTGTTTTTGCTGCAGTTGTTCTTTTGCCCGCTCTAAAGCCGCCTGAGCACGGAATTTATCTATTTCCTCCGGTTTTTCCGCCGAATAAACTAAAACATTGACCAAATTGTGCTCGACCTTGATCAGACCATCGGACACAATCGCCCTCTGCCACTGTGTTTCTCCCGGTTTGCGAAAACGGATTTCTCCGACTTCGATGGTTGTGGTCATGGGCTCATGATTTGCTAAAATTGCCATTTCTCCATCATAACCGGGGAACACAAAGCTTTCGCATTCCCCATCGAAAAACACTTTATCACACGCTATAATTTTTAACTGAAAATAATTCATATGATTCCCTGATTTCTAATTTCTCGTTTTGCAATTGTGCTTTCTAAGAAAGTTTGTGTATTCTACTCACAGACTGTATGTGGGCGTCAGCACTTAATGAGCAATTTTTTGCAAATTTAGTACTGTTACATTGTCATCCAAGTGAGAACGCGTCTGTGATAGAATATGCAAATTTCGTGGAAACACAATTGCAAAATGGACGTTTACATTTACAACGTTTCCGCTTTTTTCTTTACATCTTCTATGGTTCCGACATTGAAAAACGCAGCCTCCGGATAGGAATCCATCTCTCCGTTTAAAATTGCCTGAAATCCTCTGATGGTCTCTTCAATCGGCACAAACACACCCGGTACACCGGTGAAATTTTCGGCCACATAAAAAGGCTGTGAAAGGAAACGCTGCACTTTGCGGGCACGATATACGGTCTGCTTATCTTCATCGGATAGTTCTTCCATTCCGAGAATTGCAATAATATCCTGCAATTCTTTGTATTTCTGCAGGATTTCCTGAACTCTTCTGGCAGTCTCATAATGCTCTTTTCCAACGACATCAGCCTCTAAAATACGAGAAGAAGATTCCAAAGGATCTACTGCCGGATAAATACCCTGTTCTACAATCTTTCTGGACAAAACGGTCGTTGCATCCAGATGTGAGAATGTCGTCGCAGGAGCCGGATCGGTCAAATCGTCTGCCGGCACATAAACAGCCTGGACAGATGTGACAGAACCGTCTTTTGTCGATGCAATTCTTTCCTGCAATTCTCCCAGATCATTGGCCAGGGTGGGCTGATAACCTACAGCGGAAGGCATACGGCCCAAGAGTGCCGATACCTCAGAACCTGCCTGAACGAAACGGAAGATATTATCAATAAACAACAAAACATCTTTGTGTTTTACATCACGGAAATATTCTGCCATGGTAAGTCCCGTCTCCGCCACACGCATACGGGCTCCCGGAGGCTCATTCATCTGACCGAATACTAACGCGGTCTTTTCAATGACACCGGATGCTTTCATTTCCATCCACAAATCATTGCCTTCTCTGGAACGCTCTCCAACACCTGTAAAAATGGAATAGCCTCCGCTCTCCGTTGCAATATTGCGAATCAGTTCCTGTATTAAAACAGTTTTTCCTACACCGGCTCCTCCAAACAATCCGATTTTTCCACCTTTGGCATAGGGTGCCAGTAAATCGATGACTTTGATACCGGTTACCAATATCTCAGCTACCGGACTTTGGTCTTCAAAAGAAGGTGCTTCCCTGTGAATGACCCAGTGCTCATCACTTTCCAGACTTTCTCCTCCATCGAGCGTTTCACCGAGTACGTTAAACAGTCTCCCCAATGTTTTTTCTCCGACCGGAACCGCAATTCCTCTGCCGGTTGCAACCACTTCCATATCCCGGCATAGTCCTTCGGACGCAGCCAGCATAATACAGCGCACTACGTTGTGTCCGATATGCTGGGACACCTCCATCACGCACTTTTTCTGATTGTTGATAACATATAAAGCCTCTTTGATGGAAGGAAGGTTTCCATCTTCAAATTCCACATCCACAACCGGTCCTGAGACCTGTACGATTTTTCCTGTATGTTCCATTCTGTGAAATTTCACCTCTCCTGCTTTTGCTTTTTCTTTTTTAATGCCTTTGCGCCACCGATAACTTCTGTGATTTCCTGTGTAATGGCAGCCTGTCTGACACGGTTATATTCGATTGACAAATCATGAAGCATTGCTTCTGCATTGTTTGTCGCAGACTGCATGGCTAACATTCTGGCATTTTCCTCACAGGCAGATGCTTCTACCAAAGCACCGTAAAAAAATCCTGTTACATAATTATAAACCAGCTTTTCCAAAACCTCTGTCGGTGACGGATAAATCAGATACCAGTCATCGTGAAGCTTTCTTGCCTCATTTTGATCAATGCCGCCTTCTTCGTTTTGGATTTTTTCTAACATTTCCTCTTCCAGAAACTTATGTGTCTGCAAAGGAAGCAATCTATGTATTTCCGCTTCTTCGCTCAAGCTGTTGACCATGCGCGTTAAAATGATATAAACCTCATCCAGTTCTTCTTTCTGATACAAATCAATGATGTATTCCGTCATCATACGTGCCCGGTGAATAGAAGGATTGTTCGCCGAGTAAACGAATTTTTCTTCCACAGGATAACCCTGAGACTTAAAAAACTGTCTTCCCAATTCCCCTACCACAAACAAACGGTAATCCTCGGCCTGATCAATCAGTTCCCGAGCCTTTTTTAAAACATTGAGATTGTAGGCACCCGCCATTCCCTTATCGCCGGTAACGATAACAAATCCTTTCTTTTTGACGGTTTCCGTCATATCCTTATTTCGATTGTCAAAATACAGATGCTGCATATCCGGATAATGATACAGAATATCTTTAATCTGCTCTTGCAGGCTGGTAAAATAGGGCTCCGTATTTTCCAGTTTCTGCTTTGCTTTCCGAAGCTTCATGGATGACATCATATACATCGCCCTGGTGATTTTCATGGTATCCCGGATACTGTCTATTCTGTTTTGTATTTCTCTGGCATTCGCCATACCTATCACTCTCGATTCTTAAATTCCAATGCAGCTTCTAAGATAGCCTCTTTGGTATCGTCTTCTAACATCTTTGTCGTATTGAGTTTACTGATAATCTCTTTACAGTTCTCTTCAAAATACGCAAGTAAATCCATCTGGAATGGTTTTATATTCTCTTCTTCCAGATCACTGAACACCTTGCCGTTAGCACATACTAACGTAATAACCTGTTCTGCCATGCTAAAAGGTCGATTGAGCGGCTGCTTTAACAGTTCCATCAGTGCATGACCATGTGCTAACTGCTTTTTGGTGCTCTCATCCAGATCCGATGAAAACTGTGTAAATACCTGCATCTCACGATACTGTGCCAAATCAATACGGATACTTCCGGCAGCTTTTTTCATCGCCTTTGTCTGTGCCGCACCACCCACACGTGAAACCGATAAACCAACATTTACTGCAGGGCGTTGACCGGCAAAGAACAACTGGCTTTCTAAATAAATCTGACCGTCCGTAATGGAAATAACATTCGTCGGAATGTATGCCGAAACATCGCCTGCCTGCGTCTCAATAATCGGAAGTGCCGTAATAGAGCCGCCTCCTGCTTCCGGTGTCAGACGAGCCGAACGCTCCAACAGGCGGGAATGCAAATAAAAGACATCTCCCGGATAAGCTTCACGCCCCGGTGAACGCTCTAACAACAGAGAAATGGCACGATAGGCCACAGCGTGTTTGGACAAATCATCATAAACGATGAGGACATCCTTTCCCTGATACATAAAATACTCTGCAATTGCCGTACCGGCATAAGGTGCAATGTACTGAAGAGGTGCCGGATCGGATGCCGTGGATGAAACCACGATGGTATAATCCATAGCATGATTCACTTTTAAATTATTTACCAGTTTTGCAACCGTCGAAGCCTTTTGTCCGATGGCTACGTATACGCAAATGACATTTTTTCCTTTTTGATTGATGATGGTATCCGTCGCAATACTGGTCTTCCCCGTCTGCCTGTCACCAATAATCAGCTCTCTTTGTCCTCTTCCGATTGGGAACATGGAATCAATTGCGAGAATACCGGTCTCTAACGGTTCCGATACAGATTTGCGGTCCACAATCCCTGGCGCCGGAGTCTCCATGGGACGAAAGCTTTCGGTTTTGATCACTCCTTTTCCGTCGATGGGATTTCCGAGTGCATCAATGACTCTTCCCATTAAAGCATCGCCTACGGAAATGCCCGCCATTTTCCCGGTGCGAACCACGCGGCTGCCTTCCTTGATTTCCGTATCTCTACCAAACAAAATAACACCGATTTCATCCCGGCGAACATCCTGAACCATACCTTTTGCGCCACAATCAAACAAAACAATTTCTCCGTAAAAAGCATGATCAATTCCATCTACATTGGCAATTCCGTCGCCAACCCAGTTTACAACACCGATTTCTTTGTTTTTGGCTTCCAGTTCAAAATCTTCGATACCGGCTTTCAAAATAGAAATAATTCCTTCTGTGCTGACGGATGTATTTTCTGCCAGAGTAGAGACTTTTTCCTTAAGCTGCTCTAATCGTCCTTTTTCGCTCCAGTCATATTCTTTACTTCCAATTCGCAGAATAAAACCACTTTTTAAGGACTTATCCTCTTCCATCAAAAGATCCATATCCGGATTATCAAACTCTTTTTCCAAAAAGCGACGAATACCGGCTAACTGTTCATCGGTAGGCCTGGTAACAAAAAAAAGCGTAGCAGTTTCTTCCCGTTCCTTTTTATTCTCACCGGCCAGTTTCCTGTATTTACAGATATCATCCCATAAAGCAAAATCCCCGTTATCACAGAGTAACTTTAAAAAGTTTCGGATTTCTTTCGGAAATACACGGTCAATGATGATGTGCTTTTTTTCCAAAGAAACGGTCGGATCTTCAAAATCCATCCGAATCTGAGGCACAGCCTCCATGATGCCGGATACTTCTTTTAAAATATCACTGCCAATTTTGCCATTTATCAGGTCTGTTGCATAATTTTGTGCTGTCAAAGTCACTCTTTTTCACCTGCTTCGTTTAAAAATTTGTCATATAGTGCACTGTCTGCCTCTGCATTTCCCGCTGTGCAGACTACCTTGGATGCAGCATCCACAACCATGGTAGCAATTTCCGATTTTGCACTTTTTAAAATCTGTTCTTTTTGGCTTTCCGCTTTTGATACTGCGGACGAAACAACATCATCCGCAGCCTCTTGTGCATCTTTCAGGATTTTCTGGTATTCTGCGTCGGCATCTTTTCTAGCCTTTGCCAAAATCTTTTTCTTTTCCGCTTCCGCTTCCGCTAAAGATGCCTCATACCGGTTCTTTAAGTCTTCTGCCTGTTCCTGTTTTTCTTTCGCCTCTTCAAACTGTCTGTCTGCCTCAGCCTGTCTATCCTCGATAACCTTTTTGATCGGTTTGAAGAAAAAAATACGCATCGCAACGAAAAGCAACAAAAGATTTATAATTGTAAATACTAAATTAATATCAACCTTGAGCATTTCCTGCCCTGCCTTTCCTTATTTTCCGCACCGCATATACGGTGTGAAGTTATCCGCTGCTAACTAATGTCAGCTATTGCCAACTACTTAAGCATAACAATAATCATAAGGGCAATTACAAAACCGTAAATAGCAGTTGCCTCTGCCAATGCACAACCCAAAATCAATGTCGAATTAATCTTTCCGGCAGCCTCCGGCTGTCTTGCAATCGCCTCCGATGCCTTACCGGTTGCAATACCGATACCAATACCGGCTCCCAATGCACAAAATACTGCAATACCTGCTCCAATCGCAATTAATGAATTCATAATCATGTCTCCTTTTTCTGTTTTGATTTTTCTGTTTCTTATCTTTTCTTTGTTTCGATATTCTGCTTTATATTTTTATATCAGCACGAAATTTGTGGCACTTTCAACTTTGTTTCGCCGTAATCATTCATTTTGTTTTAGTCAGCTCTTGCTTACTCAATAGCCTCAGAAATGTACATGGATGTCAAAAACACAAATACATATGCCTGCAACAATCCGTCAAATAAATCAAAATACAAACTGAAAACTGCCGGTAAAAATATAGGCACCACAATTTTAATCAGTTCCATGATGACAAATGCTCCCAAAACATTACCGAAAAGACGCATACACAAAGATAAAGGTCTTGTGAACACTTCCAGAATGTTGATGGGAGTTACAATCGCCACAGGTTCCGTAAAATGATGCAGCCATTTTCTGACACCTTTATGGTGAATTCCTGCTGCTTCCACCAGCACGATACTCATAACCGCAAGCGCAATGGTAACATTCAAATCCTTGGTAGGCGATTTCATTCCGAACAATCCAATAATATTGGATACCCCTATGTAAAGCAAAACCGTAACCAAATAGGGAACAAATCCCTTTCCCTTTGGTCCAATCATTCCTTCCACCAGACCGGTCAGTTTGGTATAAATGAGTTCTGCAACCGCTTGCCTTTTACTGATATGATCAATCTTTAAATCCCTGGACAGAATCACGGCACCGCAAATCAGAACAGCCATGATAATCCAGGTCACCACAACAGATTCCGACACGCCGATCCCGCCGAAAACCGGAATTGTAAAGACAGTTTCACATTCCAGTTCGGTCATCAGTTTTGAAGCCAGATCTTCCAAGAAACCATCTCCTTTTTATTATTTATTACTGCAAATGTCAGACAGACTGATAAACTAAATCCCCAAAATATAGTATTTGTTTCCTCTGCCAAAATCTATATGTAGTTTAACTCTTTTATATATGGAATGCAAGATTTGTGTTCCCGATATTTGTCAAAATAAAAATATGATTTTTTCACTTTTATAATTCGCAGCTTTGGGAATACAGCAAGTCGTCCTTGCAGAAAATGATATATCGTTGCTCGCCGGCTTTTACGAGGTTTTGTGCCTTTCTTAGCGGCATGCTCACAAAAATAATGCCCGGTTTCAACTGTCTGAAGACGAAGTCTGAGTTTTGAAACCAGGCATTTATTAATTTTACATTAAAACATCTTTGGCTTCTTTTTTCGTTTGTTTTGTATATACCACCAGTTTGTTGGAAATATCACAGGTTGCTAAAAGCACATCTTCTATCTTATCCGCACCCTGTCCTTTCATCTGATTTTTAAGCCATGTCTCATTGTTGCCGGTATGCTTGAGATTGTCCCACATGATTTTTCCATCGATGATCACATTGGCCACCATAAAATCCTGTTCGGGAGAAAGGTTGATATCCGAAGGGGTCAGAGGTCTGTCAGAAGCCTTTTCCAAAAAACTGATTTTACCGTTTCCTTCGAGCACCGCAGTCTGTATCTTGCTTAAATCAAAATATCCGGATATCCTGCATTGCTCCAAAAATTCCGTAACATCTATTTTTGCCTTTTTTAAGTGATTTTTATACAATTCTCCGTTGTGGAACAAAACAAGCGGTTTTCCTTCGATCAATCTACGAAATTTTATAGATTTGGAGCCCATCCAGGAAAAAGCCAGAGTTGCCAGTCCGTAAACAATCATTGCCGTCAGTGGCTGCATGAAATTTTTATCCAAAGCTGTTGCCATTTCTGCCGCAATCGAACCGATTGTAATACTGCTGATATAATCAAACATGCTCATCTGGGACATCTGCCGGTATCCCATCATTTTTGCCAATATAAAAACGACCAAAAAGGATCCAAGTGACAGTGCAATAATATAAATGATTTCTTCCATATTTTTTCCTGCTTTTCTTTACTTAATAATTTCATGGTATCATTAGCATTACAAAAAACAGAAAAAATATACCTTATTTTATGATTCATCCAAGGATGTTTCATCATAATGTTCCAGAAAATGATGCTTAATCCCATCCTGTTTATACGCTATCACTGTATTTAAATTCACATTTTCCACACTCCGGAAAATGTTTTTTTCAATAAAAGAACTTCTTTTACTCAGTTCTTTAATCAATGCTTTGATTTCGGCGCGCTTGGAATGCTGCTCATCCGGTGCATCCTTTGCTGTCATTTCCGTAAAACGGCAGGCACACTGAATAAAATGCAAATCATTGTACGCACACCAGTGAATAATATCCGATTCCCGAATCAGATACATTGGCCGAATCAATTCCATTCCTTCGAAATTTGTACTGTGAAGTTTGGGCATCATCGTCTGAATCTGTCCACCGTACAGCATCCCCATCAGAATGGTCTCAATCACATCATCAAAATGGTGCCCCAATGCAATTTTGTTGCATCCGAGCTCTTTGGCTTTACTGTATAAGTAACCGCGACGCATGCGGGCACAAAGATAACAAGGGGAATCAATAATGTCCACCACGGTTTCAAAGATTTCCGTTTCAAAAATTGTAATCGGAACATTTAAAATCTGCGCATTATCGCAAATTCTTTTCCGGTTTTCCGGGTTATAACCGGGATCCATAACCAAAAACACGACTTCAAAATTCTTTTTCCCATGCCGTTCCAACTCCTGAAACAACTTTGCCAAAAGCATGGAATCTTTTCCGCCGGAAATACAGACCGCAATCTTATCCCCGTCCTGTATCAGTTCATATTCATTAATTGCCCTTGTAAACGGTCGCCAGATTTCTTTCCGAAACTTTTTTACGATACTACGTTCAATTTCACGTGCTCTTTCATTTTCCATCATATACTTTATATCCTATTTATTCTTCAAATAAGGGAGTAGAAAAATAGCGTTCTGCCGTATCCGGCAAAATCGTAACAACCGTCTTGCCTTCTCCTAACTTTTCGGCAAGCTTTAATGCTGCTGCCACATTGGTTCCGCTGGATATTCCGCACATAATTCCTTCCACTCTGGCTAAATCCTTAGCTGTCTGTAAAGCTTCCTCATCTGTTACGATATAAATATCCGAATAGATATTCTGATTCAGAATATCGGGAATAATGCCGTCTCCAATTCCCATCTGCAGATGCGTTCCGATATTACCGCCTGCTAAAATCGCTGCATTTTCCGGTTCAACTGCCCAAATTTCAATATCTGGATTTTGAGCTTTTAAGGTTTCACCAATACCGGTAATGGTTCCTCCGGTTCCAATTCCGGAACAGAAACCGTGAATCGGTCCTGCAACCTGTTCCATGATTTCCAATGCTGTATGGTTTTTGTGCGCCAATACATTATTGGGATTTTCAAACTGCTGTGGCACAAATACATTAGGATTTTCTTTTGCCATCCTGAGTGCAGTCTGAAGGCACTCATCAATACAAGCTCCGATATCCCCCGCATCATGAATTAGGATTACATCAGCACCATAGTGCTTTACCAGTTTACGGCGCTCTTCACTGACCGAATCCGGCATAATGATAATAGTCTTATATCCTCTTACTGCACCCACCAGCGCCAAACCAATTCCCTGATTGCCGCTTGTAGGCTCCACAATAATCGTATCCTGATTGATTTTTCCTTCCTTTTCAGCTTTCCGGATCATATTGTAAGCAGTTCTGGTCTTAATGGAACCACCGACATTCAGTCCTTCAAACTTTACCAATATCTCCGCATTTCCCGGCTTATTCATTTTATTTAATCGAAGCATCGGTGTGTGACCGATTGCCTCTAAGACATTATCGTAAATCATAAGTGTCCTCTTTCTACATTTCTTTTTATATTGATAGTTTATGCAAGGCAAAATAAAACGCTCTGCGCATCTTATCCGCCTTAACCGCAATAAAACAGACTGCTCTTATTATAAAAGCAGTCTGCCATTTTCGCAAGCATTCCAAAACGGAAACGTATTAATAAATATTATTCTGTCTATGATTCAAGTGCTTTAAAAGCCTCAGCCAAATCTTCTATGATGTCATCGATATGTTCGGTACCGATAGAAAGACGGATCGTATTGGGTTTAATACCCTGATCTAATAGTTCTGCCTCATTGCATTCGGAATGTGTAGTGGATGCCGGATGGATTGCCAGAGATTTCACATCCGCAACATTTGCCAATAATGAGAATAACTCCAGATTATCAATAAATGCTTGTGCTTTCTTGGCATCTCCTTTGATTTCAAATGTAAAGATAGAACCGCCTCCATTGGGGAAATACTTCTTGTACAATCTCTGCTGTTCGGGATCTGTTGATAAAGACGGATGATTTACTTTTTCAACCTGTGGCTGCTCGCTTAAAAACTTTGCAACCTTTAATGCATTTTCCACATGTCTTTCCACTCTTAATGATAAGGTTTCCAGTCCCTGCAGGAAAATAAATGCATGAACAGGCGATAATGTTGAACCGGTATCTCTAAGTAAGATAGCCCGAATGTATGTTGCAAAAGCTGCGGGTGCTGCGTCTCTTGCAAAACTTACTCCATGATAAGAAACGTTAGGCTCTGTTAACCAAGGAAACTTTCCGCTTGCAATCCAGTCAAATTTTCCGGAGTCTACGACAACACCACCAATGGTTGTTCCGTGTCCGCCGATGAATTTGGTTGCAGAATGTACTACAATATCCGCGCCATATTCAATCGGTCGAACCAGATAAGGTGTTGCAAATGTATTATCAACAATTAAGGGTATGTTATGTGCATGTGCAATGTCGGCGATTTTTTCAATATCTACCACTTCTGAATTAGGATTTCCCAAAGTTTCTATTTCGATTGCTTTTGTATTTTCTTTGATAGCTGCTTCAATGGCATCATAATCAAACGGGTCTACAAATGTTGATTCAATACCATAATCCGGCAAGGTGTGTGCCAGTAAGTTATAGGTACCTCCATAGATATTTTTTGCAGCTACAATGTGATCTCCCGCATGGGCAACCGTCTGTAATGCATAAGTTAAAGCTGCTGCACCTGAACTTACCGCAATTGCTGCTACACCACCTTCCAAAGCTGCAATTCTGCTTTCAAAAACACTCTGTGTCGGATTGGTCAGACGACCGTAAATATTACCTGCATCCCGCAGACCAAAGCGGTCTGCCGCATGTTCACTGTTATGGAACACATAAGATGAGGTTAAATAAATCGGAACCGCTCTCGCATCCGTAACCGGATCGGGGCTTTCCTGACCCACATGTAACTGTTTTGTTTCAAATTTCAATTCTCTTTCTGCTCTTGTTTTCTTTGCCATTTTCTTATACCTGATTGCGACAGTGCCGCTTCCTTTCTTTTCTTTGTTTAACCAATAACCGTTTCCATTTATTGGTTGTTTTCTGTTGATAGTGTTATCATAGCATCTCCTTCTGCTTTTGTATAATACTCTAATTCGATATCTGGTTATAGTATGTTCCTATAACTCGATACCAATGGATTGCTACGCACTTTGTGGTATCACATCATTGCAATATAATTTGACATAAAAAAGAACGCAGACTTTACGCCTGCGTTTCTGTTCATTATATAGGAGCTTGCTTACAAACGGTTGCATTTTGAATTAGCTACATAGCCCAACTGCGCGATATGAGCATGTAACTCAGCAAAATACGAATGGCACGAATTATATATGTCCATTTAATTATCATTTTCGTACATAATCTTTCTACACGTCAGCCCAAACCAATTTCATCTCATGTTTTGGCTCTACATATTCTTTCTGCTTGTCAGCCCAAACCGATTTCATCTCATGTTTTGGCACTACATATTCCTTCAGATAAGAACGAGCCCCCTCATGTCTTTTCATCTTCACCTATTTTCTAATAATAAAAAAACAAAAATACACTTATACTTTGCGCATTGACACGATTTGCACCATTCCCTTTATACTGACATGATCTCTTTCAAAACCAACTTTTGAAAAACAATCAATAATTTCGTTTGGCGCATAAAATTTGACATCACCTGCTTTAGAATATTTGACAAAGGGATTGCAAATCGTTCGTAAAGGTTGCGGCAAATATACTTCGGCAATATATATGATTCCATCCTGCTTCATTATCCGATACATTTCACCGGCAAAATCGTTAATATTCGGAAAATGATGGAATGCTGCACACACCGTCACAATATCCATTTTTTCTTTTTCAAACGGCGCTTTATCGCATCCCGCCACCTGAAAATTCATGATTGGATTCATTTCCCTTGCACACCTGATCATATTTTCTGAAATATCTATTCCAAATCCATGAAAGTCTGCTTTTTCAGAAAACATTTGTAATAATCTTCCATTTCCACATGCAACATCCAAAACGTTATTTCCATCCTGTATATTAACTTTTTTCACTAACTCTTTTTTGAATTTTACTGTAAATTTTCCATCGAAAGTAGCCTCATATTTTTCCGCTTTGCTATCATAGCTCTTCTTTGATTTTTCCTCAAATTGATTCATTTCTCTTTCCCCGCTCTCAATTTACTGCAATTCCAATATCTATCCTTGGATTTAATAACATCTCTTATAATATTATTTTATATGAACATTTAATCATACGTTTAATCGAGTGTCAATATTTTTTCACGTCTTTTTCTTAATTGACAAAGCACATAAAAAAGCAGGTTGTCCATAGCATCTAACTATAGTCAACCCACTTCGAATTTTCTATTATAAATCTATGCTTTTTAGTTCCTAATCCAAATCCCGGTCGCAGTTATCCCAATGCAACATCCAAAATCATCATCAATGAAAAACCAAGCATAAATGTAATGGTTCCAAGATTGGAATGCCGCCCTTCGGACATTTCCGGAATCAGTTCTTCCACAACAACATATAACATAGCTCCTGCAGCAAAACTCAATAGATATGGTAAAAAAGGAATGATAAAGGAGGCCATTAAAATGGTAAGCAATCCTGCTACCGGTTCTACAATACCGGATAAAATTCCCTGTAAACATGCCTTAAACTTTGACATTCCGTTTGCACGAAGCGGCATGGAAATAATCGCACCCTCCGGAAAATTCTGAATAGCAATTCCCAATGCCAGAGCAAGTGCAGCCGATGCCGAAATCGATACATTACCGGTCAGCCAGCCGGCATAGACAACGCCAACAGCCATTCCTTCCGGAATATTATGTAATACAACCGCTAAAACCAGCATCGTTGTCTTTTTCATCGAACACTTCGGTCCTTCCACCGATTCATCCAGATGCATATGCGGTGTCACCTGATCAAGTACCAGTAAAAAGAGCATCCCAAGACAAAATCCGACTACTGCAGGTACAAAAGCCAGTCTCCCCATATTTTCTTGTGCCTGATCCATGGCCGGTATCAGCAAACTCCAAACCGAAGCCGCCACCATAACCCCTGCCGCAAATCCGGTTAGAGACTTTTGCACTTCTTCTTTCATTTCGTTCTTCATGAATAAAACCAATGCAGAACCCAGTGAAGTTCCCAAAAACGGCAATAATAATCCTTGTGCTATCATCCAGTTCATTTCTATCACTCCAGTTTGTTTTAGCTAACTCAATCATAATCTATCATAATTACTTCTTTTTTTCAAATAAAAACATATTAAACCGTCAACAAACGAAAATGATAGGCATTCCGGATATTTTATGATATAGTAATTATTTGATGATACTAGGTGCGGATTTCGAATGTTTTAGGATTGCAGGAGCACAAAATACGTAGCAATCCGTTGGTATCATGGGAGCAAAAGCTATTAAAAATTGGAAGGAGCGAAACATGCTCGAATTAAAGAATATACACTGGAAAACTCCGGAAGGAGAAGAAATACTAAAAGGGATTGATTTAACGGTTCCCGAGGGAAAACTCACTGTTATCACCGGTCCGAATGGTGGTGGTAAAACATCACTTGCCAAAATTATAGCAGGACTTTATGAAGTAAGCGAAGGAAGCATTATCTATAACGGGGAAGATATCACGCATATGTCGATTACAGACAGAGCAAAAAAAGGGATTGCCTATGCATTTCAGCAGCCGGTCCGCTTTAAAGGTCTTTCGGTACGTGATTTGTTAGAGCTTGCCAATGAAGAAAAATTATCCGAGGATAAACTATGCGGTATGCTTGCAACAGTCGGCCTGTGTGCACAGGAATACATTAACCGCGAAGTTGATGCATCCTTATCCGGCGGCGAAAGCAAACGAATCGAAATTGCTACTGTCTTAAATCGAAAAGGTGCCGAACTCTTGGTTTTTGATGAACCGGAAGCAGGTATTGATCTTTGGAGTTTTTCCAATCTGATCTCTGCTTTTGAATCAATCAAGAAAAACAGCAACCGTTCTTTGGTTATTATTTCCCATCAGGAACGTATCATGGAAATTGCGGACTATGTTGCAGTAGTTACCGACGGAAAAATCAACACCTTCGGTCCGAAAGAAGAAATTCTGCCCACAATTTTATCCGGGAACAGACAATGCTCCTGCCCCATGCATTCTACTACAAAGGAGGGGTTATGATGAACGAGATAACAGAAAAACTCTTAACTGAGATTTCCGACTATAAAGGTGAATTTAAAGGTGCCTATAACATACGTGAAGACAGCGACTGTGTTGCCAGACAGTCATCCAAACATATTAAAATCACAGCAAAAAAAGACAAACCCGGTATTGAGATTCACATAAGTTGTAAAGAAGAACAAGAAACCGTTTATATTCCCGCCTGTATCACGCACAGCGGAATCAGTGATACGGTGTATAACGACTTTATTGTAGAAGACGGTGCCAATGTTATCATTGTAGCCGGATGCGGTGTTCATTCCGACGGGAAGGAAGAAGCCCGTCACAATGGTATCCATCGTTTCATCATCGGAAAAGGAGCCAAAGTTCTTTATAAAGAAAAACATATCGGTACGGGAAACGGAACAGGTGAACGCAATATCGACCCTGTTACAGAAGTGGAAATGGATGAAGATTCCTATCTGGAAATGGATACGATGCAAATCAGCGGCGTCAGCCATTCCCATCGAATCACCAAGGCTAATCTGGCTGCAGGTGCCAAACTGATTATCCGTGAGCGTCTGCTTACGGATCACGAAGAAAAAGTCAGTTCCGATTTTGATGTATCCATGAATGGTGATGACAGTGCCGTCGATTTAGTATCCCGTTCGGTAGCCAAAGGTAACTCTTATCAGGAATATCATTCCGTAATCCGTGGCAACTGTCGTTGCAGCGGTCATTCCGAATGTGACGGAATTCTTTCCGGAAATGGTGTCGTCAATGCAGCACCTGAGCTTCATGCAAGCAATATTGACGCTTCTTTAATTCACGAGGCTGCCATCGGAAAAATTGCCGGCGAACAGATTATCAAACTCTGTACACTGGGTCTAACCGAAGAAGAAGCAGAGCAAAAAATTATTGAAGGATTTTTGAAATAATAAAATAATGCCCGGTTTTGCAGTGAGGACGGTTCTTCTGCAAAATCGAGCATTTCTTTCTGTTCGCATGCCGATAAGCAAGGCACAAAACTTCATAAAAATCGGCGACAAAGATATATAATTTTCTATAAGGACGACTTACATTTCGCAAAGCTGTTCCCATGAGACGGATTGGCAAGACACTTACCTCACATCATAGATTTTATGAATCTTCTTCCATGAAGGCATCTGCTCTTTTAATTTCTTCCATGCCTTCATATCATCTTCCCTGTTTCCCAGCATCTTGGAAAAATCATCACTTAAATCTTCCATTTCATCAACTGCATTTTTGCAGTGGTTGCTCATAGCCAGTTCTCCCATTTTTGTTCGTGTCATAACAAACAATTTTGGTGCCATTGTAAAAAATCGTTTGGGACCTCTTTTAAAATATGTATCATTACCTTCCGGCAAAATCATATATCCCATTTCTTTCAAGGCCTTATGCGCTTCCCATACCGCATCCAACAACAACGTAATCTGTTTCATTTTGCACTGATACAGATTGCATTCTAAAATATAGGATAAGTAAGCTCCCGGTAACACAAAAGCCAGATGACATTTGTACCATGAATCCATATCCGGCACCCAGTTTAAGGTATACTCCGTCTTTGCAAAAATCCCATCCATTTTTTCTTTTAATGATGCAAAACCATCTTTTTTTATCAAATCAATGTTATCCGCACGATTCCTATTTTCTCCATTTGCCACAGGTCCAATGGTCATAGAACCTTTTCCAAAACAGACGCTGACCACGTAACTGTCCGTACGTTCTCCACCGGTCCCCTGAAATCCAAACAACACTTCTTTTGGTTTCGCGGACTGTTCGCTTATGGTTTTTGCCATATATTTTGCATGCATATTATTTCCGACACAGACAATTGTATCCGCATCAGCTTCAATCAGTTCTCCCAAAACAGCCTGTAATTGCTTATACTGCATAACCGCAAAAATCACATCATAATGCTCATCGCCAATCGTATCGGTTATAACCGGATGATCCGTTGTCACTTCACCACCAAAATAGTGATGCAAAACCAGACCTTCCTTGTCTAACAATTCTTTTCGTTTTCCTCTTGCAAGAAGGGTTACATCATGACCGTTATCACACAGTACATGACACAAAAAACTACCGATTACACCTGCCCCATATACTAAAATCTTCATTTTTTCTCCACCCCATAATTCTCCCTGATAAAAGAAATGACCTGTTTATAATGTGTAACCAATTTTTCATGATTTGCTTCTACATATGCATAATCTTCACTCTTTACAGCCATCTCCATATCCTTTGCTTCTTGCGAAAAGTTTTCAAAACCGAATGTTAACGATGTTCCCTTTAATGCGTGAACCGTAATCCGATACTGTTTCCAGCCTTTTTCAGAAAAATAAGTTTCCAGCTTGTCTAATTGGTTATCCTGTGCAAACTCTCGAATCATTTCCAGATAAAAATCCCGGTTACCGCCGCAAAACTCCAAGCCAATCTTTTCATTAATCTGAACCGGATATGCTTCTGAATCTTTTGTATCGGATGATGCATTTTGTTCATCCTGTTCTTTTATTTCAGATGATGCATTTTGTTTATCCTGCTCTTTTGTATCGGTTGTTCCTGATTCAATGGAATTGATAGAATTCTGACACAGATGAAAGCTTCCTTTGGGAAGGTTCCTGCAAAGCACATCATTTAACTGCTCCTGCGTATAAGGCTTTGATAAATAATCTGCAAAACCCAAATCCATATATTGTTCTTTCATGCCATGAATAGCATTGGCCGTCAGCATAACAATGGGAACTCCCTCATTCGGTCCGGGCTCACTCCACATAATTTTAGCACATTCAATGCCATCCATAAGCGGCATCATATGATCTAAAATAACCAGATCATATTTATTTTTCTTCCATGCTTCAATAGCCTCCGCACCACTGGTACACATATCTATAATCATTTCCGATTTCTTTAAAAATCCGGACAGCACCTTTAAATTCATCGCAACGTCATCAACCGCCAAAAGTTTCATTCCTCTGGCTACAATCCAGCTATAGGTTTTTTTATCAGAAACGGAAGCCTTTTCTTCCAAATGATATTCTGAAATCGGTTCATCAAATCGGATTGTCTGTTCCAGATGTATCCAGAAACAACTTCCTTTTCCGTATCTGCTTTCCACACCGATTTCACCGCCCATCAACTCTACCAAACGCTTTGTGATGGCAAGTCCCAAACCGGTACCCTCAATATTTCGATTATTGACTTCATCCATACGCTGGAATGCATCAAACAGTTTTTCTGCATCTTCTTCCTTGATTCCACGCCCACTGTCTGAAACAAAGATATACAATTTTATTTTATTATCCTGTTCTTTTTCAAAATCAATCTTTAACTCTACATAACCGGTATCTGTATACTTGATGGCATTGGTCATCAAATTGGTAACGGTCTGTTGTAAACGGTTTATGTCGCCGAATAGAAACCTGGGAATCAAAGGATTGATTATCACCCGTAAATCCAATGCTTTCTCATCCGCACGTTTTTTTACTAAAAGCAGGATGTTGTCAATCATCGATTTTAAGTCATAATCATTTTCTATAAGTTCCATCTTCCCGGATTCAACCTTGGAAAAATCCAGAATATCATTAACGAGCGAAAGAAGTGTATGACCCGAACTATCTACATCTCTTGCATAGGATAAGATGTTTTCTTCCGAAGTCTCTCTCATAATCATCTCATTCATTCCAAGCACCGCATTAATCGGCGTGCGGATTTCATGAGACATATTGGCAAGGAACTGACTTTTTGTCTCATTTGCCACAACAGCTTTGTTTCTCTCTCGCTGTATCTTCAGCATTTCAGTGATAGTATCAGCAATGGTAACTAATAACATCAGACCCAGACCCAGAGTTGCAATCGATATATCGAACACCTTGTCATTGTTCATATAGTTTAATACCTGAAATACCGCTACCACTGCAGCCAGTGCAAACGCAGCCGCCGAAACCCAGTAGTCTTTGATTCTTCCGGTAAAGATATCCCATATCATAGATACAACAATGATGAATAAAGTGAAAAACAGAACCAGCGCCATAATAATAAAGAGTTCAGCAAAGTCTGATAGTCCACATGCATATATAATGGTACAGACCACAAGATCTAATAATGCCAGAATTTCAACCGCATAATAGAATTTTTGATATCGTTTTCCCTGTAACTGATTCATATAATCGGCATAGGGAATCGGCATAATCATAACCATGAAAAAAGCAATATCACCAATAACCGAAACATTATCAAAAATCAACTGGCGGAAAGCAGAATTGGCAAAAATCCATACCGCAACCGCAATGACACCAAGACTTAAGCTTACCAGTTTCTGCTCCTTGTGATAGGCAATGCGGTATCCAAGACTCAGTATCAACGAAAGAATCGCCAATGTAAGCATAATCACACCAATTACCAGTATCCGACCCTGTTCCTGCATCATATGCTGCCAAAACCCACCATAACTGGCAAAGTAAATAAAATGAAAATCACCCAGATGCCGCTCTGTGCTTTTTGCAATAACCCTGATTGTCTTTCCGGCATCATCCGGTCCGATATCCACAAACAAATAATAGGTAGGGCTCACGTTTCCCATAAAACGGCTGTTTTTCGTTGAATACTCTTTACGAAGTTCACCATCTACATAAATCGTAAAATCCTGTTTGGCAGTCCTAAAAATCAGATAAGTTCCCTCCTCTATTTTCATAGGAAGGATATTGCTGATTTCTATCCTGTTTTCATTTTTATAATCTGTTTTAATATTCCCCGGAAGCTGGATCTGTTCAGTACTACCGTCTGAAAGAATCCGAGTCCATGTACTTTCATACGTTGTACAGAAAAGCGCTTCATCCTCACGCTCCGACGGCAGAAAGATTTCACCCAAAACGGCATATAGCAAAATACTGACCATTGCCAACACGGTACACCATTTTATTATAGAATTTATCTTTTCGTACTTTTGATTCATAATTTCATCCTGTTTTTTAGAAATTTGAATTACATCTTATATCGGATCACTGTGCTCTATGCACCTTCACAATCCCCTAATATTTAGATTATAACAAAAATGACAGCCTTAAAAAAGACTGTCATTAAAAAATCTTATAAAAACAGGAATGAAAAATATTTTAACATTTTGATGTCGGGGTCAAAAGGTATTATGCTCCATCAATTATTGCTAAACAAAGGAGTGGATAAATATCTGTCACCGGAGTCAGGAAGCAGTACCACAATGTTCTTACCTTTGTTTTCCGGTCTTGCTGCCAGAATGGAAGCTGCTTTTAATGCTGCACCGGATGAAATTCCCACCAGAATACCTTCTGTTACAGCAAATCTCTTTCCTTCTGCAAAAGCATCTTCATTTTCAATGGCAATGACTTCATCATAAATCTTTGTATTTAACACATCCGGAACAAAACCGGCTCCGATTCCCTGAATCTTGTGAGCCCCGGGCGTTCCTTTGGATAATACAGGGCTTGTTGCCGGTTCTACTGCAACCACTTTTACATCCGGATTTTGTGATTTTAAGTATTCACCAACACCGGTTACCGTTCCGCCGGTACCGACACCTGCCACAAAAATGTCTACCTTTCCGTCTGTCTGCTCCCAGATTTCCGGACCTGTTGTTTTCTTATGTGCAGCCGGATTGGCCGGATTAACAAACTGTCCGAGAATAACAGAGCCCTCGATACTCTCCTTTAATTCCTCTGCTTTTGCAATCGCACCCTTCATTCCTTTGGCACCTTCTGTTAATACCAGTTCTGCACCGTAGGCTGCAAGAAGATTTCTTCTTTCTACTGACATGGTATCCGGCAGGGTCAGAATTGCTTTGTAGCCTTTTGCTGCTGCAACTGCTGCAAGACCAATTCCGGTATTACCGCTGGTAGGCTCAATAATCGTTGCGCCGGGTTTCAATATTCCCTGTTGTTCTGCATCTTCAATCATGGCCAGTGCAATACGATCCTTTACGGAACCTGCGGGATTTAAGTACTCTAACTTGGCAAGAATCGTTGCATCTGTCACTCCTGCATTGCTACTGTAATTACTTACCTCTAAAATCGGTGTGTTTCCAATTAATTCTGCTGCGCTCTTTTTAATCTGACTCATTTTTGTTTCCTCCTAAAATTCTAATACTCAAAATAATAAAGTTTTTATTTCCTTTATAAAAATTCATCTTTCAATCATGTTACTCGTATGTACTGCAACATCGGCAACAACATCGCATCGTCATTTTCTTATTCTGCATAAGCCACTCCTTTTTTCCTACTTATCAAATAGGATTTATTGTAATTAGATTTTAGAACAGAAAAAAAAGGATGTCAATATAAAGACATCCCTTTTGCTATCCTTAAATACTATCACTTGTTATAGTTGTTCTCTATAGCAATATTCCACATTTCCCATGATAGTGTTTTATTTCGATGATCATAAATAGTCCTGTAGCAATGTTCCTTTCAATAGTTCAAAAAAGCTTTCCGGTTATAAAACCCAACACCACCCGGATGCGTATTTAAAAATATTGTTTGACCTTCCATCTGATTTGCCAGCTTCACTACCACATTCCATCCCAAATGCAGTCCCTGATATTCCGGATCAACTGCTACATTTAATATCAGTGCATGAAACCAGATTCTGAATCAGTCCTTTTTCGATTTCTCCATCATCCGCCTCTATATCATAGAGCATTGCCCAGTCATATCCATCCTGTATCTGAAAAGCCCAACGCTCCAGATCTGTCTGAAAAGTCGCTTCAGATGCTTTCCGGATTGGAACATCATGACCGGATAAGTATTTGGTTCCACTGTATATCACGATATCGGCTCCCAAAGTCAACGGATTTTGCAGATATGGTGACAAAAATGTATTATCAACAATTAGCAGCAAATGATTTGCTTTCGTAATCTCTGCCAATGCTTTTATGTCTGTTATATTCATCATGGGATTCGTCGGTGTTTCGATAAAAACCGCCTTTGTATTTTCCCGGATACAAGCTTTCACATCATCCTTGCTGCAATTGACCGGTGTAATACTAATTCCGTTTTTTTCGCTGATATGATTGAAAAGCCGAATCGTTCCACCATAAAGATCCGCATCCACGATCAGATGGTCACCCGGCTGAAACAGTTCCATCACGGTTGCAATGGCTGCCATTCCGGATGAAAAAGCTATTCTGCGTTTTTATTCGGATTAATCGTCTGCATGTTCGTTCTCTCCAATTCTTAACAACCGATATAATGTGGGGGCAAAGGCAAACTCTTTTCTGATTGCCTCAACCTCCTGCAAATACTTTTCTGCGGCATTTTTTGGCATCATCGGCCGCTTCACCGCCCGAATCATGATATTTTTAGGGGTATGTTCAAAGTCAACAAATTCTAAAAGCTGTGTCCTATAACCACAATATTCTAACAGATTTCCCCGGATAGCATCCGTGGCAAGGGCGCTGAATCGTTCTTTAATAATCCCGTATCTGGATAAAATGCCCAGATTTTCCGGTTTCATCTGTCCGTTTAATTCATGCTGACAGCAGGGAACCGAAAAGATCATGCGCGCATTCCAGGTAATGGCATTATATAGGGCAAAATCCGTGGCGGTATCACATGCATGTAAGGTGATAACCATATCAACATCGAAAGGTGCCTGAAAGCCATCAATATTTCCCATTTCAAAATGTAAATGATCATAACCATACTTTTGGGCGGCGCGGTTGCATTTTTCAATCGCATCTTCTTTCAAATCCAATCCAATCATTTCTACGCCAAGATGCATGACCTCGGTTAAATAATAATACACCACAAACGTCAGATAGGATTTTCCACATCCAAAATCAATCACATGAATACGCTCAAGTTTTTGTTTGGAAATCTCATCATTCAAAATCTCGATAAACCGATTAATCTGCTTATACTTATCATACATGGAGTTTACGACTTTTCCCTCTTTCGTAAAGACTCCCATATCCATAAGCGGCTCTATCTGCATACCTTCCTGCAAAATATAATTCTTTTTCCGGTTATGACTCTCTTTTTCGGATACTGCCACAATCCGGTCGTTTGCATTTTTATTTACCTTGTAATTACAGCTTCCCTTTTTGGAAATCAACAGCATATGTTCCTGCGTTTTCGAAAAAGCATTAATCTGCTTAAAGTTACCTTGCGCTAACTCAAGCATCTTCGAAACTACCATATCCGTTTGGATGTTTTCATGAAACACCTGCTTTTCGGTATATCCGGCAATCTGCCAGCCATCCTTTTTAGCTTCCAGCGTAATTTTTTGACAGCCTCCGATTTTAGCCTCGGATTGCTGATAATCACCTTTTCAATCTCATCTTTAAAAATCAGTTCCAAATAATATTTTAAATCATCCATAAGCGTAAATCCTTTTTATAAGATTGCAAATATATCATGTAAGCGTCAAAAATTTGATGTAACTGTCAAAAGCGTAATTTGCAAATTCGTTTGCACAAAATCATATAATCATTAAGCAATCCATTGATATCATAGCGCAACTATATCAAGGCTTTATCCTTAAACTTTAAGATTTCTTCCAGATACTTCTGTCCCAACGGACTGATATTCATTCCCTTACGAATGAGATAACCCACTGTCATAACTTCATCCGAATCCAGTTTCACGGCACAATATTCCGAACCGTTTAAATCCTCACAAAGAATCCCTGAACAAAGAGTATATCCCTTTAATCCAACCATCAGATTTAAAAGGGTTGCTCTGTCGTTTGCACGAATTAACTGTTTATATTCATAAGTCGATAACACTTCCTCCGCAAAATAAAAGGAATTATTACTGCCCTGGTCAAAAGCAAGGCAGGGATAGTCATTGAGTTGTTCTAAGCTAACCAGTTTCTCTTTCGCAAGCGGATGTTTTTTCCACATATAGGCATAGATACCACAGTTTAACAGCGGATGAAACTCCAGATTGTTCTCCAAAAAAATCTTGGATAATACATTTCTGTTAAAATCGTTCAGATACAAAATTCCGATTTCACTCTTAAAATTCTTGACATCTTCAATGACATCATTGGTTCTTGTTTCGTATATTGCAAATTCATATTCATCCATGCCAAACTGCTTTACCATCTCTGAAAAAGCATTGACCGCAAAAGCATAATGCTGGGTGGATACACTGAACTTCTTTTTCAATTCCTTTTTGCTGACGTATTTCGCTTCCATCAGCTCATACTGCTGCACAGTCTGTTTCGCATATCCGATAAACTCTTTTCCTTCCGGAGTCACGGTAATCCCACGGTTCGTTCTTCGAAACAACTCAATCTCGATCTCATTCTCCAGTTCTTTAATGGCTGCCGATAAACTTGGCTGTGAAATAAACAGCTTTCCGGCCGCTTCGTTCATGGAATTGGATTCTGCTACCGTAATCACATATTTTAATTGTGTAATCGTCATACCGTTCTTATCTCCTTATCTGATGCTTTTTCTTTATTGGTATTCTTTAGAAAATAAAATATTTGCAATAAATGCTTATTATAATCTCAGATTGACATATCATCTTTAACAGTATATACATCTTTCTCAAGAATGCTGGATACCAAACAGGCATTTGTTATAGCTATGTTCTATAACAAATGCCCAAAATCTCAAGAATTATGATACTCTGCCAATTTGAGCAATTAAGATTCAGATGCCTTTAAAGCCTGTTCTAAAGCAATAGAAAGCTGATCCGGGCATGATGTCGGGCGAAATCCGCATTTAATTCCACGCAGTCTTTTAATAGCCTCGTCTACCTTCATGCCGGCCACCAAAGCACCTACCCCCTGCGTATTCCCGTTACATCCTCCGACAAACTGCACAGATTTAATGGTATCCTGCTCTAATTCCACCGTAATATTCTGTGAACAAACTCCAACCGGTTTATATTGATAAATCATTTCATTTTCCTCCTTCTTTTCGATTCTTTCCTTTTGCATTTTCGACCCTTGCTATTATTGATGCAACCGAATTGCTACGTTGTACTTTGCAAGCATGAACGGCTTTTGCACTTTCGACCCTTGCATCATTCACATTATAAAAAAATGAAACTGATTATTCAAGCACATGTTTTTCTTGCAAAACTCTTAATATTTGCTCAGCTAAAACCGCATGTCCTTTCTCATCCATGTGTTCTCTGTCATCATCACTCGGATTTACAAAATCGGATGCTGCCAGAAAGTGAACCTGCTTTTGTTTTGCAATCTTTTGGTATTCCCTTTTTAATCCGATAGAGATATCCACTGATTTCTGACTAAATTCCGGATCGAACTGTTCTTCCCACACATCCTTTCCCAAATGTATAGGGGAAATAATCAAGATTTTTTCCAGTTCTATGTAACGTAACAATTCATCCACACACTGCGATACTCCCTTGGCAATGATATAGGGTGAATTATGATAATAAGCTTTACAATCGTTGGTTCCAAGCATGAGGACAGCAGCATCAACCGGATACTGGGATTCTAAAATAAGTGGAAGGGTTGCAAGACCTTTCCTGCCTTTTCTGTAAAAATCCTCGAATACGGTTGTTCTTCCACACAATCCTTCTTCAATGACATGTACATCTGAGCTGCCTAATTTTTCCTGCAGGATGCTGGTCCATCTGACGCCCCACGGATAGCGTTCCTTTGTTCCGGGAATTAACCCCCATGTATTTGAATCGCCATAGCACAACAACTGTTTCATACTCTTTCCGCCTTTAACTCTTTCTCGTTGTCTTCTTCAATCTACACCATTCTGTAGTTAAAGGCAAATATATAAGTTTTTTAACTGGTTATAGTATTTTTTTATAACAACATCACGATATCGAGGCATCCTCCTCATCATTTACCGCTGCATATACCATTTCGAGTTCTTCCAAAACCATGCAATGAGAGATCGTATTCTGCTTTACCGCTTCCATGCATTGTTCCAAATCCATCCATAAAACGGCATCCACTTCCTCAGGCTGAAGGATAAAATCCTTCTCATCCTGCGAAAGCCATAAAGCAAATACTCGTGAATATTGCCGGTCACAAAATACCTTTCCGTTAAACTTATCATCCCATAAAACCAGACGATCTCCACAAAAAATCAAGTCTTCTTCATATGCATGAACACCAAGTTCTTCGGATAGTTCACGCAGAGCCGATTCCACATATCCACATCCTGCCGGAATATGACCTGCACTTGAAATATCAAAACATCCCGGAAAGGACTCCTTATTTATGCTTCTTTTTTGAAGAAGAACCTGAATTTTTTCTTCTTTTTTCCGTACAATCCAGACATGGGATGTCCGGTGCATAATCCCCTGTGTATGCGCTTTTTCTCGTTCAACCGTCTGTCCGGTCGGATTTCCATGTTCATCAACAATATCCAGTATTTCTGACACTACCTATTCTCCTTCTGAATTTAGCAGTTTCATTTCTTCCTGCTTTTAGCAGTTTTCGTTCCCACCTGCATTTAGCAACTGTCGTTTATATCTCTTTTTCCTTGATGCCATCAGTTGTTATTCCTGCCACTTAGAGTATTTTTCCGCCTCCGATTACAACATCTCCATCGTAAAATACCACAGCCTGTCCGGCTGTTATGGCCCTTTGTGGTTCATAAAAGGTCAGGCGGACTTTTCCATCTTCCAAAGGTTCCAACAAAGCATCCGCTTCTTTTTGTTTATATCTCGTCTTTGCTTTGCATTGCATCGGCTCAGTCAGTTTTTCAATTGAAATCCAGTTTAAATCATTGGCTTCCAGAGTTGTTGTAAACAAATCTTCATTTCTTCCCAGAATGACCCGATTCTTTTCCATGTCTTTTTTTAGCACATACATCGGTTCTTTCAAAGAAAGACCCAGACCTTTTCTCTGTCCGGTTGTATATCGGATTAAGCCCTTATGCTCGCCTAATACTTCTCCTTCTTTGTTTACAAATTCACCATGTGGGAATTCCTTTTCGCAATACCGTTCAATAAAAGAAGCATAATCACCATCCGGCACAAAACAGATATCCTGACTGTCCGGCTTATTCGCATTCACAAAATGCATATCCTGCGCCATCTGTCGTATCTCGGTCTTGTGATAATTCCCCAAAGGAAAGAGTGTATGGGCAAGCTGCTCCTGAGTCAGATTGTATAACACATAGCTCTGATCTTTGGATTCATCCAGTCCTTTTTTTAAGAGAAAACGACCGGTCGTTTCATCTTTTTCAACCCTTGCATAATGGCCGGTCACGACGTAATCATAGCCTAACTCATACATGCGGTGCATGAGTTTTTCAAATTTCATATACCGATTACATTCAATACAGGGATTCGGTGTCCCACCCTCCATATAAGTATGAACAAAGCGCTGAATCACTTCCTTATCGAAATCTTCACTGAAATTCAGAACATAATATGGAATATCAAAAGACTGGGCAACCGCTCTTGCATCAGCTACATCGGAAACAGAGCAACAGGTCTTTGTCGCATCATCCCGAATATCCTGATTGTCATACAGTTTCATGGTAATTCCCATGCAATCATATCCCGCATTCTTCATTAAACAGACAGCCACCGAAGAATCAATTCCTCCACTCATGGCAATTAATGCTTTCTTTTTTTCTGTAGTTTCTTTCATTTTCTGTTCCATTTCCTGCTTTATATTCTGACTTATTTCCTGTTTCATAAACTATTTCTTTTCCTGATTTATTTCTAAATCTATATTCATCTCTATTTTGCCGATTTTACAATTCTTTTCTCAATCCCTTGGGATAATGATTTTTAATCTGCCCGTTTGACAGTTTTCCCCATCCGGCCGGAAACCCTTCCACACAGACCATGCAAAATCCTTTTTTATTATAAATATCTTTTATCTTTTCGTTTGCAGAGGTAAACAATTCTCCTTCCTGAAGAAAAAAACTCTCTCCTCTAAAATAACCGTTTACTCTGTTATCTTTAAGTGGCAGATTCACATATAGCTTTACATCTTCCTTTTTTAAAGCCAAAGCCAGTGCATGTGCCGGTTCGAATCGATCCTTTTTGAATGTTCCAATCTGCAGTCCGGGACGTTCTACTTTTATCCCGGCAATAGAAATAATCCCCTGTGGTAGCGCATACAGATTATCTCCATACAGGATATACTGCGCACCGGAAAGTGTTTCTATTACTCCCGCTTCCAAAGCTTCCCTATATACTGTTTCCAAAGACTGTTTTTGATCTTTTGTCAAAATTTCGCCGTTTCCTTTTTTCTGCGTCTGCTTTCTTTTATTTTTCTTTTGGGCCTGCGCAATCACCTGCTCTGCTTTTCCATTTTCACAACAGACAATCGTATCATCAACCGGATGATAGCAAGTCTCTTTTTTCTTTAACACAGCGACATAATGACCTTCGCCATGCAGTTTATGTGGCCATAAACGATAGGTGTATTCCAGTCCAAAGTCATCCCCGTCCTCATTTACCCATTCCGGTCTGGCCGGATCAAAGAAAGGAGAAGCCGCTCTTTCAATTTCAAAATCGGGATGTGTTTTCAAAAAATGTGCAATTGACATCTCATCTTCTTCCGGTGAAAAAGTACATGTCGAATAAACCAGACGTCCGCCCGGCTTTAGCATCACGGCGGCTTTTTGCAAAATATCTGCCTGTCTGTTTGCACACATCTTAACCGAATCCAAACTCCACTCTGACATGGCATCCGGATTTTTCCGAAACATGCCCTCTCCGCTACAGGGAGCATCCACTAAAATTTTATCAAAAAAGACTGGAAAATGAGCCGCCAAAGCTCCCGGCTCTTCATTGGTTACCAGCGCATTTCCAATTCCCATCCGCTCAATATTCTGAGAAAGGATTTTGCATCGGGCCGGATGAATCTCATTTGCCACAAGCAGCCCTTTTCCCTGTAAAGAAGCGGCAATCTGTGTTGATTTTCCACCGGGTGCAGCGCATAAATCCAAAACCGTTTCTCCCGGTTTGGCATCCAAAAGACCGGCTGCCGACATCGCACTCGGTTCCTGAATATAATATATCCCCATTTCATGAAATGCATGCTTTCCCGGACGCAGATTAGCATCATAATAATATCCATTCCCAGCCCAGGGAACACGAACCATTTCATCCATTCCCAAAACACCCAGTACAAATCGGTAAAACGCTTCCTTTTCTTTCACATCATTCGAATTCTGTTTTAGAGAATTTATACGCAATGCCTGATATCTTTGATTTTCATAACAATCAATAAACGCTTCCCACTCGTCTTTGAGCAGGCGTTTCATCTTTTCTTCAAAATCCTTTGGTAAAACAAACTCTTCCATATTCGATTCCTGTTTTTCTTATTTATTCTGTCACATTATAAAAATCAGTTCTTTAAAAGCAATTGCTTCAATGTTAGCCATTGCTGTCCTGCCTTCTCACATTCTTGCGATTTACCAAAATCTCAATGATATGCACAACTGTCATAACCGTCAATATTCCGGCAGAAATCAAAATCGCATATCCTAACGTCCGCAATCCATAAGCTGTAAAATTCCCCCAATCCTTTGCTATGGCATAGCGCATCGTTGCATACAGACTACCACCGGGAATTAAAGGCATCGCTGCCGTAACGACAAAGACTGTTACCGGACACTTCAAAGTCCTTGCCAGAATCTGTGCAAATATAGTTACTGCTATCGCACCAAAATAATATCCCCAGAAATCCGCCAATCCTATATTTTCAATGGCAATCACAATACTCCATCCAAGCATACCGACCAAAGCACAAAAAACCAATCGCTTTCCTCTGACATTAAACCAAAGGCTGTAACCCAAAGCTCCCAGTCCGGCCGTTAGAATCTCCACCCACAGGATAGTCGGTGCTACTTCCACCTCCGGTGATGCAGTTGCAGCAAATCCCCATGCAATGGCGATGCTTAAAACAATGGCTTCACTGGATCTGAGCAGTCCCGACATGGTATCTCCACTAAAAACATCCCGGATGGCACTGGTCAGTCCGATTCCGGGTATCAAAAGCATAATATTTCCAATATTGATCATAGCCGGATGAACCGGAAAATTTGCAGCAAAAACCAGATTCGATAAAAGTCCGCCCAGAAGACTGCATAAAACAACGGCCAGATATTTATTTACCTGTACCCGGTTTAGTGTAGCTTGAGCAATACACAATACAACACCGATCATAGCCGATATAATACCATCCAGCATGCTTCCACCAAAAAAAATAGAAAATGCAGCTGAAATCAATGCCCAACACCCGATGATTCCCCAAAAAGAGTAATGCGGCACCTCTTTTGCTTTCTGAAGCTCATCACGAAGCCTGCCCGGTGCCATTCTGAAGGCACAGGCACGTCTCGATAAATCATTCAACTCAGACAAAACTGTCATATCAAATTTTGATGCTAAAATTCGTCTGGTCTGCGTAACCACACCCTGTTCGCCGAAATCTGCCGTGGCAATGATACAAGTGGTAATGGAAAAAACATCCACTTTTTTTGCCCCATATGCCTTACATAAGCGGCAGATCGTATCTTCCACACGATTTACCTCACCGCCACATATCAACATCTGCTCCCCTAAATCAAGGGCAGCCGATAATAATTGTCCTGTTTCTGTACTCTGCTTATTTTTGTTACTATCCATTTCCATATCCTTAGCATACTTGATGCATGATTTGATTCTATCTTTCCGTTTTGCTATCTTCAAAAGAAAAGCAGAGCCAAAGGTCTTCCATGACTGGCTCTGCATCTGGCTCTATACTAATGTTCATTATCACATATTTCCTTGAAATTCACAACAACATTCTTTCTGTTGCTTATTTATTTTACACCCTTTTCGGATTTGTGTCCCCGATATATAAATTCAATTTTCTTTGTACTACTGTTATGATACTGTCTGTGATACGAAAGTTTCAATACTATCAGCCTTAATCGCGATTTTAAACCAGCTTTTTAACATATCGATATCTACAACTGCACTATAACATCAATCATACACTAACACCCCGTCAAATACCTGATCTGCATCCATTCCCATCTCATCCAAATAAGGAAACATTGCATCTGCGCGGTTTTCATCATAATGCACATAGCCTTCTGCTCCGTTTGGTCCATGTACCAGTACCCAGTTTTGTCCAATGCACTCTTTAAAGAAGACCTTACTACCACTTGGTATAACAAATGTTGCCGAATCCTGATCCATCGTATAATGTAATGGCAGATCGTTAAGCAATGTATGAACTCTGGGCATATCATAATGGCTTTCATCTCCCATTTGCAATTCCAGACTCCGGTTATCATAATCATACCAGTAATACACGGTATATTCATGCACATCCAAGGTCATGCATCTGCTATAACCGGTTACGCCTCCGGGCACAAAACCATTTTGAAATCCCATCTGCTTCATCGGAAATCCCGGCACACTGCCAATCGTCTGTAATCCATCCGTCTCATCATATACAAAGAAATGTGTGACAGGGTCATCACTGGGACCATAATCGGCAATGGCAATTTCCAGACCATCAAAGAATGGCGAAATGTCCGTAATATAGAAATGTTCGTCTTCCGGCCAATCCATATAGATTTGAAAATCTTCTTCCAGATCATAGGTTATGCCATCGACAGTCAGACAACCTTTTGCATTACCATATAAATCTTCGGTCACCTGATATAAAATGGTATTCTTTTTTCCATTTCCGCTTAAATCCACAGACACTTTCTTTCCTACTTTTTCTTCCAAAGGATAGAGACTTTGTGATGCCGTTTTATCTTCCATCTTCTTAAAAAGACTTACATTATCTTTTTCAATCTGCGAAAACTCATCTTCCGAAAAAGAATCTCCCCTGTCTTCATACCATGCATATTTTTCAAAATAAGCCTGCAGATATCCATTTTTAAAATGGTAACCGTGTCTGGCATAGATTTCATTCCGGGCAAGCCACAAATCATTTTCTCCCATATTCAAAAGCATATCTTCCGTCAAAGGATAATATTCACTCATCGGAAATACATATTCGGATGCGTTTGTATGAATCTGTGGTGCATCAATCACAATGGAAGCTTTGATTTGCTCTAAATCCTGCTGCAGAAGTCCATAGTCTTTGGCAATCTCCTCGTCCTCACAATCATACGGAACATCCGTCGGTGTTCCAAAATAATAGATTTCATCCTTCGTATAGGCAAGGGCATAGGCACCCGGAGCATCTATGTAAGGTGTATCGGAAGAATAGACACTAAACAAAAGCCCCCAGCCCTCGTTCTTATCATCCGATGCTTTTTGAAGAACCGAAAAACCGTTGTCATCATCATGTTCTCTTATCACATAACGATTTTCCCATGATGCCGGAAAAGGTACAGATATTTCTTTGTATGTATATAAAATATCTTCTCCTGTTGCATTTGTCGGATCTATCGTTTCTGACTTATCTTTATCAAAACCGCTCTCTTGTAAATCAGCATCTTGTGTCTGCCCATTCTCGTCATTCACAAGTTCATCCCTAGTTATCGGCTCCTGCAGATTGGAAGTATCCGTATCTGCACCGCATCCGGTCATCAGTCCCACAATCATTAAAAATGGTAAAACATGATGTAATACTTTTTTCAAATTAATCTCCCCTTTTCAAACTACTCATATAGAACTTGGTATATGGTTTCGTACTAGTACAATGGTTTCTATAATTGTACTAGTATCATCATATCAGAATATCCGTTAAGAAACCACCCACTATTACTTCCTATTCTGGTTTGTGTTCCCAATATATATCTTTGCCGCCAGCTTTTTACCAGTTCTCGTGTCTTTCTTAGTGGCATGAACGAACAAAAATAATGACCGGTTTCAACTGTCTGAAGACGAAGTCTGAGTTTTGAAACCAGTCATTAAATAATACTTTGTGAGCGTGCCGCTCATCATTTCTTCACATGAAATGCTTTTATGCCGGGATAGACTGCTGCCACGCCCAGTTCCTCTTCAATTTTAAGCAAACGATTGTATTTCGCAACTCTCTCACTTCGACAGGGGGCTCCCGTTTTAATCTGGCAGGTATTTAATGCTACCGCCAAATCGGCAATGGTCGTATCCTCTGTTTCCCCGGAACGATGTGAGGCAATTGCTGTATATCCGGATGCGTGTGCCATTTTGATAGCCTCAAGCGTTTCTGATACGGAACCAATCTGATTTAACTTGATTAAAATGGAATTACCGCAGTGCTTTTCAATTCCCTTGGAAAGTCTTTCGGTATTGGTGACAAATAAATCATCTCCGACAAGCTGTACCCGGTCTCCAAGTTCTTCCGTAATTCTTTTCCAGCCTTCCCAGTCTTCTTCATCTAACGGATCTTCAATGGAGATAATCGGATATTTCTCTATCATATTTTTGTACATGGCAATTAAGTCATCGGTTTTATAGTCTTTTCCGGACTTTGGCAGATGATAGCAGAATTGTCCTGTTATTTTATGCTCGGATTCCATCATAGAGCATCCGTCCTGTGGCTTCCATTCACTGGCTGCCACATCAAGGGCAAAGCAGATATCTTTTCCACATTCATATCCTGCCTTTTTCACAGCTTCAGCTAAAAGTTCCAAAACTGCTTCTACACTATCCACATCCGGTGCAAATCCACCTTCATCACCAACTGCTGTCGAAAGTCCTTTTTCTTCTAAAACTTTTTTCAGGCTGTGATAGACTTCACATCCCATACGAAGTGCTTCTTTAAAGCAGCACGCTCCAACCGGTAAAATCATAAATTCCTGAAAATCAATGGAGTTTTTGGAATGTGCACCTCCATTTAATATATTCATCATGGGTACCGGCATCCGATTGTTACTAATACCCCCCAAAAAACGATACAAAGGCATATTTAATGCCTTGGAAGCCGCTTTTACCGTTGCAATGGAAACTGCCAGAATGGCATTTGCACCAAATCTGGATTTATCCTTTGTTCCATCCGCCATCATCATGGCAGCATCAATCTGATAAATATTTGATGCATCCATTCCACGCAGTGTATCCGCAATGACTGTATTAATATTTTCTACCGCCGTCAATACACCTTTCCCCAGATAACGCGCCGGATCTTTATCTCGCAATTCCAATGCCTCGAACTCACCTGTGGAGGCACCACTGGGTGACATTCCCCGTCCGGTAATTCCACACGCAAGCGTCACTTCTGCCTCCACGGTAGGATTACCTCTGGAATCCAGAATTTCTCTCCCAATGACCTTTTGAATTTCCAAATAATTCACCATAAAACACTCCTTTTATAAACACTGATTCGATTTTCTGTTACGAATAGCATTGCTCAACTTTAAGTGTTTTATGCAACAAACATTTTATTATCCTGTTAGCAATTGTCAACTTCCAACTGACTAATCATTTCTAAAATCAGCTCTGTTCTTTTTTTAAATTTTCCTTTTCTACAACCATAAAAAGCTCCGACTTAGCCATTTTAAAGCAGTTCATCATGACATCCGAAAAAGCGCCGCATTCACCATTCTGAATCATCTCATATGCTTCCAAACAGGTTACGGCATTTTGATAAACACGGTTTCTGACAAGTGTTTCAAAACAATCTGCAATAGCAACAGCTTCACAATAAATCGGTATTTCATTTCCAACCAATCCGTCCGGATAGCCTTTCCCATCTATTTTTTCATGGTGCCATCTGCAGATATTATAACAATATTTAAAAAATTCATTATCTGCCATCTGAAACCGCAATATGATTTCACATCCATTGGTAGTATGCTTTTTTATCTCATTAAACTCATCCGCAGTCAATTTCCTGGGTGCTTTCAGGATTTCAGCCGGTATTGCAATCTTTCCAATATCATGCAAGGCTGATGCTTGTGATATCAGATAAATCTTCCTGTCTGAAAGACCATACTTCGGATAATTGGCTTTTACATGCCCAAGCAATATTTTAGTAAAACTCTTAATTCTTTTAATATGAGAAGCCGATTCTAAACTTCCAAACTCGGCAACAGAACCAAGTGCATCCAACAAAAACTCATTCATACTTGCCAACTGTTCTATACTTTCAAACACATCAGATGTACGAATTCTCGATTCTGTCTCTTTTTTCTCCCGACTGCTGAACTGTTCCATCAGATTCATGGCTCTTTTTGTGACAATCTTTTCCGTAAAAGGCTTGTAAATTACATCTGCCGCTCCGTATTCATAGGCTTTCATATCGGTTTCTTCTGTTGCTTCTCCGGTTATCATAATAACCGGAATACAATCCAACAAACCTACTCCACGCAGATAAATCAAGACATCAATCCCATCTTTTTTGGACATAATCAAGTCAAGAAAGATCAAAGAAATATCTTTCTTATTTTCATTGATTATAGAAATTGCCTCTTCTCCATCTGCCGCCTCTAATATATTGTACTGTTCCTCAAAAAACGAAGCGAGCATTTCTCTGTTTATTTCAATATCATCTACAATTAAAATTGTCTGCATTACTCTCCTGTTTTAAAAAGCTCCTGTTTTTACTGTTGTTTTAATACTGTTGTTTTTCTTTGCTATAGCAACCGCATTTACTAATTCTTTCCCGTTTAACGGTTTTGTAATATATTCATTCATTCCCGCCTGCTTTGCTGCCTCTACATCCTTTGGAAATACTCCGGCAGTCATAGCAATAATCGGAATTGTCTTTGCATCAGCATGATTGGAACTTCTGATTTTTTGGGTTGCTTCATAACCGTCCATAACCGGCATCTGAATATCCATCAATATCACATCAAAACTTCCGGCGGGTTTTGCATCGTATTGCTCCCATGCTTCCAACCCATTAACTGCTTTTTCAATAATAGCACCTGCATCGGAAAGCATATATTCTGCAATATCCATATTTAATTCATTATCTTCAACCAGCAAAATATGCATTCCACAAATAGAATCCTGATGTATACTCTCATTGTCAAAATCTTTCACATGATCAATCTGTGGAATTCCTGTTTTTTCTGTTATCCTGTCAACAACTTCTAAAAGCTCCTGAATAGCTTTCGTTTCTTTTTTCCGTATATGTCTCAACAGTTCAATGTCTTCTGCATTTTTTTCCTCAATTTCAAGCATCCCCATAATGGAATTCACGGAAGTCCGAATTTTATAAGAATATTCATATATATTTTTTTCAAGTTCTTGATCAATATAACTATTATCCTTTTTTTCAAACGTCAGAACGGCATAAGTCGCAGCACCACCCTCTCTATCGCATATGGCATAACGACTTGTCATCCGGATATAATTCCCACTCTCTTCCCGATATCGAAAATGAAGTTCCATCTTATCGTTTGTCGAAAGCTTTAATCGCAAATTAGTAATGGAAGCGTCACTTAAAATATATGGAATATCCTCTTCATATATTTTGCCCGAATTGACATATCGTTCCAACATCCGGGAATACATTTCTTCAATCTCATCCTCATGAAAACAATGCATGACATCTAAAGCTTTATCATTTTCCAAATCAATTAAAAGTGCACGCTCACAATTGTTCAACAAGCCTTTCATCAACAACTGCAATTTTTTCCCGGGCCGTTTATATGCTCCTGTCACAACTCTGTGATCCACCGGCCTTTGTGCATCCTTTGGAATGAACCAGAATTTTCCATTCTGTACTGCTCCATGAATATTCCCCTCCACGCAAAGCTTTCGAATCAGTCTTGAGCTTACATTCCACTGCTTTGCAATTTGTTCGGGAGTATAATACTGAATTTCTCTTTCGGACAAAATCATTTCCTCACGTTCAAAAAAACAACTGATTGTTACTATACATAATTTTTACCATGCATTCGGAAAATTGTCAATATTTTCCATAATATCTTAGATTTAGTAAATAAACCAAAAAGAGCATCGGAAATATATCATTTATTTCCGATGCTCCGTATTAATTTACTCTTTTTCAGATTTGTGTTCCTTATTTCTTTACCCGCTGTTTTTTACATGACTTTGTACCTTTCTCAACGACATAATCGGGAGTATCTCGAAATTATCACATTTGTTTCATCATATAATTAATTTCAGATAAAATAACGCCATAAAAGCGGAAAAATACAACTGCCAACAAAATATAAACCAACACTGTAACGACGATATAAGCTTTTCTTATTTTTTCATTTACGATTCCATATAAAGAATTAACCACCCGGATATTGGGTTTGATATCTACATTTGCCATCCGTTCTTTGATCGGCTGCAAATCGACAGTATCGGTAAACTCCAAATCCGAACGCAATTCTTCAAGCTCTTGAAGAACCAGCCGATATTTTCTGATATAGTTTTCACACTGACGTGATTCAGAGGAAAAGACTTCGATATTCCATTTTTTACAAATCCAGAGCCCAAACCGGCTTTGCTTATTAATCTGCATAAGCACGAAACCACGCATGACTTTATAAAGACAAAGTGGCAGTGCATATAATAAAAATGGAAGATCCGCAAGAATCAACACGCAACCGAACAAACCAAAAACCAGTCCGCCGGCAGAGGCCATCATACCCCCGCTAATTGCGATCAAAACACCGAGCGGAAGAATTAAAATCATGGCAAGAAGTGCACTGCCAAAGGTTTTCACATCCTTTTTTTCCTCGTCTTCCCTTTTTTTCACACTCTGATATTGACTCATAACCTGATAAAGGGCAAAATCCAGCTGCTCTTTATACTTCGCAACCAGATATTGCCCTTCATTTTCAAATTCATATTTTATCTTTGGCGGTTGAATCTTTGTCTGTATACTAATATCTTCTTTATTATCCTTTTTTGCACCTTCTGTTTTGCATTCTGCATTTTGCCATTCCATAGCATTCTCTCCGTCCATCACTCATGTCTTAAGGCTTCAATCGGGCTCAGTTTTGCGGCACGTTTTGCGGGATAGATTCCAAAGAAAATACCCACTGCCGAAGAAAATAATGTTGCAGTCAACACTGTCATGAGCGAAACTTTCGCCTGAAAACCAATGGCGGCACAAATGACACAAGCCCCCAGCGCTCCCAAAACGATACCGATGATTCCACCTAATAAAGTTATGATAGCAGATTCAAATAAAAATTGCATTAAAATTGATCTGGTCCTTGCGCCAAGTGCTTTTCTAATACCAATCTCTCTCGTTCTCTCCGTCACGGATACCAGCATAATATTCATAACACCAATACCGCCTACCAGCAAAGCAATGGCAGCTACCAATACAATAAATACCGTAATCACATCAATGATACTGGTAATCTGCTCAAGTTCATCACTAAAGCTTTGAACAAGCACAACTCCCTGTCCGGTCACCTTATGTCTTGCTTCTAATAATTGCTTGGACTGCTTTGCAATTTCAGAAGCATATTCATTCCCCTCTCCATAGATCATAATCTGATAATAATCACCTAAATTAAATCCAAAGTTCATGTAAAACGTTGTAATCGGCATATCAAACTCAATCTGATCATATGCTCCCATCATATTTAACAAAGCTGATGCATTGTCAGCCCGCACACCTACAATCCGCAATTCAAAAGTCTGTCCCCACTGTGAAATTTCAAATGTCTTTCCTATTACATCGGTAGTACCAAACAATGCCATGGCACCACTTTCCCGAATGACACAGACTTTTGCTGCATTCTCTACATCACTGGCGGTAAAATAGGAACCTTTAATTATCGGCTCCGCAGATCCGTACTCAAGGTACTGATTTCCTGCATAGGTATAAGCACGAAAATCACCTTTAGGTCCAACCGCATCCACATATGCACCTTCATTTCCACTGGCTCCCTTTACATGTGGTATTTTTTCTACCAAAGCATCAATATCGCTCTCTGTAAAGTATACTGATTCATACTCATCATTTGAAGTCGAGTAAATAACAACCTGTCCGTTTCCGATATCATTTAACTGACTGCTGACAGATCCTGACACGCCATTACCAACCGAAATAATCATGATAACCGATGAAATACCGATGATGATACCTAACATTGTCAAAAATGACCGACCCTTATTGCTTTTAATATTTTTAAAAGCCATTTTTATATATTCTGCAAACTGTCCCATAGAAGTCCTCTGTTTTCTTTCCTTTTGACACATTCCTTTTGACACATTTTCACGTCACGTTCAACTATCATGTTCAACTATTCTGCCGCATTATTACTATCTTCCAAAACCATCACTTCCATGCCTTCCACGATGTCGCTTGTCACCTCGGAAATGACAACATCTTCATCCGTCACACCGCTGACAATCTCAATTTTTTCATCTGAAGACATGCCGGTAACTACATCTTTTCTTGCGACAACACCATCTTCTACCACATAGCAGAATGCACCTTTGGTGTCATAGTTTACACAGGAAAAAGGCAACACGCAGGCATCCTTTACGGTACCGCATTGGATTTTTACTTTTCCTTCAATACCGATAAAAATCTGATCATCCGGATTGTCAATGTGCACATCCACATCAACCGTTGCTGCCCCGTTGGAATTGGTTCCGGCAATTTTACTAAGCTTTGTGACAGTTCCGTCATATGTGGAACCATTTATCGTAATCTGCGCCTTTTGTCCAACTTCAATCTGTTGTAAATCATATTTTGTAACCGCTACTGTGACTTTCATTTTGTCAACGCTCTGCAAGGTAAATAACTGCGTTCCCTCTGCAAGAGTCTGTCCTTCTACCACACTGACATCGGAAATAATGCCACTAAAATCCGCACATATCCCTTCTGCAGCCTTCGTCAGGTCTTTATCGGCATCTTCTTTTTCCATTTCATTGATTTCTTTTAATACCGACTGCTGCTTACTCTGGCTCGCCAAAGCCGGATTCTCTATTTTTTGGGCTTTATACTGCTCTGCCAGTGCTTTATACTCGTTCAATTCTTTACTGCAGGTCTGAACCGTACTTTCTAAAGTTGCATAGTCATATTGTGCCTTTTTTTGTTCCAATTCGGCAAGCTGTGTTTCTCCCTCTGCAATCATCTGGGCAAGTGTTTCGTTTGGCACTTCATTTTCAGCCTGCTCTATTTTATAACCGTCTACCTGTGCTTTCAGCGCGTCATAAGAATTTGCAATATACATAGCTTCATTATAATCGCGGGTTGCACTTTCGAGACAAGCAGACCAATGAACAACAAATGCCATGGCATCATCATATCCTTTTACCGCTTTGCTGTAATCACTCTGTTCTTTTTGAATGTTCGCAACCGTGGCATCAATTCCATACTTTTCTGCCTGTGCACGAAGGGCATTTTCTTCAGAAGCTCTTTGCATATCTTCCAAATCATAAGTTAAAAGAACATCTCCCTTTTTCACTTCTTCTCCTGCTACGGCATTCATGGACGATACCATTCCCGTAACCGGCGCAAAATAAGTCTTTGTCTCCTCGCTGGCAACCAGACCAGACACCTCGATCTCACTGGAAATATCCTCTCTTACAACTTTAGCCGTAGTAACCGGATAACCAACCGATCCATTGGATGCTCCTGCTATAACTCCAATAACAACGACCAGAACAACGACAATGGCAACTGCAATCATGATTATTTTCTTTTTACTCTTCATTTATGTAATCCCTTTCCACTTTTCCGTCTTTGATTCGAATAACGCGTTTTGCCTGAGAGGCAATTTCATTGTCATGCGTAATCAAAATCACGGTTCTTCCTTCTGCATGAAGCTTTTTTAAGATATCTATAATTTCTTTACTGGATCCCGAATCCAAATTACCGGTTGGTTCATCCGCAAGAATAACCGGTGGTGCCTGCGCAATGGCTCTGGCAATTGCCACCCTTTGCTGCTGTCCTCCTGACATTTCCGACGGCTTGTGTGTCATGCGGGCTCCCAATCCAACCTTTTCCAATGCCTGGATGGCTAATTCATGCCGTTTTGCCTTGGAAACACCTCTATATAAAAGAGGTAGTTCCACATTTTCAATTGCCGTAAAGCTTGGGATCAGATTAAATCCCTGAAAAATAAAACCAATTTCCTGATTGCGGATATCCGATAATTCATCATCCGATAAGCAGGAGACATCTCTTCCATTTAATATGTAGGTTCCGCTACTTGGCACATCCAAACATCCCAGCATATTCATCAATGTCGATTTACCGGAACCGGACTGACCGATAATGGCCACATACTCACCGGCATCAATCGTTAAATTGACATGATCCAGTGCACGAACTTCATTTTCGCCGGGATTGTATACCTTGCACATATCTTTGACCGATATTAATTCACTCATATCTTTTCCTTTTACTTCTTCCTTTTCTCCCTTTTATTTCTTCCTTTACTTCTTCCTTGCTTTTGAAACATGGTTTCGTCTTTGCTAAAAAAACATTCTATCCAAACACAATGTTTCGCTCTGTTTCGTATTATAACATACTATATCTTGTATTTCATTAATATTTTATTAAAAATGCCGAAAAATATTTTTCAATTTTTCGGCATTTTTTGTACAATTTGCTGATTTGTTATGACATTCCATTCACTGTTTTGTACTTATAAAGCATTTCCGCATGATTTTGTTCTTCGACCTGTATATCTGCCAAAAGCTTTCTGACATCACTGTTTGCAAAATTAAAGACATTCGTATTGTATTCTCCGGATACCAGTTTTTCTGTTCCGATGCAGTCCGTTGCCAAAAAACAATCTTCCTTTTTCTCTGTTCCGTTTGTCAGCTGGTCATACGTTGCCTTCGGCTCGTAGCACTTACCTTCACAGTCATTACAATCACAGGAAGGTACCTTTCCGGTAAGCACCTGTCCCAAAGAATCGTGATGTTTCTGTTCTTCATCCGCCAATTTTGAAAAAAGATCTCTCAATACCTCATCATGCGCTTCTTTACTGTATCGATTATATTTATCAATACATGCCTGCTCCTGTGTCTGTAAATCTTTAATTGTTGTAGTTTCTTTTTCTGTTAAAATCACGTTTTTGTACCTCCGCTTTTTTCATATTTTTTACATCTCATAGTATCTTCCATTTTCTTTAAACTATGCAGCTTCATGGATACAATTTATGATATCAAGCTCATAAGACCGTCGATCGTTACGCATGTTATATAATTTCCGTTTTCATCCGCCTAAGATTTTCTCCTTCATCTTTTCTCTTGATTTTATTTTTTATTATGCAAGAAATAATTCATGTCGATTTTTGCAAGTTATCTTGCAAACAAGTGTCATAAAACACAAAAACCGCTAAAATTAGCGGTTTTTGTCATCCCAAACAATTTGCAGTTAAATTAAGATTATATGTTTTCTACCTTATTTTAATGTATATTTTTGCAAGAAAATGCATTGTTTTATAGTCAAACGATTGTTGTTTTATTCACAATCAAGTTTCGGGTGTTATAAATAAACTTTAATACTCAATTCCTTTTCTGGCGGAAGTTCCTTTTGAAAACGGATGTTTTTCCATCTTCATTTCCGTAACATAATCTGCCAAATCCAACAATTCTCTTTCCGGATTTCTACCGGTTATCACTACTTCAAGCGTTTCCGGCTTATTTTTTAAAAATGATAAAACATCCTCTTTATCCAATATTCCCCATGCATACACATAGGTCAACTCATCTAACACCAACAGCCCCACCTCTTCCAGTGGTATCAAAGAAAGACTCTGTCTCATATTTTCAAACAGCTTTCGCTGAGAGATACAAAGCGCCTGCTTTTGCTCTTCGTTCATATTATGATAAAATTCCTTTGGCATATCACAATCCGAAAAATACCAAACACGCGGCATTTCCTTTAATACTGCCACTTCCCCGGATTGATCATCTTTCAGAAACTGTACAAATAACACATGTTTCCCATATCCGGCCACACGCATCGCTAATCCAATCGCAGCCGTAGTCTTCCCTTTTCCATCTCCGTGATAAAGATGTATCAAGCCCTTGTCCATTCCCACTCTTAATCCTCTTTTTTACTCATAATTCTCTGATAGCCATAGTTTTGATTTCCGTTACTGTTTCCACCCTGCCTCTTTTGCTCATTCCGGCTTTTTCGCTTTTTAATCTTTTGTGCCATGACCGGATCTATGAGACACTCTTTTACATCATTCCAAGCCATTTTTGTTTTCTGCCTGTTTGCGCATTGTGTATTATCACACATTTCACAGATATTCATACATCCATTTCCACGGTTCGAATTGTTTTCTTCTTCCAACCTTTTTCCTTTGCCGTCCGCACATGAATTTTCACGAACCTTTGTTGTAAATACAACCGTCTTTTGCGGAATCATGACAAACGCTTCATTCAACATCACATCTGTTATTCCAAGCCTTTCAAAAAGTTCAGGTATATCTTTCATTTCTTCCTGATTCAGAAATATCATATCCGATGCGAAAAGCCCGGTATGACAAAAATGCGCTTTAAAAAATGTCTGATACGCCAATCTCAGTATCCCCATTCCAAGGCAATCTACCATATATGCCAAATACAATTGCTCTTTTTGCTCATACATTTCCATTTTTTCATCAAAAAATGCGCCCAATGTCATAACCACAACTTGTTTTCCCGAAAGCAAAACCTGATACCATACCGATACATCCTGTCTGACCTGTGATGTTGCACCAAACAGTTTCCTCCAGACCAGTGCAAAATCCGCGCTGTCCGTTTCTTCCATGTGTCCATCCTGCATAATTTGCAGATAATCCTTATAATCCACCTTTACCTGATAGCGGTAATGTCCCTGAAAAACCCATAGCAAACGCTCCCACGAATTTATGAGTGCAGATAAAGAAAAAGCCGCATTTGCCGGGCTTGAAGACGGCAAAACAACGGCTTTTATGTGCAAATCCGGTTCAATATACTTTTTATAATACTTTTCCGCCGTTTTACCGTTTACGTAGATGTATTGAATCCGGGATTTTCGAATAATTCCCGATATATCTGCCGTTACAACATTTTTTATACTGCTATCCGATGAGCCTTTGATATCACACTCATATATCACATCCCACAACGCGATGTGATGCGAAAGAAGCATATCTTTCTTTTGCGTGATATCACGCGGTTCCTCGCAGCCGATAACAGCAGATAAGACCTTCCAGAAACGATTTTGCGGATGTCCGTAGTAAAATCCGTTTTCACGCGATTTTACGGATGGCAGACTGCCCAATATTAAAATCTCCGATTTTTCATCAAAAACAGGCTCAAAGGGCTGTACAACATGTGTATATTCTGCCATCACAAAACCTCATCTAAAATATGTTTAAAATTCCAACGGATCTTAAGAACAAAATAAATAACAAAATGGGGGCAATATATTTCATCATGACAATGTATAACTTTTCACGGCCAAATTTTTCACCGTTCTTTTCTGCCTCATCAATAATAAACTGCGGTTTTTTCACCCATCCGATCAGGATACAGGTTCCAATGGAAATCAAAGGCATGAAAACATTGTTACTGATATAATCCATAATATCTAACACCTGTGCAACCGCGCCATTTGGAAGCGTCACCTCAAAATAGAGCTTATTATAACCAAGACAAACGATCACAGCAAAGAACAAAGCAATAAAAGTCTCTAACAAAGTGGCTTTTAAACGATTCAGATGGAACTGATCCATGAAACTTGATACAACCGCTTCCAAAATCGAGATAGCACTTGTAATCGCCGCAAATAAAACCATGGCAAAAAACAAAGCTCCAATCACATTGCCGACGGTTCCCATCTGCGCAAAAACCTTGGGCAGAGAAACAAACATCAGACTTGGTCCGGATGCTTCCATTCCCTCTCGTCCCATAAAAGCAAATACCGCAGGAATAATCATAACACCGGCTAAGATAGCCACCCCTGTATCAAAAATCTCAATCTGGTTGATGGATTTTACCAGGTTTGCCTCATCTTTTACATACGAGCCATATGCAACCATAATTCCCATCGCAACACTCAGACTAAAAAACAATTGTCCCATTGCATCTACTAGGACCGTAAAGAACTTTCCAAAAGTCAAGCCTGATAGATCAGGAATTAAATATATTTTCAAGCCCTGCATACCGGTCCGAACCACTCCGTCAGCACCGGTATAGCTGATGGTTAAAGAAAAAATAGCGATGCCAATTACTAAAACAATCAAGATTGGCATGATAATCTTAGAAGAAGATTCAATTCCTTTATTCACTCCCATGATAATAATACCGGATACCAATGCCAGAAAAATCACCATATAAACAATGGGTGAAACCTCAGATGTGATAAAGCCGGTAAAATATCCATCTTCAGCTGCTTTTAATCCGTCTCCTGTTAAAAAAGCAACAAAATATTTTATTACCCAGCCTCCGATCGCACAATAATACGGCATAATAATAGCCGGTATCAGACAACCAAGGATTCCCAGAAATCCAAACCTTTTGTCAACCATACGATATGCAGTAAGTGGCCCCTGTTTGGTATTACGTCCGATGGCAATATCCGTTGTCAAAAGCGAGAAACCAAAAGTCAACGCCAAAATAATATAGACAACTAAAAACAGTCCTCCGCCATCTTTTGCCGCTAAATACGGAAACCTCCAGATATTTCCTAAACCTACCGCACTTCCGGCCGCTGCAAGCACAAAACCCAGAGAACCGGAAAATGCATGTCTTTGTGTTTTTTTCTCCATATAAATCTCCCTTAACTAATTAATCTTATATGCTATCTATTATCTTTTATTTTGAATACTTTTTCAACACCTCTTTTTATATCGTATCATTTCACATCATTTTAATCCCTTTTCGGATTTGTTTCCCACTATATATCTTTGTCGCCAGCTTTTACGAGGTTTCGTGTCTTTCTTAGCAAAACTCTTTTATGCACAACATCTTTCTTTGCATACATAGAATATTCATTTGCATTTTATGCACAAATCTACTAAACTATTTGTGGAGTAAAACGAATACTTCCGCTCATTTTGTATTTTCATAATGAAGATACCAGGGTCAAAAGTGCGTAGCAATCCGTTGGTATCATGGGGGGGCAAATTCAAACCGTTGTATTGTTTTGCAATTTTTGCAATCTAAATAAATATAACAGGAAAGGATGTATCAGACATGAGTCAGGAAAAAGTTGATCAATATAAGAAGGAAAAGAAAAACCGTAAGGCCAATATTAAAAAAGAAAAGCGTCGTAAACTGATGTGGAAAATATTTGGTCCCATCTTGGCGATTCTTGTCATCGCTTTAATCGGTGCCGGTATCTATTTCATTCCCCAGTGGACCAATAACAAGGCGCAAGAAGCACAGGCCGATGAAATCGATTACGAGCAGTTAATGGAATTACTTAATCAAAGCACCGACTCGCAAAGTGGCGATTCCACTGCTGAAACAGAAGTTTCCGACAGTGATTCCGTCACAGAAGAGGATGAAACCGATAATGCACCAGAAACAAATACAGATTCTTCAGAATCTTCCTCAGATAACGGATCTACAACAATTGAAGCAGAATAAATGTTTTCAAAAATTAAATCAAAATTTAATTTTTGAGATGTGTGTGTGATAAAATTAAAAATCCACTTATTTTATCACGGATTAATGATTGACAAATTCAACTATGCAAACACACATCCGAAAATGGAATAACAAAAAAGGAGCAAATTCATTGCTCCTTTTTTTCATAACATTCATTTTGTTTATCAACGAAATCATACATAAGATATGTTCTACATATTTTATTCTTAAATTACTTTCATAAACATATCTTTGGTTACACCACAAATCGGGCAGCACCAGTCATCCGGGATATCTTCAAAAGCTGTACCGGGAGCGATACCATGCTCGGGATCTCCTTTCTCAGGATCATAAGTGTAACCACAGGGATTGCAAAAATACTTATCCATCGTTAGTCCTCCTTTTTCTTTTGCATACAATTGGCAAAATCTGCCTTCTGATATAACAATTTTATTCCTATTAGTATTTCATGTCAACAGTAGTTCTTTCATCTGTTCAACTAAAAAGAAACTTATGCTTTGTAATGAATAACACAGCATAAGTTTCTTCAAAGTTCAAAATGAATTATTATTTCGTTTTGCTATTTTTACATAAAATACTGTACACCTGATTCGAAAATCTTCATATCCTGCTCACCATAGATATTGATTGCCACGGCATCATCCCGTCTTTCGGAGTGAGCCATCTTTCCAAGGCAGCGTCCGTCAGGAGATGTAATACCCTCGATGGCAGCATAAGAACCATTGACATTCCATTCTTCATCCATGGAAACATTGCCGTTAAAGTCAGCATACTGGGTAGCAACCTGTCCGTTTGCAAACAGCTTATCAATCCATTCCTTTGGTGCAACAAATCGTCCTTCACCGTGTGATGCGGGGTTCACATATGTCTTTCCAAGTTCAGCAAGTTGCAACCATGGTGATTTATTGGTCACAACCTTGGTATATACCATCTTGGAGATATGTCTGTTGATCGTATTAAAGGTCAAAGTAGGAGAATCTTCTTTCTGACCCACAATTTCGCCATAAGGAACCAGCCCAAGTTTAATCAGTGCCTGGAAACCATTACAGATCCCCAATGCCAATCCATCTCTTTCATTTAAGAGTTTCATGACAGCTTCCTTGATCTTAGCATTCTGGAATGCGGTAGCAAAGAATTTCGCACTTCCGTCCGGTTCATCACCGGCTGAGAAACCACCCGGGAACATAATAATCTGTGCCTGGCTAATTGCTTTTTCAAATTCATCCACAGATCCTCTGATATCTTCTGCGCTTAAATTGCGGAAGACTTTGGTTACAACATTGGCACCCGCTCTTTCAAATGCCTTTGTACTGTCATATTCGCAGTTCGTACCGGGGAATAACGGAATAAATACCGTCGGTTTTGCGACCTTGTTTTTGCAGATATAAATATCTTTTGTATCGTATACTTTTACCTCAATCGGGTCGGTATCCTTTACTGCCTTGGTAGGGAATACTTTTTCCAGTTTCTTTTTCCATGCATCCAGCGCTTCTGATTCACTGACGGTTGTATCGCCGAATTTAAATCCATCTTCTACAACGGTTCCGACAACTTCATATACAACACCGGCTTTTTCTACAAAGCCCATCATATTGGCCGGTACTTCTAATAAGAAGTTTCCAAGTTCATTTGTAAACAGTCCGTCATTTTCTACCAAACCATCAAATCTGACACCAAATCCGTTACCAAATGCCATCTTGGCTGCAGCGGCTGCAATACCCTTTGAATCGAGTACATAAGCGGATACAACTGCTTTGTCCTGGATGAGTCCGGCAACTTTTTCGTAGGTTTCTGCAACTTTTTTGTAAATCGGCAAATCATATTCGTCCTTTGCAAGACGAACAACCACCAGTTTATTACCGGATTTCTTTAATTCCGGCGTAATAATTTCCGGATATTTTGCGGTATCGACTGCAAATGACACAAGTGTCGGAGGTACATCAATATCGTTGAAAGTTCCTGACATACTGTCTTTTCCACCAATACTCGGCAGTCCGTATCCGATTTGTGCATCAAACGCACCAAGTAAAGCGGCAAACGGCTGACTCCAGCGATGTTTATCCTCGGTCATTCTGCGGAAATATTCCTGGAATGTAAAACGTACTTTTTTATAATCACCACCGGCAGCTACAATCTTGCTTAAAGATTCGGTTACAGCATAAACAGCTCCGTGATACGGGCTCCAGGTAGAAAGGTAAGGATCGAAACCATAGCTCATCATGGTAACAGTTTCGGTCTTTCCTTTTAATACCGGCAATTTAGCCACCATGGTCTGTGTCTCGGTTAACTGATACTTTCCACCATAAGGCATATAAACGCTACCGGCACCGATGGATGCGTCAAACATTTCGACAAGCCCCTTCTGGCTGCAGACATTTAAGTCATTTAATGTGCGTAAGAATGCTGTTCTCACATCGCCTGCTTCAACAGCTTCCTCCACATCTTTAATTGCATATTGTTTAAAATAATTATCTTCTTCTACCGGAACATCAATGGCAACATCTGCTTCCTGATGTGCTCCGTTGGTATCTAAGAATGAACGGGCAATATCAACGATCTTTTTGCCTCTCCATTCAAGAACCAATCTGGGCTCTTCGGTCACAACAGCAACCTCAACCGCCTCTAAGTTTTCTTCTGCGGCATAGCCTAAAAATTCCTGTACATCTTTGGGATCTACAACAACTGCCATACGTTCCTGTGATTCGGAAATTGCAAGCTCCGTTCCGTCAAGTCCGGCATATTTCTTAGGTACTTTATCAAGATCAACAATCAGTCCGGGAGCCAATTCACCGATAGCAACCGATACACCGCCGGCACCAAAGTCATTACATTTTTTGATCAATTTAGAAACTTCTGCTCTGCGGAACAGTCTCTGGATTTTACGCTCGGTAGGTGCATTTCCTTTCTGAACCTCTGCGCCACAGGTCTCGATAGAGCTTTCGGTATGAACCTTGGAAGAACCGGTAGCACCGCCACAGCCGTCACGTCCGGTGCGACCGCCTAAAAGAATGATGATATCGCCCGGATCGGAATTTTCACGAATCACATTTTTACGGGGTGCGGCACCCATAACGGCACCAATTTCCATACGTTTTGCCACATAATTGGGATGATACAGCTCTTTTACATATCCCGTAGCAAGACCAATCTGGTTACCATAGGAAGAATAACCGCTTGCAGCTCCTGTTACCAGTTTCTTTTGTGACAATTTTCCTTTTAAAGTATCTTTGATCGGAACTGTGGGATCTGCAGCACCGGTGATACGCATTGCCTGATACACATATCCACGTCCGGAAAGCGGATCTCTTATAGCACCGCCAAGACATGTTGCAGCACCACCGAAAGGCTCGATCTCCGTAGGATGATTGTGTGTTTCATTTTTGAAGAATACCAGCCACTCTTCGGTCTGACCATCGATTTCAACCGGCACAACAACTGAGCAGGCATTAATTTCATCGGATACTTCCATATCCTGAAGTTTCCCTTCTGCTCTTAATTTTTTCATTGCCATCAATGCAAGATCCATCAGGCAGACAAATTTATCATCTCTGCCCTGATACATTTCATGATGTGCATCCAGATATGCATGATATGATTTTTCAATCGGAGCTTTGTAATATCCGTCAGCAATCTCCACATTTTTTAATTCCGTAGAAAATGTGGTATGACGGCAGTGATCGGACCAGTATGTATCCAAAACACGGATTTCTGTCATAGTCGGATCTCTGTGCTCGTCCTTTTGATAATAGTTCTGAATATGAAGGAAATCTTTAAATGTCATGGCCAGGCCAAGTGAATCGTAAAGTGCTTTTAAATCTGCCTCCGCCATATCTTTAAAACCATCAAATACGATAACATCTGCAGGCTCCTCGTATTCGGCAATCAAAGTGTCCGGTTTTACCATATCGGTCTCGCGTGAATCCACCGGATTGATACAATACGCTTTGATTTCAGCAAATTCTTCATCTGAAATCTCTCCGGATAATAAATAGGTAACAGCAGTCCGGATAACCGGTTCTTCATCTTCCTTTAAGAATTTCACACACTGCATGGCCGAATCGGCTCTCTGGTCAAACTGTCCCGGCAGGTATTCAACACTAAAAGTTCTTTCACCGGGTTGTACCTCGATATTTTCATGATAAAGAATATCAACCGGCGGCTCGGAAAAAACAGTCTTGCATGCTCTTTCAAATACCTCATCCGAAAGATTTTCTACATCATAACGAATGAATACTCTGACCTGTTTTAGTCCATCCACTCCCAAATAGCTTTTTAAATCCTCGTACAGCTCTGTGGCTTTCACCGCAAAAGCTGCTTTCTTTTCTACGTAAATACGTTTTACATTTGCCATGTTTGTCGTTTCCTCCATAGTTAATCTATTAAACATTTCCTATCTTGTTTAAACACTATTTCTATTATACAAGATTCAGCTTTTTTTTCAATAAAGGGAAAAGGATTTTTCAGAAATACAATATGGATTATTGGTTTACAAAAGATTTATGTATAATTACATTTTGTAGTGTTATGAAATGCTATTTTTCAATGCTTTTTGTTGGTTTACAGATAATTTTGCAGATTTTTACAACTTATGTGTACCAAATATTGTTGTTTGTTGTGTTATTTAATACAATATATTGATTTTTCCTTTTGTGACAGAAACATCAAATCATATATCACTTTCTGTCATTTATTTCAATAGTTTTGATTTTTTTCTTTTTATTACAACTGTATTTTATTTATGAGATTTTGATTTAAAAAATATAATGACGATTATGTCAATTGATTTTATATAACAATAATAGGCACGCGTGGTTTACATAACGCACTATTAGCATTGACTATTTTGTCTATATCTTGTATTTCTTTTTTCATAACACCACAAATTATATAGCTTCTTTTGTTATGTAACCCATTGTTATGTAAACTTTTGTAGTTAAAATATGCATATATTTTTTCAAATAAGTCGCCATATCAAATTGAAAACACAAGCTAAAACGCAAATAAACAGAAAATCCCGATTTAAAACAGGGAGAATAGAAATCTGGAAGAGAACAAAAATAGAATAATAAAAATAAAAGGAAACTATAGAAGCAATATAAAGTCAGAAAAAATCTATAAAAAAGCAGGACGAAAGACATATATAAAAAGACTATTATAAAACAAAGAAAATAATCTTAGAAAAGCCAAAAAGCCATTTTAAAACAAGGAGATATACATAGAAAAGCCAAAAAAGCCATTTTAAAACAAGGAGATGAACATAGAAAAGATAATAAAAACAAGCCCGGTAAAAGAGCTTGTTTTTATTACTTATACTATTCATGATTATTAATTTTCACTATTTATTATTACATCCGGATCATATCGCGACTGATATCAGAAATATTGCGAGCGCCACACATATACATGGTATCGACAAGTTCTGCTTTCAACTTGTCAAAATAGCATTCCATGCCCTCCTGTCCCCCTCCATAATAGGAAATCAGAACCGGACGACAGATCATGCATAAATCCGCTCCCAATGCATAGGCCTTGAACATATCGATGCCGGAACGAATACCACCGTCCACGATAATTGTTGCCCGCCCGGATACCGCATCTGCAATTTCTGAAAGTACCTCTGCTGTTGCAGGAGTATCGGAAAGCACTCTTCCACCGTGGTTTGACACAATGATGGCATCTGCACCTGCATCAATCGCTTTTAAGGCGCTTTTTGCCGTCATAATTCCCTTTACAATAAACGGAACCTTCGCTTCCTCTTTTAAGGCGCGTAGCTGTTCAACCGATTTCGTTCCACCGGAGCCGTGACATTCTTTCAGATGTGGTAAACCTGCACTATCGACCACAACCGTAATGGCAAGCGGCGACTGTTTTTCATGGCATCGAGTCATCTGCTTGATGATATTTTCATCTGCTTCCGGATTGATAACCGGAATCCCATTATTACCATGTGAAATCCTTGACTGAATTGCACTATTATGTACGCTTTCCTCTAATCCGGTACTGTAAAAATGCAGAATTCCTCTGCTTTCACAGGCCGCCATACACTTTTCATTAAAATCCCGGACGTCGTCTTCCGGGTTATACTGAAGCCTTATAGAGCCAATTGGTGCAGATACCAGTGGAAATGCCAACTCTCTTCCAAACAGGCTCGCAGACGTGTCTATTGCTGTATTTTCCACGATGGTATCCATATTCAGTTTTATCTTATGCCAGGCTTCATAATTATCATTTGCACCATTTCCGGGACCTTTTGAACCCGGACCGGGCAATGTGTTTTTACAAGCCAGTCCATTACAAACCGGACACACCTTACATTTGGGACCGATATTCTCTTTTGCACGTTCTAATACTTCTGTATAATTCATATTAAATCCATTCTGTATACGTTTACAATTGCGATGTATTGTCCGATGTATACACGATTACAATACACTACTTAAAAACTGCTGTGCTTTTTCTGTCTTGGGATGCTCAAACAATTCTTCCGGTGTTCCTTCTTCCAAAATCACACCATCATACATGAAAACCACACGGTCTGCCACTTCTTTTGCAAAGCCCATCTCGTGTGTAACACAAATCATGGTCATGCCCTGTTTTGCAAGATCCTTCATAACATTTAATACTTCTCCTACAAGCTCCGGATCCAGTGCGGATGTGGGCTCATCAAAGAGCATGATTTTGGGTTCCATGGCAAGTGCTCTTGCAATGGCCACACGCTGTTGCTGTCCTCCCGAAAGGTTATTGGGATAGGCATCCGCTTTCTCGGATAAACCAACCTTTTCAAGCAGTTCCAAAGCTCTTTTGTCAGCTTCTTCTTCACTGATATTTTTCACTTTCATAGGAGAAATTTTCACATTATCCTTTACCGTTAAATGCGGGAACAAATTGAAACGCTGGAATACCATACCCATTTCGAGTAAAAGTGCTTTATGTTTTTCTTTGCTCATTCCGTCAATCACTTTTCCTTTTTCGGCCTGAACAAACAATTCATCCTCAATATAAATCTTTCCGGATGTAATCGTCTCCAATGTATTTAAAGAACGTAAAAATGTAGACTTACCGGCACCGGAGGGACCGATAATGACAATTACCTCCCCCTGTTCCACCGTCAGGTTCACATCTTTTAATACTTCTAAATCTCCAAAATTTTTGCAAAGGTCCACTGTTTTAATATATGACATATCTGACTCCTCCTATTCATACACGGAATACTTCTTCTCAAGTCTGTTAAAGATGAATGAGAATACGGCTGTAATAACCAGATAAATAATCATGGCCGGTATATAAACCAGTGCCGTTGCAGATGAAGATGAAATTGCGCGAGTTACTTTTGTCAAATCGGACAAACCGATAATGGCAACCAATGAAACATCTTTTAAGACCATAATAAATTCATTACCAACCGGCGGAATCAAGCGACGGACAGTCTGTGGAATAATAATATGCCGCATAGTCTGTCCATAGGTCATGCCAAGTGCTTTGGCAGCTTCGTACTGACCTTTGTCGATAGACTGAATTCCGGCTCTGATATTTTCCGCAAGATAGGCAGCTGAATTCAGTGTATATGCAATCATGGCTGCAACAAATGCACTTTTAATGGTCAGTGCCGGATTAAACTGTGGTAAACCGAAATAAATAAAATAAATCTGCATCAATAAAGGAGTGCCTCTGAAAAAGAAGATATAGGCACTGCACGGTTTATTGATTAACGGATTTTTAGCCATTTTTCCCAATGCCAGAAAAAGACTTAAAACAAGACCGATGGCGACAGATAAAATCGTAATCAATATCGTCATCTTAGTACCGTTTAACAGCTGCGGCATCCAGGTAATGATTTTGTTTAATGCATCCACGTTTGTTCCTCCTAAAGTAACGTTTATTCTTTAACCTATATATTTTATAAAACAAATTTCCTTATACGTCAAATAATGTTTTGTATAAATAAACTCCCTATCTGTCAATATTATCAGATAGGGAGTTTGATTCATTTTGTATCGGCTGATATTATCTAAAATAATCTCGCCGCACACTCTGTATTATTCCATATCAGCTGTAATATCGCTTCCGAAATACTTTGTTGCAATTTCACCAAGCTTTCCGCTTGCTTTTACTGCATCTAAAGCCTCTTCCATTGCGTTCTTTAAATCATCGTTGCCTTTTTTAAAGCACATAACGATAGGTTCTGCATCGGGTGCCTGCCATACAGTCTTGTAGTTGTTCGCTTCATCTCCAAGATAGTAAGATGCAACAACAGCATCTGTACATACAGCATCAACACGACCTGCTTTGATTTCATCAAAGGCATTGATAACCTTTTCATACTGTCTTAAATCTGTATCCACACCGGCAGCAATCTGTTCCTGCATAATGTAATCTGCAGTTGTTTCCATCTGAACTGCAACAGTTTTTCCTGCCAGATCAGCTACATCTGCAATTTCAGAATCGTTGGGAACGACTAAAACAGGAGCATTTGCAACATAAGGTTTTGACAAAGTATATTCCTCATCACGACCTTCGGTCCAGCTTACACATGACATAATAACATCATATTTGTCTGCATCAACACCGGCAAAAATACCGTCCCATGCAGTATCAACGATTTCTAATTCCAGTCCCATCTCATCAGCGATAGCCTGTGCTAATTCCATATCAAATCCGATTGGTGTAGCACCGTCTTCGTCAAAGTATTCCATCGGAGGATATCCGATTTCTGCTGCAACCATTAATTTGCCGGGTTGTAATGTTAATGAGCCTTCTTCTGTAGCTCCTGCTGTCTCAGAACTTCCAGCTTCGGTTGTTCCTTCCGCAGACTGTGTAGAACCACATGCTGTCAAAGAAGCAACTACCATAGTACCTGCAAGAACACAGGCAAGTAACTTTTTCATCATAATAATTCTCCTCTCGTCGCTATAGCAAAAAATATGGACAATGTATCTATTTCCGACATCATTGTCCATAGGTATAGTATCATTCCATGTTTAATTTGTCAAATCTAATTGATTGCTTTTTAATTCACATTCTAAATGATTTCTTTCATGCAACCAATGATCCAAGCAACATATTTGGATTACAATTTATTTAGCCAGATGATACAGCTCGGAATAAAAGCCTCCACGCTCCAACAGACTTTTATGATCTCCCTGTTCAATGATATTTCCATCTTTCATAACCAATATAATATCAGCCTCTTTAATTGTGGAAAGGCGGTGTGCGACAATAAAAGTTGTTTTTCCTTTCATCAGTTTTGCAAAAGCATTTTGGATTTTCAATTCCGTACGTGTATCAATGGAGGAAGTTGCTTCATCCAAAATCAGCATAGGTGGCAATGCCAGCATAACTCTGGAAATACATAGCAGCTGTTTTTGTCCTTGACTTAAGGAACCACCATCTTCTCCAATTACCGTATCATAACCATTTGGAAGCCTCTTGATAAAGCTGTGTGCATGCGATGCTTTGGCAGCCTCGATGACTTCCTCCAGCGTTGCGTCCGGCTTACCCATGCTGATATTTTCAAAAATCGTGCCGGACTTCAACCAAGTTTCCTGCAAAACCATACCATACGAAGCCCTTAGACTATCTCTGGTAATATGACGGATATCCTCTCCCATTACCTTAATACTGCCTTCCTTTACATCATAAAAGCGCATCAGCAAGTTGATAATGGTTGTTTTTCCGCATCCTGTAGGACCGACAATCGCAACGCGTTGTCCGGGCTTAACGCATAAATTAAAGTCTTCAATCAATTTCTGCTCTTCATGGTAAGAAAAGCTGACATCTTCCAAAGATACTTCTCCATCATCATAATGCAGGACCACGGCATCCTCATCATCCGGAATTTGCGGGTCTTCTTCGATTAATTCAAAAATTCTTGCCGCACAGGCAATGGCATTCTGAAGTTCCGTAACCACACCGGATATTTCATTAAAGGGTTTGGTATACTGATTCGCATAGCTTAAAAATGCAGATAACTGGCCAATACTCATATATCCTGAAATGACTGCAAATGCACCGCTTACACCTACTCCGGTGTATACCAGACTGTTTACAAACCGCGTACAGGGATTGGTCAGTGATGAAAAAAAGGTTGCCTTTAAAGAACAAGCTTCCAGCCTGTCATTGATTTGAGCAAATTCCTTAGCAACATCCTCCTGCTTTGAAAAAACCTGAACAACTTTCTGATTTCCAATCATCTCATCAATCAAAGCAGTCTGTTCGCCTCTCGTCTCTGACTGCAGTTTGAACATAGAATAAGTCTTTCTGGCAATATAGCTTGCTACAAAAAGTGACACAGGTGTTATAATGATTACCACGAGTGCTACAATCACATTTACAGAAAGCATAAAATACAGAGTTCCACAGATTGTCAATACACCGGAAAACAACTGTGTAAATCCCATCAACAGACCATCTGCAAACTGATCCACATCGGCAATGACTTTGCTGACAATTTCTCCGGTAGGATGATTATCAACATATTTCAAAGGAAGAATCTGAATTTTGTCAAATGCCTCTTTCCTGATATCTCTTACTACCAGATACGTCATACGATTATTGCAAAGGCTCATAAGCCACTGCGAAACAGCGGTAATTAGAATCACCGCCCCCATACTTCTTAACAGAGAAAACAGCATTTCAAAATCTACCATTCCCTGTTCTATCATCTGATCTACGGCGCGGCCTGTCAAAATAGGCAGATAAAGCGTTCCGCAGACGGTCAAAAATGCCAGCAAGAGCGAACACAATAGATAAAACCAATATTTTTTAATATATTTCGCAACTCTTTTTAAAGTATCTTTATGACTCATGTGATTCCACCTCCTCTTTGTACTGAGAATCGTAGATTTCACGATATACTTCGCATTCCCTTAACAGGACTTCATGCTTGCCGATACCAACAATTTCTCCATCGTCCAATACAATGATCTGATCAGCATCCTGAACGGAAATGGTTCTCTGTGATACTAAAAAGACCGTCGGATGATAGGATAATTTAGATAATCCGTCTCTGAGCGCTGCATCGGTAGCATAGTCTAGGGCACTACAACTATCATCCAAAATCAGGATTTCAGGTCTGCGCACCAGCGCTCTTGCAATCGTCAACCTCTGCCGCTGCCCTCCGGAAAGATTCCGTCCCCCCTGTTCTACCGGCGTATCTAAGCCCTCTTCCTTTTTTTCGATAAATTCTTTTGCCTGCGCAACCGAAATAGCTTCCTCTATGGCATCGTGAGATGCATCCGGCTTTCCAAAACATATGTTATCTTTGATTGTACCTTTAAATAATGCTGCCTTTTGCGGTACATAACCAATCATTTTGCGAAGCTCGTCCAAGTCATAGTCTTTGACATTTTTCCCCTTGACCATGACACTTCCTTTTGTGACATCATACAATCTCAGAATCAGCTGAACCAATGTAGATTTTCCGGAACCGGTTCCACCGATAATACCGATGGTCTGTCCCTTTTTTACGGAAAAATTCATATTGCTCAAAGCTTCCTCAGAAGCCTGTTTATAAGTAAATGAAACATTCCTGAATTGGACAAACGCCTCCTGAGATTCTGTTTTGTCATCTGACATATCCGTCATTTCTGTTTTGCATCTGTTGATTTCCGATGTATTATCGTCAGATTGAACTACATTTTCTCCCATTCCTTCTTCGATCTGCATAACATTTTCAATACGGGATGCACATGCCATGGCTTTTGTCAATGTCACAATCAGATTGGCGAGTTTTACAAGTTCAACCAGGATTTGGGACATATAATTCACAAGGGAAACCACATCCCCCTGTTTGATACCACCAACATCTACGCGAAATGCACCTGTGTATAGCAAAACCACAAGTGCCAAATTGATAATAACGTATGTCAACGGATTGAGAAGCGCCGATACCCTTCCTGCCAGTAACTGTATTCCGGTCAATGTTTTATTTTTTTCATCAAATTCCTGAATCTCATCCGCTTCTTTTCGAAATGCACGAATCACACGTATACCGTTTAAGGTCTCGCGCGTAGCCAGGGTCACCTTGTCCAGCCGATCTTGAACCTTTTTATATAAGGGAATATTGGCAAAGACAATACCAAAAACAACTATGGAAAGAATCGGAATAGCCACTGCAAAAACAAGCGCTGCTTTTACGTCTACATAAAAGGCCATGATGACGGCACCGATTACGATAAACGGCGATCGCAAAAACAATCGCAAAAACATGTTTACACCGTTCTGTACCTGATTGATATCACTCGTCATACGGGTAATTAGTGTGGAAGTTCCGACCGTATCCAGCTTTTCATAGCTAAAAGCCTGAATATGTGTAAACATTGCATAACGAAGCCTGGCGGCAAATCCCGTCGCAGCTTTTGCAGCATAGTATTGGGCAGTCACAGAACAAATCAGTCCGATCACACCAAGAAAAACCAGGACACCTCCCATGGACAATATATAGTTTTTGTCCATATTGGCGATACCGACATTGATCATGGCACCAATAACAAGAGGCACCAATAGTTCAAAAGATGCCTCTAACATCTTGAATACCGGTGCCAAAATACTTTCTTTTTTATATTCCTTCAGATACTTTAACAGGCCTTTCATTGTATATCAGATCCTCCTTTTCGGGATTTTATCCATTTCCCGATAATCAAAAAGCTAATATATCCCAATAAGCCACCAAAAGTATTTAATATGATATCGTCTACATCGAAAATGCCAAAATGAGTAATCAACTGAAACAGCTCAATCACCAAAGAATACAATCCGCAGAATAAAACCGGCAGACCATACTTTTTATAATTTGGCAATGCGGCACATAACAGTATGCCCAATGGGATAAACAGACATACATTTCCAACCAGATTTCCGAAACCATTAATCCGCTTGAAATAGCGTATGTACAAAAGAATACTGCGAAACGGCTTAAAATTCGCCTTTTCTATTCCAATTAACAATCCCTCTTTTACAGTTGATAATCCCCATTCATCCATAATATCCCGCAAAACGGAATATGGATATTTTAACACAATAAATCGAATTAGCAGAATGAGATAGACGATTAGAACAACCCGAAACATGGTGATCCATGCCTTTTTTGAATTTTCCATCTTCGTACCACCTGTTATTTAAATTCTAACTATGTTGTTTCCAACAAAGATTCAATATATTCATATATCTCTTCCCGACCCTGTTTGCTCAATGCCGAATAGGGTAAAATCGTGCTTTCCGGTCCCATCGACAGGGTGGTTTTGATTAGCTTAATCTGTTTTGCAACCTGAGAACGTTTGATTTTATCCAGCTTTGTTGCGATAATAACCGGCATAAATCCCTGTTCAATAATCCACTGATACATTTGCACATCATTTGCCGAAGGCTCATGTCGAATATCAATCAGCAGAAAAACAGCTTTTAACTGCTTGGAAGTATGCAAATACCGCTCAATCATCTTGCCCCATTTTGCCTTCACTTCCACTGAGGCATTGGCATACCCGTATCCCGGCAAATCTACAAAATACAATTCATTATTAATATTGTAAAAATTGATGGTCTGGGTTTTTCCCGGTTGCGCAGAAGTCCTCGCATAATTCTTTCGGTTCATAAGTCCGTTAATCAGCGAAGATTTTCCGACATTACTTTTTCCCGCAAACGCAATCTCCGGCAAACTATTTTCCGGAAGCGTACTGGTAATCCCACAGACCGTCTCCAAATTTACACTTTTTATAACCATAATGTACCCTTTTCTAATTAGTTTCCATTTTCCTTTTACGCTCTGCTACGTTTTACGCTCTGGAAAGATATTTTATTTCCCGTTCATGACTAACGTTGATAAGTTTATCTAAATATTCCGGATGTAGTTTATCTATGCCCGTACGCACACGGCGCATAAAAGACATCCTGTCTTGATGCGCCTTTTGCGACATCCATGTCGCAAAGTGCTGATAGTATCCCGGAATATTAAGATAAACTAATCAACAGCGTCCAAATGACCGAGAAACAAAACATCTTTCCGCCGCTCGTAAATCGGACATGGATGTCCGGGTGCGCCGGTGCGTCCGTATAGAATGACCGGATACGAAATCTTTAGATGAACTTATACATCAGAACCTAAGCGTGAAAGAATACCATTGTCAGGACACAGTTTCATGAAAACAGTATTTTTGAGCGTTTATTGTGAAGATGTATTAGTTCATCTTAAGATTTCGTTCGATTTCAGCAATTCGCAGCATGGATGCTGCGAAAGGTGCACGTCGGACATGGATGTCCGGGTGCACCGGTGCGTCCGTATAGAATGACCGGACACGAAATCTTTAGATGAACTTATACATCGGAGCCTAAACGCGAAAGAATACTGTTTTCATGAAACGTCCGCCCCCAACATCCCCAAAACGCATATAGAAAGTAATACGCCGCCTTTCGGCGACGTTTATTTACTTACGATAAGTGATCTTTGGTTCAGCCTTTCCTAAAACGGCATCCTCTGTAATCGTGCAGGATGAAATCGTATCATCGGAAGGTATCTTAAACATAATATCCACCATAATCCGTTCAATAATGGAACGAAGTCCGCGGGCACCTGTTTTACGCTCCATAGCCTGTTTGGCTATTCGCTTAACAGCATCCTCTTCAAAAATCAATTCCACTTCATCCATTTCAAAAAGCTTTTGATACTGCTTAATCAAGGCATTTTTCGGTTCTGTCAGGATACGTACCAGTGCTTTTTCATCCAATCCTTCTAATGATACCGAAATCGGCACACGTCCGACAAACTCCGGAATCAGACCAAATTTTACCAAATCCTGTGCGGTAACCTCTTTTAATAATTCATCCAGTTCCCTGCTTGATTTGCTGACAATCTGAGCGTTAAATCCGATGGATTTGCGGTCCAGTCTGGCTTCCACAATCTTTTCGAGTCCATCAAACGCACCGGAACAGATAAATAAGATGTTGGTCGTATCAATCTGAAGCATTTCCTGGTGCGGGTGCTTTCTGCCACCCTGCGGTGGTACATTGGCAACAGTTCCTTCAATAATCTTCAATAAGGCCTGTTGTACACCTTCTCCGGAAACGTCACGTGTGATGGATACATTTTCACCTTTTTTTGTTATCTTATCAATTTCATCGATATAAATAATACCATACTCGGCTTTTTCAATATCATAATCAGCAGCCTGAATTAATTTTAACAGAATATTTTCAACATCTTCACCGACATATCCTGCTTCTGTCAATGTCGTCGCATCCGCAATGGCGAAAGGAACATTGATAATCTTGGCTAAAGACTGTGCCAGATAAGTTTTACCGGATCCGGTAGGTCCTATCATGATAATATTACTCTTTTGTAATTCCACATCCAAGTCTTTGTCTGCCGTAACTCTTTTGTAATGATTGTAAACAGCAACAGAAAGGACTTTTTTTGCCTCCTCCTGTCCGATTACATATTCATCCAGGAATTCCTTGATTTGAATTGGTTTCAATAAGTTAATTGATGATTTAACTTCTTCGATCTCTTCATCTTCCATCTCTTCTTCAAGGATTTCGGTGCAGAGTGAGATACACTCATCACAGATATAAGCACCATCCTGACCGGAAATCATTTTCCGAACCATATCCTGGGTTTTATTACAAAAAGAACATCTGATTTTATCCTGTGGGGTTCTTCCTGCCATGGGTTTTATTCCTGCTTCTTTCTATAGTTTCATTTAAACAACCATGCCAAGCACGCAAACTTGGCTTGATAAGTTTATCATTCTTTATCGTCTTTTTCGCGGTTTGTAACAATTTTATCAATCAGACCATATGCAACAGCCTCTTCTGCTGACAACCAATTATCTCTTTCTGTATCGGCTGTTACCTGTTCCAAATCCTTGCCTGTGTTTTCAGCTAAGATTTTGTTCAATTTTTCTTTGGTCTTTAAAATATGCTTTGCAGCAATCTCAATCTCTGTTGCCTGACCCTGAGAACCACCTGAAGGCTGATGAATCATAATCTCCGCATTGGGAAGTGCCAATCTTTTTCCTTTTGCACCGCCTGCAAGTAAAAATGCCCCCATACTTGCTGCCATTCCGATACAGATTGTGCTGACATCGCATTTAATATACTGCATGGTATCGTAAATTGCCATTCCGGCTGTTACACTACCGCCCGGAGAATTAATATACAGATGAATATCCTTATCCGGATCCTCTGCCTCTAAGAACAGAAGCTGGGCAACAACAATACTTGCCGATGCATCATTGACTTCTTCTCCCAGAAAAATAATTCTGTCTTTTAATAATCTTGAGTAAATATCATATGAACGTTCTCCTCTGGATGTTTGTTCAATGACATAAGGTACTAAACTCATAGTAAATCCTCCTTATCTATTTGCTATTATAGTAAAATGAATAATGATACTTATGAAAATACTGCTAAATCATGCATTTTTCAATCAACTACCGGTTTAAAAACCGTAGTATTAAATCCGTGGTTATTAATCAGTAGTTTTAATCACTAGCTTTAAATTAGTACTTTAACAAGTATTATCACAGCAATTATGCATTTATAATATTGCAAATTTTTACTTTTCTACTGCGTTTTCTACTACGAAATCAGCAGCCTTTGTTGCGGCAAGATCTAACATAATCTCTTTCTTGCCATCTTCGCCAACCATAGCTTTTGCTTTATCAGCACTCATCTGGTAAGCTTCTGCAAGTTTTGTGATTTCTGCTTCAAAATCTTCTTCTGTAGCTTCAATCTTTTCTGCCTCAGCAATTGCTTCCAAAACAAGTCTTGACTGAATTCTCTTGATTGCCTGAGGTTTTACCTGATCTTCCATAGCTTCAGGAGTAGAACCCATCAGACTTAAATACTGTTCATAAGAAATTCCCTGCATCTGGATGCGCTGAGCAAATTCATTTACCATCTGTTTCTGAACAGTTTTTACATATGCATCCGGAATTTCCATCTCAGAATCTTCAATAATAGCATCAATAACAGCCATCTGTTTGGTATCTTTTGCTGCATTTGCTTTCTTTTCCTCAAGGCCTTTTTTCACATCTGCCTTGTACTCTTCTAATGTATCAAAATCAGATACTTCTGATGCAAATTCATCATCTAAATCAGCAAGAATTTTTTCTTTCACATCGTTGATCTTAACTTTGAACATTGCCGGTTTGCCGGCCAAATCTGCTGCATGATAGTCCTCAGGGAATGTTACATTAACTTCTACTTCATCACCGGTATTTTTGCCAATCAACTGATCTTCAAAGGTATCAATGAAAGAATGAGAACCAATCATAAGCTCATAACCTTCACCTTTTCCGCCTTCAAATGCCTCTCCGTCAACAAAGCCTTCGAAATCGATAACGGCAATATCATTTGTCTGAATAGCACGACCATCTACAGATTGAATACGTGCACCATTTTCTCTTTCTTTGTTGATTGCTTCCATAACCTCATCTTCGGTTACTTCCGTTTCAACCTTGTCAATTTCCACACCTTTATATTTACCTAATTTTACTTCAGGTTTAATTGCAACAGTTGCTGTAAATACAAAGGGAGCGCCTTCTTCCATTGCAACCACATCAATTTCAGGCGAAGATACAATCTCTTCTCCACATTCTTCATATGCTTTTTCATATTCCTTGGAAATTAATGCATTTGCTGCCTCTTCATAGAAAATTCCTTTTCCATACATTTTCTCAATCATGTTTCTCGGAACTTTACCTTTACGGAAACCGGGAACATTGATACTGTTTTTATTTTTCTGATAAGCAGCTTCTACTGCTTTTACAAAATCTTCAGCTGCTACTTCAATGGTAAGCTTAGCCATGTTCTTTTCTAATTTTTCAACTTGTACGCTCATCTTTTTTATTTCTCCTTTTGAAACTTTCGTGAATATTCTTGCATACTCACAGTCATTTTAGCATTATAGCATACTGTTCCCCAAAATACTAGTAAAAATTTCCTAAAGGAAACAGGAAATGATAGCAAAATTTCTCTATTTTTTGCTCATAATCACCTTTGAAGTGATTCCTTTGCACATCCCGATTTTTCCACTTAATGCATTAATCAGTTCTTCCGGCGCATCAACTACCACACTAATCACGTTCAAATCACCGTGAACACGGGGAATTCCCATACGTCCGACAATATAATCGCCTGCTTCATGCAGAATATGATTCATGCGATCCACCGAATCCGGATCTTCAATGATAATTCCGATAATCGCGATACGGGTTCCTTTATTCTCTTTACAATCTTTTCCGCCCTGTTTTTCCATATTCTTCTTTTTCTCCGCTTCGCTCCATTCTTTTTATTTCCTGCATTTTTACTTTTATAGTTTCCACAACATACCTCCTAACCGTTCGCAATCTTTTTCATCATGGGTGGCAATCAGTAAAGTCCGGCCGTTCTGATACTTTTTGATAAAAGCAATTGCCCGATCTTTTGTTTCTTCATCCATGCCTGTAAACGGTTCATCCAAAAGACAGACTGCATCCTGATTTTTTAATTGATACAACATTGCCCGGACAAGGGAAACCCGTCGTTTCATGCCTCCGCTGAGTTCTGATACCGGACGGCACAGACACTCCTTTGGCAATATTTCTTCCGCAACTAAACTGTAATGATTGTTCAACATCATATTTGTCATAGTAAACTCTGTATCCAAAAGCCTGTCTTCCTGAAACTGATAGGTAACTCCATGATATCCTTCCACCCGGCCCGCATCTGCCTTCTCCAGTCCGGCAATAATCCGAAAAAGAGTTGTTTTTCCACTGCCGGAAGGAGCCATAATAAGATAACAGTCGCCTTTTTTTAGTGACTTGGTAACATTCGTTAGAACAGGCTTACCATCAAAGGATTTTGATATATTTTTAATTTCCAAACTCCGATGTCTTTCGCTTCCGGATTTTTCTTTTTTCAAATCCGGTACTTTTTCTTCCGGTCTTTCTCCTGTGGGAATTTCTTCTAAGACAAATGGCTTTATGGCATCAATTTTCCCTCTACCTCTCTTCACAGAAACAGGATTCAATGTCTGCTTCATCAGATGAAGTATCATTTTTTCCACACAAAAGCTCAGCACAATCAAGGAAAAAGTCCACGCAAACAATCCTGCCGTATCCAGGTAAACCTTGGAAACATAGATTCGCTCACCAATGGAATAATCGGGCATGCCGATGACTTCTGCCGCCACACCGGATTTAAAACTCATGCCGATGGATATTTCCATGCAGGAAATCAGATATGGAATCACCGCCGGTCGATAAATATAAAGCCATCTTCGAAAACCTTTCATTTGAAATACATCTGCCAATTCCCTCTTCTGTGTCGTAACAGACTTCAATCCGTTTTTCATACTCACGCAGACATTCGGAAATACCACGATAAAACTGATAAAGACGGACAAATTCCGGGCCCCCTGCCAGATTAATAACAGCACCACAAAGCTTGCCACAGGTATGGATTTCATAACAGCCAGAACCGGCGAAATAATTTCATCAAAAAGGGAAAAACGATACATAAAAGCACCGAAAACACATCCAAACAGAAAAGCCAAAAGCATGCCTGCCATAATCCGGCATAATGACATCAGGCAGATCAGATAATATTTTTCTGTCTGCAAAAGCTCAAATAATGCACGGGCAATTTCAACCGGTCCCACCAGCAATATGGAATTTTGAACCAGCATGGCGGCAATTTCCAATATTCCCAGCCATGCCAGTATAATGAATAGTTTTTTAAATTTTTTGTTCATATATTATTTAATTCATAATCTCATGTCTTGTTATTGACCTGTCAATACAATAACCTGATCTGTATGTCCTATTTCTGACATTTATGTCACATCGCGTTTTTATCCATAAATACTTACTATCTTATAACATAAAAATCATCATCCGGAGCCGCTCCGCCAATGAACGAAGCATCCTGTTTTTCGAGAATATCCAAATAATCAGAAAGCATTTCTTTCATTTCTTCACCTGTAATACAGGTAATATTGCATTTGGGAATGGCTTTTTGCGCAACAGGAGCTTTTTCCACAATACCGCTCTTTACCACAAGCTCTGCAGCCTCTTCCACATTTGCATTCACATATTCTGCACTGTTTTTATGATCCGTTAAAAAGGCATCTACAGCATCGGGATGTTCTTCCAAAAATGCTTTTCTGACGATAGTTACTCCTGTTACAAGGCCTTTGCCGTCGTTTGCTGTTTCCCATTGTGCATTGACATCTAAGACAATCTGAAGTTTCTCATTCTGCGCACATGCGGCAATGACAAACGGCATCGGCAGCAAACCGACTGTATCCGGATTTTCGGAAAGTGCCACTGCAACTTCCGTAGCCTCCGATTTGTATTCGATTGTCACATCGGATAATTGGATATTATGAGTTTCCAGTAAATACTGGAGTGCAAGATCCGGTGTCGTTCCCTTACCGGTCAGATAAATGGTCTTATTCGTTAAGTCATCAACCGATTTAATAGAAGCATCGCCCGATACCATATAAAGAACACCAAGTGTATTGATATCAATGACAGCGATTGCCCCATTACTTTTTTGATAGAGATTGGCTGCAGCATTTGCAGGAACCAGAGCAATATCCAAATCCCCCTTCAGCACAAGAGGAAGGATTTCATCTGCTGCTGTTGCCATCGTAAATTCATAGTTAGCATTGGCTTTATTTTCCTCAGCATCCTGCCACAATTTGACAAGACCGATGGATGTCGGACCCTTTAATGATGCCACTCGGATAACCACATCATCACTTAATGCGACTTCATCCGTTTCTTTTGTTTCTGTCCCGTTTGCTGTTTCCTGCTCCGTTTCTTTTGCAGTGCCCTGTTGTGCATTCTCTTCCTGCACATTTTCTTCTTGTACGTTTTCTTCTTGTGCATTCTGCGAAACATCACTCTGTCCGCATCCGCACAGAAGTCCCATGGACATGGTCATTGCCAAAAGCAATGATAATACTTTTTTCTTCATTCATTTTACCTCCTGATACTCCGTCGGAACGTATCCTTCGGATAATCTTTTTCTCTGTTATTTTAGCACAAAGAGAAAATCAATGCACTATAATAAAGCCAATTCACAATGATTATATAGAAAGCAACTGTATGCTTTTCATATAATCCGGACATTATTTCATATAGATTCTTGCGACCGCTTTTGATATACTGATAATGTATGGGAAGAAAACATCTTTTTCCTATACAGCTTTTGATATGCAGTATATGGAAAACAAAAAAGAGGTATCAAGCATGAAATGTAAACATTGTAGCGCCGAATTTGATGACAATCTTCCCCAGTGTCCTTACTGCGGTGCTTTAAATTATACCGGTGCCGAACAGGAATATTTTGAGCATCTTCACACTCTCAATGATGAAATGGCTGATATGTCCGACGATTCCAAAGAAACCTTTCAATCCGGATTCAAAAAAAGCATGGCCATTGCCGCCAGCATTATTGGTGGAGCAATCCTCGTAATCGGACTTCTCGTAGGCCTTTATTTCCTTTATTACAACTATTCCAACAAAAAGAGCGAAGAAGAATATCTTGCGTCACGTACTTGGAAAAACACCTATTACGAAGAGTTGGATGCCTTATATGCCCAAAATGACTACGATGCTATCCTTTTATTTCTAAATGAACATGTTAATGACAAAGGCTATTTTCCATATGAGTGGGAACATCTGGATTTTATTCAGGCTTATGAAAAATATCAAAATTTTCTGGAAGATTCGGCTAACTTTGATTCAAACAATCTTACCTATATGTACTGGACTTTGTATGAAATTTTGTATATGCAAACCATCGTCGACCAGCCTTATCTTATTTATTCCGAAGAAGAACTTGCGCAAATTGCGGAATGGAAGGCAGAGACCTATGCATTCCTAACGGATCACATGGGGTTGACGGAAAGTGAAATTGAAGAAATGAAAAAAGAAACACTTTCCGATGACTATGCTTATCCGGTAGCAGATAAATGTAAAAAATATATCCAAAAAAGATATGACCTGTAAAAGGAGAACCTTACTATGAAATGTGAATTTTGCGGAGCTAATATCGATATCGAATCTCCGGTTTGCCCTCATTGCGGCATGCAAAAACAACAGTTTGAACAACACCGCAGTGATATGAATCGTTTTCAATACGAATTTCAAACGGTCAAAGAAGGGGTTGTGGAAGAAAACAAACGTTTTAGCAAAAATGCATCCTACATAACGGCCATCTGCGTTTTACTCATTCTGAATCTCGTATTGATTGTCGGTCATTTTATGAATTGGGACATTTACAAATACATTCGTGCAAAAGATATCAACAAACACATGAATGAACATATTCAAATGCTGGAACAATATGAAGAAGCGGGGGAGTTTGAAGCATTATACAGCTATTATCAGAGAAACGACCTGCAATACAGTGACCAGGATACGCCGCTTGAAGAGTACAGACTGATGCAGCGTTTCTGTTCCAACTATGACTATGTTTTGAGATATCTTCCCCAAGTCAGCATCAAAGGATATGCGCCGGATTCTTCCTACCGTGTTGAAACTCAAATGGAAATGATTGTAGAAACCTATAATTCCATGGTCAAACTTTACAATGACTATGTGGTAGACGATCAGTATCATAGCAGTTATTCGGAAAGATGCTTTATTCAAAAACACATTGACAGTTATGAGGCCATGATAAAAAATACAGAATATTTTCTGATGACATATTGTGAATGGGACGAAGAACAACTGGAGGAATTTAAAACCGGTTCAAAAGCCAAACAGATTTTGATGATAGAAGAAGCCTATGAAAAGGAGGGCATCAGCCATGAAGAAGAATAAAATCGGAGCTATTCCCAAAAAATTCCTGATTCCCATCATTATTCTGAGTGTTTCCTTTGTTTTCTTTTTCTTTAGCTTTATTTCCATATGTGCCGATAATTTTAGTCATTATTCGCACGATGCACATTTGTTTTACTATATCATTGATTCAAAGGAATATTCGCGTGTCTATACGGATTATTGTGACAACATTGCTACTTCTGTAGACGGACCTAAATACAATGAAGTTTATGCCATTGCCGAATACTGGCGAAACAGTTTTTATTATTATGGACTAAAGGATTATCAGGATGTCAGCGTCTATGAGCAAAAGCGGGAAGATGCAAAGAAAAGCATAACTGAATTGTCATATGCCATCAAAGATATTGATGAAATGTTGAAAGTTTATGAATAATTTGATTGATACGAAACTAAAAAAAGCCTTGCTCCCCCTTGAGCTCGGCTTTTTTTATTATTTCCATTTATCTAATCCTATTACACATGCCATTATACTAGCATAAGGAAAGTTAAAATACACCACCCTAAACGGGTGGTTTTATCACTCTCTGATTCTACACTCCGCAAATAAGGCATTTACAACAGCCTGATATTCCACCAGACTTTTACTTTTTCCAATCTTTTTAAAATATGCATCTCCTTTGTCAAAAACAAGCGACCAGTAACGCCAAATTTCCTTCATCTTATGGAGCACGGTTATCTCACCATATAAATGTTCCTTGTACATAGCAAGCATCTCATCATGAAAAGCCCGCATTCGTTGTTTATCCAGCTTTCCAAGTCCTTTTATTTCTTCCAAAAGCGCAGGATTTGCAAGCATTCCCCGCCCTAACATAACAGACTGTGTCTTTGGGAATGTTTGGATCAACTTTTCGTAATCTGCAACCGAAAACAAATCGCCATTATAACAAACGGGATTTTTACTGTTTTCCAAAGCATAAGAAAACGCATCCCAATTTGGTTTTCCTTTATAAAAATCTTTTCGCACCCGTGCATGTATGATGAGTTCTGATAATGAAAACTGATTGAAAACCTGTAAAATATCTTCCCATTCGTCGGCATCCGTTACTCCGATTCTGGTTTTTACGGAAATTTTCATATGATCTTTCAATCCTTCAAAAACATCGTACAGAAACTTTTCCATAAAATAAAGATCTCTTAAGATGCCGGCGCCCTTATTTTTTGCAACAACCGTTCCGGATGGACATCCAAAATTCAAATTAATTTCCTGATATCCCATTTCATAAATCTGATTTGCAGTATCCACAATCTCATCTGCCCGATTACCGATTAATTGCGGAATGATATGCAGATTACGATTATTTTCCGGCAAAATATCTTTTTTATCCGATTCGCGAATACTACGCATCTGATTTGGAGCAATAAATGGCGTCACATATACATCTGCTGCTTCAAAATGCTTTGCAGCAAGATTTCTGTAAAGATACCATGATATACCTTCAAATGGTGCAAAATAATATTTCATAAAAGCTCCTTTTTCCTTAAAATTCCATTCATAAATTTTAACGTGACGCAAATACTAAAGTCAAGATAAGTTGAAACACAAAACCAAGAGAGTATCGGTTTGTTAATGCAAATTCATTTCTTAAGGTAAGTGTTTGGCTTATCTTAAGAAATATATATCATGTTATGGAGGTAAAAAGCTATGGCATCAAGTAACAATAGCTCAAAAAAAGAAGCTAAATCTGCTATGGATCGTTTCAAAACAGAAGTTGCAAGCGAGCTCGGTGTAAACTTAAAAGATGGTTACAATGGTGACTTAACATCTCGTGAAGCCGGTTCTGTTGGTGGCGAAATGGTTAAAAGAATGATCAAAAAGCAGGAAGAACAGATGAAGTAATTTCATCCATGTTTCTAAGCAGACATGCAAAAGCCCAAGACAATCTTGGGCTTTTTTGCATAAAATCCGAACAGGAAATAAAATTATTTATTTATAAACGATTGCAGCCGCAATCTCATCAGCCTTTTCTTTGCCGCAGTATCTTTCTACAATGGCTAGTCCGAAATCGAGTGCCGTGCCCAGTCCCCGCGAAGTTGTCACATGCTCAGAAACTGCAACCGGCTCTTTCAACACTCTGGCACCTTCTAAATGGCTTTCAAAGGAAGGGTAGGATACGGCATCTCTTCCGTTTAAATAGCCTTTGTGTCCAAAGATACTGGGTGCCGCACAAATTGCACTGATGCATTTCCCTGCTTTATAAAAAGCATCCACCTGTTCCATCAACGGTTCACATGCCTCCAGATTTTTGGTCCCCGGCATTCCTCCCGGCAAAATAATCATATCCAGTGTACCAAAATCCTCTTCGCTTAAGATTGTGTCTGCTACAACAGAAACATTGTGTGAGCTTACAACAGTTTTTTCATCGGAAATTGAAATCATCTGAATGGACAGACCTGCTCTTCTGCAGACATCTACAACAATTAATGCCTCGCACTCTTCAAAACCTGTTGCTAAAAAAATACCTAAATTTGCCATAACATATTCCTCCTTTTGCAATAGTCCTTAATCCATTTCTTCAAAAACAGTACAACCTTTACGGGTAGTCTCCTTCGTCCGGTAAAGTGCCTTGTCCGCGTTGTGATAAACGGTTTCATTGTAACTGATTGAAAAAGTCACACCTGCACTAATGGAAAACGACGGCACTTCATTCATATCCGACATCGTAACTTCATTTACCTGATCGATCAAACTCTTAACACGATTTGCCTGATCTAATGTAATACGATTCATAATAATGGCAAATTCATCTCCACCAATCCGAAAAATTTTATCAACGCTCCGCATTTTTTCATTAAGAACCGTTACAAGCCGGGATAATACTTCGTCACCGACATCGTGTCCGTAAGTGTCATTAATGGTTTTGAATTTGTCAATATCCAACAAAATCAGGGCAAAAGGTGTGAGATTATCTTCTAACAGTTTGGTAACACGATTAAACACTGTCCGATTTAGTGTTCCGGTCAGTTCATCATGTTCCATCTTGTATTGCATCCATTCCTCTCGTTTCTTCTGTTCTGTAATATCCTGAACAGCAAAAACCACCTTTTCCAAACCGCCATCCCGATTCCATTTTGCCGGAGCAAGAACAATACGTCCCCATTCAATATTCTTTCCATGATATTCACGAGACAACGCATTCATGGCTCTCATACGATGTCCCATGGTATCCGGGTTCATAAATTCACGAATAGCATTTACATATTCTGCTTCCACCATCCGACTGATGAATGTATCCAGAAAAATCTCATATGGCATAATACCATCCTGATAATGCTGCCTTGTACCCTCTACATGCTTAATGGTCTGTGCTGACCGGTTTTTTATATCGATCATGAAAATCACTTTATAAAAGCCGCTCAATGCCGTAATCATCTGCAGATGCTCTTCCTCTTCTTTCTTCGTCTGCGTAATATCTTTTACAAGCACGACAAACCGTTCCAAATGCCCTTTTTCATCCAAAGAAACAACAGAAAATTCCAATCGAAACCATGTATTATTCCCATTTACCTCACGGGCTAAATCAATCGAAAAAGAAGTCTGCTCTGAACACAGAAGTGTCTCCATGTATTCCTGCTCAGTCTTTCTTAGAAACTCCTCCCGATATTCCGGCATAATAATGGATGCATAAAATTGTCTTATCCACTCCCATTCCCCTTCTTCCGGAATCACATTGCGCAATACTCTCGTGATCCGAAATGCCTCATATCTCTTGGTTTTGTAATCAACAATTAATTCGGATAAGTTGCTGGAGCTAATTGCCTCCATCAATAACATTCGTTTGTGCCTGATTCTTTCCTGATAAAAAAGCTGACCAATCTCCTGTCCCAAGAATAACCACATCGATTCCAATAATGAAAATGTTTCCAAATCCGGATTAATTAAGCTCATGCATGCCGGCAGTCTGTCCTTGGCATATAAGGGAACAATCAAAAAGGTGTGAATCCCTTGTTGTTCCATTCTTTCATATTCAAAAGGCATAGTATCCGGAACACATTCTCTACTCTCAACTAAAACCATCTTTTTTAATTTAAGCGTCTCAATCCAATCATCCAGTTTCCGTTCCTGTATCGGCTGTATTTTTGCATCCTCTACAACCGAACTATCGGCTTTCCACTGATATATCTTATTTACGCAATCACTCTTTTCTCGCGATTCATAAATACAGACCATATCCGCATGAGTAAACCTTCCCACTTCTTCTATCATATAGCTGATATTATTCTGAATACTATCGTCTTTATTCACACCTGCCAGCAAATCTGCTATAAAAGCTTTCGTCTGCAGCTCTAATCTCTCGTTATTTTCCATAGGACACCCCTAATGTTTACGATATTGTAAAAGCATATTTATTTTATCAGAAAATAGATGATAATGCAAAAAAACTATCTTACAAACAACAATATTTATCTTTGCCGCATCATACTTCGGTTTACGCAGGCAAAGATATATATTTATGGAACTATTTGAAGATAGATTATGTTAAACCGTTTGTAATTATAATAAACTGTTCGTAATTATAATCTTTTCAGAATTGGTTATAATTGATATATTAAGATATATGGATTGCTATATTGCTACGCAATTTTCGCAATCCATCAGCACCAATTAAAGCAACACCAACGCAATATATTTTTAAAGCGGGAAAAACGATATTCGGAATATTTAGATAAACTTATCAACGTTAGTCTTGCAAGAGAAATAAAATATCGTCCCTCCCCGCCCCATCTCCCCTATGAAAGGAATGACCCTCATGGAAATTGAACGTAAATTTACAATCAGACAACTCCCCGCAAATCTTTTTGACTATACATGCCTCCATATGGAGCAGGGATATCTTTGTACTGAACCCGTCGTTCGCATCAGACGGGAAAATGACACCTATTATCTGACCTATAAAGGAAAAGGGCTTTTAGCAAGAGAAGAGGCAAACCTGCCTTTAACCAAAGAAAGCTATGAACATCTGATTAAAAAAGCGGATGGAATCATTATCAAAAAAGACCGTTATGTGATCCCGTTATCCAACCCTCAATTTGACATGGAGCAACTAAAAAAATCCGGCATGGATACCATACCGGATTCTCTCCAACTAAAAATTGAACTGGATATATTTCAAATTCCTGCGGGTCTGATTATGGCGGAAGTCGAATTTCCTTCTGTCGAACTTGCCACCGCATTCCTCATGCCCGACTGGTTTTTAGAGGAGGTTACAAACAATCCTGCCTATCATAATTCGAATATGAGCCGTGCTTAATATCGGAAACTGATTTTTGCAAGTTCCAACATTTCCTTGGCCGTCTCTTCGGTAAACTGTCCCGGAATAAGTCTCCACTTCCAGTTCATGCCGAGTGTGGACGGCTCATTGATTCGCGCCTCATTTCCCAACCCAAGATAATCCTGAATCGGAATAATTGCCGTGTCAGAGGCACTCATCATGGCAAGTCTAACCAATGCTTTGGCAAGTTTCTTATCTGAATGGCAGTCACAGTATTCTTTTATAAATTTGTGATCTTCTTTGGAAACATTGGTAAGCCATCCTGCTGCCGTCTCATTGTCATGAGTTCCTGTATAAACAATGCAGTTTTTCTTGTAATTGTGCGGCAGATACTCGTTGTCCTGATAATCACTGAATGCAAACTCAATAATCTTCATTCCCGGATAACCGGTCTTTGCAACCAACTCATAAACCTCATCCGTCAAAAATCCCAAATCCTCGGCAATCACTCTACGTTCTCCAAGGACCTCTTTCATACGCTCAAACAAAGCATAACCGGGGCCTTTCTCCCAATGACCGAATTCTGCTGTCGGATCGCCATACGGAATCGCATAATAGGACTCAAAGCCTCTGAAATGATCTATACGGACCACATCATATAATTTGAAGCAATGCGCAATTCGTTCCATCCACCATGCATATCCGGTATGCTTATGATGGGGCCAGTCATATAAAGGATTTCCCCATAGCTGGCCGGTTTCACAAAAAACATCCGGCGGACAGCCTGCCACAGCAATCGGATAACCTTTTGCATCCAGCTGGAACAAATCGGGATTTGCCCATGTATCCGCACTGTCAAACGCCACATAGATCGGAATATCACCAATAATCTCAATTCCCTTTTTATTCGCATATTTTTTCAACTTTTTCCACTGTCTGAAAAAGTAGTATTGCAAAAACTTCCAAAAACGAATTTCTTCTGCCAGTTCTTCCCGATAATGCTTTAATGCTTTCTTTTTCCGAAGTTTGATATCTTCATCCCATTCTGTCCAGGGTTTTTGCTCAAAATGAGCTTTTATTGCCATATAAAGCGCATAATCACCCAGCCATGACTCATTCTTTTTGACAAACTTGTCATATTTTTTCTCACTCTTTTCGTCAAAACGATGGAACGCCATACGAAGCACTTTGTAACGGCTGTTATACATTTTTTCATAATCGATATAAGCAGGATTCTCGCATACCTCAACCTGTTCACATTCGGTCAATGTAAGAAGTCCTTCTTCTCGCAAAAAATCCAGATCAATAAAATAGGGATTTCCCGCAAAGGTCGAAAAAGACTGATAAGGCGAATCTCCATATCCGGTCTGACCAAGCGGTAAAATCTGCCAATAACTCTGTCCCGCTTTGTTCAATAAATCCACAAATTCATATGCACTTTTTCCCATTGTGCCAATTCCGTATGGAGAAGGCAGACTAAAAATGGGACATAACACACCACATTTTCTCATATTTCAACACCCTATTTTCCGATTTCTTCATTGAAGGAAGGTACCATTTTCCAGATGTCTCTGTTGTATTCCGCAATTGTGCGGTCAGAAGAGAAGTAACCGGCTTTCGCAATATTAGTTAACATCATCCGTTTCCACTTATCACGGTCCAGATAATCTTCAAACATGCGATCCTTAGTCACAATATAGTCCCTTAAATCCAGCAATGTCATAAACCAGTCTTTATTCAGCAATTCATTGTAAAGTCTCTCTAAGTTTTCTTTGTCACCGACAGCCATGACTTCATCACTGATAATAAAATCAACCGCTTCTTTAATCATCGGATCATTATCATAGAATTTTTTGGAAACATAATCTGCCTTTTCATAATGTCTGATGACCTGCTCTGATTTTTCACCGAAAATATAGATATTGTCATCACCGACCAATTCATGGATTTCAACATTCGCTCCATCAGAAGTACCAATGGTAACGGCGCCATTTAACATAAATTTCATATTGCCGGTTCCGGATGCTTCTTTGGATGCCAACGAAATCTGCTCGGAAATATCACAGGCAGGTATCAGTTTTTCTGCATAGCTGACATTGTAATTTTCAACCATAAGCACCTGCATATAAGGTGAAACGTCGGGATCCTTGTTGACAATTTCCTGTAAGCATAAAAGCAGGTGGATGATATCCTGAGCAATCACATAAGCCGGAGCCGCTTTCGCACCAAAGATGAAAGAAATCGGAGTAGACGGTTTTTTACCGCCCTTTATTTCCAGATACTTATGAATGATATAAAGTGCATTCATCTGTTGACGTTTGTACTCATGCAGTCTCTTTATCTGGATGTCAAAAATTGAATTGGGATTTAAGACAACCCCTTCTGCTTCCTTTACATAGGCAGCCAGTTCTTCTTTTTTCTGCTTTTTGATTGCTTCAATCTGATTTAAAACACTTGCATCATTGATTTTGGTTAACAGCTTCTCCAGCTCAAAGGCATCTGTTTTAAATCCGTCACCGATGGTGTCCGACAACAGTTTTGTCAGCGGTCTGTTACATGAAAATAACCATCTGCGGAACGTAATTCCGTTCGTTTTATTGTTGAATTTTTCCGGATAGATTTTGTAAAAATGATTCAACTCGGTTTCTTTTAAAATCTCTGTGTGGATAGCAGCTACACCATTGACGGAAAAACCATAATGGATATCGATGTGAGCCATATGAACTCTGTCATCTTTATCAATAATCTGTACTTTTTCATCATCGTATTGGGCAGCAACTCTCTGATCCAGTTCTTTAATAATCGGAACAAGCTGCGGAACCACTTTTTCCAGATATTTTAACGGCCATTTCTCTAAAGCTTCCGCAAGAATGGTATGGTTGGTATATGCACAGGTCTTTGAAACCACCTCTATCGCTTCATCCATAGCAAGGGCTTTTTCTTCCGTCAAGATACGGATCAGCTCTAAAATAACCATGGTCGGATGCGTGTCATTAATTTGGATAACGGCATGATCATACATCTTGCGAAGATCCACTTTTTTATCCTTTAATTCTTTTAAAATAAACTGTGCTGCATTACTTACCATAAAATACTGCTGGTAAATACGCAAAAGATTTCCTGCTTCATCCGAATCATCCGGATACAAAAACAAGGTCAGGTTTTTAGCGATGTCTTCTTTATCAAAATCAATACCCTCTTTGACAATACTTTCATCAATACTTTCAATATCAAATAAGTGCAGTTTATTGATACCATGATTGTATCCGATGACATCGATGTCATATAATTTGGATCTAACTTTCAGGTCACCAAAAGGCACTTCAAAGCTGATGTCTGTCTCGCGCAACCAGGAATCATCCTCAATCCAGTCATTTTTTTCGGCAGTCTGCTTATGATTTTTAAAAACCTGTTTAAACAGACCAAAATGGTAATTCAATCCGATACCGTCACCGGGGAGACCCAGTGTTGCAATCGAATCCAAAAAACAGGCTGCTAAACGTCCCAGTCCGCCATTTCCCAAAGAAGGTTCCGGTTCCTGCTCTTCAATCTTCGATAACTCTTTTCCATGCTTCTTTAATATTTCCTCTAATTTTTCGTAAACGCCCAAGTTAATCAGGTTATTAGATAACAGTTTTCCAATCAGAAATTCAGCAGAGATGTAATAAACTTTTTTATCTCCGGAAATCAGCTCGGTAGCCTTTGCTAACCCTTTAGTTAGCTGTAGTAAACCACAATATAATTCTTTATCTGAACAATCAGCAATGGATTTATTAAAACGAACGCGCAATATTTCCTGAAGCTGATCTTCCATCTTTGATTCGATGATTTCTCTTTCTAATGTCATTTTATTTCCTCCATCAAAATGTTACATTAAATTTCTTGTAAATTGTACCAAAAAAGCGAATCCTTGTCCATCATATACTACAATTCAAAGTGACTTTAAATTGTTTATTTTTCTGTACATTTTTCCAAAAAATGCTATAAATTGAGCAGAAGATACATTTTTAATTCCTATTATTGTGGTTATGCTGTTTTCTTATTCATGCTGTTTTTCTGTTCATACTACTTTTCTGTTCATGCTGTTTTTCCATGCGGTCCCTAAATATGGAAAAACTGCGTATAATGAACATCACAACTGCAAAGACTAACAAATCTGCCCCCAGTCTCCTTGCGACAGATAGAAATTGATGTCCCTCCACATACCAGATGAAATCCCATAACTGATCCATAATATGAATACATAATAGATACATGGAATTCTTACCTATGATATAAAATGGTTTTGCTATCATAGAAACCGGTTTTCCAAAAGCAGGTTGCTTTTCCCAGCGACCAATATACTGCCCCAGAACACCGAGCGCAACCGTTCCGGTCAGGGCACACAAGTAACTGATTGGAAAAACAGAATATCTTCGCAATCCAACTTCCAGATAAGTCCAGTCATCCGGATTTGGGTAAGTCAGGAAAAAGCACACACCCCAGATTAAGATACAAAGCATCATTCTCATACCGGATTTATGTTCCCAGTCAAACTGCTTTAACAGTTGTCCGAAGGCAAAAAAAGGCTGAATCCCAAAGGCAACATCCAGAGAAAAGGGAAGCCATCGATATTTTCCAAGCACAATTCCTATGATTGCAAATAACAGGCTAGAGCCAAGCAGGAGCATCTGTACACTTTTTTCTTTTCGAAGCATATTTCCCACAAGCAACTGCATAGCATCGTATAATACTTTTCCCCAAAATAGGACAAAGAAAAACCAGATCATCCCTATCCCGGCTATAAAAGTCTCTCCCCACATCGTAGAAGATGCACTTGCAAAAAGCAAGGTAAGTGCTTTCCCTTTCCAAAAATCGGTTGAAATCAGATTTTCCGTATTACGGCATATTTCAATACAAATCCATGCAAAATATAAAAGCACGGCCGGAATTAGCAGACTTTTAGCTGATTTTAGTGTCTTTTTTCCAAAACTTTGGATATCCCCCGCTGGGCGCATCGTAAAGCCACTCAGGATAAAAAACAACGGCATATGAAAAGAATATATCATGCCTCTGACCATGCTCCCATACCTTCCTCCCTGCATCGTATGTGCGATGACGACCAAAAGCATGGCTACTCCTTTTGAAAAATCCACCCATTTGATTCTGTTTTTATCAGTATTTTTTGTAAAATTCATTTTTTCATCCGCCTCTTATTAATCTGTCGGATTGCAAATTCTACTCCTCTTTGTAATCGCCATATAAATTATACCACAATATATTATGCTCTGCTTTTTCATCTTAAGTATTTACGAAGAAAAATCCTCTGGATTTCTCCAGAGGATTTTTCAAAATGCCTAATATCTTAAGCAATCGTGCGGATAACAGGACTTGAACCTGCACGTCGGAGACACCAGAACCTAAATCTGGCGCGTCTGCCAATTCCGCCATATCCGCATGAAATATTCATAAAAAAAATCAGAGGCTGCCTGCTTCTGATTTTAGTGAGCCACCGGGGACTCGAACCCCGGACAACTTGATTAAAAGTCAAGTGCTCTACCACCTGAGCTAGTGGCCCATAATAGCTGGGCTAACTGGATTCGAACCAGCGAATGCAGGAGTCAAAGTCCTGTGCCTTACCGCTTGGCGATAGCCCAATGATAATAAAAAGGGTGGATACAGGGATTCGAACCCTGGGCCTCCAGAGCCACAATCTGGCGCGC
>CAMEJJ010000006.1 GCA_945919795.1 uncultured Lachnospiraceae bacterium
CTCGTTTTGGGTCTACATCTTCTTCCGGCACGTCATACCAAACCGACCACATTCCTCGTTTTGGGCCTACTTCTTCTTCCAGCTCATCATACCAAATAAACCACATTCCTTGTTTTGGGTCTACTTCTTCTTCCCGCATGTCATACCAAATCGACCAAATTCCTCTTTTCATTTCAATTAAACAAAACCGCTACGCGATGGCCTGACAAGGCTGTAGCGCAGCGATTTTGTTTAATTAAAAAGATTTTCCATTTTATCACCTAAACAACATAAGATTTGTCGCTTTCCTTTCGATAGTAAAATTAAGAATCTGATTAATTTCCGATTTACCCATTTCATTTATCTTACAATCCCAGCACCATAGATGCAATTCTAAAATATATCAATAACGACAACGCATCTACAATCGTAGTAATAAACGGGCTCGCCATAACTGCCGGGTCAAAACCGATCTTCTTTGCTAACATCGGCAGCATACTTCCGACTAACTTTGCAATTAAAACAGCAACAACCAAAGTAGCACAAACAACTGCTGCAACCGGCATCGTAACACGATCAATAATCATTAACTTTGCAAAGTTTGCCACGGCTAATGTCAGACCGCATAGGAGTGCAACTCTTATTTCTTTCCATACAACTTTAAAGAAATCCGAAAACTCAATTTCATTTAAGGACAAACCACGAATAACCGTAACCGAAGTCTGACCTCCGGCATTTCCACCGGTATCCATGAGCATGGGGATAAATGTCGTCAATACCACATATACGCTTAAGGCATCTTCAAAGGATGCAATAATTCTTCCGGTAAAGGTTGCGGAAATCATCAATAAAAGCAGCCACGGAATACGTTTTTTCCAGGTTTCAAACACGGTTGTCTTAAGATACGGCTTATCGCTTGGCACAATAGCCGCCATCTTTTCCATATCCTCCGTAGCCTCTTCCTGCAAAATATCCACAACATCATCGACCGTGATAATACCGACCAGACGGTCTTCATTATCCACAACCGGCATGGCAGTAAAGTCGTATTTTTGGAACTGTCTTGCTACTTCCTCCTGATCCATCAGGGTATGAAGACTGATGACATTCTCATGCATGATATCGCCGATTTTTTCATCGGGATCTTTTAATAACAAATATCGTAACGCTACCGTTCCTTTTAATTTTCTCTGATAATCCAAAACATAACAGATATTAATGGTTTCGGAATCCACCGCCGTTTTCTTAATCCGCTCAATCGCCTGTGCAACGGTCTGTCCTTCTTTTAAATCCATAAACTCGACCGTCATGATACTGCCGGCTGAATCTTCCGGATAACGAAGCAGATGGTTAATATCTCTTCTGGTTTCCTGACTGGCATTGGCCAATAATCTCTTAACAATGTTGGCCGGCATCTCCTCTAAAAGGTCCGTAGCATCATCCGTCATCAGATTATCGATGATTTTACCGGCTTCACGGTCGGATATGGACGTAATAATCTGCTGCTCTACTTCAATGGGCAGATAAGAAAAAATATCCGCAGCCATATCCTTGGGCAGAATTCGGAACGTTTTTAACTGCAGTTCCTCATCTAATTCTTCCATCATGGCAGCAATATCCGCAACGTTTAAATCTCTTAACCATTCACGTAATTTGACGTATTGTTTTTGATCCAGATAATTATTTAATGTTGTAAACAGTTCTTCTAATCTTTCGTCCATAGCTTAATCTCTCCTTCCACAAGAGCGTAATAAGCCTCCGAAACATCTTGAAATAATGATTTTCCACTTGTTATGTCAACTACTTTTTCTTTGACATTCAAAAATGCATCATACGGAATGATGAGTGACATAAAAACCTTTTCCCCATAGTCCGTAGAAATCGTCTCAACCTTTTCGGTTGCAAACAGATACTGGATTTTGCCAACATCATTGTAATCAAGTGCAACAGTTGCTTTTATACCCTTTTTCTTTTCAATAAAGGTACACTGCTCAAGGCCGGCTTTTACGGCTGCCTGATAGGCACGCACCAGTCCACCGGTTCCAAGCAAGGTACCACCGAAATACCGGGTAACCACAACACAGACATTTTTCAGTCCCTGTGCAACCAGAATGTCTAACATTGGCTTTCCGGCCGTGCCGGAAGGTTCTCCATCATCCGAAGAATGCAAGATATCAACTGTATCAGCGATAATGTATGCACTGCAATTGTGTCTGGCGTCCCAATATTTCTTTTTGCAGGCGGCAATCATGGCTTCCGCCTCCTCTTTGCTCGTCACGGGTTCAATCGTTGCAATAAAGCGGGATTTTTTCTCCACAACTTCTCCGATTCCACCCTTGTATATCGATCGGTCTATGTCTGGCATACATCATCACCTCTTTTCATCATAAACTATTGACATGAGCAAAACTCCAAACATCCGGTATTTATGCGGGATCAAAATGGAGCTGCTTGTTGTCTGCAAAGCATCAATCCAATACATCAGTGAGTGACAAAATGAACTTTTAACACCCACAACGCTAATATTTTACCACATTACGGAATAAATGTGTATGTATTTGTAAATAATCCATAATATGGAAAATATAAGTAATGTTAAGCTATTTTTTGGGGGACATAAAAAAGTATGAATTTGTGATTCGCAAAACCTGAGAAAACAGCCCAATCAATGCGGTCTTCATATTTTTTAAGATTGCCAGAGCACAAAGGGCATAGAAAAAGGGCATAGAAAACTAAGTCAACACTTTATTTTAGCTCCATATTTTGGTATACTTAATGATATATGTTTACTTTTGTCTTTGTAAATAACAACACCAAGGCGGGTGCCATATAGTTTAGGAGGCTTTTTTATGAATTACAGTAAAAAAGGCATTAAGAAAAAGCAGAAACAACTGAATTCTACCAGTACGAAAATCGAGAAAATGTTTCTTCTTTATTTCTTAAAGGCCGTACTCATATGTTTCATCGGTATCGGAATCATCGGTGCCTGTATGGGCATTGGTATGTTTAACGGAATTTTAGCATCCTCTCCGGATATATCCACGCTGGATGTAACACCTTCCGGATATGCTACTTTTGTTTACGATGCCAAAGGAAACCAGATGACAAAGCTCGTTGCCACGAATTCGAACAGAAGTTATGTAAACATGAATTCCATTCCCAAAAATCTTGCAAATGCATTTGTCGCCATTGAAGACGAGCGTTTTTATGAACACAACGGTATCGACATCAAGGGTCTTGCCCGTGCCGGTATGGAGGCAGTCAAAAACAAATTCAAGTTCAGCCAGGGGGCATCTACCATTACCCAGCAGCTCTTAAAGAATAACGTTTTTGACGATACCTGGGTTACAGAAACCAATCTGATAAACAAATTTAAGCGAAAATTTCAGGAACAGTATCTGGCTTTGGAACTGGAAAAAAGAATGTCCAAAAGCGACATTTTGGAGTTGTACATGAATTCCATCAACTTAGGTCAGAATACATTGGGTGTGCAGGCGGCTTCGCGTCGTTATTTTGATAAGAATGTTTCAGATCTGACACTTTCAGAATGTGCGGTTATTGCAGCTATTACCCAAAACCCTTCTAAGTATAATCCCATTTCCCATCCGGACAATAATGCAACAAGACGGGAAAAGGTCTTAAACAATATGCTTGAGCAGGGCTATATTACCCAGACGGAATACAATGTTGCCATGGCTGACGATGTGTATTCCCGTATTAAGTCTGTCAACGAAAGTATGGATGTCGAATCTGTCAATACTTATTTTGTTGACGCTGTTATTGATCAGGTTATCAATGATTTGATGGAACAATTGGGTTACAACGAAACTCAGGCTTATAACCTTGTATACAGTGGTGGTTTACAGATTAATACCACGCAGGATCCGGAAATCCAAAAGATTTGTGATGAAGTTTACAACGACGAATCCAACTATCCTTCCAATGTAAAATGGTTACTCCATTATGAACTGACCATTACAAAATCAAACGGCGAAAAAGAAAATCACAGTACGGAAATGTTTAAAAGTTACTTTAAACAAAGCGATGCCAATTTTGATTTGCTTTACTCTTCACAGGATAAAGCCTATGAAGCCATTGAGGAATATAAAGCCTCTGTTATGGGATATGGAGATAAAGTGGAAGCCGAAAACATTGTTTTAACCCCGCAACCTCAGGTATCCTTAACTGTTGAAGATCAACATACCGGATACGTTGTTGCCATGATTGGTGGTCGCGGCACCAAGGCTGCCAGCCGTTCATTAAACCGTGCAACGTCCACAACCCGTCAGCCCGGATCAACCTTTAAGGTCGTATCCACATATGCTCCGGCTCTGGACAGCGCAGGGCTGACCTTAGCTTCCGTACAGGATGATGCTCCTTTCAATTATGAAAACGGTCGCCCGGTATCCAACTGGTATGGCGGTGCTTACAAAGGTATTTGTACATTGCGTTATGGTATCGAGCAATCATTAAATATTGTTGCTGTTAAAACATTGACACAGATTACTCCCCAGCTGGGATTTGACTATTTACAAAAATTCGGTTTTACGACACTCGTTGAAAGACGTGCCGTGACCAATTCCGTAACCGGAAAAACCGAAATTTATTCGGATATCCAGCAGGCTCTGGCTTTAGGTGGTATCACTGACGGTGTCACCAACATGGAATTGAATGCCTCTTATGCTACCATCGCTAATGGCGGTGTATATATTGAACCTGCTTTATATACCACGATTTTAGATCACGACGGAAATGTCATTTTGGATCGTACCAATCCGCAGACAAGACGTGTTCTTCAGGAAACCACTGCTTTTCTTTTGACGGATGCCATGGTCGATGTTGTGACCAAAGGTACCGGTGGAAGTGTCAACTTCGGTGGTATGTCCATTGCCGGTAAAACCGGAACCACATCCAGCTACCGCGATGTCTGGTTTGCAGGATATACACCTTATTACACAGCCACTACCTGGACGGGATATGACAACAACGAAATCATGCATGATAGTGCTGAAAAGAATTTATCGAAAACCATGTGGCGCGCTGTCATGAGCAGAATTCATGAAAATCTGCCAAATAAAGAATTTGAAAAACCGGATGGAATTGTAACCGCATCCGTTTGTAAATATTCCGGAAAACTACCGGTTGACGGTATCTGTACGGCTCATACGGAATATTTTGCTGAAGGTACGGTTCCAACGGAAACCTGTGATGCGCATTATGCGGGAACCGTATGTGCAGCAACCGGACTTCCTGCAGATCCATCCTGTCCGTTCAAAGTTCCGGGTATTGTAACCATACCACCAAGTGTAGACGGAAGTGCCACTTCACAGCAGGTATGTCCTCATAATGCAACCTATTATGCAACCAATCCGGACGCATTTGTTGCGGATAGCCAGGCTGCACTTGCCTCTCAACAGGCTGCCGCTGCCGCCCAAGCCGCTGCCGCCGCGCAGGCTGCCCAGGACGCCGCTGCTGCCGCTGCCGCAGATGCTGCTGCACAGGCTCCCGCAGAAACACCACCGGCACAATAGTTTCAACACAGAATATGATACCAGTCAAAAGTACTTAGTATCATGCAAGATAGTTCTATAGATATTAACAAACCGGGTGATCCTTTCATCGATCATCCGGTTTATTTTTCATATAGATTATATCAACGTTTCTATTTGATGCCTCATCCATTATTTTATTTTTCCTGCATTTCAAGATTAATCTGAAAAACAAGTTTTATTGTTATCCGAAAATTTATATTATACTGAAAGGCATGTTTCATTATCATTTAATGTCCGAAAAATAATAGCTTATCTTTGCAGGATTAATTCCATCTATTTTCACTTCTATATCATTCGAATAATAAAAGAACGGTGATGAAAAAACAGGAATTAAATAATGAACTGTCTGATTTTTCTTTAACTTTTCTTTTCCTGTTTGAATCAGGAACTGATATGTTTCCCCATCAACATCACTTTGAAAGGATAGAGAAAACGAGTCACCGGTAATATCCGAAGATGCAATTTCCAAATCAATATAAGATACTTCATAACCCTGAATAGAACCATTGTCACAGGGCACCTCAATTAAACGATCTTTTTCATCCGCTAAAGCTGTCCCCCATAAATATGGTAACATTCCCATGTCAGTACGGTGATTGAGCAATCCCAGTTTTCGTTTTCCATCCTCTGCTGCGTCACAATTTGATTCTCCATCCAGCAAATATACTACATCTTCATATATATAGGGCTGATAACCCATCCGCAGAATTGCCTGATATAATTCAGGGGATCGCAGACTGACCGGAGCTTCATCAAATCGAATATAAGGTGCAAGTAAAATCAGTCTCGGCCTGTTTTCACGAATGCATGCAATCGCTTTTTCCTGCATCAGGTCATTGCTGATATTATAAGCCGATGTATATGGATAGTCCGCTTTCAAATCAAAAATAACCGTGTGGGAAATCTTATTGGTCAAATCCAGAAAGGAATCCTGCGCATTCTCCTGCTTCAGGATAAACTGAATGTTTTTTAAGCTGTTAAGCGTAAGTCCCTGAATAAATCCACTTCCCATATGCTTCATTTCGACACTGTCTCCCGAAACATAGACGACAGGGTCCTCGATCAACGTTTCATTTATTTCAATCTCTTTTTTTGCAGGAATATGTTCCACACGAACCAAGGCATCCATCCTAAGCGGCAAATAATCCCGGATTAAAAAAACACAAATCAGAGAAAGAAGAATAAACCAGACAGCCTTTGTTTGGGATGACAGATAATCCATACAAAAATAAGCAAGGCAAATCATACAGAACACAACTCCCAAAACGGCGAGTCGCAGTCCTTCATCATAGCGGACGCAGGCATAATTAGCAATAACAAACAGACCAACCGCCATAGCCACAAAAGCAGATTTTGCCTTATCGTTTTCAGATAAAGCAACAACCAAAACGGCCAGATACGGAGCAAAAAGTGCAAATGTTTCAACCGGCTGAAATTCTGAAGCAAAGATTTCTGTGCCGTTTACCCAAAGCGTTGTCGCTGCATTCTCATGTAAAAATCTAAGAATTTGCAAAAACCATGGAACAAAACAAATGCCAACCAACACTAACGCAATCCATGCTCCCAGCAGGATTTTTTTCTCTTTTACAGGAATGTCCATAAAGATATCTTTCCATTTATGCGTTATCGAATATTGCTTCCACCGCTTCTTTACCTCTTTTATCAGACGATAAATCGTTTCCGGTAAAAATGCCACAGCCACAGATGCACCAATCGAAACATTATAAAAAATTCCTGCAATGCACAAAAGTATCCACCACCAGAAAAACCACAAGTTACTCTTCCTTACCCTGTCACAAAGCAATATCAGAAATGCTGCTATAAAAAGCACGTAACGAATACCGGCCTTTTCCAAAAGATATGGCATAAATAACCAGATGATAACAACTGCACTACTTCGTCTTTTCAGACAGTTTGCCAAAACAACTGCAAGAAATGCCGATATAAAAAGGTTTGCCACCACAACACCGGCATTTTGTGAGAAATAACTGCCGTCAAAAAAGAGATAATTAAAAAAGCTATAGACATAATCACATAAACCATGAATGGGATCGATATCAAAATAGGGAATTTTTCCATAAGAAACTAATTGTTGCATGGGTAATGCCATCTCTCCGTTATGAAAAAAATCCACACTCATCATTCCCTCAGGCGTACGCATGACCGACATTGTCGCAATTGAAACCAGCGCATATACGGAAATATCTGTTTTCTTTTTCATCAGACGATACATCTGAGCCAAAAGAAAGACGACAAACACAGCCACACAAAACCATTTCCACTTACGGGAATAAAACAACTCAATCAAACCGGTTTCATTTTCATACTGATAGTAAAATCCAAAATAGCCCAGAAAACAAAACGGAAGCAAAATCTGTGCACAGACAGAAATTTTTTCAATGAAATTATGGATATTCTGTTGTTTTGCCCATGCCCATACCAAAAGAGCTATCATCCACATCAAATAGATAACTATAAGGAATATTCTTATATAGGCTAACTGAGTCCGATACGTTACGAATCTTCCCGATACCGCTGTTTCGATAGCTGTAATTGCAAATGCCCCCAGTAAAAGTGCAGCAACAAAATCCAGACGGCGATAGTTTACATAACTTCCATCACAATCATTAAGTCCCTGTTCTCGGTTAACATAACTGCATTTATTATAATTTACTTTTGCATATCGGTTTACATAATATTGTTTCAGCCATAAAAACAGTACAAAATAAACAGGAATACAGAAAAGCAACAGATAGAACATGCTCATGTCTCCTGTCTTATTATAACCGTTATAGATGGTTCCTCCTGCCACAAACTGTGTATAATGCGGCCATTTGCCATAATACAGCCTGCTAATCCCCCATGAAGTCAGGGTCGATAGCAATACACTAAAAAGGGCAGCAGCCAACGCTTCTGCCCCACTCTGGATGGAAACCTCATTTTTGAATTTTTGAATGATATGCCACCAATTTTTAACTTTCATTTTGGATCCTCATATATTCTTCATAACTCATCCGATAATCATCTTTAATCCATTTTTTTAAGCAGGATTTAATTTCATCGACCTTTATGGGTTTGGTAATACAGTCCGTAAATCCCTGAGCCTGATAATTTTTTGCTTCCTCTCTTCCACCATGAATCGACATCATGACAATCGGAAGCTTTTGAAAGTATTCACTATCCTGAAAGCGGATTTCCTTAACCGTTTCAACACCACTTTTATCAGGCATCATCTGGTCAATTAATACCATATCATAGTCCTGCGTCTTTAGCATTTCAATGCACTCAACTCCATTTTTGACACCGGTAACCTTTACTCCTACGGCAGACAGGACCGAATCAACGAGTTTACGTGCTTCCCTGTTATCATCCACAACCATAACATGAACATCCGAATGAAACAGGTTTCCGATATTTTCTTCTGCTTTGTTTACAATAGCTAACTGTTTCAATTCCAGTATTTCAGTTTTTTGTTTTTGCTGACGTTCTCCAATGGTCTGATCATTTTCCACGCGCTGTAACAGACGAATTTTAAAATTAGTTTTCCCATTTTCATTGATCTCAATCAAATCGCCTTCCAGCTCATCAATGATTTTTTTACTCAAAAAGTAACCCAAGGCTTTTTTATCGGCTGCGGTCTTATTTAATACTGTATTGCTGTCAATACGGATAATCATCGTAATATTTTCTTTTTTTCTCAGGTTGAGACCACTTTCATAGGTAACGTATACATTAACCTCTGATTCGGTGTTATACATCAGAAGATCGGCACATATACTGGTAAGCGCATTCTTTAACTGCGCTTTACGTCCATATAACTCCACCGGCATTTGATTGTCCAAATCCAGGGTAAAATGCTTATTTTTCCCTTTGATCAGGTTCTCCATATCTGATGCAATCGCTGCAAAAAACTGCTGTACATCATAGGTATCACTGTGCTCCACCTTTCTTTGCGTCTGCGTTCCCAGATGGGAAGAATTATCCACAGATGCCGTTTCCGATGCAGTATACATATCCATCATGGCAGCATGACTGGCTTTCGCGTATATATCCTCCATTACCTCAAAGGATTTAATTAAAATAATAGCTAAAACAATAAATTCAACGGTTGAAACCAGAAAATCCGTATACAGGGGATTTAAATCCGTTTCCACCCCCATCCCATTGGCAATCAAATATCTCAGTTTTGAGCCCTTGACAAGAATCATTCCCACAAAAGCTATCATCGACATTTTATGCAGAATACCTCTGTTTAAATAGATCATACTGACAATCGGTAGTACAAAATAAAGCAATGACAAATCCACTACCGGATTAAATGCAAGCATCAAAAACAACAATTCCAGACAATACAGGTTACAGTTTGCAATAAAAGATTCATTATAAAAGAATTTATTAATGAGAAAAGGCAAAACAGAAAGGACCAAAATACTACCACAAGTAATCACCATCTCTTCCAATGTATATGGCAGTATTTCCATAATATAAAGAACAACCACCAAAGGAATGAGAAGTAAAAACCCCAATATTCCTAAGGATAATTTTTTATTTGCTTTTAATAAAATATCTTTTTGATCAATCCCCGACATTTATGTTTCCCCCGTTACTTTATATCAAAATAATTTTAACACACCACTATGCAGATTGTAAAACATTTGCTATAATTATTTTATCTTTTATAGGTACGGCATATAGTATAAAAATGGGGCAAAGGAGAGTTACAAATGGAAAAGGACACTAGACTTCAGGATGAAATTTACAAAGAATTAAAAGTATCTTTCACGTCTGTTGAACAACAAATTAAAGCACAAAAAGAAGAAAAAAAATTATTAAAATTCAGAGCGGATCTTTACAATCAGTGCTTAGATGACCACCTGCTTGAAAAGGGAAGCAAATTAATCAGACAGCATTTGGATGAAGTAAAGGCAGAAATGAAATTAATCGATGACCACATCGAAGAACTGATTGTGGAAAAAGACGCATATCGCATCGAATTAGAAGTATTTGAGGATAAATACAGAGAGAAAATGATGCCTGTGAAAAAGGAAACGGAAGAAGAAGAGGAAGAATAATTCTTTTGATCAGCTGATTGATGGCGTATATTATAGTTATAACGTACAAAAAAGGACAAATTCCAGTTTGGGACTATGTCCTTTCTTTTGTTTTGGATTATGTTTTTTTGGTCATTGACAAAATATATCCACCATGCTACAATGAACGTCGGTGAGTAAACTGGCTGATATAGCTCAGGTGGTAGAGCGTCGCATTGGTAATGCGGAGGTCACGGGTCCGAGTCCCGTTATCAGCTTTCAAGAACACCCAAAAATCAAGGTTTTTGGGTGTTTTTTTGTTGCCACAAACTGCCACAAGTTAATTTGGCACAATCTGTTATTTTTATTGATTTGATTTCGCATACCTTCTTGCGATAAACCTCCCCACCACATATTTATCCATAACACTTTTTATTTTACGTGTCCTAACTAATTTACAAATAAAATTTAGCGGCACACCATTTTGAACAGATGATGATTCTTTTATATTGTTTTTTAACAAGTGATTGTGCTATACTTTGTTTACGGAAGAGATTTCGCTCTTGCGCTCCTGACTAAAACAGGATTTTTGAATTATCAGTAAGATAATTCCTACGATTAAGTCTACAGTTGCTGATAGTATGAGAGCTTTCCAGTCCATTGTAGGCTTTTTCTTTTTTCAACGCTGAACAAAAAAGTGCATTGAACACTTTGTCAAAAATTAGTATAGAATAGAGCAAAATGAATACTCCGGAAACGTACGAATATTACACTACATTTTCTATTCAGGTTCTTTCAACTGCTTTTTAATTTTCGTCTTGACACGATTTAGCGCATTATCTGTGGATTTAGAATCTTTACCCAAAAGTCTGGCGATATCCTGATAGTTCATTCCTGTCATGGACAGTTCTAAAACCTGCCGTTCAAATGGGCTTAAATCATTTTCAATGATTTTTTCGATTGCCTCCACATTTTCCCGATCAATCAAAATCTCTTCCGGATTGCGCTCGGAAGAATTCTGGATAGCTCCGATTAATTCACTTTCCATATCGGTTTCTTCCTGATTTTTATACAGCGAAATGTAGGAATTCAAGGGTGAGTGCTTCTTGCGATTTGCTGCCTGAATGGCGGTATACATCTGTCTGGATACACAAAGATCGGCAAACGTATAAAAGCTTGCATCTCTGCCACTGTCATAATCCCTGACCGCCTTAAACAGACCGATCATGCCTTCCTGAATTAGATCATCCTTATCTGCTCCCAAGATAAACATTCTTCCGGCCTTGCTGCGTACCACATTTTTATATTTTTCCATTAAATAATCGACGATCTGCTGCTCTCCTTCTCGATAGCGGATAATCAGCTCCTCGTCGGAATATTCTGAATAATTTTCCATTTTATGTAAACCAAACTTATTCTTTATTTTTAACTGATTTTTTGTATCACAAACTTACTCTTCGTTTTACCAACCCGTTTTATCCTGCTAACTTATTTTATGTTTTACAGACTTTTCTTTGTTCTACTAACTCATTCTTTGTCTTACAATTTCATAAGCAAGCACACCGGCAGCAACAGAGGCATTCAGAGAATCAATATCTCCCTTCATCGGAATGGATGCCGTCATATCACATTTCTCTTTTACCAGACGGCTTACCCCTTCCCCTTCATTTCCGATTACCAGTCCAATGGGGCCTTTTAAATTCAGATCATACATCTTGGTTCCGTTCATATCTGCACAGACAAACCAAAGTCCCTCTTTTTTCAGTTCTTCGATGGTCTGTCCTATATTGGTAACCTTGGCAACCGGCGTATAGTTCAATGCACCGGCTGAAGTACGGGCAACCGTTGCGGTAAGTCCAACCGCCCTGTTTTTGGGAATCACAACACCATGGGCACCGGCCAGATTTGCAGTCCTGATGATAGCTCCCAGATTATGAGGATCTTCTATTCCATCTAAGAGAAATAAAAACGGTTCCTCCTGCTTTGCTTTCGCAGCAGCTAAAATATCTTCTAATTCTGCATAGGTATAAGCTGCACAGACAGCAATCACGCCCTGATGCTTTCCGGTCTGGGAAAGCTGGTCTAAGCGTTCCTTTCCCACGAATTTAATCATGGAACCGTGTTTTTTGGCCTCTCGTCTGATGGTAGCCATCGGCCCATCCTGACAACCGTCTAAGATATATAATTTATCAATCGTCTTTCCGGAACGAAATGCTTCAATGACCGCATTTCTTCCTTCAATATAAGTTTCTTCGTATGCCATAGTGCTACCTTTCTATATTGTTATGTCAACCAATTCCAACCCCCGCTTAGTCAATTCCAAAATACGGTCTTCCTGTCCGTTCAGATACAAATATCCAAACAAGGCTTCCAGTCCGGTTGCCTTACGGTAATCATTCACAGAAGCATTTTTGGCAACCGTATGCGGTTTTGCATTTCTTCCGCGTTTATAAACGGCTCGTTCTTCCTCTGTCAATTCTTCCATCAAGGCTTCAATCATTCTGGCCTGAACCTTGGCATTTACGACAGCTGTTTTTGCTTTATGTAAACTACCAGCCTGGCGGTTTCCTCTCTCTACAACAATGCTTCGTATGACTATCTCAAAAACGCAGTCCCCCATAAACGCCAGCGTTAAGGGGGAATACGTCCTAACATCCACATTATCGCAGTCAAATGTCTTTTTAATCTTATCCAGTAAGCTTAAGCTCTCTTCCATTTAACACCCTCACGCGTATCTTCCAAAATAATGCCCTTTTCCAAAAGTTCATTTCGGATTGCATCTGCTTTTGCAAAATCTTTGGCTTTCTTTGCGGCTGTTCTTTCTGCGATCAAAGCCTCAATATCCGAATCAAGCATTTCCTCTTCCTTGTCCACGATCAATCCGCAGATATCCGTAAGTGTCAAAATTTCATTCAGTATCTCCTGCAAAAATTCTTTGGATTTATCCGCAGTCGCATTGATATTTGCAAATTTGATCAATTCAAAGATGGCAGAGATGGCATCCGCTGTATTAAAATCATCATCCATCGCTTCGTCAAATTTTGTTTCAAAGCCTTTCGCTTCTGTTAACAAAGCTTTTTCTGCATCGTCTATCTGCTCTTTTTTTGCATTGGAAAGCGCATATTTTACATTTTCCGTACCGGTAATAATTCTTTCGAGACCATTTTTTGCTGCCATCATTAAATCTGCGCTGAAGTTCAACGGACTTCTGTAATGCGCAGAAAGCATAAAGAAACGCAGTACCTGCAGGTCATATTTTTCACTGATATCCCTTACGGTAAAGAAGTTTCCAAGTGATTTGCTCATCTTTTTATTGTCAATATTTAAAAAGGCATTGTGCATCCAGTATTTAGAAAACTCTTTGCCGTTAGCTGCCTCTGACTGTGCAATTTCATTTTCATGATGAGGAAAAACCAAATCTTCTCCGCCTGCGTGAATATCAATCTGCTCGCCCAGATATTTTTTGCTCATAACGGAGCATTCAATGTGCCAGCCGGGACGACCATCACACCAGGGTGATTCCCAATAAGGCTCCCCTTCTTTTTTGGGCTTCCACAAAACAAAATCCAACGGATCTTCTTTCTGATCCTCTCCGCTGACTAATAAGGAACGCATACCGCCCTGTAAATCATCAATATTTTTGTGTGACAGTTTTCCGTAGCCCTTAAAATTCCTGGTGCGGAAATAAACCGTTCCGTCTTCTGCCACATAAGCATAGCCCTTGTCAACCAAAGTCTGAATCATATCAATCATACCATCAATTTCTTCGGTTGCTTTTGGATGGGTGGTCGCCGGTTTTACATTCATATTCTGCATATCTTTTTTGCATTCTGCGATATAACGCTCTGAAATAACGGAGGCATCCACGCCTTCTTCAATGGATGCTTTGATAATCTTGTCATCAACATCCGTAAAATTGGATACATAGTTTACATCATAGCCCTTATGCTCCATATAACGTCTGACAGTATCAAATACGATCATAGGACGTGCGTTTCCAATATGGATCAGATTGTACACGGTCGGACCGCAGACATACATTCTGACTTTTCCTTCCTCAATCGGTACAAACTCTTCTTTTCTCTTGCTCAATGTGTTATAGATTTTCATAGTTGTCTCCTTTGCTTTTTCTATCTTTCTGCATTTTTAATTCATCTTCCAATGTTACCACACGCTCTGAAAGCATCTGGTTCATCTGCCAGAGATTGTTTAATTCTTCCCGTATCGGGTCAGGCATATGAACCTGATCCAGTTCTTCCTGCGGTAGGTGTATGTTATCGCGCTTCACTACACGACCGGGAACACCTACAACCGTGGAATTTGGTGGCACCTCTTCTAACACGACACTTCCGGCACCAATTTTACTGTTGTCGCCGATTTTAAATGATCCCAGCACTTTGGCTCCGGCACTAATCATCACATTGTTTCCGATGGTGGGATGACGTTTTCCCTGTTCCTTTCCGGTTCCGCCTAAGGTCACTCCCTGATAAAGCGTCACATTATCACCGATTACAGTCGTCTCACCAATAATAACCCCATTTCCATGGTCAATAAAAAAACCTTTTCCAATCTGCGCTCCGGGGTGAATTTCAATCCCCGTTTTCCTGACGCCTCTTTGGGAAACGAATCGGGCCCAGAAATAATGGCCTTTTAGATACAGCTTGTGCGCTAACCGATAATGAAGCATCACTTTAAAGCTTGGATATAGGAAAACTTCCATATCCGAATGAATAGCAGGATCTCGTTCCCTGATTAATGCTATTTCTTCTTTTATTGTATTGATAAAGCCCATTTCTATTCTTCCCTGTCTAACTTACATATCATTTTCCGACATTTCTTATAATCTCTGTCAATATTTTTATACTTATCTTTACTTACTCTGATATTATGCCGTCCATATTTGCTTTTGCCTTTCCGCTATATTATGCCGGCATTTCCATATTTTTTCATAAAAAAATCTCCGACAGAAATACATCTGTCAGAGACGATAAAATCGCGGTTCCACTCTGTTTTCGACATCTCTGCTAAAAGACAGATACTGCCGACACCTCAAACCCCTTAACGCGGGAAACGTGTTTTCATACTAAATGACCAAATAGAAGTATTGTTCCGAAAACAAGCTTACGGATGCACTTCCTAACTGCTCCTGCCGGGATTGCTTTCAGCCGATGACATTCCCTCTCTGATGCGCTCACAATTACTACTCTATCCGCTCAACGCCTTTTTCTTTTTTTCATTATAAGAATATGCAAAAAAAACGAATTTGTCAACTGCCGAAAGTTATATCCAATGATATTCGATGATATTCCAAAACCAGATTCGATTATATGCCAATCATATGATATAAAAGCCATATCTGTTTCTTTCAACAGTCTGATGTTTCAATATAAACAATAATTAAGAAATAATTCTACATCAATAAAATTTTTTCGCCCATCCACAATAAAATTGCAGAACAAATTATAATCAGAGCAATCACACCGAAAATCAACCATTTCACCTGCTTTTTATCCTTGGCATAGACTGCTTTAAGTTCTTTCTCAAGTTCAGCTTCGGTAGCCTTTCGCTCCTGTATCTTCTGTTGTTTTAATTCGTCCGCCTTTTTTCTGCATTCCATTGCCAACTGCTCCGAATCCTTATATCCGTCCAATGCTTCCAACGTTTCTTTTACATTTTCAAAATCCTGTATCGTCAAAGCATTTTTATAATTGGCTACCCTGTTTTGATATGCCTGCTCCCGCTTGCCGCAGGCCTCTTCATATAAACCGTAAATCAGGCTTTCTGCATCGTCTGAATCTTCAACCTCTGATAACCGGCTTCTGATTTTTGCTTCGGTCAGATAGCCTTTGATGGTATATTTTTCGATTAATTCTTTGACAGTTTCTTCTGTTACTATTTTTTCTTTTATACTTTGTTCATTTTGATTCATTTCTGACATATCAACCATCCTTAAGACTGCTTTTTTATTTGCTCTGCCAAATCTTCCAAATACATCCAACGATCCATTTTTTCTTCCAGCAGAGCTTCCGCTTTTTCTTTTTTTTCGGCAATCTCGCGCAATTTCACAAAATCATGAGAAAAAGAAAGCATCTGTTGATCCAATTTTGCTATCTCATCCTCCAACTTGTCCATATCGGCTTCAATGGTATCATAATCCTTTTGTTCCTGATAAGAAAATTTCAGTTTCTTTTCCCTACCGGTATTCCACTTGGGCTTTTCTTTTGCATTATGTAAACCTTCCGTATCTGTGCTATCTTTATTCTTATTGTTATCAGAACGTACTTTATTGGTTTTACTATCTATATTTGCTTTATTATATGTATTTTCTACATCTTCACTCAGCTTTTTTCGGTTTACATAATCCGTGTAACCACCCTCTGACTGACGCAGAATTCCGTTTCTTTCAAATATAAACATCCGTCCGACGACACGATCCAGAAAATAGCGGTCGTGAGATACTACGATAACAATTCCTGCAAAACTATCCAGATAATCCTCTAATATCGTCAATGTCGTGACATCCAGGTCGTTGGTTGGCTCATCTAAAATCAGAACATTCGGAGCACTCATTAACACTTTACACAAATATAGTCTTCTGCGCTGTCCTCCCGACAGTTTTCCGATTGGTCCGTATTGATCCTCACCTTCAAACAAGAATTTTTCCAGCAATCTTGTTGCCGTTATTTTTCCATCATTGGTTTCCACATATTCGGCTACATCTTTGATATAATCAATTACCCTTTGCTGTGGCTTCATTTCTTCTTCGCCAATTTCCTGTGCAAAGTAGCCGATACGAACCGTCTGTCCGATTTCCACAAATCCGGAATCCGGCTGTACTTCTCCCATGATAATTTTCATAAGTGTTGTCTTACCACAACCATTGTGTCCCATGAAACCAATTCGGTCATTTCGAAGAAATGAATATGAAAAATCACGCAATAAAACCTGTTCCTGATAGGCTTTCGATATATCATGCAGTTCTATGGTCGTCTTTCCTAACCGGCTTTTCACACTTCCGATTTCCACACTCTTGTCACTTTGTACATCGACCACCCGACTCATCTGTTCAAAGCGCTGCAACCGTGCTTTTTGTTTGGTCGAACGTGCTCTTGCTCCTCTTTGTACCCACAAAAGTTCCGTGCGCAAAATGGAATGCCTTTTTCTGTCGGAAGCCGCCGCCATCTCTTCCCGCTCCGCTTTCAATTTTAAAAATCCTTCATAGTTGGAGTCATAAGAGTATATTTTTCCCTTATCCACTTCCAAAATACGATTGCAGATACTATCCAGAAAATAACGGTCGTGTGTAATCATCAGAATCGTTTTCCGAAATCTTTTCAAAGTATCTTCCAGCCAGTCTGCCATTTCCTGGTCCAGATGGTTGGTAGGCTCATCTAAAATCAGAATATCCGCAGGTGCCATCAAGGTTTTGACGAGTGCAAGACGTTTTCTTTCCCCGCCGGAAAGCTGCCCACAGGCTTTATCAAAATCTGTTACCCCGAGCTTACTCAACATCGCTTTTGCATCACTTTCACTGATACGAAGCTGATCTGTTTTTTCCAGAGACGAATCATAGTTCTCAAAGTGCAATACCGCAGAAAGCATGTTTTCGTCGGGATCAAAAACCGGATTTTGTGGCAAAAAGGAAATGACTTTTCCTTTTGCACGAATAATCTGACCTTCATCCGGTTCATCTTCTCCCACAATCATGCGCAAAAGCGTTGATTTTCCGGTTCCGTTAATACCAAGAATCCCCGCCTTTTCCCCTTCCTGCAAAAAGAAAGAGGCTTTGTCAAAAATTTTGCGCTCTCCATATGCTTTTGTAATTTCATCGACTGTTAAAATATTCATCCTAGCAATCCTTTTTCGGCAATCCGGTCCCATTCACTTTTTCTGCTCTCGTATTGTTCACTGATCCAGGCTGCCAACTCATCCTTTCCCTCATCCGAATAGGGAAATTCTTTGGAATATATTTTTTCCGGATCGGTTTTGGCAAAATTTTTCGGTCCCGGCCAGATATAGGCAATCAATGTCGCATCCGCCTTCTCCTCAGGCGTACTGAATTTTACAAACTCCATGGGATTGCGGTTTACCCGGTAATTCATCCCGCTGACACTGCCATAAAAGGCTTCTCCGTATTCATAATGGCTTAACAAATATAAATCCTGACTGTTTACTACCATATTTTCACCACGTAAAAAATATTATTTTCTTTCTATTTCTGTACATTTTCAGCATTATCTGCTTCCGATTTTTGATTCTCGGGATTATTGCTCTCTTCCGATTTCTGTGTATTTGTAGCTTCATTTTCTGTCTTTTGTGCTTTTACAGCTTTTTTCGCAGCCTTTTTCTCTGCTTTTTTTGCTTTTCTTTCTGCCTTCTGTGTCTTTTTGTCAATGCCACGCTCTTTGCGTTCTTTTTTATCGCGAATTCCTTTACCGATCAGTTTTACTGCAATCGCAATTATGATTCCCCATACAACCAGGTAAGGGAGACTGGAAATAAACCAGATAACAAAATTAACCAGATCTTCTGCTACACCTGCCAGATTATCCGTAAAACCATCACTGATTTTTTCAAAGAATGTTCTTTCGGCAACAGGAGTATATTTTTCCACCTCGGCAATGGTCAGATAAACGGTACTGTACTGAATCTGATTATCAAAGGTCCGAAGCTGTGATTCCTGGCTTTCTAACTGGTAACGTACTTCTGACAAGCGGCTCTCAATGGTAATCATGTCTTCTACCGTCTCTGCCTGTTCAATCATCTCTAAAAGACGCTCCTGTTCAGCCTCTAATGCCTTTTTGTGACTCTCTAAATCCACATACTGTAAGGTTACATCCGTCACCGTTTCATTTTTACTGGTCACATTGGACTGTTCGGAAACAGCAGACAAAAACTCATCCAATTTGACAGAAGGAATGCGAATGGTCAGATTTGCATTTTTCGTATCATTTGAACGATAACTTCTGCCGTTATATGTATAACTATCCTCAATATAGCCACCAAGTGCTTTAGTCTTTTCCTCAATCTGTCCGATTAGGGCATCAAACTGTTCGGTTTCCACATCCATGGAAACATTGCGAATTAATTTCCGGTTACTGGCTGATTCGTCTAACATTTCGGCATCCATGCCACTATCATATTCTTCGACTGCCTCTTCTGTATATTCTTCATCTATATATTCAGTTTCATATTCATAATCATCATAGGAACCCTTGGACGAAGATGAATTCAAATACAAATCATCGCTCATATAGTATCCGCCTGCATCTGTAGTTTCATATGATGAATCCATCGCATATGCTGAATCTGTCTTATTGGTAGCACCGCAACCCACAATTGCGGTTGACATAACTATGGTTAATAGTCCTGCACATAATAATCGTTTTCTCATAATCCCAATCTCCTTTTCCGCTTTTTAATCAATGATCCCTTTTTTAGTGTCTTTCTACGAGAGTTTGCTATTCTAGCCAATACATATAGCTTTACAAATCGATTTCTTCATAAACAAACTATCCCGCATGTTACATATTAAATATACGTAAAACGCCAAAACAATTTATGGAAAAAAATAAAAGTTTATCACAAATGTAGAATCCATCACAGATTTATGATTTTAACTCATAGATTTGTATAGAAAATACCTGTCACATATTGAACAAACAAAGACATTGCTGTAATACAAACCCAGCAGCAAAAGCCCATAATAATCGGTTTTCCACCCTTTTTAATTAAATTAACCAGATTGGTATTTAATCCGATGGCACACATAGCCATAGCAATAAAGAATTTTGCCAGCCATTTCATTGCCGGAATAAAGCTTCCGATATACAGTGTTGTCAATCCACTTTCCGGAATTATACCCATAATGGTAGTAAGCACTGCAGCTGCAATAAAATATAAGATAAAGAACGGAAATACACTTTTAAATGAAAACGAAGTGCCCTCGCCGCCCTTTTTCTTGGACTGAGCGGTCCGGTATAATGCCAATACCAAAGTAATCGGGATAATGGCAAGTGTTCTGGTCAGCTTTACTGTTACCGCTGCAGATAAAATACCGTCGGTATGATAAATACTCTCTGCCGTGGAAGCTGCTGCCGTTACGGATGAAGTATCATTAACCGCTGTACCCGCAAAAATGGCAAAGCCCTCTGAACCAAGTCCGATTGCATGTCCAAAAGCCGGAAAAATCAACGCAGCCAATACATTAAATAAGAAAATAACGGAAATTGCCTGAGCCACTTCTTCGTCATCTGCATCGATGACCGGTGCCGTAGCAGCAATCGCAGAACCGCCACAGATAGATGAACCGACACCAACCAGACAGGAAACCTTGGGGTCTGCTTTTAAGACCTTCATCATAACAAAAGAAACGATTAATGATGTCGCAATGGTCAGTATTATAACAGGAAGGCTCTGTCCTCCCACTTTTGCAATTGTACCAAGGTTTAAAGAAAAACCCAGGATAATGACTGCCCACTGTAAAATCTTTTTGGATGTGAATTTAATACCATCCTTTAGTTGCTCTCTGCTTACCAGCCCTTCGTTGATTAAGGTAATAATCATACCAATTAAAATGGAAAACACCGGTGCTCCAATGACTTCAAAGGAAAAACCTCCTACCGACAGGGTTGCTAAAAAAGTGGCCACTCCTGCAATAATAGCACATAATAAAATACCCATTCCTTTTGATTTGACAAATTTCATTTTCATAATCTCCTCGTATCTTTCTTGAGCAAACTCACAACTGTATCATAATCATCACTCTGTGACAATGCCCACATGATTTTAGCACTGAGTGCTTCGACTGTCATCATACCGGCAGTTATTACCCCTGCTTTTTTTGCCTCAATGCCAACCTGATAAACCGATAAATCCGTGCCGTCATATAGGCACTGACTGATGATACAGACAACCACCCGATTATTTATTGCACGCACAATGGATGGCAACAGATTGTGCGGAACTCCGCCACAGCCAAATGCCTCCAAAATAATGGCGCGGTATCCGGATGCAACCAGATTATCAATGAAATCACCGCTCATCCCCGGCATCAGTCTGATACATGGTGAAATCCGTTTTGCAACATCATCTCCACAGATATTTAAGTAAGTATTATCCGGCATTCCTATATTCACAGAAACCGATGGACTATGTTTCCAAACCACATTTCCACACGCGTCAATTTCTCCGACATCCTCTGCATTGATACTCTCAAATGCCGCCATTTGTCTGGAGTAAACTTTCTTTGCACATAAGGCGTCTATGATTTTCCCGGCAAAAACAAGTACAATTCCCTTCTGATTGGAGCTTGCCACATCAATCGCATCTGTCAGATTTTTTATAGCATCTGTATCGGGGGCATCAAACGGCAATTGCGAGCCGGTAAAGACAACCGGCTTTGTAATGTTAGAAAGCATATAAAAGATACCTGCCAACGTATAAGCCATCGTATCGGTTCCATGCGTGACCACAATACCGTCATAAGAAATGTCAGACAAAGCAGTCTGTATTTCTAATGCAAGTCTTGCCCATTCTTTTGGAGAAATATTCGTACTGTCTAAACAGAATACCTCTTTCCATTCAAGCACAATCCCATCTTCGTCAAACTCTCCCATAGGATATAGAGTTTTTATTGTTTTCTCGTAATCAAATCCACGAAACACAGAGTCAGAAGCCGGCATCAGTCCATCCTCTGTCGGAATGGATGCAATTGTACCTCCGGTCATTAAAATCAGTATGCGTTTCATCCTTCTGCCTCTACCGGAATAAAACAGAATTTGGTTACATCAAATAATCCCTCATCCGTCAGTTTTAAATCCGGAATTACCGGTAACGACATAAAGCAAAGTGTCATAACCGGATCTACTTCACCATAAATTCCAAGTTCTTTTCTTGCTACGTCATGGATAGCGGTTAACTTGTCTTTTACCCATTCACCACTCTTTTCACTCATCAGTCCGGCAATCGGCATCGGCATACTTTCTATCACTTTTTGATCCTTTATCAGTACAATTCCGCCTTCCTGCTCTTTTAAATGTAAAACAGCAGCTTCCATCTCCGCATCCGATGTACCTGCAACAATAATATTATGAGAATCATGTGCGATGGAAATCGCAACTGCACCCGTTTTGATACCATAGCCCTTCAAAAAAGCACAGGCAACATTTCCGGTTCCGTGATGCCGTTCCACGACTGCTACTTTGACAATATCTTCATCGGGATGATAGATAAATTCTCCCTCTTCATCCAGTTGTACGGTAGCTATCGCTTTGCCCGTCACAACTCCTCCCGGTAAAATCTGAATCACATTGACATGATTGCTTTTTAAATGCATCTTGAATTTATCAGCAGAAAAGTCTTTTAAAACAATACTTCCCTTTACTGAATCAATGCTGTATTTTTCTTCTTTTCTTAAATAAACACCGTCTTTGGCAACGACTTTGCCTCCAAGGATTACTTGTCCCGCCTTAAAATCAACCAGATCCTGCAGCAATACAATATCTGCACAATAACCGGGCGCAATCGCACCTTTATCCTTTAATCCAAAACATTCTGCTGCATTTAAGGTTGCCATACGAATGGCAGTAACAGCATCAATGCCTTCTTCCACACAGATTTTTAAATGGTTATCCAGATGGCCTTCTTCCAATATCGTTTTGGGCTGACGGTCATCGGAGCAAAGCAGACAACGACGACTGTTTTCTGTTGTTACGCCTTTTAATAGCGTACGCAGATTGTGACAGGCAGAACCCTGTCTTAACAATACATACATACCATTATCAATGCGATCCTGCATCTCTTCTACTGTAGAACATTCGTGATCTGCCAGAATGCGCGCAGAAGAATAGGCATTAAGATCCTTGCCGAATGTTGCTGGCGCATGTCCGTCAATCAGCTTTCCGGCTTTTTTGGCTACCATCAGTTTATCTAAAATGCCATCATCACAATTGATCACGCCGACCGAATTCATAAACTCACCTAAGCCCAATATCCGTTTTCGTAAAATAGGCTCTTCCATTTCCGGTGCATTGATAACGGCACCGGCATTTTCAAACGGTGTGCTCGGTACACAAGACGGAAGCATATACTGAATATCAAGAGCCGTATTTTTTGCTGCCTCCATCATATAATCCAGCCCTTTTATGCCGCATACATTCACAATTTCATGCGGATCGGCAATAATGGTCGATGTGCCGTGGGGTACTAATAGCTTTCCCAGTTCCTCCGGTGAAACATACGAAGATTCAATATGAATATGACTGTCGATATAACAGGGAGCTGCATACATTCCGTTTGCATCAATTTCCTGCTCGCCTTCATATTGCCCAACGCCTGCAATCCAATTATCACTGATTGCAATATCGCCCTCTACAATCTTTCCGGAAAATACATTGACGACCTTACAGTTTTTAACTACCAGATCTGCCTTTCTTCTTCCGCCGGCTACTTCAATTAATTTTTTTAATTCTGCCTTTTCCATTGCCAACCCTCCATTTTTATTTAAATCAGTGTTGCATATATCATAAACATAATCCAGAATACAAAAAACAGTCCCATACCAAGATTCAGGGCAACCGTCTTAAACACCTGTCCCTTTTCAATCGGCTCACTTGCAGGTTGAAAGGATATCTTCTTAAAGTTGACAGCCAGTACAATAATACCGCCTATGACGATAGCAATAATTACAAGAAAGTAGATGCCAAATATGGCAAGTCCTCTCAGATTTCCCATCAGGTAGGAAACCATCTCATTCGGATCGGTAATACTGCCATCCATAATCTTTGTAAGACCACTGGCTTTTACAACCAGCACACTGGCAATAGAGCCCATGAAGTTAATCATCATATGTAAAACAATGGTATAAATCATTTTTCCGGTTTTGACATACACATAACCAAACACGCAACCTAACACAAACGCATAACAAAACTGATAGATATTGCCGTGATAAAATGCAAACATCAGCGCTGACAATATGATAGCCAGTTTTTCGCCAAATTGAACGGTTCTGTCGATGAGCAATTTTCGAAACAACAGTTCCTCCGCTATCGGAGCGCAAATAACCATAATAAGCACATTCATCCACCAATCATTACCGGTTGCCACTTGCGTTATTACATTATTTACCTTTCCCTGTTTTACTATAGCAATGACAGAAGCCAGATAGTTTCCGATGATATTTGAAATATACATACCGGCATAGCTGACTAAAAAGAAGCCCAATATTTCTTTGATACCGAATTTCGCTTTTTCAATTGTCACAACCGGACGAATTCTGGTTAACATAAAAACCATAATAGGAATTGCAATGATATACATAGGTAACATCATCACTAAAAAGGCATATTTCTCATATATTTTAGGAAACAGAACCGAAAATAGATTTCCAAGCCCTAACTGAAGCCCCGTAATAATTATGGTTCCGATGAAAAAACAAAGTCCTATTTTTGAAAACAATTTTTTATTTTGTTTCATTGAATTCGGTTTTGTTAAATTTTGTTCGATTAATTTTTCTTCCATTTGTTACACCCTTTCTTTACATATGCAAACTACGTTTATTATACCACATAGACCGACGTTTACGGTTTTAAAGTCAAAAACAGCAATTGCACAAATCATGCACAATTGCCGTAATATCATTATGTGTGAATGCCCACTTTCTTACTCCTTGCCGTTCCAGCAATAAGTACAGAGCTTATCCGGATCAATTCCAACTGCTTCTAGCATATCATCCAAACGATGATAACGAAGAGAGGTAAAATTCAATTTTTCACAAATCATATCAACCATCTTCTGGTATTTGGGGTTATCCGGATCTGCATACTCCTGCAATACCTCTTTGGATACATCATCGCCTTCGAGTTCCTGAATAACGCGACGTGCAATCAGTTCCATTTCAGATTTGGAACGCGAAAAATTCAGATACTTACAGCCAAATAACAAAGGAGGACATGCCGGTCTGATATGAACCTCTTTTGCCCCGCTTTCATATAAAAACTCTGTTGTTTCTCTTAGCTGTGTACCACGCACAATCGAATCATCGATTAGCAACAATCTCTTATCCTTGATTAAGTCATGAACAGGAATCAGTTTCATATGTGCAATCAGATCACGCTTCTGTTGAATGGTCGGCATAAACGAACGTGGCCAGGTTGGTGTATACTTCACAAACGGGCGTGAAAACGGAATGCCTGATTCATTGGCATAACCAACGGCATGCGCCGTACCCGAATCAGGAACACCGGCAACGACATCAACTTCTACGTTGTCCCGCCGAGCTAACAGCTTACCACAGTTGTAGCGCATCTGTTCTACGCTGACACCTTCATAACTGGCAGAAGGATATCCATAATAAACCCATAAAAAGGTACAAATCTTCATATCTTTTCCGGGGGATACCAAAGTCTTGCAGCTTTTTTCATCGAATACGACGATTTCACCCGGTCCTAATTCACGGTCATCTTCATAACCCAGATTCAGATAAGAAAAGCTTTCAAAGCATGCGCATCTCGCATCCTCTTTTTTGCCTAAAACCACAGGAGTTCTGCCCATCTTATCTCTCGCTGCATAGATACCGATTGGTGTTAAAATTAACATGGATAAAGAACCGTCAACAACATCCAATGCATACTGAATACCTTCGATTAAATTCTCTTTTTGATCAATCAGCGCCGCAACCAACTCCGTGGAATTGATTTCACCATTGCTCATTTCAAAAAAGTGTGTGGAACCTTTTAGAATCTCGGATACAATCTCATCCGCATTGTTAATCTTACTTACGGTTGTGATGGCAAAACTACCATGATGAGAACGAACCAGTATGGGCTGTGCCTCATAATCGGAAATACATCCGATACCATATTTTCCTTCCAGACCACCAAGTTCTTTATCAAATTTTGTCCTAAACGGTGTGTTTTCAATATTATGAATTTCTTTTGAAAATCCATTTTCACCATATACTGCCATTCCGGCTCTTCGTGTGCCTAAATGTGAGTGATAATCTGTTCCAAAAAACAAATCAAACGTGCAGCTTTCTTTGGAAGCTACGCCAAAAAATCCACCCATTTTTTTTCCTCCTGTGATGTAAAATCAAAAGTACGAAACAAGTATAGCACAATCATTCCATAAAAAAAAGACGATTTCTGCCGAAATCGCCTTTTCTTTTTTCTGACTTTTTTTGTTTATAAACAAGTGTTTTCATTTACCCTTTCACGTGTTTTGTATCTCAATTTAACCGGAATGAATTAGCCATATCCAACAGATTTTGCGAGCAACCGCTTAACTGTTGGCTGATTGCAGTATTTTCCTGTGCACTGGCCGCATTGCTCTCTACCATCTCGGCAATCTTTTTTAACTCATCATTGATATTCTCAATAAAGCTTTGCTGTTTCTTGACAAATTCTACAATCTGCTCAATCTGCACCTTAGATTCAAGCGAATCATCAATGCCTTGTTTCATGGCAGCCGAAGTTACACTAACCATTTGTTTGCCACGTGCAACCGCATCCTGCGATTCCTTAATCAGTTTACTGATATTTTCACTGGCTTCCGCACTGGAAGTAGCAAGTGTTCCGATTTCACCTGCAACGACTGCAAATCCACGTCCTGCTTCTCCTGCTCTTGCAGCTTCTATAGAAGCATTTAATGCTAACAGATTGGTCTGATCGGAAATATTGGCAATTTCATCCGCGAAAGCAACAATTTCTGCCGATGATTTCTCAATCAATTCCATTGCAAGAACTAAAGCTTCCATTTCTTCTGCACTGTGCTGTAAATGTTCGTTTGTAATATCCGCATTGGTACGAACATGCATCGCACGGTCTGTAATGGAGCGGGTCTGCTCTGTTAAATGTTCCACATCTTCTGAAAGTGAATTGATTGCGACATTTTGTTTGGTTGCGCTTTCCGCAACATTTTCCGAAGTCTGTTCTAGCTGCTCAGAATATTGATTTACCATCTCCGATTCTTCTCTGATACCGGAGAAAGCTTCGATAAGACTTCGCAAAATGGATTCCAATGCTTCCTTTATCTGGATAAAACTGCCCTTAAACTCTGTATCAATGGTTGCCGTTAAATCCTTGTTGGAAATAGCTGTAACCGTATGGGAAATCTGATTGATATATCCACCCAGACTGTCAATCGTTGAATTTAAGGAATTCGTCAGATTTTCAATCTCGTAGGAATTCTTTTCCTCATCAAAGAACAGATTTAAATCACCGTCTGCAATCCTTGTAACTTTTGAACTGATGGACTCAAGCGGTACAAACAGTTTCTGCACTTTTTGAATTGTATATTTCTTGGCAAGATGTCTGGCAGCAAGGAAAATACCTATGTAAATTACAACAAACAAAAGCATAATTAAAATCATATGCCATGTTGATTGCATCGAAACAACCTTCCAGCTTGTTACCTCTGAATTGGAAGAGGTAGCCATTTTAAAGCCTCCACGATAATCCAATATGGCCTTTGTCTTCAGTTCCTGTTCCAGTACTTTTTGATATCTGCCATGGTTTGCTTCTGAAACCGAAACTCCCGTTTCATCCTTCAACGAATACTCTTCGTTGGGATGTACAAGAATGATACCGTCTGCAGTTGTCAAAAAAACATATCCGCTGCCGGTATAACTGCCTTCCATCAAAGATACAAGGTCATCCATATACATATCCATACCGACGACACCAATCATATCTCCGTTTTTATAAGTTGCCTTGGCAAGAGTAATACAAATACCGCCTGACTGCAGATCCACATAGGGATCGGAAATATAAACCTGATCCGGATTGGCCTGTGCCTGTTTATACCACTCACGCTCCGTAACCACAAAATCATCCGGTGGCACCCAGCCGCCACTCATAATCGTGATATTTTCATCATAACAGCTATATACTGCTGAAACCTGATCATCCAATGCAACCATCGAATCAACATATGCCAGAACATCCTCACGCTCTGTTACCGTACCACTGCTGATACCACCTGCAATGGAATTTACCATACTGACTTTTTCCTGCATGGCAATATCAACCTGCGACGCATAAATATCGGCATGATCACGATTTTGTCTGACTAGCATGATATTTAGCATTGTCAGTACCATAATCAGTGTGAAAACCGTTACAATGAGAAGCACCCAACTCAGTGAGCGTACAAAGGTTTCTTCCACCCGGTTACACAAATACTGTGCCTGGTTCTCAGATGATTGTGTTTTGTCTTTTTTCCACTTCATGCATTGCCCCTCTTTCCGTCTTACCCCTGGTTTATTATTCTCGCAAATTATACTTTTGCGGGTCCCAAAGTCATACTTTTTCATGCAAGCATGAAAAGTATGACCTTTCGACCCTAATATCATATTATAACAAAAAAAACAACTCTCTGTATATGAAAAAATGGGACAACTATCAAAAAATGACATAATTCAGACTTAATTACAGCTATAAAAATCAAGCAGCTTTTACAAGTGCAACAATTCCGACAATAATCAATGCAGGAATTGCAATGTAAATCAGTCCTGCTACTGCTAATCCAATCAAAAGCAAGGGAAGAAAAACAATATAGAGTAATATTTTTGTAATTCCCCAAGCTGCTTTAATCGCAAAAAACAGCAGTTTTCCAAAAACAACAATCATTAATATTGTAAAAATAAATGTCAACATATCTTTTCCCTCCTAATAAGTACGTTTCCGTTTTAAAAAATGTGTTTTAAAATTTGATTTAAAGTTTTTTCTTTCGTCACATATTCCTCATGACTAAGTACATTATAAATTTGAATTATAGAAATTTAAACCGCTAAAAGCAAAAAATAAGGCCATTTATTTTGCCAAATCCGAAAAGGGAAAAATGAAACAATATTTAGTTTACATAAAAATACAATAAAATGCACAGGAAACATCCTGTGCATTTCAGCCAATACATAACATTTTGTAACTAGATTGTGGAAACAAATTTCATCTCACTCCTTAACATATCATCAAAGCTTAAGGACTGCCCCGGCTCTTCTGCCGATTTTTTCAACTGTTCCCTGCCTTTTGCTGAATCACGATCATATCCAAATCGTGCTTCGCGAATCCGAAAATACTCCATTTCTCCACCTAAAACTCTACGCATACTATCATCCTCCTTGATCATAGCTGAAAACATATTGGTTTACAATAACGCATTCACAACATATAGTTTTATTGATTATGTCAACCACAATATCTTGTGGTTGATTTTATCATACTAAAAAATGGCAGAAATAGCAAGTATTTTATCTCTTCTTTGCATCATTTCTTTGCATCGTCAATATATTTAAGTTCATTTTGATTATGAAATTTATCTGCTTTTTTCATTTGTGCCTTATCTTCATACATTGCCTTATCAGCCTGCAAACACATTTCATTACAATCCATATCACCATCTTGATAGGCAACACCGACTGCACATGAAAAAGGCGTTTTCGCAATTTTTTCTTTCATTTGTTTCACAAACTGCTCGATATCTGCTTTTTTCTGATTAAAACACAGAATCGTAAATTCATCTCCGCCAATACGGTATAAAAAACAGTTTCTCGGAAGCACCGATTCGATACAGTGAACGATAGTTGAAATCGCCTCATCTCCCTTGGCATGACCATATTCATCATTCCATTTTTTCAAATCATTTAAATCAATCGACATCACAGCACTGATATTTGCCGCATTTTTTTCGGAATCCAGATAAAAACATCTTCGATTTAATACATTTGTCATGGGATCACGTTTAAATTGCTGCGTATTTAGATAAAGATAATAAAATGTCATTGCTATCGCACCGGAAGTATTAATAACACCTTCATACTTCCATACCGATTCCATGACTGTAGACAGTACAAATATAATCACTACAGCAACCGAAATAACGGTCTCCGAAATTCGGACAGACTTACTCATTTTAACAGTACAAACAATTAACATGATCTCATAAAAGCCACTCGTAACAAAGGCAAAATATCCAATCGGCCCCCGGACAAATTGATTATCTACTGTATAAGAATATGCAATATCCGTAAAGAGTGCTGAAAAAGCAATCATTGTATTGATGATTAGTGGTAGCGCAAACCAGAAAAACTTTTTATCGCTTTGTTTTCCCATCAGCAACAATATTACAACATAAACAATGGCGGGTCTGATACTATATCCGATTGCCGACATCCAAATTCTCAAGGGGGACAGAGTATCAAATGTGGCCGTCCAATACTCTATGGAATCTGCCATTGCCAGACACAACACCATAACGCATGCTATCAGATATAGCACGCGAACTCTCTTATTGAAATAATTATTGGTAATGATAAAAATAAGAAGACAAAACATAGAAGCTACTGTTGCATAGTTTATCTCCACTAACTCTTTAAACACAGCCACACCCCCTTTTTTCACTCAGTATATCACATCATCACGAAATATTGGTAGCGATTCCTATGGAAACATAGTTGTCAAGAATCGCTCTCAAATCAGTTCCCTGTGAAGCCTCATAATTTCGAATTCCCTCTACCATATAAGAAATCCTTCCGGGCGAAATCTTTTTTTCTATATACCGGTCTTTATAAAATTCATCGGTTGAAACGGTTCTTTCTCTCAAAATTCCCCTGCATTCTTTTAATCTGCAGCTTGGAAAATTCACATTCCAGATTTGATTATTTTCTAATGGTTGATCCAATAACTCACCCATAATATCCTTTATGTATTCATCCGTTACCTCATGCATTTCATCAGCATCTTCTGAAAAAGCAATCGTGTGAAGCTTCTGAAAAGAAGCTTCAAAAGCTGCACCTGCAGTTGCAGAATACTGCAAATCCGAACCAACATTATATCCATAATTGATGCCGGAAAAAACATGATCCGGCTTTCCCGGCACAATATTTAACACACCGATCCTCACACAATCAGCCGGTGTTCCATCACAGGCATATGCATGAACTCCCGGTACGGGAAAATCCACTTCCCATGCCTCAATACTGTGTCTTAGAGTAATGCTGTGAGACATGGCACTCCTCTGACTTTGTGGAGCAACTACCCATACCTCGCCAAATTCCATGGCAACTTTTGCAAGACGTATCAATCCGTCTGAATCAATCCCGTCATCGTTTGTAATCAATATTTTTTTCATGTGACTGCTCCATTTCCCATTTTTTATTCAATATCACTTCTCAGATACTATCCAAAACAATACCGTGCATTTTGCTTTTAGCTATTATTCTTCATAAATCACAGCATGCGTTTTTCAATTCACACTTTTAATATCGTATATCCGGCTCGATTTCATCTGCAATAATAAAATGTGCTTCTATCTCCTGTTCCTGCGAAATCGGATTATCCTTACAATATACAATTTGCAAATCCGGCAAATCCAATAACGGTGTCAGATCTTTTATATAATTATCCGTAATATCAAGCACCTTCAATTTAGGAAACGAAGTAATAAAATCCAACGATTCAATCTTATTTCCTTTAACATACAATTCTTCCAACCCCGAAAAATGAGAAAGCGCCTCTTTCATATCCGAAAATGTAAGAGAATCATAATTTGCCATTTTCACAAATCCATCCGAAAGCACACTGATATTCGTAATAAAACTGGTTCCTCCGATGTCGAGTATCTTTAATGTATCATTCTCTTTAAGTTTTTCCACTTCCACTCCAACCTTAGAGTTAGTCAAATACAACTCTTTCAGTGTCGGAATTTGAAAGACAACAGAAATGTCTGTCAATAATGAAGTATCCCGCATATCCAGAATTTCCAGACTTGGCAGTTTTGCCAATTCCTCAAAATGATAGACATCCCCATAATTACTGTAAATTTGTATTTCTTTTAGATTTGGAAGACCGGATACAACCTGCAGATCAACCTGATTACAACCATGGATTTTCAGTTTTTCCAGACCGTTTAACGACTGAAGAGACTGCAAATGATCAATTCCGTGAATTTCCAATGATTTTAGTTTGGAAAATTTCGAAAAATCCAAAAGTTCCTGTTTGGATGACGAATAATAGACCATCAACTCTTCTAATTCAGTCAGTTGCTCTATTACTATGAAATCATTGATTTCATTATTGTAATCCAGACGCAGTTTTTTTAGCGTTGTCATATCTTCTAAAAAACTGATATCACATATTTGGGTGTCCCGTATCTCCAGTTCCCTCAGGGCCGTTAACTGATTTAAAAAGGACAGATCCTTTACACTATCTGATTCAATAGAAAGCGTTTCCAATCCGGAAAGATTCTTTATTGATTCATATTGTATTAATGCATCCGCATTGACTGACAACTTTTTCAAATTCTGTAACTTAGAAATCAAAGCTAAATCCGTCAAATTATAATTATCTATTGTCAATGTTTCCAATGCCACAAAGCTGTCGATACCTTCTAACTCATTTTGAGAGTAATCCAAATTCAGGCTTTTGATATTTCCGGGTATCAAAACAATGTTCAATAAACTCTCGGGAGAGTTTCCGCACGACAATGCAATCAAATTTTTCAATCCATTTAACTGCCCTTTTGAAAGCGTTTTGTAACCAATATCTAATTCTTCCAAACCGGAAAAGAACCGGATATCATCCATTCTGCCTTCCGCTGTTGTTTTGATTTCCACCGTTTGGATTTCTCCATCTCCAATCCGGTAATCAACAAAATATTGATCCTCGGGATCTCTTAATTTCAAATATTTGATTGTAGCCAATTCGTCTTTCGTGACCTCAGATACAGTTTTTCCAAATACCTGCTCAACAAAGGAAATAAAATATGGCGAAGATATCTCATATCTTTGCACAACTTCCGTAACCTGTTTAATCTCATCTTCGGTCTTCTCCCTTGTAGACATCAAAAGACCGACCGAAAGGATACACATAAAACAAAAAAACAAAATAACAGACGGAATATTTGTGTTTTTTTCTGTATTTGTTTCTTTGGGAGTTACAACAACCTTATCTTCCTGACAATCAATTAAAAAGAATGCATTACAATATGCACATTTAAATGTGTCTTTCCTTACACGTTTTAATGTTGCCCCACAGTTTGGACATTCCGCTTTTACCACTCGTATCATATATTTTCTTTCCCGATTTTCTTCTATATTCTAAATAACTTTTCTTCTGACTAGCGTTTTTCTTCTATATTCTAAATAACTTTTCTTCTGTCCAGCATTTTTCATTCTGCGAATTGCTTTTCCAATTCACAATTTCATTCATAATTCTACGATTTCAACATTTCGTCATTTGCAAACTATAACATTTTTAGTAATGCAGCCAATCCTTCCTGCTGATAAATCTCCTTATAATAAGCAACCTCGTCTTTAATCAGTTCATCAATAACTTTCATTCCGAGAAGCTCAACCGGAGCTTTATCATCCGTCATCAGATAGCCACCCTTTTCATATTTTACAAGATTTGTAGAGACCCGGTCCATCATTGTGTGAATCTCTGCATCTTCTTCAGCTTTCATATTGGTTTCAAAAACAGAAAGAACATTTTCATTATTGGAAGCAAATAGTTCGCGGTTGGTGCTTCTTTCAACATCTACGGTATAGACCTGCGAAAACACATTGGATATCGTATCCGCCAGATATTGATTGATACTTCCTTCTTTACTGCCACGCATATTCATATTGACCACCATGACTCCATCATCCGTCAGATGCGCTTTCACCAGTTCGAAAAACTCCACGGAAGACATCTGAAACGGTATCGTAATATCCTGATAAGCATCTACCATAATCACGTCATATTTATCCTCAATGGCATTCAGATAGGCGCGTCCGTCATAGGTCGTCACATCCACATTGGAGGGTAGTTCAAAATATTGCACTGCAAGTTCTGTTATCTTTTCATCAATTTCCACACCGGATATCAAAACATTATCAAAATATCTTTCACACTGTGTTGCATATGTGCCGGTGCCGTTCCCTAAAATCAGGATATTCAGCTCATCCTTTTCGTGTATTCCCGCCATCAGGGGTGCTGCCATCGCATAATCGTAATACATGCCTGTGAGTCCTTTTTCCTTCCGATACACAGACTGAACACCAAAAAGGACATTGGTAGACAGCACAACCTGTTTTTCATCTTCATAAACCTGAAGGTAATTATAAATTGATTCGCCTTCATATGTGAGATCATCCTGCCAGAAAGCAAAACTATTATCATGGCCCAGAAGTACACAGACAAGGAAAATCGCAATGCTAATCGGAAGCTTCCGGGCTTTGAAAAAATTTACGCAGCCACTCATAAAATATACGATTGCTAACAGAAGTAAAATTCCTGCAAATATCAGAAACGTAATCGAAGTTCCGACTGCCGGAATACTGATGAAGGTAGGGACAAAAGTACCGATGATGCTTCCGATCGTATTGGCAGCATTCAGATTACCAACCAGCTTTCCGTTATCATCAAGATTATCAACCGTGAATTTTACCAACGACGGCGTAACCATGCCCAGTAAAAAAAGCGGAAACACAAAAATAACCATGCAGGCTGCAAATCCGGCAATAATCAGGAAGTTACTGCTAACCGTAAAAATTAACAGCGCTGAAATGCCAAGGATAATATATTTTCCGACTACCGGAATCAATGCAATCCAGATAGCCGCAATCATGATGCGGACATACAGCTTATCAGGATTGGGATTTTTGTCGGCACTTCTTCCGCCATAAATATTGCCCAATGCCATTGCAATCATAATCGTACCGATGATGATCGTCCATACAATCTGCGAGGAACTAAAGTAAGGTGCCATCAGTCTGCTTGCACCCAGTTCCACTGCCATAACTGACATACCTGCAAAAAACTCTGTCAGATACAGATAAATTCTGTTCTTTAGAATTGGTCTTCTGTCACTTACATTTTCACATGTCGCTGTGTTTTTTGCTAAATTATCTGCTACATTTACTGCTGCATCTGTTGTTTCATTTACATTTTGGCTCATAATTCTACTTACCTTTTCTTTATTATTTGGGCCTACTTCAGTGCACGGTTCGTTATCCCATAGCCAGCCTTTTTTTCTTCTTGGGCCTACCTCAGTGCCTGGTTCGTCATTCCAAAGCTAGTCTTTTTCTCTTCTTGGACCTACTTTACTGCCTGACGCGTCATTCCATAGCTAGTCTTTTTCTCTTCTTGGACCTACTTTACTGCACGACCCGTCATTACATAGCTAGTCTTTTTCTCTTCTTGGACCTACTTTACTGCACGGCCCGTCATTCCATAGCTAGTCTTTTTCTCTTCTTGGACCTACTTTACTGCACGGCCCGTCATTACATAGCTAGTCTTTTTCTCTTCTTGGACCTACTTTACTGCCTGACGCGTCATTCCATAGCTAGTCTTTTTCTCTTCTTGGACCTACTTCAGCGCTCAGCCCGTCATTCCATAGCTAATCCTTTTTCTCTTCTTGGACCTACATAATCTCGCTTATAATAATTGCACGAGCAAAATAAAACGAATGGCAAAAACAACCATTCGTTTTATTTTATCATATTTATCCCATTCCGTTAAGCATTTATAATTCACAACCTTTTACATCACAACCTTTTACGTATTATGATTCACATCCTTTTACGTATTTATGATGCAATATTTATGCTTCACAATCTTCTGTGTAATTATGATTTACAACCTTCTGTGTATCGACATAACCGCAACACCTCAGACCTTCTGATATCACCTTGTTCCACTCATCGGTCGATAGCCTGCAAATGGACTGATCATCCAATTCAACGATACACCCACCTTTCTTTTCACAATTCATGCCACAGGAAATGCGGTACATATTCTTACGGCTGATGGCACCGATTTCTTCCAAAAGATTGATCATGCGGTATACAGTTGCCGTTCCTATAGAAGAATCTTATTCTGCAACCATTTTCTTTTAGTCTCTGCAAAACCGTTTCTTTCTGCATATTTGTTCTGTGATAATTTGCTGCCATCTGTTTATCCTTTTTTATCAGGTCTTTTTCCATATTCAGCAATTCCTTTCACATTCATTTTAAATTCTATTTTTTAATTATGCCTGCACAAAAGAAGTTCAGATATGTCCTAATCATTTCCAGTATGGGAGTTATCATGTTTCGCATTATCGCATCCTTTTTTGGAACAGCATCCGGCAGAAGGACATCCGATGCATCTTGTACCTTTTTTCTTTTGTTTCCATATATAAAGAACTGCTGCAACTATTAAAACAAGTATAATTCCTACAACAATCAAATTTCCCATTCGTTCTCCTTTCTGAAATTCACGATACTGCCTTTTTTAATTCATATTCTGCGCTAAACAGCTTATTTGTTCTATAAATCATTCCCACAACAATAGCTGCCATGACAAGTACTGCGATCAGTCCCCAAACAAATCCGTTTCCAATCTTACCTGTCATAATCAGTGTACCAACCTGATATACCAGAAAAGCTACTGTGTAACCTGTACCTAACTGAAGCGCAATGCCTCCCCATAACCATTTTTTGCTCTGCATTTCCGAATTCATGGCACCAAGGGCAGCAAAACAAGGTGGTGTAAATAAGTTAAACATCAGGAAAGCAAGCGCTGCCACCTTCGTAATTGCCATTGCGGATGCTACCACATTACCATCACCAACAAGTGCAAGTTCTTCCGTGTCAATAAAAGCACTCAAGCCATAGCAGACTGCCAGTGTTCCTACTACATTTTCTTTTGCAATAAAACCGGTTACCGCTGCTGCTGCAAGCTGCCATGCTGCAATACCAACGATTGGTACCAAAATAACTGCAATCGGAGAAGCAATGGTTGCAAGGATAGAAGTACTTTCCATTCCTTCCTCTACTACCTGCAATTTCCAGTCGAAGGATTGCATAATCTGTACAATCGTATTACATACAAGAATGATAGTTCCGGCTTTAATAATATATGCTTTTCCACGTCCAAGCATGGAAATCACAGCCCTTTTCAGGCTTGGAACCTTATATTCAGGTAATTCAATGATAAAGAAGGATTTTCTGAATTTATATCCGGTTATGGCATTTACTAATAAGGCTCCAAGCAAAATTAAAAGAATACCGACAAAGTACATCAGGGTTCCAACCCAGGGAGTATCCGGAAAAAATGCTCCTACAAACAATGCAATTACCGGAAGTTTTGCGCCACAGGGCATAAAGGGTGTCAGCATGGCTGTTGCTCTTCTTTCTCTCTCATTACGGATAGTACGGCAAGCCATGATACCCGGAATGGCACATCCGGTACCGATTACCATAGGAATAACGGATTTACCGGAAAGTCCCACTCTTTTAAAAATCGGGTCTAAAACTACCGTGGCTCTTGCCATGTAACCGCAGTCTTCCAAAAGAGCAATCAGAAAATACATAACCATAACAAGTGGCAGGAAACCTACGACCGCACCTACACCACCAATAATACCATCAACCAGCAATGACTGTAAGAACGGATTTGTGTTTTCTACCAATCCTGCTACCCATCCCTGGAAAACTTCTATCCAAGAAACCAGCCAGTCTGCAATCCATGTTCCTACAGTAGACTGGGAAATATAAAACACGCCAAACATTACCACCGCAAAAATCGGAATACCTAGCCATGGATTTGTAAAAACCGCATCAATTTTATCCTGTCCATTCTTTTCTTTAGTTAAAACTTTTCGCTTTTCAACAACAGATACGATAGACTTCACAAAATCAAAACGCTTTCTGTCTGCTACCTCTACTTCACTTTTATTATGCAAGTCAATATCGTCCTGCACATAGGGAGCTTTTTGCTCACATTCCTTTAAAGATGCCGCTTTTGTCACTACATCCTTTAATCCAACATGTCCGGCAGAAGTTGATACCGTTTTTATAACCGGACACCCAAGCTTTTCAGACAAAAGTGTTTCATCAATCTCGGTATCCTTTTTCTCATTAATGTCGCTCTTATTCAGGGCAACCACCACCGGGATACCAAGTTCTAAAAGCTGTGTAGTAAAAAACAAACTACGACTTAAATTTGTGGCATCCACAATGTTAATGATTACATCCGCGTTTTCATTCTTGACATAGGCACTGGTAATACTTTCTTCCGATGTAAACGGCGACATGGAGTAAGCTCCCGGTAAGTCTACCGCAATTAATTCTTCCTTTCCATCATAATATGTTTTTTTGATCCGGCTTTCTTTCTTTTCTACGGTAACTCCGGCCCAGTTTCCGACCTTCTCATTTCTTCCGGTCAGGGCATTATACATTGTCGTCTTTCCGCTGTTTGGATTTCCCGTTAATGCGATTCTCATGACGCATCCTCCTTTTAATCATGTTCAGTTTTAATAGTAAATTTGCGTTAGTTTTAACTAACTATAATGTTTAAAAAAAAGTGATAATATCACCTTACTCTTGTGTGTAACGTCAAATGCATACTTTTTTCCTTATATTTATATTCCTTATACTTATATTCCTTATGCTCTCGTTCCTATGCAGACATGTTTTCTGGTTTTGATTTCTGGTTTTGACCTCGGTATCTTCTTATATTGAAATAGCTCTTGCTAAATCTACATCAATGTTATATCTGGCATCCTTGATAGAAACTACGCAACCGCCTTTGATATGGGAATTTACTGTAATCGGTTCTCCGCTATAACATCCCAGAGAAAAAAGGAAGGATTTCAACTCTTCATCCTCAGCTTCAATATCTTTCACAATGTATTCTTCTCCAATTTCTGCATCTGTTAAATTCATATCTTCTGCCACCTTTCCATTCATTTTCTTCAAAATTCTAACTGTCATAATATGGATGTTAGTTCAAAAGTATTTGGCATTCGAAATTCTCCCTAATCGGGCTACTTTCTCATGTTTTCGCATTCCAAAATTATGCGGTTAGTTTTCTCTAACCAAACTGAGTTTAGTATAACTAACTGTCTTTGTCAAGGCATTTTATTATAGAAAATCCTTATTGATATTTTTTCTCAATAACGCTATCAAGAATATTTTTCTCAATATTATAACCTTAATTTTGGTTAGCTATTTCTAATTGTCTTTTCCAACCAAAAATGATATGATGTGGGAAAAGATTGGAGAGAAATTATGAGTTATATCAAGCACCGTGCAGACGAATCACTCGAAGACTATTTGGAGACAATTCTTTTATTGCAAAAAAATATCGGACAGGTTCGCTCCATCGATATTGCCAATGAAATGAATTTTACGAAACCCAGTGTCAGTGTTGCCATGAAAAATCTTCGCGAAAAAGGCTACATAACCATGGCAGACAACGGATATATCACACTTACCGAAACCGGTAGACAACGGGCTGAAGATGTCTTAGAACGGCATACTATACTTGCCGATTTACTTATGCATATCGGCGTGAGTAAAGAAACCGCTTTGACTGATGCCTGTAAAGTTGAGCATGATTTGAGCGAGGAAAGTTTTGAAGCAATTAAACGAGCTCTCCATTCCTCTAATTTTTTATCCCATAACAGTTAACAGTCGTCAAATTCTTCTTCGTCCAGATCAAATACAGTCCGGTAATTCTGTATGGGCATAAAAACCGCAATGCTCTGACATTTTTCATAATAACCCGCTACTTCAAACTGATATTGGACATTTTCGTACTTTTCATCCAGTGTAATAACATCTCCTACTGCCAGATCGTATATTACCTCGTCCAGTCCTTTCAAATCAATACATATCAGTAATACAACTCCGAATAACTACTTGTTTTAGTGCAGTATTATATTTTAGTTAGTTTTCACTAACCCATTCTATCATCCGCTTTTTGTTATGTACAGATATCTACTTGATAATATTTCTCAATAGGATTATCCATGCATATTCGTAAAAGCAATCATGCAAGAACATAATTGGTAAAAAGGAGGTAAAAAAAAGCCTTGTGAATTTATCACAAGACTCTCTTTCAAATATATTTTCACATTTACAGCTTTTTGTAATCATTTCTTCCATCTATGACCGTTCTCTAATCGTTCTTTTCCGCTCCCTTTAACCTGCAAATAGCATTTGCTACAATCCTATAATCTATAGAGACCTGTTGCCACAACTGCTCACATTTCTCCTCGTCTACAGGCTCACTCTCCCATTTACGCAATAACTCTGTCAAAGCACTTGTCGATTCACTTAAACGATCAAAAGCAAAATTCTGACTGAGACCTTTCAAGGTATGTACCATCCGAAATGCCATACCGTAGTCTTTCTGTTCCATTGCTCTCAAAAGTTTTTCATAAGTATCATCATCTAAAAATTTGATTACCAGTCGTTGTATTAACTCTTCTTTTATCAGACGCGCTTTAACATCCTGATAATTCCCTTCACACGCAAAATAAAACTCTTGTAAATCCATCCGTTTTCTCCCTTGCATATTATAAAGGAAAATCTTTCCGTCGCATTGTGCTTCAATTCATTCCTTTATTTTCATTTTATTTTATCAATTTTTCTGTATTTATTCAATAAACCGTTTTTGTCATGTTCATGTTTGAAATTAATTCTGAATTTTTACAATCATGTCACTATTCATTCAAGTCCTATCTTTCCTATTTCAATGGCATTTACCGGACAGCTTTGTGCAGCTTCTTTTGCAGCATCCTCCTGTTCCGGTAATATTTCGCCATCTGCAAGCGCTACGTTCTCATCTGTCATTTGAAACACCTCCGGACAAATGCTCGCACACAACCCACAGCCGATACAATTTTCATTTACATATGCAGTCATAAATTTGCTCCTATTACAATATATTTTCATTTATATTCTTTACAGTCGGCACAAAATTATCCATTTTCATAACATAATTCTTCTGAAAAAAGGCAGACTAAATCATGTGATTGGAGGTGACAACATGAAAATCATCAAACACTTTTTTCAAAAAATCATGTTATTTGTATTATGCGGCTATATCTACTGTTTTATCGAATTAATCTATAGAGATTACACACACATATCCATGTTTCTGCTAAGTGGCTTTCTGGGTGTATACTGCATTAATCTTCCTCATTATTTATACCGTCATAAACCGGACTATTTTGAACGGGTATTAAGTTCTACCGTTTTGTGTACCCTTGGAGAAGGCATCACCGGATTAATTGTGAATGTCTACTTGGAACTGAACGTCTGGGATTACAGCAACCTGCCCTTCACTTTCTTCTGGGGCCAGTGTAATGCATTTTTCGTACTTGCTTGGGCATTCATTATCGGTATTGTCGGAATCTTTTTTTGCGATGGTTACTGGTACTATATCTGTAAATACAAAGAGCAGCCCTATTACAAAATCTTTGGAAAAGAATTTTTGAGACTGCCCAAAAGAAAAAATGGATAAATTGCTATTAACGCATACGAACCAGTTTTCGCGAGAGGAAAACTGGTTCATATTAATATTACTGCTCTATCTTAAATTCTGAAATACTTTCTACCAATTCTTTTGCCTGACCGGTCATCGATTTACAATGTTCTGTAATATTATTCATTAATGCTGCTAATTCTTCGGAATTGGCTGTAACTTCTTCAGTCGCTGCGGCTGTTCCTTCGGCACCTTTTTCAATATTATCAATTTGTCCTGAGATACTTTGAATTAAATGGCTCAAATTATCTGTTAATTTTGTCACACTCTCAAGCTCATCTCCGGTAGATTTTATTCCTGAAAATACAGTTTCAAAAGAATTTATCACTTGACCTGTATAAGTCAAATTATCCTGATTGCTATTGACAATAATGTCAATAAATTCACCGCACTCAGCAAAATCATCTGTCAAGACAGAAATAATTTCCTTTATATTACCAAGCTCTGCCGAAGTATTCTCAGCAAGTCCTTTTATACTGCCTGCAACAACAGCAAACCCTTTACCGGCTTCTCCCGCTCTTGCAGCTTCAATAGATGCATTAAGTGATAATAAATTGGTCTGAGCAGCTATTTCTTCAATTACTTTCAAAATATCTGCCATTTTGCTAATAGCTGTATTGGTCTCGCTAATCTTGGTGGCTATATTTGAAATTTGTTCAGTCATTTGAGAGCTGCCACTTGACATTGTTTCAATTTTTAACTTCATTTCATTACTGGAAGTACCAAGCTGTTCAACACATTCATTGATATTTACTACTGCATGATTGATACTTTTTCCGTCTTCAACCATCATATCAATACTATTTACAATTTCACTTACAGCTCCTGCCTGATTCGTTGCATCCGCCGCCACACTTTCTATTGCATTTGCCACCTGATTTGTTGCTTCCATAGCACTGGATGTCATAGAACTTATATCTTCGGAAGAGGTCATAATCTTAGAGCTTGCATCAGCAACCTTTGTAACTACTCCATTTAGATTCATGACCATATTTCCTACTGAGTTATTCATAGCAGCAATTTCATCTTTTCCGTTGATAACATCTACTCTGCAAGTCAAATCACCATCTGCGATATTCTTAATTGTTTCACTCGACTTAATAATCGGTTTTACCACTTTATTAACAATGAAAAGAAGCACTACTATTATGACTAATATATTTATTACTGCTAATCCAATAATAATCAAACTCATTTTACGTTCAAGTTCTACAATATCTGCCCTGGGCCTGCCTGCAAAAAGCATACCGCCATCAATAGGTTTATAATAACCCATATAATCTATCCCATTAATAACGACATCTCTTGTAGAATATTCCTGACCGTCATTTAACACGATCTGTATTACTTCATCACTGGCTTTTGTACCTACCGCACCTTCAATCGAACTCTCTATTCGCGTATCGCCTTCAAATACCGTCATATCAATATCATTTTCTTTAAAGGCATATACATCACCATTAAAACCTTCCACAGCAATTTCTAACATTTTTAAATTATCTTCGACTTTAGAATCACTTGCTATGAATATGGTTATCATAGCCAATATTGTGCTCATTAATATTAATGGTACTAAAACTAATAATAAGATTTTTTGTTTAAACTTCATAACAAATCACACCCCTTTTAACATAAATATGGCATTTGTAAGATGCCATGACCTACGGCCCCTTTACCGTATAATTGTAATTATTATATCACAAATTGTAGAATCAAAAAAGAGAGAAAATCTAGGTCTTCTCCCCGTTTTTCTCATTCATCTTCTTTTAACCAGATTTCCTTTGCAATGGCAAGAAGATCCAAATCGATTTTCCCAAGCTCTGCCTCTTCACTTAAAATGTTAAAAGCAACTTTGACGGGCTTCGGTTTTTTATACGGGCGGTCATCCGCAATCAACGAATCATAGATGTCCATAATCGTAAGAATTCGCGTCATAACATCCAGCTTATCCTCACCAATTCCGTTCGGATACCCCTTTGCATTTAATAGTTCGTGATGATTTGACGCCATTGCCCTTACATCCTGATAATCCTTTCCAAAATGCATATGGCTCAGAATTTTATCCGTATATACAACATGACTCTGCATAATGGTTCGCTCATGCTCTGAAAGTGTTCCCGCCTTAATATGTAAATCATCCCATTCTTCAGTTGTCAGGTAGGGTATTTTTTCTCCATCCGGCGAAACATATTCTGTCTTCCCGATATGGTCAATCATTTCCCATTCATCATCTTTTAACGGACGGCCACAGTTAAATCCACCAAGTTTTTCTAAAAAGGCTTGAATCTCTGCAATCCGTTCATCTGCTTCTTTGCGGGGAAGTGCACCCGTAAGCGCATCATTTTCAAGCTTTAAGGAGATCATTTCCAGTCTTGCACGCAAGGGAGCTTCCAGATGTCCAAGTTTTGTCGGCTTATCCATGACTTCCAAAGGAACATCCATTTTTCCTATATCATGCAACATCGCTGCAAGGTACATCTGATTTTTATCTTTTTTAGAAAAATGAAGTTCCGTTCTTTTTTCTTTATGCATCCTGTTTATATAATCCAGCATCTGAAGCGAACGCTTTGCCACATTTTTTGTATGATTGGCATTATATGGAGTTCTACCTTCAATGGCTTCCGCCATACAATCAGCCATGGAGAAAAGCATCTTTTGCATCTCATCGGCACGTTCCTTTTGAAGACCGACATATCGGATAAGCAGAAAAACAAAGAATGCTACAACAGCGGCTATCGGCACATATAATACCGAAAAGCGGACACCCGATATTCGGAAAACAAGCAATGCACACAAAGGGTACAAAATGGTCATTCCCAATGTTGCAAATAGCTTCGTCCGTACCCTGCACTTTCTTATCAGAATACTGAATAAGCCTATTAAAATTGACGCAACAAGTACCTCCGTCCAAACCGGAGCGGGATAAATACGTCTGTTTGTCGCAAAGGCCCAGGCAGCATTCGCATGACACTCTACCCCATACATTTCAGCTGCGTGATTAATCGGTACACGATAGGAATCAAGCATTCCCTCTTCATGTGCACCGACAAGCACAATACTGTCCGCAAAATATCCGATAGGAACACTCCCATCCAATACCTTCGACATGGAAATCGTTTCAAAATCACCGGGATTGCCGCTATACTGAATTTCAACAACGGACGGAAGATCCGAAAGCTGTTCTTTTCCACAGATACTCTCTGCTATCTGAAAAGAAAAACTTTTGTATAAGACACCTTCCGATGATACCGTCGTATATACCTTGCGGACATATCCGTCTTCATCCAATATGATATTTGTAAAGCCTGAACGGGATACTGCATCCAATTCTTCAAATGCAGTCGTTTCACCTGTAATACTGCTTTCCAATGCATAACCTTTTTGTGTCTCCACAATCCGGCAATCACTTTCCAGTTTGGATGCAAACAGGACATTTTCCGCCTTTTTTACAGAATCGACAAGTGCTTTATCACCTTCCGAATAATTTGTCCCCGTAAAAATCACATCCATTCCAATCAGGCATGGACTATTTTGCGGGTCTTTATTTAATATTCCGATTAAATCTGCAAAAATTTGCCTGTCCCAATCCGAATAGGGACCAAGCTCCGATAACGTTGTCTCGTCAATAGCAATAATCTTAATCTGATTTGGAATCGCATCCGGCTCTTGAAATAAAGAATCCTCTGCAATAACTTCCAATTCTTTGGGTATTTTAAAAACGATAATAAATACTGTAAATAAGATAAGAAAAATGTTCGGCAAAATGCTCAAAAAGATATTTTTGGTTTTACTCACAGATAACTCTCCCTTATAGAAAAAAGTATATCATAAAATTAATCCTTTTTGATTATTATATAGTTTATTATCGTTTTTTCAATATCTATTCTTCGAAAAGTATAGTTTTTTCAATATGTATTCTATCTTCATTTCTGAAATTGGACCTATAGTTTTTCCGACTGCAGGCCCAAATCGACGCCTTACCATGCCTTGGGGCTACAACTTCTTTCTGTACATCAGCTCAAATCCAGCACTTAAAAGAGTATTCAAAAAACAGGGCTGCCACACTATAATTTCAGGCCCTATAGCTTTGCGTCATACTCTTTCGAGCATTTTGCCGAATATCATTTTTACTGCATATTGATGTAATGCGCAATAAACTGTTCAATAATGTATCATAGATACACACGAGAAAACAAGTCTTGAAATAAAGATAATTCGACGACCGAAGCGCTATCGTTGTTGCAAAACCGTAGCCTGAAATCATTGAATATAAAAAAAGTAACTGTCCAAGTTATAATCCCATGATAAATACTTATCTTCTTAAATACTTCATCCTGTTTTAAAGGTTCGAATGCACTTCCTTGCAATTTTGTTTTATCAAATAATCTCTTTTCTCCATTTTCAAATGTAACAAGGATTTATTGTAATATTCCTTTGTCTTGAAAAAGAGAATAAAATACTATACAATGTAACAGACTTTAATAAAAGAAGAAAACAGGCAGGAAATGCATATGAATTGTTTAGTAGAACAGATAGAAAAAGTCGTAAGAGAATGTGGAGAAATATTGCTACATGCGGATCGAACTTCATCTTTTGTGTCATCAAAAGAAGGTCATGGAAATTTTGTGACGGTATACGATAAAAAGATTCAGGAAAAGCTACAAAAAGATCTGGCAGTTGTATTATCCGAAGCTGTGTTTGTTGGTGAAGAAGAGGACATGCATGCCGATATTCATAATGGCTATGCTTTTGTTGTTGATCCAATCGATGGAACTGCTAATTTTGTTCGCGATTTGAAAGCCAGTGTGATTTCAGTCGGATTATTAAAAGATGGACAACCTTATATCGGCGTTGTTTACAACCCCTATTTAGATGAGATGTATACAGCAAAGAAAGATTGCGGGGCATTTTTGAATAAAAAACCAATTAAGGTATCGGATAAGCCATTGTCAGAAGGTATTGTATTGTTTGGGACAGCTCCCTATTATAAAGAATTAAATGATAAGGCATTTGATATGGCGCATCACTATTTTAAACAGGCGCTGGATTTACGACGCACAGGGACGGCAGCGCTTGACATCTGCCTGATTGCTTCGGGAAGAGCTGAACTGTTTTTTGAACTGATATTACAGCCTTGGGACTATGCAGCCGGTTGTATTATTTTAACAGAAGCAGGCGGCAAAATTGAAACACTGGAAGGAACTTCTGTTACCTTTGATAAACCCTGTTCTGTCATTGCTACAAACGGATGTAAGGTTGTTCCGTATAAAGGGTAAACAATGTAAAACAATGGAAAGCATTGTGATTTATTGGATATAATTGGAAAGAGTACCGGAAAAATAGCATTGCGCTATTATTGGGAAAATAATGAAAAAATATGAAAAAGAATAATGGCAAGAATAATGAAAAATAATTATAAAATTGCTTGACAAGTACAATGCATTTAATATATACTAACAAAGTCGGTTGCAAAAAGTAATCGAAACAAAAAATGGGATCTTAGCTCAGCTGGGAGAGCATCTGCCTTACAAGCAGAGGGTCATAGGTTCGAGCCCTATAGGTCCCATTTATATGGCGAGATAGCTCAGTTGGCTAGAGCATACGGTTCATACCCGTAGTGTCGAGGGTTCGAATCCCCCTCTCGCTATTCCGATAGGTCCCGAAAACTTTCATTTTTCAAGGTTTTTGGGATTTTCATTTTCACCATCTAAACATCTCTCATATCTAACTTTAAAAATCTAACATCTAATAAAGCAAAAAATTCTTCTTTATTATCAATTATGAAACTCTTGAATTATTTTATCATCACTATTCTTATACGGTTCTTCTATTGCTTTTTTAATTGGTCATCTGTTCTTTCTTGTACAGATAAAGAAAAGCTATGTCTTGTAATTTGTTTATGAAAACTGTTTTCCCAATTCCGCATAGTGCACTAAAATTAATAGATTTTTTTAGAATGTTGACATTAATCCTGATCTGGCCTATATGGATTTACTTTAAACATATAATCATGCTATACTTATAGAAAGGTAATTTTATGGTTTTTGAAACAATAAATAAACCATTTGAACTTAAGCCTTACCGTTTGAGCCCAAAAGAAAAAACTAAAATCGAACACGAAATTAACACTAATTATAGCAAGTATAATGGACAAGAATATTGTGTACATTATTCATATGGATTGGATAACATAGCATATAGATATTATTTTGAAAATCATGGTTTCAATCAATATAATATATATATGCGAAGAAAAATTAAATCAAGAAAGAGATGATTATATGGAAGAACTATTTAGTAGATTAAATGCAATTCCAAATTCTTATTTCGAATTTGTTGATAGTGTTATTGATTATGCCGAAGAAAAAGAAACTCATTTATACCTAATAACAGAGTATCTAAATACTAATCCTTCGGCTACGCCCTCAGATGTACTAAAATTTATAACTTTTCAACCAGATTTCTTTGATAATGAAGAAGTTCATGCAAATAATGCTCTGCTTATTGGATAACAAACATGAATTATTACTCCTAAATGAGGTGGATTTATGCGAATAGGAATGGGATATGATGTTCACAAATTAGTAGAAGGCCGCGATTTAATCATGGGTGGTGTAACCATCCCCTATGAAAAAGGTCTCTTAGGTCACTCCGATGCCGATGTATTATTGCATGCGATTATGGATTCTTTACTTGGTGCCGCTGCACTCGGAGACATTGGCAAACATTTTCCGGATACCGATGAAAAATACAAAGGAATTTCCAGTATCGAATTATTAAAACATGTGGGAAGCTTATTGGAAGAAAATCACTTCATGATTGAAAACATTGATGCTACCATTATTGCGCAACAGCCTAAAATGCGTCCCTATATTGACCAAATGCGGCAAAATATTGCGGACGCTCTAGAAGTTGACATAACACAAATCAACGTAAAAGCTACAACCGAAGAAGGTTTAGGTTTCACCGGTAGCGGTGAAGGCATTTCTTCTCAGGCAATTTGCATGTTAACATCACCTGCAAGTCTCATGGATATGCAGGTTGACATAAATCAAATATCAAATCAGCAGACAGCTCCCGGTGGTAACTGTGGCGGATGCATGGGATGTCCAAGAAACCAAGCTTGACCAAAGACACACAATGAAACCGGTCAGAACACAAATCCGAAATGGGAACATTAAAATGTCGGGCTAAAATTTATTTAGCCCGACATCTTCTTTCATAACATCAATTTTCTTAATTAACAAATCATAGCTTACATTATCATTAACATGAACCGTAACCTTATCATTTACCTTATGCCCCATCAGAGCTTTTCCCACAGGTGATTCTGTGCTAATCAGTCCTTTTAGCGAATTTTCACGCATCGTTGTCACGATGCAATAAGTCTCTTCACTGTGATCATCACAAAACTCAACGGTCACTTCTTTATTGATACCGACTTCATCTTCCGGAGATTCATCCGATACAATCACCGCAGTCTTAATCATACGTTCCAAAAAACGGATACGGCTTTCATTGGCATTCTTTTCTTTCTTGGCAGCCTTATATTCAAAATTTTCGCTTAGGTCACCATGTGCCCTTGCCGTTTTCACATGCTCTAAGAGTTCCTGTCGGACCGTAATTTTACGGTATTCGATTTCCTCCTGCATTTTTTCAATATCACTTTTCGTTAATTCGTTATTCATAATTCACGCTCTCTTAATATTGCTCGATTATATTACTGTCATATATCCGGTCTGTTCCATTTTTCTTCTATCTTCTATTCGATTTATTCCGTTTTCCTTCTATCATCAATTCGGATTATTCCATTTTCCTTATATTCTATATCCAAATTGTTCCCTTACTTTGCAATCCGAATACATGTTAATTTCCTTTCAGTTTCCCAATCGCATTCTCTGCAATCAGACATTCACAATGTTCTTTAATAAATAATGCATGCTCTGCCTTTTCTGAAACAAAATGTCCGTATTCATATGCTGTCAGATACACTCCTGCCAGTGTTCCGGCCTCTGATTCATTTCTATCAACAATCAAATAATAGGTATCATGGTCATGATCTTTATACAAGCTGCTTCCAACTTCAACCGGCAGTTCCACGGCTTTGACATATCCTAACAGATCGGAAACTCTGTCAAAAGCAAATATTTTTCGATCCAGACTGACAAGATGTCTTGTTCCATCCGAATTCGTTCGAATGGTGTCATCCAGCCCTTTTTCAATCTCTTTATGAATGTTTTGCAAAAACTTCTGAAAAAGCTCCGTCCGCTCTTCGTCCGTTGCATTTTCAACCTGATCAAAGACTTCATCGGGAATCGCAATACCCGCATCCTTTTTTAAAGCATTTATCACAGTTCGAAGATCAAATTGCGGTTTCTCCGTCAAAAAGATGGCCAATCCATGTTCCTTAACCGGCGCAATCTGAAGAGAAGTCAGAGGCCCCTGCGGCTTATACCCCACTTCTTCACTCGCCTGTTGCACAATGACATGCAAAAATTCCATGGCATTTTCACTGCGTGTAAAAAAATCTTCAATTGAAACATCATACTGGTCCATGTCCTGTTCTGTCACAACACATTTGACCATATGTTCATTGACTCTGAAAAATTCCATTCCATCACATCCGATCGGGTGCACTAAATCCCAGTACATCAATACATGTTTCCAGGATTTCCTTGGTTAATCGTAACAATGCAATATATCCTGCCTGCTTAACCTCATCTTCCTCCTGCATAATTTTTGTTGCATGATAGAAGTGGTTAAATGCATTTGCTAAATCATAAATATATGCACACACTTTATGCGGTGCCATTTCCACCCAGGCATTTTCCATCATGGCATTAAAGCCTGCCAAATTCATCATCAGTTCTTTTTCCGCAGCACTTTCTGCTTTTAAAATAGATGCCTGATCCGCATTTTTTCCGGTTGCGGCATATTTTGCCAAAATTGATTTAATACGTACAATGGTATATAAAATATACGGTCCGGTATCTCCCTCAAAAGAAGTAAAGCGTTCCACATCAAAGATATAGTCTTTACTTGCCTGATTGGATAAATCACCATATTTAATGGCAGCCAGTGCTACCATCTGCGCTGTTTTTTTCGCTTCATCTTCTGCTACTTCATGGTTTGATACAATCTTTTCATACATCTGATCGTTGATATCGCGAATCAGATTTTCCAGACGCATAACACCACCCTGACGGGTTTTAAAAGGTTTACCGTCATTACCGTTCATCGTACCAAAACCAACAAAGGTCAGTTTGGTTTCGGGCGTAACCAGCTTGGTCTTGCGTGCACAACGGAACACCTGTGTAAAGTACAACTCCTGTCTTTTATCTACGACATAAATGATATGATCCGGCTTGATTTCTTCCATACGCTCCTTAATGGTCGCCAAATCCGTCGTATTGTATAAAGAAGCACCGTCACTTTTTAAAATCATACAGGGCGGGATTTCCTTGGTATCGGTCTCTTCTTTTACATCAACTACCAAAGCCCCTTCGGATTCATGTGCATATCCTTCCCGTTTCATGTATTCGACCATACCGGGAATGACATCATGGACATCGGATTCCCCTTTCCATAAATCAAATTCCACATTTAATTTCTCATAGTTTTTCTTAAGATCAGAAACAGAAACAGCAATAATATGATTCCATAATGCACGATATCCCCTGACACCGTTTTGAAGCTTAAAGGTCGCATCCATGGCGCGTTCTTTATATGATGCATCTTCTTTTGATTTCAGGCTGGCAGCCGGATAGATTTCCTCTAGTTCTGAAATCGTAAACGGTGCTTCCTTTGGATATTCTCCTTCAAAATTTTCATCAAAATATGGAAGATCGGGCTGTCTTTCTTTTAATTCGGTAATGATTAAGCCCATCTGCAGACCCCAGTCTCCTAAATGGATATCACCGATTACCTCATGACCGTTGTATCTGGCAATCCGCTTTATGCTCTCTCCAATGATGGCAGAACGTAAATGACCGACATGTAGAGGTTTTGCGACATTCGGTCCACCATAGTCAATCACGATCTTTGACGGCTCTTTTGCTTCTTCAAGCCCATATTTTTTATCAGCTTTCATTTCTTCCAGATAATTGGCAATAAACTGTTCATCCAGACGAATATTTAAAAATCCGGGAGCCACTGCTTCCACCGATGCAAATACCTTGCTGTCTGCACATTTTGCCGCAACATCATTTGCAATCATAATCGGTGCCTTATGATAGAGTTTCGCACCCGCCATGGCCCCGTTACATTGATATTCGCACAAATCAGGCCGGTTTGATACCGATACCTTGCCTAACTCGCCGTCATATCCTGCTTCAATAAATGCCTGTTTCATTTCTTCTGAAATTAAATCTAAAAATTTTTTCATTTTATCCCTCATTTTTTATTTCATTCTGACTAAAAATACAGCCACAGAAATTCTGTCTGTATAAATCATATTCCTTAGATAGCTCAATGGAACGCTTGTATCCGTTTTTCTTTTTAAAATCGGACGGCAAAAAGGCGATGCCGTACTTTTCCCCACAAGATGAGCCGATGTCATTGAGCTTTTCCGCATTTTTGAGCGGACTGATGGTTAAAGATGTCGTAAAGAAATCAAATCCACCTTCTTTTGCAAGATGAGCAGCTTCGTTTAATCGCATTTCAAAGCAGATTTCACACCGCTTACCTCCTTCTTTGTCCTTTTCATGTCCTCTTACGGCCTCAAAAAACAAATTCGGATGATAATCTCCCTCGATAAAAGAAATAGGATACTTACACTTTTTTTCCGCATTAAATGCATCAATCAGACGTTTTTGCTCTTCCACGCGCTTACGGTATTCTGACTCGCTTGTGATGTTTGGATTGTAATATAAAACCGTAATGGAAAAATAGTTGCCCAGATATTCCAATACATAGCTACTGCACGGTGCGCAGCAACAGTGAATGAGCAGCTTTTTTCCTGTCGTTTCAGGTTTACATAAAATATCATCCAATTTTTTTTGGTAGTTTTCTTTCATTTTGATTTCCAAATTGTTTTATTTCTCGGACTTCTCCTCTTGATCCACTTTCACTTTTTCTTCAGACTTCTGTTCTTTGGATTTCCGTTTTTTGTCCGATTTCTCTTTTTCTTCAGACTTTTGCTCTGTCTCATTCATTTTGGCAACCCGTTGTGCTTCGGCTGCCACCAATTCTTTGGCAGTCTCATCATTTTTCTTTGCTCCGTTTATGGAAGCATCGGAAAAAACATCCAAATCACAGAACTGCTCTAAAAATCTGGCTCCCGGAATCGGTCTTGAATAATAGTATCCCTGTACATAACGTACTCCAATTTTACGAAGCATTTCAACCTGATCCTTGGTTTCTACACCTTCACAGATAACTTTAATACCAAGACCATGTGCCATCTCAACAATTTTGGTCAAAATCAGGATGGAAGCCTCTGATGTAATGGATTCGCTGAAGAATTCCTTGTCAATTTTTAATACATCAAACGGGAAGTCCTTTAACATATTTAAGGACGAATAGCCGGAACCGAAATCATCCATGGAAAGTGGTATATCCTCGGCCTTCAAATTGTTCATGATAGAAAGCATTTTGCCCTGATCCATGAACAGAACCGTCTCTGTAACTTCCAGTTCAATACTTCTTTTCGGAATATCATAACGCTGAAGTACTTCTTTTACTTTTTCCAGATACTGTGGATTATGAAGAAGAACTCGCGACTGGTTTACCGAAATCGGATAAACCGGCTTTCCGGCATCTACAAGCTGACGGATTAGCTGGCACGAACTTTCGAGCATGTACATATCCAGTTGCTCGATAAAACCGTTTTTTTCAAAAACCGGTATGAAATCAGAAGGATATACCATGGTTCCGTCGTCGCGTATCCATCGTACCAAAGCCTCTCCACCATACAGGTGATTTTCACTGATATCCCATTTAGGCTGAACAAACAGCTTAAATTCTCCGTTAAATAAAGCTCTTTCCATCGTCGATTCAATCATATCGACTTTACGCATATCCTTGACCATTTTATCTGAGTATACGGCAACACTTTCTTTTTCTTCTCCGTTCAACTCTTTTCTGGCCGCATTAGCTTTATCGATTACAATTGAAATATCTTCGGAGGTATCCTGAATTTTATAGACACCCCTTTTAAACTTGATTGGATAACGAATACCGATGTCCAAGGCTCTCGCATTTACCTTATCCGTAAAAACAAACAATCTTTCTTCCAAGTCCAAAGTGTTTTTGGTCAGCAGAACAAACTGATCCGCATTCATACGAACACAGATTTCATTGGATGAAAAGATACTCTCCGCTTCCTCTGTAATTACTTTAAGTAAAAGGTCTGCCTTTTCATGTCCGTATGCTTCATTGATATACCGGAAATTCGATATATCAAATCGATGAACCGAAAATGCCATTCCTTTATAACGTTTCAGAATTTCAGCTGCTTCCTGCTTAAAGTAATTCAGATTTTTACCACCGGTAATTTCATCTTCAAACGCAAATTTCTCGATCATTTTATTGGCTCTGGCACTGCTTAACAGTTCTACAACCAACAATAACATCATCAAAATGATGATAATTGCCACTGTGCCCACCGTACTACCGACAATCCGGCTTTCACTCATGTTGAAAGCTTCATCCGAATAAAAAAGGGCCACCACCACATCTTCATAACCATCCACCGTGACATAGGTCAGATAATATTTTGCACCATCCTTATTCTGGCATACAACGGTTTCACCATCCGGTGTTGCATTTTCAATAGCCGATTTCAAAACAGAATCCAACCGGTTGCTGATATGATACATATTGGTTGAAAAATCCAGAAAATTCTCATATTTATTCTGTGCACTCTCCATCGGATAAGTAGTTGCCAAAATATGCGTATCTCGATCCAATACATAGATATCACCGATACTCTTCATATTGGCAAAAGCCTCACTCTCAATCATATGAGCACAGTTCTGGGAAGCTACAACGATTCCTTGAAATTCTTCCTCAACAAAAACAGGAACAACATAAAGTAACATATATATTTCCTGATTTAAGAAATAATCATTTACCACATAAAAACAATTTTTTGTAATTTTGCTAAGATCAACAAAACGTTCCCTGACATTACGAACTTCGCCATCTGCATAAATTGCAATTCCTTCTTCTGAAATATAACATAAATCTGTAATGTCATCCGAAGTCGCATATTTTGACAGAACCTGTATAATCTGAGCATCCGAGTACTGCTTAGACATCTTATCTACAATTTCCTCACAGGCACTGTTGGATTTTTTTTCAATGTCCTTCATGCGATCGCTCATTGCCTTTTCGGCAACTTCCAGTTGAGATTCATACTGTTCACTGATCACGTCTTTCAGATTATCACGAATCAGACGAATATGTACAAAACAGGCTATCAGAATTCCCAAAAAAGCCAAAGTGCCTAAAATAATAATTGGCGGTATGAGATTTTTTCGTGCACTTCCCTGTGCATTTCTTTTTTTTAATTTAAACATGCGACTCTCCATCATTACATAGCATTTCACCATCTAACCCCACAATTGCATGGTGATAATACCTTTTGCCAACATTAAGCTATAGCGAAAGAAATCAGATTGTGGCAATATCAATCAGATTTAATTTTTCTTTCTTTCCGTTTTCCAAACTTGTCAGAAGTGCATTTGCCGTATCTAAGCTTGTCAGACAATTGACACCGGTTTCAATCGCGGTTCTCCTGATTAAGAAACCATCTCTTGACTTATCACGTCCCTGTGTCGGTGTGTCAATTACCAGATCGATACGGTGTCCAAGCAGTAAATCCATGACTGTCGGTGATTCCTGCTGAATCTTGTTAACCTTTCTGGCTGCAACACCGGCATCTTTTAATGCCTTTGCCGTAGAGCGTGTTGCATAAATCGTATATCCCAGTTTTTCAAAACGTCTGCCGATTTCAATAGCTTCCCCTTTGTCCGCATCTTTTACGGTAATAATCAACTGTTTGTGCTTGGGAAGATCAATACCGGCTCCTAAAAATGCTTTATACAAAGCCTCATCAAAGCTTTCGGCAATACCAAGACATTCTCCGGTAGACTTCATTTCCGGTCCTAGGCTGATTTCCGCACCACGGATTTTTTCAAAAGAGAATACCGGCATTTTGATTGCAAAATAATCGGCTCTGGGCTGAAGTCCGGGCTCATATCCCAAATCCCTGATTTTTTTACCGATAATCACTTCGGTTGCAAGATCTACAATCGGAATTCCCGTGACCTTACTGATATAGGGAACGGTACGCGAAGATCTGGGATTGACTTCAATGACATAAACCTCATCACCCATGGCAATAAACTGAATATTAATCAGACCGATGACATGCAGTGCTTTTGCAAGACGTCTGGAATATTCCGCAATCGTCTCTCTGACCTTATCGCTGATTGTCGGTGCCGGATATACGGAAATACTATCTCCGGAATGTACACCGGTACGCTCAATATGTTCCATAATACCCGGAATTAAGATATCAGTGCCGTCACAGACAGCATCAACTTCCAACTCTTTTCCCTGTAAATATTTATCTACCAAAATCGGATGATCTTGGGCATAACGGTTGATGACCGCCATAAACTCTTCAATCTCGGCATCGTTTAATGCAATCTGCATGCCCTGTCCACCCAGTACATAGGATGGACGAACGAGTACCGGATAACCAAGTCTATTGGCAACTTCCTTTGCTTCTTCTGCTGTATATACGGTTCCGCCCGCTGCCCTCGGAATACCGGTTTCTTCCAAAATCTTATCAAACAACTCTCGGTCTTCGGCAGCATCCACATCTTCGGCTTTAGTACCTAAAATCGGAACTCCCATCTTCATCAGACTTTCCGTTAATTTGATTGCCGTCTGACCGCCAAACTGAACCACAGCTCCGTCCGGTTTTTCCAGACGGACAATGTTTTCCACATCCTCCGGTGTCAAAGGCTCAAAATACAATTTGTCCGCAATGTCAAAGTCGGTGGAAACTGTTTCCGGATTGTTATTTACGATAATGGTTTCATAGCCTGCTTTTGAAAATGCCCATGTGGCATGAACGGAACAATAATCAAATTCTACACCCTGGCCGATACGGATCGGACCGGAGCCCAAAACCAGAACTTTCTTTTCCGGTCTTGTTTCTACGGCTTCATTTTCGGAACCGAATACGGAATAGTAATACGGGGTAGCCGCCTCAAACTCTGCAGCACAGGTATCTACCATCTTGAATGCGGCAACAATACCATTGTCATAACGCATCTGACGAATCTCTGTCTCGCTCTTTCCGGTAAGCTTTGCAATCACACTATCCGGGAATTCCAGACGTTTCGCCTCTTTTAGCAACTCTACTGTAAGGTTAGAGTTTTTTAATTCTTGTTCCATCTCAACCAGAATGGCGATTTTATCAATAAACCAGATATCAACTTTGGTAATATCATGAATGGTTTCATAATCCATTCCTTTGCGGATTGCTTCCGCAATAATAAAGATGCGCTGGTCATCTACAATTTGCAAACGCTCCTTTAAATCTTCCACGGAATATTCCGAAAAATCATAACTCATTAAGGAATCGACATGCTGCTCTAAAGAACGGAGTGCTTTCATCAAAGCCCCTTCAAAATTATTGCAGATACTCATGACCTCGCCGGTCGCTTTCATCTGTGTGGTAAGCGTGCGCTTTGCGGTAATGAATTTATCAAAAGGAAGCCTTGGCATCTTTACGACACAGTAATCCAACGTCGGCTCAAAGCTGGCATAGGTCTTGCCGGTAATGGCATTTTTGATTTCATCGAGTGTATAGCCTAAAGCAATCTTGGCAGCAACTTTGGCAATGGGATAACCCGTCGCTTTGGATGCAAGTGCAGAAGAACGGCTTACACGCGGATTTACTTCGATAACACAGTATTCAAAACTCGTAGGGTGCAATGCAAACTGAACATTGCAGCCACCGGTAATCTGAAGTTCATCAATAATATTGAGTGCGGCAGTACGAAGCATCTGGTACTCCTTATCACCCAAGGTCTGGGAAGGTGCCACAACAATACTGTCACCGGTATGAACACCGACAGGGTCAATATTTTCCATATTACATACGGTAATACAGTTGCCTGCACTATCGCGCATCACTTCATATTCGATTTCTTTCCAGCCGGCAATACAACGCTCAACCAAAACCTGTCCAACACGGGAAAGACGAAGTCCGTTTTCCAGAATTTCTTCCAGTTCTGCCTGATTATGTGCAATACCGCCGCCGGAACCCCCAAGCGTATATGCCGGACGAAGCACCACGGGATATCCGATGGTATTGGTAAATGCAACACCATCTTCCACATTTTCCACAACTAAAGATGCAGCACAGGGTTCTCCGATTTTTTCCATCGTATCTTTGAATTCCTGACGATCTTCCGCTTTTTTGATGGTTGTGGCTGTCGTTCCGAGCAAAGTCACATTGTGGGATTTTAAGAACCCGCTTTCCTCTAACTCCATACCCAGATTCAGTCCGGCCTGTCCTCCAAGGGTCGGCAGAATACTGTCCGGTTTTTCTTTCTCAATTAGCTGCTCTAATACCTTAACCGTCAGAGGCTCAATATACACTCTGTCCGCGATATTTTTATCGGTCATAATGGTGGCAGGGTTGGAATTGACCAAAACAACCTCCACACCTTCTTCTTTTAATGATCTGCAGGCCTGTGTTCCCGCATAATCAAATTCTGCTGCCTGACCAATTACAATCGGTCCGGAACCAATTACCAGTACTTTTTTAACATTGGGATTCTTAGGCATCTTTCTCCACCTCCATCATCTGAATAAACCGATCAAACAAGTAACCCGAATCCTGAGGTCCGGGACATGCTTCCGGATGGAACTGGACTGTGAAAATATTTTTGCCCGTATACGCAAGTCCTTCACAGGTGCCATCATTTACATTGACAAATGCCGGAGTGGCAATGGAAGGATCAAGCCTCTCCATATCCACAACATAACCGTGATTTTGAGAAGAAATATATACTCTTCCTGTCGCCAAATCCTTAACCGGATGATTTCCGCCCCTGTGGCCGTATTTCATCTTGTAAGTATCTGCTCCCGTTGCTAATGCCATCAACTGATGTCCCAGGCAAATGGCAAAAATCGGAACGTTGCTTTCATATAACTTTTTGATATTTTCTATTACGACTGTACAAGTCTTGGGATCTCCCGGCCCGTTTGATAACATAATACCGTCCGGCTGATCCGCCAAAATTTCTTCTGCAGAGGTGCGTGCCGGATAAACCGTCACATCGCATCCTCTCTGAACAAGATTTCTCGCAATATTATCTTTGGCTCCCAAATCCAGAAGAACCACTTTTTTTCCGGCACCGTTTAATGCTCTGACCAAAGACGGTCTCATTTCTTTTTCGCCGGTGTATTTAGCAGAACCGGATATCGGTCCGTTTTCTGAAAGATCCGAAGAACCTTTTAAACTGTATTTTTGCTCACATGTAACAATATCAACCACATTACCTACCGTATAGGCTTTTAACTTTTCTTTTATCAATTCAAGATCCGTAGGCTCATGGGTCGTAATCATTCCGTTCATGGTGCCCTTTTCCCGTAAAATCTTGGTCAGGGCTCTTGTATCAATACCGGCAATCCCCGGAATGTCATACTCACACAAAACATCCTGAATTGTTGCATTACAACGAAAGTTACTGGGAATACGGGAAAGTTCTCTGACAATAAATCCGTCAGGCCAGATCTTTCTTGATTCCATATCCTCTCTGCATATACCATAGTTGCCAATTAACGGATAGGTCATGCAAACCGCCTGTCCCGCATACGAGGGGTCGGTTAACACTTCCAGATAGCCTGCCATCGAAGTATTGAATACGATTTCACTGATAACCTCTTTATCAGCGCCGATATGCGTTCCTTCAAAAACAGTACCATCTTCCAAGATTAAAAATGCCTTCATTGCTGTCACCTGCTTATCCTTTCGCATAATCGACTAATTATAGCACATACAGCCATCCATTTTCAACTATCTTGGTCTGTTTTCTACTGATTTTCGCCATGAAGAAAAAACATTTTTCAACAGTTTTTTGCTGAATTCGGGGGGGCCTTACAGAAATCTATATCTTTATCCGCCTCGCACTTCGGTTTTTAGTCATTCTAAGCGGTATGCTCATAAAATATTTATAAATGCCCGGTTTCAAAACTCAGACTTCGTCTTCAGACAGTTGAAAAACGAATTCGAAAAGTGAATTTTATATAATTTTTCTTGCTTATAATAAGTATATAAAATATGATATATATAGGGTCAAAAATAACAATTCGTTCCTGCTTGCAGGATAAGAATTGTTATTTATTGACCCGCCCACACATGAGCAAGTAGTGATTTTCGATAGAAAATCAACGGATTGCGAATGGGTGGAGAAATAATAAAAAGGGGTTTCATATGAATCAGGCATTAGCATCTGTAAAAGAAGAAATTAAAAAGGTCATCCGGGGCAAAGATGATGTATTGGACATGGTATTATGTACGCTCCTCGCCAAAGGACATATTCTTTTAGAAGACATTCCGGGCGTCGGCAAAACCACGCTGGCAGTCGCACTAAGCCGTGCTATCGGCTTATCCTACAAAAGAATGCAGTTTACACCGGACGTTTTACCCAGTGATATTCTCGGTTTCTCCATGTACGATAAAGAAACCGGCAATTTTGAATTCCGAAAAGGCGCTATTTTTACCAATCTGTTTTTAGCCGATGAAATAAACCGAACCTCACCCAAAACACAATCTGCTTTGTTAGAGGTTATGGAGGAACGACGTGTCAGCATCGAAGGCGTAACTTACAGCTTAGAGCCGCCTTTCTTTGTCATTGCCACACAAAATCCCATTGGTGCATCCGGCACCCAGAAATTACCGGATTCACAGCTTGACCGATTTTTTGTGCGTCTAAGTCTCGGTTACCCTGACCATAAATCCGCAACCGAAATCTTAAAAGGTCATTCCATGGAACATATTGATGAAGTCGCATCTGTTATGAATACGGCAGATTTGTTAAATCTTCAGAATAAAGCCGATGCCGTTTTCGCAAGTGACGCTATTTGTGATTATATTGTATCCCTTACCGAAGCAACCAGAAACACGGATTTACTAACCCAGGGGATTTCTCCCCGAGGCTCCCTTGCTATTCTAAAAATGGCAAAGGCATATGCCTGCTATCAGGACAGGGATTATGTCATTCCACAGGATATTCACAAAATATTTTATTCGGTATGCAACCACCGTATGATTTTATCTACCAAAGCCAAAGCATCCGGAAAGGACACTGCTGATATTGTACAGCAAACATTGGATCTGGTTCCTGTACCAGAGCTATCTTGATTCCAAAGCTTTCCTGATTTTAAGCTTTCCTTTTTCCTGTTTTTCTTCGTTTTATGACACCGGAGGCTTTTGCATATGAAAAAACACCTTGCACCAAGTATTTTGGGCTCTTTTATCTCATATTTGTTCTTTATTCTGATGTCTGTTTTTTTTGCTTTCTTCTATCAACAGACTTTCTTTTATATGCTCGTAGTTTTGGAACTGTGTCTTCCAGCTATCTCCTATTATCTGTCAAAACGCTGTTTTCATAATCTCCAGCCTGTTCTGATAATTCATCCGAATACGACACAAAAAGGCTGCACTGCAAATATCATCGTACAGATCAAAAATCCTACAAAACTACCATTCTCTTCCATTGCCGCAACCCTGTCCTTTTGTTCTTTTTTCTATCGTGATGAAGATCAAAAAACACATTTGCTTTCCCTGCGGGCTCATTCCGATAATCAGCTCGAATTTCCGGTCACTTTGACAAAATGCGGCTTATATGAAGCTTCTGTTTTACAAATAGAAGGTTTTGATTATCTGCATCTTTTTCATTTTCAAAAAAGTTGCGATTTAAAAGCACAGATACGTATTTTCCCGACTTTGCGGGTTGGTGAAATCAAGCATGAGGCAATCTATACAGAGGGGTTTGATGAATTTGAAGAATCGGAAAAAAAGGGGAATGTATCCTCCAATGTAACCGATATCCGTGAATACAGACCCGGTGACCGGTTGCAGAAAATTCACTGGAAACTTTCTTCCAAAATCGACAAACTCATGGTAAAAGAAAACGAGGCTACATCGACCAATGAATTCTTTTTACTCTTAGAGCTATACCAACCGTCCAAAGACACATGCGCTCTTGACGCATCTTTATCTGATGTGCTTGACCGTGCTTTGGAAGAGGCACACAGTCTGGCACTGGAATTGATAGAAGCACAGGAAATTTTTGTTTTTGCATATTATTCCACAACTCGAGAAGATTTTGTTATGTCAACCATTCGTTGTAAAGAAGACCTGACCAATGCTTTTTCGGAATGCTTTTATGAACCGGCATATGAAACCGAAAATCTGGCACTTGATATCTATGAAAAATCCGGTCTTCACAAAGGTACCCTATTACATGTAACTCACAAAGGAGTCGACGATGTCACTGCTTAATCCGTCATTATTCCGAAAAAAGAATATCGTTACCCAAGAAGAAGCACCATTTTCCGGATTTGTCCTGCAGGATAATCAGAAACACGACGAAAACGATACGCTCATTCACTGCTTGGTAAAAGGCTCCATTATTTTTTCCGCTACGTTTGGATGCATCCATGGAGTCTTGACAGAATTTCGTATTTCTTACAACTACGCCTCCGTCTTTACTGTTATTTTTCTGGTATCCATGGCATTATCCTTTATGCATGTCAGAAAATGGATTTTTAACATTGGTTATCCGGTTTTGTTTTTGCTGTTTACAAGTGCCCTGTTTCGGAACCGTACACTTGCAAACAGTGGTTTTCAGGCCTTTATCAATATTTTTAACGAAGCTTACAGCAAACATTTTCTGCTTAATTTCACCCGTGAATCTACAGAACTTGTATCCAATCGTTTTTTGGCTGTAACTACAACCGCTATTTTTGTCGGCATTTTCATTGCCATTTTGATCAATGTCGCCATCTTCAATGACATGTATTATTTATCCGTATTCAATTTTACCTTCTGGCCTTTGCAGTTGGGTATTTATATCGGCCAATATCCATCCTATGTAGCATTTGTTTTTGTTTTTTATGCTTTTTTTGCCACATGTTTTTTAAAACTGAGCGGTCACTATCATTTTATTCATTCCGGGAAGCAGAAAACCTATCATTTTTCTTATCAAAAGAAAGATAAATCTTATGTATTTCACAAATCAAATGCACGCACCATGGCCGGTTTATGTACATTTGCAGGCATTATTGCCTTGTTTTTTTCCATCTTCTGTTCCTTAAGTGTAAAAAGCTCGGAAAGCGAAGCCTTACACTCCGGTTCCTTAAAAAGTTCTTTGGATGAAAATGTTAAAATTCTGGTACAGTCCGGTATTTCCGGAATGTTTAACCGTTATGAAGCAACCGGCGGAATGAGCGGCGGCAAACTGGGTGGTGTCAGAAGCGTACGCCCCGATTACGAAACCGACCTGATTGTCACCTTTGTTCCCTATGCTTTTGAACGGATTTATTTAAAAAGTTATACCGGTGCATTCTATACATCGACCGAATGGCTGGCACCTACACAGGAAAATGGTTATATTTACAGCAATGTCGATGAAAATCAGATTGCTTTCATGGAAAGCAAAACCATGTATGAGCTAATGTTTAATCAGATTGCACCACTCATGAGTGCAAAAATGAAAATTGAAAATGTAGATGCATCCACCAATTACCTGTATCTTCCATATTTTACTTCCAATGCCCCGGATCACAGCCGGGTAACAAAAGAAAGTACACTAACCGGAGTATCTGCTCTTGATCAGACGATTGAGGTATCATTTATTCCTTATTCCGTATCCAATTACGGCATTTCCAATTCCGATGCCAACCTATACGATTTTTATAAAACCGAAGAAGAACAGGAAATGGTGCGTGCATATAAAACGGAAGCCTACAATAACTATTTATCCATTCCGATGTCCATCCGCGATGAAATTGATTCTTACCACGAACTCATCGGAGAAAGTCCGGATATGGATGAACAGATTACCATGATTCGCGACTTTTTGTATTCCAATTACACCTATGATATGTCTCCGGGTGCAACGCCGTACAATAAGGACTATGTCACTTATTTTTTGAAGGAACAGAAAAGAGGATATTGTGCCCATTTTGCAACGGCGGCAACCCTGCTTTTACGCTCCTACGGAATTCCTGCACGCTATGTCGAAGGCTATGTCATTGACCAGAGTAATATTTCGGAAAGCGGTAAAATTGCCGACTATGCATACAACGATTTCTTTTCCGGCGAAAATCCCATTGAAAACAGCCATGTAATTTCCGTGGAAATCCCTGATGGAAATGCCCATGCATGGACCGAAGTATACATTGAAAATTTCGGCTGGATTCCGGTCGATATGACACCACCTTCCACAGAAAAAGAAGAAGTATCCTACAGTGAATTTTTATCTGCCCTCCAAGGTCTTTTTTCCGGCAATATGGAAAACCAGACCAATCAGACAGACTATACAGAAAACGATTACAGCGATTTGTTCAACTCCGTTCAGATTGGCAATTCCCCTGTTTTCATCTGGTTTCTTGTCATCATTATCCTGATTTTGTCCGTACCGGCCCTATTAAAAGGTATCCGTGTTTTTACCGCATACCGGAAACGTCGCAGAGACTATCGTCACGGTATATATGCCAGCTCCATTATTTTTGAATACCTCCGTATGAAAAACAAAGTCGAAAAAAGAACGGGAAAAAATGGAAAAAAAGCAACAATTCATCTGCCGGAAGAAGCCAGTGCAAAAAAGAAAGCCAAAAATACATCCATTCGCCTGCCGGAAGAATTATGCGACAGAATTCTTGATTACATGCATGTATATCAGCAAAATAAAAAAGTCCGCCAAATGGAAGAATTTTTGCATAAGCAAAATACTTCCATAAACGAACTCTTTTCCTTAACTCAGAAATGTATTTATTCCGGCGCTCCCATTACGAAAAAGGATGCCGATATCCTAATTCGGTTTTATCGGGTTGCCTATAAAATGTTTTCGTAATTAAAAATGCCCGGTTTCAAAACTCAGACTTCGTCTTCGAACAGTTGAAACCGGGCATAATTTTGTTCGCTTATGCCGCTAAGAAATGCCAAGAAACCTCGCCAAATTCCGCGGACAAAGATATATATTTCTGTGAGGGTGACGGATATGTCCTCGCGCTTTCTATATTATAAATGCAGAGGCACAAATCCGAAAAGGATGTTAAACTATGTTATTCGTGTAGCCTGTGAATCAGACGATAAACAATATCACCTTCGTTAACTAACGGCTCCGTATGTGAAAAGAATACAATTCCTTCCGTATCGGCAACAATGGTTTCAACCACGTCACCGAGAAACGGGTCTATCACATAGCCCAGTTCCTGACCGTAACGGACCTCCTGTCCGGTTTCAATCAGGCGCTTAAAAATTCCGCTTTTCGTCGAAGAAACATTGCTTAAATCTTCTTCTAAAATAATATGGGAAATATAACCGCTATGACTTTCGTATTTAATCAGCCCCATACGGGTCAAAAATCTTAAAACAGCTGCGACAGCCTGCTTTGCGCTCTTTTCATCAACCTGATCATTGGAATTGGTATAAACCGAAAAAGCAGCTGTCATTTCATTCTGCCAATTGAAATTCAAGGTCTTGGTATCAATGGGCTGCGGTTTCCGCACCACAACATAAGGGAGACCGAATAAATTAGCAAGAGATGTGTTTTGATATCCGGTTTCCATCATCCTGACATGGGGCACAAACTCTCCGTTTAAATAGAAAGAGGCAAACTGAATTCCATAGCTGTAGTCTTTGATTGCCTTAAGCAGTCCACTGGCAATTCTGGAAGAAGTGCTCTCTTCTTCATTTCCCGGAAACATCCGGTTAATATCGGTATTATCAACGGGCCAAAATTTTCTTCCCACATTCATCGAATAATAATTGATACAGGGAATGACCAGTATTTCTTTATTATTGGTAATACAACCATTCTTTTCGAGTTCCCGCAAAGCTTTGATTAACTGAGAACAGATATAAAGCTGTTGCACCTCATTTCCCCGGATTGGTCCTAAAATACAGGCACTTTTCATACCCTTTCCAAAGGAATAACCTTTGATTTGAAAATCTTCACGATAAGGAGCTTTCATGGAAAAAATAATCTGTTCTTTCATGATGACTTCTCCTTTTCTTCTTTTAAAATACGACCAATCAGTGCACCTTCATAGGCAAGCGGATGTTCGCGGAGTGTAAACAGTCTTCCGTCACATTTTGCCTTAACCTGATAGATGACTTCGCCAAGCAGTGGATCAATCATCTCTCCTAACACAGTTCCTTTTGTGACAAAGGTGTCATTCTCGGCAAGTGGCATGAAAATTCCCGATTCCGAAGCTCGGATAAAAGAAATATCATCATTTCGGATAATGCGCGGTTCCTTAACCGGAATATCTTCACCTTCCCATAAACAAAGCTTATGCATCAAATGAAGAATACCGTCCACAACCTGCTCCCCGTATTCTCTGTTAATCCGATTTCCAAGTCCCATTTCCATGATAAGCGCCGGTACGCCGAGTTTGCACATACTGGATGCCAGGCTTGATTCATGAACCGTTGTCGCTGCATTAATCCAGATCAAATCTACATTCAGTTGTTTTGCATACGGAACCATCATATCTTCAAACTCTTCACTGATACGTGCCTGCGGAATTTCTTTCACAAACGTATCTGATGCATGTACATCAATTACAACTTCTGCACCTTTTAACGAATCCACAATGGATGCAATCACTTTGTCCATCATGGTTCCGTCTTTCTGCCCGGGAAACATATGATTTAAATCCATATCCAAAATTGGTACGGTTCTTACCCCCGTATCCATCCCAAGTGGATTTAATGCCGGATAAATGTCAACCGTACCTCTTAATTTTTCTTTTTCAGCTTTAATCCGTCTGATTAATTCATAACAGACAAACTGACCTTCTAATTCGTCACCATGGGCACCTGTGACTACACAAATCCGTCCACGGTCTTCATATCCGTGTTCGGGACAGATGCGGTTCCTTCGAATTACAAGGTTTTCATTAACATATAATGCTGCTTTTGTAACATTCTCTATCATACTACGATTCTTCTTTCAGAAGCCCTTTCATCAAATAAAGGATTTCTTGATTGACCGCTTTTTCACTGACACCAACGGTCTGGGACATCACACGCAGTCCTTCTAAAACATACATCATATTGCTGGCGCATCCCTTAGGATCCGCACAAACAAATTCCCCGGTCCTGACGCCGTCTGCAATCAGTTTTTCAATAATCTGCACCGCAGCATCAAATTGCATTTTCATCGGATTCTCTTTAACCGGATAGCGGTTTTCAAAGAAAAACTCATAGGTCGCCCGAATAAGACTTTCCTTTTTCTGACATAATTCTTTTTTCTGCTCTTTTAAAAATAAAGCCAATATATCCGAACTGCTGGCTCTATGAGAAATTGCTTTTGAAAAAACATCCTCTTCATCATCTTCCGAATCATTCAGGACTGCCAGAAAAATATCCTTCGTGCTGTCAAAATACAGATATAATCCACCACGGCTGATTTCACAAGCTTCTACGATATCTTTCATAGTAACATCTTTATATCCCCTTTTTGAAAACACTTCTCTGGCTTTCTTAATTATATATTGTCTTTTTTGTGCTGATTTCTCGCCCATTATTCCTCTGACTCCGTTTCCTCATCATCACACAATTCTTCTGCGGTTTCTTCAACCGTCTCCTCTGTAGTTTCTTCTTCCGATTCTTCAACTTCCGGCTGTTCAACCGTATCCACTGTCACATTTTCTGCATTTTCTTCAACTGCTTCTTCGTTCGTTTCTTCTTGTGCATCGGGTACTTCTGCTACCAACTCTTCTATCAATTCTTCCGGATGTTCTACAGTTTCTTCTATTGGCTCATCTATTGTTTCTGCCGGCTCTGTCTCTGATTCTGCCAACGGTTCCTCTGATGCTTCTTCCAACAGTTCTTCTTCTGGCTCTCCCGTTAGTTCTTCTTCTACCAGCTCTCCCTCTGATTCTTCACCCAGCTCTTCTTCCACTTCCGATTCTTCCACTAATTCTTCTACTTCCGGCTCTTCAACTGCCTCTTTTGCCGGTTCTTCTACTTCCGTCATCTCTGTAGCGCCTTCTGTTTCTGCAATTTCTTCTTCCGATGCAAAAACAACTACAACGCCATTTTCTCTCTCATAATGAAGTCTGGGAATATCATTCGGATCAAGTTCTCCGGCAAGCACTGCTGCAAACTCTTCATCCGTCCAGTCCTCATCATCAACCGGTGGAAATTCATAATCAAACGGCAGTACAACTTCCTGGATATCTGACAAAGGCTCTGTCAATACTGAAACAGATCCTTCTACATTGTCTCCAACCGGCTCTTCTACTGTTGGCGTCTCGTCAGGAAGTGCAAATACAACCACAACCCCATTTTCTCTCTCATAATGAAGCTTGGGAATATCATTTGGATCAAGCTCTCCTGCAAGCACTGCCGCAAACTCTTCATCTGTCCAGTCTTCATCATCAACCGGCGGAAATTCATAATCAAAAGGCAATACCACTTCCGGTACATTCGAAGCAACCGCTCCCCCAGAAGCCGTCGTACCATGTTCTTTTTCCCAACGAAGTCTGGGAATATCATTCGGATCCAGTTCTCCGGCAAGTACCGCAGCAAACTCTTCGTCTGTCCAGTCTGCTTCATCCACATCCGGATATGCAAACTCTTCCTCTTCGGGGTATCCCTCTGCAGGAATTTCATCTTCAATAATTAATGGTTCACTCCAAAATTCAACAATCTGACGTGCCTTTTTCAATATATTAACAAAAATCTGATGTTCAACACCGTCTTTCCACAGATATGCTTTTACCATTCCACCAAAAACATATCGTGATAATATGCATTGCAAAATATCCATATGCATAATATCCGCTTTTTCAATCAAAGCAAGTTCATCCACATAACTCTGAATATGGTTTCTGGTATAAAAGTATTGATAATTCTGCTCCATAAAGACTGTTGTACTGGCATCATTTAAAAATGCCAGCAAAATGGAATCATAAACCGGAAAAGACAGAGTATGTGCCATTTTTTCGCCGTCTTCATAGTATTTGGAAACATCCGCCCCACTTTTTTCTTCCAGCCACGGAATATATTTGGAAAGTCTGATTACATCCTGTGTAAACATTTCCAAAAATTCTTCTCTGCTAAATCTCTGTTTTTGCATATAAATCCCCAACTTCACTCATTTTTGTTAGACCCAGACATCACATTATGACATAGATGTCAATCTAAAAAAAGTATAGCATACTATCTGGATTTTGCCAATGGTGCAAAAATCGTTTTACGCCCGATAAATCCGAATATTCTGGTAACAAAAATACCTAATATCGCTCCGGCGCTATCAATCATCACATCCTTTTTGGACGGTGTCCTTCCCGCTATGAAAGACTGATGATATTCATCCAAATAGGCAAATCCCACACAAAACGCTCCTGCAAAGAGCACAAGCCAGATTCCACGCATTCCATAGACATAAAGCGGAAACGCAACGGATACCGCAAGCAGGAAATATTCCGTAAAATGCGCCAGCTTTCTCACATAATAGTGATATTCATCAGCTTTACTTTCAATCTGTGCATCGTTCCAGTCCTTATCCAGTACAATATTAGCAACCTCCACCAAAGCTACACTTACCTTTCTGCTAAGCGCAGCAGAATCGGCTCCATCCTGTGCAGAAAAATTGAATATTACATACATCATAATGATAGCCGGCACAAAAGACAATGGTTTTAATAGCATGCGCAACAATGTTTTAATGAATAACCAGATATATTTCATACTATGTTCTCCTTACAATCCAAATCAATTTTATAATCTACAATTTCATGATACCAAGGTCAAAAGACAAAACATGAGAAAGAATCTCACTGAAATTCCAAATGAAAGCACAGTTTGTTTTTCTCTTCAGCATTGTCAAAAATAACATGTTAAAATAAATATAGCAAAAAATTAGCACAGGCTAACTTCTTATCAGCCTATGCTAATTATAAATCATTTTTCTGTTTTGTCAAAATCTACGCTTATGAATTTTTCATAAATATAATAATCATTTTCTCCTGCATAGTGTTTATTTTTTGTCTTGTGTTACGCACATACAAACATAAACCAACCAAATTATTTTGTCAAAAGCATCATAATCTCATTGCTGCGGGCAATAAATTTAGTCATTGCTTCCGGTGAAAGCGGTGCATTCTGCAACTGGGCCAGATCATAGAGTTGTTCACAAATCATCTGTGTATGGTCACCATCCTCATGTTCCATAATATAAGCTACCAAAGGATGATTTGCATTTAATACAAGGGTCTCACCTTCATTGCCAAACATGCCCATATCCATACCGCTTGCAGCATACATCTGCATCATATCCTGCATACGACGCGCATCTTCCGAAACAGTAAGAACGGATGAAACCTTCTTGTTTTTGAGTTTTTCAATCTTGACGGTCAGTTTGTCTTTCTTTAAAGCCTTCTTCATTTTCTTAGAAATGGATTCTGCTTTGGCATCATATTCTTCCTGTGCCTTTTTGGAAGTCTTTGTCTTGAAAACATCAGTTAAATCCGCATCGATGCGGCTGAATTTAATGCCTTCATTTTTACTTTCAAGCTGTTGAACAAACGGCTGGTCAATACGCTCAGTCAGATATACCGCATCCATCTTAGCCTGCTTAAACATATTAATATACTGGCTTTGTTGCTTTTCATCTGTAACATAGTAGATGACTTTTTCTTTTGCTTCTTCTGTTTCTTCTGAAACATCGTCATCGTTTTCATCTACAACTTCGGCTTCAACTTTTTCACCGTTTTCATCCACGGCATTTTCATCATTGTCAGGATCAATCGGTTTTACTTCCAGACATTCGGGAAGTGTCATGTAATTGCCGTCTAAGTTTTTAAACAGAATATAATCTGTCATCTTTTCACAGAACTTGTCATCCTTTAAGCAGCCGAATTTGATAAACGGAGCAATGTCATCCCAGCATTTTTCATATTCTTCTTTGTCGGTCTTGCACATACCGGACAGTTTATCCGCGATTTTCTTACTGATAAATTCGGAAATCTTGGTTACAAATCCATCATTCTGTAATGCCGAACGGGATACATTCAATGGAAGATCGGGGCAATCGATTACACCCTTTAATAGCATCAGGTATTCAGGGATAACTTCTTTGATATTGTCGGCAATAAATACCTGGTTATTATATAATTTGATTTTTCCTTCAATGGATTCATATTCCATATTGATTTTCGGAAAATAGAGAATTCCCTTTAAATTGAAAGGATAATCCATATTCAGATGAATCCAGAATAAAGGCTCTTTATAATCATGGAATACCTTACGGTAGAATTCCAGATATTCTTCTTTCGTACAATCCTTTGCATTTTTTGTCCAAAGAGGATGCGTGTCATTTACCAACTCAGGACGTTTTTTAATGCGAACCTTTTGTTCAGGCTCTTTGGGATTGCCGTCAGCATCCTTTTTGTCCTCTTCCTTAGGCTCAATTTTTTCTACCACTTCATCCGTCGGAAGAACTTCCTCTTCTTTTACAACTTCCGTATCGGTTGTCTGGTATTTCCCAACATAAATTTCATAAGGCATGAATGCACAGTATTTTTTGATAACTTCTTTTGCTTCGTATTCATTACAGAACTTGAGACAGTCTTCATTTACATGCAAGGTAATCTTTGTACCAACCTCCTGCATGTCACCGTCAGTCATATCAAACTCTGTACCACCATCACATTCCCAGTGAACCGGTGTAGCTCCTGTCTGATAAGACAGCGTATCAATATCAACCGTATCTGCAACCATAAATGCAGAATAAAAACCTAAACCAAAGTGGCCGATAATCTGATCTTCATTTGTTTTATCTTTATACTTTGAAATAAAATCCGTTGCACCGGAAAAAGCAATCTGGTTAATATACTCTTCTACTTCATCCGCAGTCATTCCAAGACCATTATCCGTAATAGTAATTGTCTTATTCTCAGGACTTACCTCTACCTTAATCATCGGTTTGTAATCAGCCGGAAGTTCGTATTCTCCCATCATATCCAGCTTCTTTAATTTTGTAATAGCATCACAGCCGTTGGAAATTAATTCTCTGTAAAAAATATCGTGATCGGAATATAACCACTTTTTAATCACAGGAAATATGTTATCGCTGTCGATTGATAAATTACCATGTTTGTTTGCCATAAAAAAATCACTTTCCTTTCCTAATACAAGTGCCTGTTGCACCCGACATTTAGAAGTGTACACCCTGTCTGAAAGAATTTCAATATAAAATTAGCACTCAATTTGTATGAGTGCTAATAAAGTTCTTGAAACCCTTGATTTTACTGGTTTTCCACAATTGTAAATTTTTTATAAAATGCTGATACCAGGGTCCAAAAGTCATACTTTTCATGCTCGCATGAAAAAGTATGACCTTGGGACCCGCAAAACATGAGAAAGTAACTCGCTAGGGCGGATTTCGAATGTTTTCAGGATTGCGGAAGCGCGCAGTGCGTAGCAATCCGTTGGTATCAGCACACTATCCATTGGTATCAGAACTCAAAAAGTTTCATCTCTCCCAGATACTTATCATAAACGGCAAAAAAATCAGAGGTCTGAATATTTTCATCCTGAATCAGTTCAATCTCTTCCCAGGCATCTTCGTTCAACTGTTTAATCTGCTCTTTAGCAAAAGAACCATATACATCGTTAAAAGCTTCGTTTTTCCGCTGCTCTACCATCCTAATTTTATTATCATCCGTTTCCTGCCTGTTAAGAGTGCTGACGCAACGAAGAATATAGTATCCGTCAATACAAAAAATCACATCACTGATTTCACCTTCCGCCAGATTAAATGCTACAGTTTCTATTTCCGGACTTTCTACGCCTTTGCAAAATGAATGTGTTAAAACCGGATCATCACTGTATTCATTTGCAACAGTTTCAAAATCTTCTCCGGCCTGCAATTTTGCAAGAACATTATAAGCTTTCTGCTTGATTTGAAAATCATCAACCGGGGATCTTAGATATATCCAGTCTACTGTTACAGTTCTTGCTTCATCATCACTGATTTCCGGATTGATATCACGGATGATATACGTATAAACCTTATGTGCAATCAGATACTCACTATAATATTCAGCAATGGTTTCCTCCGTCAGATTCAAAGTATCAATTTCATGCTGGTTCAAAGAAGAATAATATTCCTTTGCAGCAGCAGAAACCAGCTTTTTTTCTTCCTCCGTCATGGTCACATGATTTTCTTTTGCCAAAAGATTCATGGTTTTAATCTGTGCAAGCTGTGCACCAACCATATCTTTAATCTTATCCTCCAGCGTCTGATTTTCCGAAGCAACGTTCCAAATTTCGCTTCCATATATTTCTTCATACCGATTTTGCGTATTGGTCAGATAAAGCATGAATTCATCCTTGCTGCAAACAGCCGTGCCAATCCGAAACACGCCCTCTTTATCAAATCCGGTTGTCAACACTACCCTTTCCACTGTACGATCAGAAAAAGGGACCTTACAGCCGGTCATACATGTTGTCAGACTTACGAAAACCAAAACTAATATCAAATATTTTTTCCATTTTTTATTCATAACCATATATTTTCTACATCTTCCCTGTTTCTATTTGTTCTATTTTTGTAATATGGCTTACTCGGATTATCTTATTCATTTCCATCTTATCGGAATTTTTATAAAATCTGCTTTAACTGTTCTATCAAAACAACATAATGCTCCATAACCAACGCATGATGAGTTTCTATATATTTCTCATCCTCGGCTTTTGCTGCTATTTCCAGTTCCTCTGCTTCTTTGGAAAGTGACACAGCACCCACGGTCTTGGAAGTACTCTTTAATGCATGTACAATCGTACGGTAATTTTCCCAGTCTTTCTTTTCAAACAGTTCTTCCAAATTCATATTTTTATTGCCATTCATATAATCCTTCAGCACCTCCAAATAGAAATCCCGATTCATACAATAACCAATACCGGTTTCCACATCCAGCTGTACTTCCTTTTTTAATCGTTCAAAAATATCCAATGATTCATCCGATTGTTCTGTCACAACTTCTTTATGATCTTCTTTCGCACAAGACTCTGTATCCTCCTCCTGACGATACATTTTTTCGCCCAGATATTTCAGTAATATTTCTTGGATATCTTTTTCCTTAAACGGTTTTGCCAGATAATCAGTAAAGCCTGCCTTTAGATATTCCTGCCTTGCGCCTCGGGTTGCATTTGCCGTAAGCATAATAACCGGCGTCTGTTTATTGAAATTCGTTTCCAGGACTTTCATTGTCTGCAATGTTTCTATGCCGTCCATCTCGGGCATCATATGATCCAAAAAGATTAAATCATACTGCTTTTGCTGAACATATTGCAGACATTTTTCACCACTCTGTGCAGTATCAATCCGCATTTGTGTCTTTTTCAAAAGACCTTTCATAACTTTTAGATTAATTTCTACGTCATCTACTACCAAAATCTGTGCATCGGGAGCAATAAATGTTTCTTCTTTTGTTTCCGTTGTTTCCAGATAATGATGATAGCGCTTTTCAAAATCTCCCATCGGTTCCGGATTCATAACCTTCTGCGGTATTTTAGCACAAAAGCAGGAGCCGTCACCATAAACACTTTCTACAAAGACTTCTCCACCCATCATTTGAACAAGCTTATGGGTTAGATTTAATCCAAGTCCGGTTCCTTCTATATTGCGGTTTCTTTTTTCTTCCAGACGGGTAAAGGATTGGAACAATTTTTTTAAATCTTCTTTTTTAATCCCAATTCCGGTATCACGGACGGATACAACCAGCATAATCTGACGGCTGCTGACAGATTCATAATCAACAGAAAGCGTGACACTTCCTTCTTTTGTATATTTAACAGCATTTGACAAAAAATTATTGATAATCTGTCGGATACGGACTTCATCGCCCAACAGACGTGTGGGGATGAGCTGATCCACCATTACATGGAAGGAAAGCTCTTTACTGTCGGCTCTGACTTTTGCAATATTGCAACAATCGTTAATTACGGAAGCCAATTCATATTCCACAGGAAGAATTTCGAGTTTTCCTGCCTCGATCTTTGAAATATCCAAAATGTCATTAATGACGGAAAGCAACGATTCTCCGGCACTTTGAATATTTCTTGCATATTCCTTCAGATTTTCATCTTTGCACTCTTCCAAAAGAACTGCATCCATTCCCAAAATACCATTTAACGGTGTCCGAATTTCATGCGACATATTTGCAAGGAACTGACTTTTTGCAACGTTGGCGGCAATCGCATCATTTTTTGCCTGCTCCACAAATTTTACATGTTCATGCATCATCTGAATCATATAGATAATGAGTGTACAAACTGCAAAAATACAAACTCCGTATCGACTGGCTTTTCCCAAATCTCCAACCTTGATGGTATATGTCCTGACAATATCAACAAAGACACCAATCATCATGCCGATAAAACCAAAAAACTGAACCAATACCTCCATACTCTTTTCTTTACGCGCCATTTGTCCCAAGACCACAACATTTATGATAATCAGAACAACAATGATTACGTGTGATATAAAGGACATATCCAAAAAATCCACAAATCCTGCGATTTGTATAATCAATTGCCCAACAATATTTACCACTGAAAGAACCATCGCTGTCAAAAATACTTTGGACATCTCCGGCAACGCTTCACAACAATATGTCTCTAAGAACAGGGGAGCTGTCATTAAAATGATAAAAATCAGATTGGAATACAAAGTCTGGTTTCCATAAAAAACTTCCGGCACTTTTGTTTCAATCAGATAATAAAAACTCATCAGAAGCAGATAAATACTTAGATACTCTATGCCACCGGTTTTTTTACGAAGCATTTTTTGTGTGATTGCCAGAATTAAAAAGATCACGGCAGACATAAAAATGATCAGACTCAAAATAAGATCAAATGATTTCTGTGTAATAAAATGAAGAATTGCCACATCTCTTTTGGCAACAGATATTTCCGTTAAATACGTGGCATAATTTGCATAAGGCGAACACATTTCAATCCTGATTTCACCTTTTTCACATTCCAAGGGAAGATCGGCAAATACAATCACACTGCCCGGTGTCTGACCAAATAACCTTTGATCATTCATACCAAAAGAATAAATCTCTTCATCATCGACAAAAATGCGCAGAGTTTTATCTGCAGATAAAAAAGTCAGGGTTTTACCAAAATATTCTTTTGGAATTGTATTTTTTATGACAACCTTTTCATTTGCACTGCTTGTTGTGTTATAGGGAAGCTTTTCCAAATCCGTCACCATTCCATCTTCCCGGATTAATGTCCAGCCGGAACTAAACGACTGCACATCTCCTTTTGCCAGTGTCATATCATCCACTTTTGCAGAAAAGAGAGATGTCGAAATTACAATCAACTGTATAAAAAAGATAATCCAAATGAATCGATAGTACTTTTTCATAGCATCCTATACTCCTTCGCTGATTGAATTAGTAATACTTTGAATGGTTTCTTTTACGACATATGCATGTAACGGTTTCGTCAGATAATCGTCAATTCCCAGTTGTCTGATTTTATCAATAGTCTCGACACTCCTGTCTGCCGTCACAAGTACAACCGGAATGTCATACTTTTGCCGGATTAAGTGATACAATTCAAATCCATCAACATCCGGCATAACCAGATCCAGTAACACAACGCTAATTTCCTGATTTTCCAATATCTGCAATGCTTCGTTCTGATGACGCGTACCAATAATATGAAATTCCGGTTCATCTTTGAAAATATGCTCTACCACTTTGGCATTCACGATTTCATCATCAATCATAAGAATGTTTTGAACACTCTTTTTAGACTGACACATCAGATAATGCTCGTCCTCATCAATCATCTGTATCATAATATCCGCAATTTTTCTATCAAACTGTTGCCCACGCCCTTTTTCAATTTCAGAACGAACTGTTTCCTGCGGAAGCGCTTTACGATAACTTCTGTCACTGGTCATGGCATCATACGCATCGGCAACGCCAATTATTCGTGAAATTTCAGGGATACTTTCACCCTCAAGGCCATTCGGATACCCTTTTCCGTCATATCGCTCGTGATGATATTTTGCCCCCTGCGCAATCTGCTCATCATCATGAATCCCTTTTAAAATGTGATAACCGCTGATGGGATGAACCTTAATCTGCTCAAACTCATCCTCCGTCAATTTTCCGGGTTTATTAATTACTTCTTCGGGAACTCTGATTTTACCAACATCATGCAACAAACCTGCATAATAAATAATCCGCTGCTCTTCTTCTGATTTCCCCAGTCTTTTTGCAATGGCAAGAGAATAATCCGCCACTCTCTGGGAATGACCACTGGTATAACGGTCCTTTGCATCAATTGTATACGCAAGTGCCCGAATGATATTGGCATTCATATTGTCCAGTTTCTCTTTACTCTCATGCTCTTTTTTCTGATATTGATCAATAATTCTTGCAGAAATGGAGCAAAAAACAACAATGATTAGAAAGACAATCAAAGTAATGAAAATACCAATCATCATTTGCATCCGCAGATCATGAAACAATCTGGTATTGCTGATAACCATTACCACATACCATTCATCCATGACCTGATCAAAAAACACCGTACAATCCTCGTTTTGGATTGACATTTCAAAGCTTTCCTTGTCCGGATTAAAAATGTTGGCAAGCATTATTTCCTGTTCTTCATTGGTCGGATATATTTTTCCTTTTTCACTTTCATCAAAATGAGCAATGATTAGTCCCGAATCATCCATAATAAAGCCATATCCCATACCATTCATCGTCATTTCCTCAGTAATGGTCTGAACTTCATTAAGTGCAATATCCAGTGACACAACACTTTCCCCATCTGAAAGCAACTGGCTGACAGAAAACATCACGGTATTGGTCTGTGCATCCAGATATGGTGCAACAATGGTAGCCTTTCCTCCCGCTTCTTTTGCCGCAATATACCAGTCTCTTGTTTTCGGATCATAATCTTCTGGTGGAACCCAGCCAATGCCGTCTAAATACTCTCCGTTGATATATCCATATATTCCGGTAAAATTTTCATCAATCTGCTGTGTCTCATGTTCTGCCTCCGCTGTTAAATACTGAAGAATCTCTTCTGATGAGGCGCCATTTTCCATCATATAGTTAACCGTATCCGCAGTAACCCACAAAACATCCATACTCTTATTGAGATAGTTTTCAATCATGGCAGACTCACTTTTCATATTGCTGACACCCAGTTCTTCTATTCTTTTAGCCGAACTGTAATAGAATGAAGAAAAGATATAGGTCGTCATAAATACCAGCAAACAGAAAATGGCAATAATCGTAATTAAAAACTGCTTTGATATTTTATTTTTCATCTCGTATCCCCTAATACATTTTATTTTCAAAAGAAGTCAAAACGAATTCACCTTTTGTATCATTACACTATGAATAAATGATACCATTTACCTTCTTTCTTTACAAGATTACAATCTATATGGATAGCGTTTTCTCGTTTAAAATGTCGAAAAACATCTATGTGTTCCAAGTGCCTGATATATACTCTTATGTTATAATGAAAAAAAGCAAACGGAGATGATGTTATGACATACGAAGACTACTGTGAAATGTATGAAAACGGATTTGATGAAGTTAGCAGAAAATCTTGACTGTGACCTCCCAATGCAAAAAGAATGGCAAAGCTATCAGATATCATGATATGCAAGATACAAATACCCTCCATAAAATCCAATATACACCATAGGATACCCCAAAAAGCAAAGCATCCACTGCACATCGGACCATATAACTCGTCCTGCAAGCAACCAGAAAACCAATCCTGTGGCTGCACAAATCAAAGAAAAACAAAATAGAAACAGATATCGTTTCCATCGGATATTTATATCTAATTTATTTACCATGTTCCACACTAATTTCATATATATACACGCTCCTTTGTATTTATCATAAAGAAGTCATGTAAATATCATTTTCATATCTGGTAAAATTTTTGTAAAAAAACAGAATACGAAAACAAAAGCCTAAGCAAAGGAACAAAAAATAAAGAAAACATGATACAAAACCGTGGAAACTGGGTAACATGGTGGAAATCAAAATAAAGCTTGCAATAAAGTATCATACTGTGCTATAATCAACTTCGGCAGTTAACAAAGCCAAATAATATAAATAGAGGAATAGTACAGTGGTAGTGCGGCGGTCTCCAAAACCGTTAACGGGGGTTCGATCCCCTCTTCCTCTGCTGAAAACCTTGATTATTCAAGGTTTTTTTGTTTTTTGTGGGACGGTTCCTTGGTCACGAGGGGTGTCCCTTTGTCATGTTTATTCAGCATATTTTTCGACATATATAGCAATGTATAACAGTGGGACACACCCCGCAAACAAAGAACCGTCCCACAAAAAATATCCCCACAAACAAATAGACCGAACGCATTTAATGCGCTCGGCCTACCTGTTTGTGTAAAAGGGGAATTCTTCCGGAATTGCTAATTAGCAAGTTTAACTCTCGTTAAACCTTTTTTATTGTATCTAAAATATCTACTTTTTTCTACAAATATATTGCTCAAAAATTGAAATATATTGCGCAATTATGACACTATTTGTTCAAAATAAGTACTAATTTATGACAAAAATGAGATTTCTACTCCGCACCAATCAGCGAAACCGCTTCCATAATATTTTTTACCGCATACAATTTCATATCTTTGACATCCGCAAGTTGTTTTTGGTTGGCATATGGAACCACACAGCTTTGATACCCCATTTTTTTTGCTTCCATCACACGTTGTTTTACCATGGATATTCCTCTTACTTCTCCGCTCAGCCCGACTTCTCCGAATACAATCATTTTGTCATCCACCGGCTTATTACGATAACTCGATACCAATGCCATAACAACGGCCAAATCCGTTGCCGGTTCTGTTATCCGCATCCCGCCCGCAAAATTGATATAGGCATCCTCATGTCCAAGAGGAATCCGAATCCTTTTCTCAATTACGGCAATCAACAAATTCATACGGTTAAAATCGCACCCGGTTGCCTGCCTACGAGGAATCTGAAAGTTGGTATCGCAGACTAAAGCCTGCACTTCCATAAGCATCGGTCTGGTTCCTTCCATACAGCAGGTAACCACGGAGCCGTTTGCCCCCTCCGGCTTTCCACTGATCATGAATTCTGAAGGATTCTTGATTTCGCGAAGTCCTCCTTCTTCCATTTCAAAAACACCAATCTCATTGGTCGAGCCAAAACGGTTTTTGACGCCTCTTAAAATACGATATATATCCTGTTTATCACCTTCAAAATACAGGACAGTATCCACCATATGCTCTAATACTCTGGGGCCTGCTACCGTACCTTCTTTTGTCACATGTCCCACAATGAGAACCGCGATATTTTCACCCTTTGCAAGCTGCAGCAAAACAGAAGTTGATTCCCGAACCTGGGAAACACTTCCCGGTGCGGCATTGACTTCTTCATTATACATAGTCTGAATCGAATCAATGACAACTACATCCGGTTTTGCACTTTTTACGGTCTCTGCAATCACATTGAGATTGATCTCCGTAAGCAGCTTAAATTTGTCCTGAAACATCCCGATTCGGTCTGCCCGCATTTTAATCTGGGAAAGTGATTCCTCTCCCGAAATATAAAGTACTTCTCTGCCGGAATCCGATAATTCTTTACAAACCTGTAAAAGTAAAGTGGATTTCCCAATTCCGGGATCTCCACCCACTAACGTAAGGGAGCCGGGGACGATACCGCCACCCAGCACCCTGTCAAATTCTTCAATATTGGTTGTAAAACGATCTTCCTTATCACCTTTAATTTCATTAATGGAAACTAAAGCTTTTTTCTCTGTCCGGATGGAACCTGTTGAAATATGGGAGCTTTTTGTAATCCGTTCCTCCACAAAGCTATTCCACTCATGACAGGCGGGACATTGTCCCATCCATTTGGAAGATTCATATCCGCAATTCTGACAAAAGAAAGCACTGCCTGCTTTTCCTTTTGCCATAGCTTATACCTCAACTACTTTTACTTCTACTTCACCTGCTTCTGCAAGTTCAACGGAAAGATTTAACTTGCCGCTCATTCCGGTGTTCATCTTTCCAACACTGGCTCTGGCAACAAATACTTCGTATTCGGTATCCTCTTTTAATCCCAGCGTAATCTGGGCATCTTCATTGCCTTCGACCAAAAAGCTCATTCCATCTGCACTTTCAACCAGATTGTTGACACTGGTTCCCGGTACGGATTCATATAAAAACATGCCATTTTTTTCTAACTTGGTCATCGTCTGAAATGTTTTTACTTTATAGAGATCTCCGTTGTGCGGAAAATCCTCTAATTTTGCTTTTGCAGCTAATGAATGGTTACCGAAACTAATACTTCCGTCTGCCTCTGAACGAAGCAATTCTGCAACTACTGCCATACTCGTATCCTCCTGGTACTTATACATTACCACCACAAAATCTTGCGGTAAAATTATGTTTTTTCACTATATAGTCTTAGTATACCTTATTTTCTTCCTATGGTAAATACTATTCCTTTACAGAAAAGATAACTTTTTTATCCTGTATTCCTGCTCTGATTTTTTGTCCCGGTTTTATATTTCCCGCCAGAATCTCTTCTGCCATGACGTCTTCAATTTCCGTCTGAATGGCTCTCTTAAGCGGTCTGGCACCCATCTTTAAGTCACTGAACTTATCAACAATATAACTCTTTAGAGCCGGCGTAATGGTCAGATCAATATCCATCTGATTTTTACATCTGGTGCAGAGATTTTTGGATAACAACGTCACAATCTTTGTCATGTCTTCTTTATTTAACTGATGGAATACCATAATCTCATCAATACGGTTAATAAATTCCGGCTTAAAAAGACGTTTTACTTCTTCCATGACATTGTCTTTCATCTTGTTGTAATTTTGCTTTTCTGTCGTCGTTGCCGCAAAACCAAGATTTTTGGGCTCCACAATTCTGGATGCACCGGCATTGGAGGTCATGATTAAAATCGTATTTTTGAAATTCACTTTTCTTCCTTTAGAATCGGTGATATGACCTTCATCCAAAACCTGAAGCAGAATGTTAAAGACATCCGGATGCGCTTTCTCAATCTCATCAAACAAAATAACGGAATATGGATTTCTACGGACTTTTTCGCTAAGTTGTCCGCCATCATCGTGTCCGACATAGCCGGGAGGGGAACCCACCATTTTCGCAACGGAATGTGGCTCCATATATTCCGACATATCAACACGAATCAAAGCATTCTCCGAACCAAACATTGCTTCGGCAAGCGCCTTGGATAATTCCGTTTTTCCGACACCGGTCGGTCCTAAAAACAGAAACGAACCAATCGGTTTATTGGGATCGGCAAGCCCGACACGACCTCTTCTCATAGCCTTGGCAACAGCCGTTACCGCTTCTTTTTGTCCGATCACACGTTTATGCAGAATGCTCTCTAAGCGAAGCAGTCTCTCGCTTTCCTTTTCAGCAAGCTTGCTGACCGGAATTTTCGTCCACATGGATACAACATCTGCAATGTCATTTTCATTGACAATGAGACTTCTGTCCTCCATTTTCTTTGCATGTCGCTCTTTTAAACGGTTATACTTTTTAACCAGTTCATCCTGCTGTAATTTAATCTCATGAGCCTGCATAAAAGCATCGAATTTAAAGGATCTTTCTATCTGCAAATCCATTTTTTTGATCTGCTCTTCCAGCTCATGACATTGAGGCGGCAAATTCATTCCTTTTAAGCGAATTGCAGCAGCCGCTTCATCAATCAGGTCAATGGCTTTATCCGGTAAATTTCTATCATTGATATAACGTTTGGATAACTTGACCGCTGCTTCCACAGCCTCATCAGAAATCGTAACCATATGATGCTCTTCATATTTATGCTTGATTCCCTGCAGAATTTCGATAGCCTCACCTACGGTCGGTTCTTCCACATTAACGGGTTGAAAACGACGCTCTAATGCGGCATCCTTGGACAAATATTTCCTGTATTCTTCAATCGTCGTAGCGCCAATCAGCTGAATTTCACCTCGGGCAAGGGATGGTTTTAAAATATTGGAAGCATCGATCGAACCTTCCGCACCGCCTGCACCAACAATGGTATGAATCTCATCCAAAAATAAAATAATATTGCCTGCCTGAATTACTTCGGCAATCACTTTCTTGATTCGTTCCTCAAATTCTCCACGATATTTGCTGCCGGCAACTAAAGCTGATAAATCAAGGGTCACAACTCTTTTATCAACCAATGTCTGTGGCACTTCTTTCGCGGCAATCCGCATGGCAAGACCTTCCGCAATTGCCGTTTTTCCAACTCCCGGTTCTCCAATCAGACAGGGATTATTCTTCGTTCTGCGACTGAGTATCTGTATGACCCGAAGAATTTCATTTTCTCTTCCGATAACGGGATCCAACTTTCCTTCCGCTGCCATCTTTGTCAAATCTTTACTGTATTGATTTAAGGTTTTGGTAGGGTTATTTTTCTTTTTGGCATTTAAATCTTCTTTTGCCAGATTTGGATCTTCTCCCATGGCAATCAATGTATCTACATACAGCTTTTGCAGATTGATACCAATCGTAAACAATAAACGTGCGGCAATATTATCGCCCTCTTTGATAATGGCAAGCAGAATATGCTCTGTACCCGTCTGACTGCAGCCAAATCGCTCCGCCTGCTTATCCGCATCCTTTAAAATCTGCATAGCACGGGGAGAATAGCCGTCTCTTTCCAAAACAGATACATTTCCGGAAGGTGCAATCAATTCCTTGATCACTTCCATGATTTTTTGTTCTGTTACTCCGCTTTTTGCCAAAAGTTTTGCAGCAACACCGCTGTCTTTATGAATGAGACCGAGCAAAATGTGTTCTGTTCCGATATAATTCTGTCCGGTCTTTTTTGCCATTCGTTTTGCAATTGCCAAAGCTGATTTGGCATTTTCTGTATAGGCCATTTAAAGCCCTCCGATCTTAGTCATCCTCAAAATGAATAAATTCAAATTCAAAATCATCATCGATTCCGCTTGATTCCGGTTCTCTTGATAAATTGATCATCTTAAACTCGGGACGGCGGAAGCTTCCGGTTGCTTCTTTTGGTGTAACGTTTTCACTCTCTGTTGAAACGCTTGAAACACCTGAATCACCTGATACATCCGAATAATCTGTTAAAGAATCTGATAAACCATCTGTACTATCCGTTTGTTCACTCTCCTGCATTTTGCCATCATCCTCAAACATTTCCGGACTGACATGAATCGGATATTGCTCTTTTATCAGATCATCATCATCCATATCGTCTATTTTTTGATTCAAATCATTATTTACACCTATATCATTCTCTTCGTCCGTTTTTTCATCATTTTGATAAAAATCGTCTCCCAAGTTGTCGAAATCCGAATCGTCCTGATCCGTGTCATAGGAATCCGAAACATCGTCATCATCGTCTTCATTATCTGTGTCATCGTCCTCATCATACGAATCCGAATCATCATCTTCTCCCCTATAATCCGGATCATAGTCTTCTAAGTCGCGTTTCAATTCCCTGTTTTTCATGTAGAGATTGACGATTACAAAGATTGCAAGCAACAACAAAACGAACAGAATACACATAATCACAAATCTCTGATGTGACATATCTTTATATTTGAAATAGGACTGATCCAAATCATATGAGGTATCTCTTTCAACATATCTCTGGTAAGTTCCCTCTTTCCAGTCATAGAGATAAAAGTTTTCTTCGCCATTGTTGTTCATACCGTAAAACAAATAGAATTCCGGCATTTCATCCAAGGTATCCACCATAACCGGATCGGCATCAGCCGCTGATTCTCCCGGCTGAAGGGTATCCTTAGTTTCCATTCCTTCCTGAACAGACAAAGGATTTCCGGTCAATTCAGTGTATATATAACAGGATACAACCTTTTTTTCAAAGGGCATGTAGCTACCGGTATAATTTAACGGAACCGGAATCTGAGCCTGATATCTAACCGGAAAAACAAAGCCGTCATAGCCTAAAAACGGAACGAAATCCAAAACATCCTTATCGTCTTCATAGTAAATACGCAAACCTCCGTTGCTTCCCTCTTCCGATTCAGAATAGAGCACGCGGATATCTCCTGCTGCCAAATATGCTGACTGTACAGTTGCTCCGTTAAAATTGTACGGTTCTACAACAAAACCTTCCGGAAGCAAAGACGTATCAAACGTTGAAGTCACATAATAATCAGCATAAATCGAATCTCCACCAATTAAATAACGCTCTCCTGATTCCGGTAAGGGCGCCATAATCGGTACAGCCTGCAATCCATCTGTTTCTGTAGTATCAGTTTCTGTTGTTTCTGTCTCCGTTGTCTCTGTCGTAGCACCAGCTTCGGAAGCATCAGTTTCAGAAGTATCCATTTCAGAAGTATTCATTGAATTATCATTATTCACAGTTTCCTGTGTATTGGAAACATCTGTCGAAACATCTGTTGTTGGCTGTGATACCGGAGTTTGTGTTGTAGCATTTGCCGTAGATGAATTCGTAGCCAGTGTGATACCGGCACCTTCTGCCGGGTTCATTGCTGCCGACAAATTGCCCCTTACAATAGTAATATTATAAGTGCAGATTGTTCCGCTCGGTCCTTTAACCTTGATGACTGCTGAATTATTTCCCATCTGAAGGTCCTTAAATCCCTTTGCCTCTGTCACGGTAGCATTTGCATCGGCTGTACTGCAGGTTACATTCAGTTTATCAACATCAGACGGAACTGTTACCGTGTAACTGGTCACCATCGGAGAAAAAGATGGTGTCATCGTACCGGGCGAAGCCGTAAGAGTTTTCAGATAGGCATCGGATCCCTGCGTCTGCGTAGTTTCTGTAGCACATACAGTCTGAATACTTTCGCCGCCGTAAAACATCAACAGAGACACAAGTAATAATATGCTAACAACTCGTAGTCCTTTTTTCTTCCTAAACATCATAAAATAGCCCTTTCGCTTTTTCCTTGATTCATTTTTCTCATCTGCTCAATATGACCAGAATTTTCTTTCAGTCGCTTTATGCTTCATCAATCGCTTTATGCTTATCAGTCACTTTACGCTTCATCAATTGCTTTACCGATATCATGTCTCATATATTTATTATCGAAATCAATCCATTCGGTTGCTTCATATGCCTTTTTTCTGGCATCTTTTAAATCTTTTCCTTTTGCTGTAACACCAAGAACACGACCACCGTTTGTCACAAAACCGTCATCGGTCTTTTTCGTACCTGCATGGAAAACATAATAATCATCCTTATCATCAAAGTTTTCAAGTCCTTTGATGACAAATCCCTTTTCATAAGAAACCGGATATCCGTCTGAAGCTAATACAACACAGACAGCCGCATTATCTTCAAACTGTAAATCAACCTGATCCAAAGTACCGTCAATACATGCTTCGGCAACTTCGATCAAATCATTTTTCATACGTGGAAGAACAACCTGTGCCTCCGGATCGCCAAATCTGGCATTGTATTCCAGTACTTTAGGACCATCTTCGGTTAACATAAGTCCAAAGAAAATAACTCCCTTAAACTCTCTTCCTTCTGCAGCCATAGCATCAACCGTTGCCTGATAAATGTATTTTTTACAGAATTCATCCACTTCCTTTGTATAGAAAGGACTGGGGGAAAAGGTTCCCATTCCACCGGTATTTAATCCCTCATCTCCATCCTTGGCACGTTTATGATCCTGCGCAGAAGACATAATCTTGATGGTTTTCCCGTCAACAAAAGACAGCACGCTGACTTCACGTCCCGTCATAAATTCTTCAATAACCATCTGATTTCCGGCAGTACCGAATTTTTTATCCAGCATAATGGATTTGACACCGTCTTTTGCTTCCTCTAAAGTATTACAAATCAATACACCTTTACCAAGTGCCAGACCGTCTGCTTTTAAGACAATCGGGAATTTTGCAGTTTCCAGATATTCCAAAGCTTTATTAGGATCATCAAAGTTTTCATAAGCCGCTGTGGGAATATTGTATTTTTTCATTAAATCTTTTGAAAATGCCTTGCTTCCTTCCAGAATAGCCGCATTTTTACGCGGTCCGAAAGTACGGATGCCTGCATTCTCCAATTCATCAACCAGACCACCGACCAACGGATCATCCATACCGACAATAACTAAATCGATATCTTTAGTCTTTGCAAAATCTACAATTTTATCAAATTCCATAGCACCAATTGCAACACACTCCGCAATTTCTCCAATTCCGGCATTGCCGGGTGCACAATAGATTTTATCAACTTTTTCACTCTTTGCTACACTGTGTGCAATTGCATGTTCTCTTCCACCGCTACCTACGATTAAAACTTTCATCTTGTTATCCTTTCATATGTGTTATGTAAACAAATATTAGTGCTATTACATAAAATCGGTTCATGCAAAAGAATTATTTTATGTAAACCGCATTATTCTCTACCGAAATTTTCCCGTTTGCAATCAAATCAATTGTCTTGGGTAAAATTACCCATTCCGCCTGTTCCATGATACGTCTCTGAAGAACTTCGGGAGTATCGCCCTGCATCACCTCAACGGCTTTTTGCATAATAATCGGACCGGTATCCGTTCCCTCATCCACGAAATGAACCGTGGCACCGGACACCTTTACTCCACGGGCAAGGGCTTTTTCATGAACTTTGAGTCCATAGCATCCTACTCCGCAGAAAGAAGGAATCAAAGACGGATGAATGTTGATGATGCGATTTCGAAATGCCTGAATCATTTGGGGTGGAATGTTAACCAAGAATCCGGCCAGTACAATCAAATCCGGTTTTAATGCCAAAACTCCATCCAATAATGCATCATTAAATATCTCGCGTGTCTCATAATCTTTCGGAGAAATACATACAGCGGAAATTCCCGCTTTTGTCGCTCTTTCTAATGCGTATGCATTTTTATTATTGCTGATTACTCCGACAATTTCGGTATTTGTAATGGTTCCATCGGCAATACCATCAATAATTGCCTGAAGATTAGTTCCGCCACCGGAAACACAGACAACAATTTTTAGCATAAGATAACTCCTTTATCACCTGCAACGACCGAACCTACTACATAGGGCGTATCCCCTGTCGCTTTAATTGCTTCCATCGTCTTATCTACATCTTTTTCATCTACAGCAATAACCATTCCCAGACCCATGTTGTATGTGTTATACATCATCTGTTCTTCAATGCCGCCTGTTTTTGCAAGCAATTTGAAAATCGGAGGAATTTCATAGCTGTCTTTTTCAATCTTTGCAGCAACTCCGTCCGGAAGCATACGCGGTATGTTTTCATAAAAACCGCCACCTGTAATATGACTGCATCCTTTAACGGTTACACCTGCATTTTTGATACTCTTTAATGCTTTTACATAAATTCGTGTCGGTGCAATCAAAGCTTCACCAAGTGTTGTGCCAAGCTCATCATAGTATGTATCAAGACTTTCTTTTGTCATCTCAAACACTTTACGTACTAAAGAAAAGCCATTGCTGTGTACACCGCTGCTTGCCATACCGATTAATACATCACCGGGTTTGATATTTTCACCGGTAATCATATCTTTTTTATCTACCACACCAACCGCAAAACCTGCCAGATCGTAATCATCTTCCGGCATCAGTCCGGGATGCTCAGCGGTCTCACCGCCAACCAGAGCACACTCTGACTGGATACAGCCCTCTGCAACACCGCTTACGATAGTTGCAATTTTTTCGGGATAATTTTTTCCACATGCAATATAATCCAAGAAAAATAACGGTTCTCCACCGGAGCAGGCAATATCATTCACACACATGGCAACTGCATCAATACCTATGGTATCATGCTTATCCATAACAAATGCAAGTTTGACTTTGGTTCCGCAACCATCCGTTCCGGACAATAAAACCGGTTCCTCCATGTCTTTTATTTTAGAAAGATCAAATGCACCTGCAAAACCGCCAAGACCACCTAACACTTCCGGTCTCATCGTCTGCTTTACATGTTTTTTCATTAATTCCACTGATTTGTATCCGGCTTCAATATCAACTCCGGATGTTTTGTAATCCATTGCCATTTTGGTTTCTCCTTAATAATTTTTATATCCTACTTCCTGTAGCTTTTCGTCTTTTGCCTCAACCTGATTTTTTAATTTTTCAGAATAAGCTTTTAATTTATCTAATAATGCGGCATCTGATGTAGCTAAAATCTTGGCTGCCAAAAGACCTGCATTGGCGCCTCCGTTGATAGCAACGGTTGCCACCGGGATTCCGCTTGGCATCTGTACGATGGAATATAACGAATCGCGTCCTCCCAAAGATGTTGTATGCATCGGAATACCGATAACCGGCATCGGGAAAATTGCCGCACACATACCGGGTAAATGCGCTGCCATACCGGCACCTGCGATAATTACCTTAAAACCTTTTTCTTCTGCCGTCTTAGCATATTCAAAAAAGACATCCGGCTCTCTGTGCGCGGATATAATGCGCATTTCATAGGAAATACCCAGTTCCTCCAAAATATCTGCTGCTTTACTCATGATGGGCATATCCGAATCGCTGCCCATGACAATACCAACCTGTGCCATAATCATGCCACTCCTTTACGTAATTAATCTATTATAGTTTACAAAAAATAGCAGTCAAGTGCAACCTTTTTAAGGGTTTTCTTATGCTTTTCTTGTCCTTTTTTGCGTGCATCAAAGAGCATCATTCAACAATTCCGTGCCCGCCAACACAAAACGTCCGTTTTCAATGATCATAATCTTGTTTCCATCTTTGGTCACGCCATATAACTGTCCCAGCTCATCATATGGAATTGTGATGTCCGTATGACACTGAAAATATGCCTTTTCCTTTTTCTCTTCATCCATTCTGAGAAGAGAAATCTCATTATCGCGTGCGACAATCTCTTTTCCGTCCGGATTGAATACCGCAACATCCTCTGCATGGGAATAACAGGTATCTCCAACCGCAAAATGAGGTCCGGTCTTTTCTGCAATTAAAATAGGCAGCTTATCTTCGATTTTGTATTTGCGCCCCATGGTATATGCGGTTGTATTGGTCCCAATGGCAAACTCACCCATTGGAATCGTCTCGTGATGATACAAAATATGATCTTTGATATACTTCACATTTTTTTCATGTTCCTCATAATTGGCACAATCATAATCAGCAACCATACCATCCTTGAAGGTTATTTGCAGATTGTCAAACGAAAGTTCATTTAAAAATACTTTTTTTACATGCAATATGCCGTCTGTTCCTTTTAAAGCCGGCGAAGTAAACACTTCCCCCACCGGAATGTTGACATCCGCAACACAATTTTCGAATTTTGTCATCTTATCCGAATTTTTCAATGTACAAAGAGCCACTGTAAGGTCCGTCTTATTGCCGTTCATGCCAAGGACTTTTACATATTCGCAAGTATCCAGTGCATCAATGATAATTTGCTGCACATCCTCATACAGCTGATAAGGAAGCGTATTGAGCGCAATAGTCTCTTTCATGATTTCACGATAGTCCGGTCCGATTTCGGCAATCGGAAATGCTATGATGGTAAAACTTCTTTCCTCTCCCGGTATATAGGTATTGATGATTTTTCCGGACCGCGAAGCAAAAGTTGTCGCATATTCCTGCTGCTTTTTGCTATACCGGCATGCGGCATCCTTATCCTGCGGCTCAAAATTTTGTTCTCCAAACACCTCAATCCAGGCAGGACCTGCGTGCTTTTTGGAAATGTCTTCAAACCGAATATAAGCTTCTTTCAACACTTCCAGCTTCCGGTTCATCAGCTTTTTATCCAAAAACAGCGCATCATCTTCCCTGTGATCATAATCAAACTGCCGATTTGGACTTGTGGAATAATAGCCGTTTACCCTGCCTGCACGTTTGAAAAAGATGCTGTGTGAATTGCGCATCAGGGTAGGTTTTAATCCCATTTTTTCAAAATTCTCAATTGCAAGCTTTATTACCTTTTCAAAGCCAAGCGGGTAAATGATATTCACAACTTTTTTCTTGGATAAATCTTTATTGCCTTTAACAAAACCGATGCGATAACCTTCTGTATAAGTGTCTGCCATTTTCTTTAGTTCTTCGTACGGCATTTCATTGAGCAGACGTACCGTTTCGATTTCGTTTTTTGAAATATATTCCCCATATCGGTACAGATATTCCGGTGTCGACAAATCCGCTTCCATGATCAGACGGTATGCAAAATCAAAAGAAGGCTCCACCTTTTCTCCAACCCTTTTTTCTGTTTCTACATCATAATAATCACTGATAAAATAATAACAACATTCCCATGCGGATTGTTCTATTTCCTCTATGGTTGCGTCTTCCTGCATACAGATGCAGTATAACTCTACAAACCACTCCATACGAATCAGGATTTCAAACAAATCTGCCTCAGCTGCATAAACAGGCAGGGCATACATCTCAGCATATACAAAGGATAAAAGCTGCCCCATTCTTTTTCCAAATTTTTGAACGGCATAGTCCGGATTTGAATATGAGTTTACATAATTATTTTCTCGTAAACCACTATACAAATCTTTAATTGTATTTTCATTCCAGATTTCCTGATACTTTTTGGAAAATAACGGTCCTTTTCTTCTCTTTTCCGGTTCTGTTTCAAAATCTTCATCCACCACATCACATAATGCTGCTACATTCAAAACAAAAGAAGCCACTTCACGAAAGTAGCTTCCCCATTTTGTCTGCAAAGATGTCTCGGATTGAATTTCTCCGATTCGTTCGATACACAAATTCCATCTTTCTTTCATCAATGCCTCCAAATTTCAAATATCATAAATGCCCATGTATAATAGGCAGATTATGATAAATAAACTCAACGAATTCAAAATTAGTCCGATATTCGGAAATAAATAAAACTTATCTTTTTCCATGCGTGACATAACTCCCAAAGTCTCACCCGCTATAGAAATCAAAAGTGCAAAAAAAGTCGCCGCCCCAAGCTTCGGACTCATAGCTCCCTTTAAGCGGTATGACAGATAGATTACCAGACACATGGACACAAAAGATATCAATCCCAAAGCTGCCGACATCTTGCCATTGTCCGAATGACTTCTGCCGGTAAACATATAGCCTCTTCTATGCATAATTTCAACCTTTAGAATAAAATGTCTGCCTTTTTTACCAACAATCTGCCACCTGTCACAATCATCAATACGCCGGCGGTAAGACCAAATACAATCATCAGAATCCCAAGTGTGATATTCATTCCACCGGAACGTTTCATTGTGTTATAAATCTTTTCTTCCATCTGCAGTTCCTCCTTATTTTGCACCATACTGTTCATAATATGCATCAATTGCTGCTTTTAATGTATCATCAATCACAACTTTTCCCTGACATTCGCGGTTGTATAGGTATTCGGTAACCTCTGCCATGCTCACAATCGCATTGGTTTCAAATCCATACAAATCTTTTACTTCATCCAATGCCTTTTTCTCTCCGCCTTTGCCTACTTCCATACGGTCAAGTGAAACCATCAGACCTACAATCGTAACATCAGCCGCACCTCTTACTTTTGGCACCGTTTCTTCCATGGATTTTCCGGAAGTGGTAACATCCTCAATCATTACAACTCTGTCACCATCTTTTAATTTGCTGCCTAAAAATGCGCCCTTGTCCGCTCCATGATCCTTATCCTCTTTTCGGTCAGAACAATAGCGGATTTCCTTTCCGTACAATTCACTAAACGCGATTGCGGTTACAACTGCAAGCGGAATTCCTTTATATGCAGGTCCAAACAGGACATCAAAATCATCACCGTATTTATCATGAATGGCTTTTGCGTAATATTCTCCGAGCTTTTTTAACTGTGCCCCTGTTACATATGCCCCGGCATTCATAAAGAAAGGCGATTTTCTTCCGCTTTTTAATGTAAAATCACCGAATTTCAATACATCCGAAGCAACCATGAATTCGATAAATTCCTGTTTGTACTGTTCCATATGTAAAAGTCCTCCTAAATAAACTGTTTAACAAGGGTATTCTAACATAAAACCCTTTTGTATTCAATTTTATAATTTTATTTAACAGCATCCAATGCCTGAGCCAAATCGGCAATTAAATCATCTTTATCTTCCAGACCGCACGAAATTCGAATCAATCCGGCAGGAATACCTGCCTCGATTAATTGCTCTTCCGTCATCTGTCTGTGAGTAGATGTCGCGGGATTCAGGCAACAGGTTCGCGCATCTGCCACATGAGTTTCGATTGCAGCAAGTTTTAATTCTTTCATAAAGGCTTCTGCAGCAGGCTTTCCACCCTTTAATTCAAAAGATACAACTCCACAACCACCGTTAGGAAGATATTTCTGTGCAATCTCATAATACGGATCTGATTTTAATCCGGGATAATTTACTTTTAATACTTTGTCATGGTCCTGTAAAAATTCTGCAACTGCCTGTCCGTTTTCTACGTGTCTGGGCATTCTGACATGCAAAGATTCCAAACCAAGATTTAAAATAAAAGCATTTTGCGGAGACTGGATACATCCAAAATCTCTCATAAGCTGTGAAGTGCATTTTGTAATAAATGCGCCCTCTTTACCAAATTTTTCAGCATAGGTTACCCCATGATAAGAATCATCCGGCGTACAAAGTCCGGGGAATTTTTCAGCATGTGCCATCCAGTCAAAATTGCCGGAATCCACAATTGCTCCACCGACTGCTGCTCCATGTCCATCCATATATTTGGTGGTGGAATGTGTCACAATATCGGCTCCCCATTCTATCGGACGGCAATTGACCGGTGTCGGGAATGTATTATCCACAATCAGCGGTACTCCATGTTCATGTGCCGCCTTTGCAAATTTTTCAATATCTAAAACAGTTAATGCCGGATTGGCAATGGTTTCCCCAAATACAGCTCTGGTATTGTCTTTAAAGGCAGCATCCAATTCCTCTTTGGTACAATCAGGAGAAACAAATGTAACTTCGATTCCCATCTTTGCCATCGTTACGGATATTAAATTGAAAGTTCCGCCATAGATAGATGAAGAAGCCACAATGTGACTACCACATTCACAGATATTGAACAGCGCAAAGAAATTAGCAGCCTGTCCGGAAGAAGTAAGCATTGCTGCCGTTCCACCTTCCAATTCCGCAATTTTTGCAGCAACATAGTCATTTGTCGGATTTTGTAATCTTGTATAAAAATAGCCATTCGCTTCCAGATCAAACAATTTTCCCATATCCTCACTGGTCTCATAACGGAACGTTGTAGACTGGATAATCGGAATCTGACGCGGTTCTCCATTTCCCGGCTGATAGCCGCCTTGTACACATTTGGTATTCATTTTGTATTCGCTCATTGGTAACTCCTTTATATGTAATTAATTTTATCTCACATTCTTCTTAAAATATAGTAAACTGTAATAGATTTTTATTCAAGTTTACATAACAATTTTCTTGTTTTTTGCACGACTATTATCTCTTATGCCCTGCTACTTTTCTAGCTGCCAGGGCATACTTTTTTGCTTGCTTTTCTCTTTTGGTATGCCTTTTTCCTGTTTTCTTGCTTCTTTTCTAGCTGTCGGGGCATACTTTTTTGCTTGCTTTCCTCTTCCGGTATGCCTTTTTTCTGTTTTCATGCTTCTTTTTCCGGCGCCGGGGCATACTTGGTTGCTTGCTTTCCTCTTCTGGTATGCTTTTTTCCTGTTTTCTTGCTCCTTTTTTTGCTGCCGGGGCATACTTTTTTGCTTGCTTTCCTCTTCCGGTATGCCTTTTTTCTGTTTTCATGCTTCTTTTTCTTGCTGCCGGGGCATACTTTTTTGCTTGCTTTCCTCTTCCGGTATGCCTTTTTCCTGTTTTCTTGCTTCTTTTCTTGCTGCCGGGGCATACTTTTTTGCTTGCTTTCCTCTTCCGGTATGCCTTTTTCCTGTTTTCTTGCTTCTTTTCTTGCTGCCGGGGCATACTCTTTTGCTTGTTTTCCTCTTCCGGTATGCCTTTTTCCTGTTTTCTTGCTTCTTTTTCTGCTGCCGGGGCATACTTTTTTACTTGCTTTCCTCTTCCGGTATGCCTTTTTCCTATTTTCTTGATTCTTTTTTGCGACCGGGGCATACTTTTTTACTTGCTTTCCTCTTCCGGTATGCCTTTTCCTGTTTTCATGCTTCTTTTTCTGCTAATATAATCATATTAGTATTTTTTTAATTTTACTTGAAGCAAATTAACATTATATCAGCATATTTTAAAAAAAATAGAAATCTTAACATAAATAAAAATGCAGCATCACATTGATTTGTGAATACTGCATTTTTATTGTGAAATAATCAAAAATATAGTCAGCTAATTGAATAATAAGATAATCAGAATTACGTATTCATGCTAATGTCTTACATAATTATGTAAAAGAACTATATGTGCTTCCCTGCAGATAAGCACTGTAGGAACCGCCTGCACCATATAATCCGCTTGCCTTAAGAGCATCATCCTTTGCATAGCTATTGATATAGGATGCCGAGGTATCAACTTTATAGGCAAAAGAACCAACGCCGCTAAAAACAGATTTAACTGCTGATGTGCTGGCTTTTTTCAGCGTATCTTCGTCTAAAGAAAGCTTATTATCCGATCCAATACTGATTCCAACCGAAGACAACAATTTATAGTTTGCAACCGTATTATTTAACATGGATGAACCGGCACGAAGTATTTTATCATTGTCTGATGCGTTGGCTGCATCAACCATGGAATTGTAATCTTTAACAAGCGTAGAAACCGCTTTGACCAGATCATCACGATTTTCCTCATCAAACAGTTTTTTCCCTTTTTCGGAATATAATGCTTTTGCCAAATCGGAAAGAGCAGATGATGTTTCCTGCAATTTTTTGATTTGCACGGTATCATCTTTACTTGCCACTTTACTACCGGCAACACTATTCACAAAGCTATTATCCGTATTCGCATAATAAGCTTTCATCAGTTTTTTATATGTGCCGCTTTTAATCATGGCATAATCGGACAAAGAAAACGTATTTCCGGTTGTGGTATTTGTTGCATTGCCAAACAAAAAAGAATAATCATTTTGAAATGAAATACCCATTGTTTACACCTCCGAACTACTCATTGGAATCATTCTGAAAACTCGCTGCATAATCATCAAACATTTTTTCTACTGCATCATAGGTATCCTTACTGATGGAAGGAAGTTCTTTTCCCCATGTAGACGTAGCCTGTTTAAATCCCTTTTCAAATGCAGAGCGCATTTTTTCCATCGTTTCCTGATCACCACCGGACAAAGCCATTGCAAAATCAAAAATACGCTGTGAGGTCTGTTTTACACCCCAGTATCCATCTTCTGCAATATCTGCCTGTGCCTGTGCTTTTGTAGCTGCATCAACCGTAAAATTACCACCGGCTAATATTTTCCACATATCATCAGCCGTTCCAATGGCAACTCCCTGTTTTTCCAGCATTTTTGTGACAATACTTGTAAGCTGGTCTGTCCGTGACTGAAGATCTGCTTTCAACTGTGAAACCAGTGCCGCACGGTCAGCATCAGACATTTTACCGACAGCCGCTCTTCCTTCTGCTGAGGCTTTAAATGATACTGCAGCTGTATTGGCGGTATTTTTTGTTCCCTCTGCCTGTGTTGTGTTTTTTGTTTTGGAAGCACTGTAATTGCTGTATGCATCCGTATAATTGCTTCCAACTGAACTTACATTTGACATAATCTTATCCTCCTTGATTGATAAAAAATAGCAAATCCTTTTGCTGATTAATAGTTACCTGATTTTATATCCTATCTGTGTAGCAATCATTATTTTCTCATTATAGGAAAATTACTGTATATCTACCTAACCAAACTGCTACTTAATTAAACTGCTACTTAATTAAACTGCCACTTAACAAACTGCCGCATTTCTTATTTACAATATCGGTTCATTCACCCAAAATCTTTATACCAATGGAAAATTGGTTCGATTACCATAATCTTTATACCAAGGCACTTGCAATATCTTCTTTCATTGCTAACACAGCCTCACGGGAAGCATCCGCATAATTTTCAGGCGAATATTTCTCTTTGTATGCATCCTGCTGATATGCTGCAATAATGCCTCGCGAAGAATTGACAATTGCGCCAAGACCATCTTTATTGAAGAAATGTACCAAATCTTTGCCTTTACCACCCTGCGCACCGTATCCGGGCACCAGAATATAAGCTTTTGGCATAATCTCACGCAAAACTTTGCCCATTTCCGGATAAGTCGCACCGACAACAGCACCAACATAGCTGTAAGAATCTCCCATGACCTCTGATCCCCACTGATCTACCATGGCACCAACAAGCTCATATAACGGTTTCCCGTCAATCAGACGATCCTGGAATTCACCGCTGCTTGGATTGGATGTCTTAACTAAAACAAAAATACCTTTTTTTTCTTCTTTACAAACATCAATGAACGGTTTTACACCATCAGAACCAAGATAGGGATTGACAGTTACAAAATCCTCATCAAAACCGGAAAACTGATTACTTCCCACCTGTACTTTTCCGAGATGACCTACCGCATATGCCGTTGAAGTAGAACCGATATCGCCTCGTTTGATATCTCCGATTACGACCAATCCTTTTTCTTTACAATAATCCACGGTCTTCTTAAATGCCTGTAAGCCGGGAATTCCAAACTGTTCATACATGGCAATCTGCGGTTTTACTGCCGGGATCAAATCATAAACGGCATCAACAATTCCTTTATTGTACTGCCAGATTGCTTCAGCAGCTCCTTCCAGCGTTTCTCCATATTCGGAAAATGCCTTTTTCTGAATATGTTCCGGCACAAATTTCATCATGGGATCTAATCCCACAACAATCGGTGCCCCTGTTTTTTGAATTTTTGAAACTAACTGATTAATCATTGTCCTGCTCCTTTTATATAAATTATAATATGATAATACCATGGTCAAAAGATCACACTTTTCATGCCTGCATGAAAAAGTATGACTTTGGAACTCAAAAAGTATTTAAAAGCATTTTATCTGGTACTTAAAAACACAGCTTCTCTGCGTGCATTTTCATCATCCGGATACGCGGCCAGATATTCATCCAGTAATGCCTTTGCTTTCGTAAAATTAGTAGCTTGTTCATATGCACAGATCTGATTATATTTTAAGGTCTGCGTCATCGTGGGATCTCCCAACGATAAGCCACTTTCAAAGGACTGAATGGCAGATGCCGTATCGCCAAGCTCTAACTGACAAATTCCCAGTTGATTATAAATATTGGCATCCCCGATATTATCCTGCAGATACTCCGTATATAAAACACTGGCATAGTTATATTCCCCTAACTGCTCATAGGTTTTTCCCAGCATATATACAATACTACCCATATTTTTTCCACCGGACTGCTTGGCAAGACCCAGATGATTTCTGGCGCTGTCATAATCCTTTAGATAAAAATATACAACGCCCTGCTCATAATCACTTAACTTAGTGCTGTCATCTAAAATCCCCGTCAGATATTCACTACCCTTTTCATCATATCCGTTGGAAGCCAGTTCCTCGAAAATGCGTATCTTAATGGATTTCTGGTCTTTGGAATACTCTATGGCTTTATCAAAATGATAGATACCATTTTCATAATCTCCGGTCTCCAAAGCAATACAACCTCTCAAAAAATGGGCATCTACATTATCCTTTTCACTCTCGATGATAATATCCAGCAATTCTCCGGAATTGGTATACTGACCGTTTTTATACATAGCAGTCGCCATATAAAAATTGATATCCCGTTCCAGATCCCCGGCAAATAATCCACCGTTGGACAAAGCGGTCTCAAAAGCCTCAATGGATTCTTCATATTTTGCCATTCCCAGATAGGTCATACCAATTCCCCGGTATGCCAGCTGCGCATCTTCTCCTTCAGCCACAGCCGTCTCAAAGCACTGCATGGCAGTGGTATAATCCGATTGTTCAATTGCTGCAAACCCGGCTTTTATATTCTCGCCCTCTTTTTGTCCGCATCCTGTAAGAAACAATAAGGAAAACAAAAAAATAAAGGAAAGCAGCTTTTTTTGTATGCTATTAGATTGATACATTTTATTTAATATCATTGGTGTCTCCGATTTTTCATAGATAAATATAGTATATCAAATATTTTCACAGAATAAAACACATTCCGACTTTTTTCTTAACATTTTATCTTATATTTTCATTCTAACTTTTTCTTTATACTTTTCCCTTTTCATATTCATGTTCCCCAATATATATCTTTGCACGGTTCCAACTGTTTGAAGACGAAGTCTGAGTTTTGAAAACGGACATGAGATCATGCTATTTTTGACATTTATTTTGCTATTTTTGACATTTTAGATACTTTTTTTCATTTTTTATCAAGCTTTTGTCTTCCAAAAATATATTTTAACAGGCTGAGATTCCAAAACAAAACATAAAACGTAATTACAGCCATATATCTAATGTGCATGGTGCAAATTTACTCCCTAATCCCACCAACTTTTAATACACTATCCATGTGGTTGACATAATGATTGCACAGCAGGGGGTTACAAAAACCGATCAAGCATCATTCGGGCGGTTTTGATGAATATACACAAATCTGTTATCATGTCTTTTTCATATCTGATATCACATCTTTTATCACCCTTCTCCTGCTGTGCGCCACAAAATATCAAAGGATGCCGCATCAGAGGATTCCGGCTTGCTCCAGATAAGCACAGATGTTTTTATAATAAATCTGTCCAAAAGAAATCGAACGGTCTGAGAAAATAATTTTATGATGTTTCATATCAATCCCTGAAACACATCTCATATTAACAACAACTCCTTTTGCACACAGCATAAAATCATAATTTCCAAATTTTTGAAGTGTATCGGTTCCAGTACAGTTTGTAATACTAAATTGTTCCGTATAAGTATAGACTATAGCATATTTTTTATGGTGTTCTATGTAAAGAATTTCTGAAATACGAACACTTTTTATTACTCCACCGCATTTAAAATAAGCAAACTTTTTTTCTATTTTGTATTTATGAAATTTTAGTGCATTTTCGATGAGTTCCTGAGCATAGTTTTGGTCAAATTGGGGTTCCATAATTCCAAAACAGTGAAGTTCTCCCAGAAAATGCCGGATATTTACTTCATCTGTTGTGATAACGATAATCGGGACAAATGCAGTTTCTTCTTTTTGCCTTACCTGTTCAATAAAACGAATTCTGGAATCGTCATAACGGTGCTCCATAAACACTCTGACAAAAATCAATTCAATATTTCTGCAAAATATAATCCGATATGCTTCTTCCAAATCCGTTGTCCGCAACACATCAGCATGTTCACACATTTCTCCAATCAGCCTGCATAACCGGTTCAGTTGCTTGCTCTTCCCGTCCAATACCAGTATTTGTTTTTTGTTCTTCATTTAATAACCCTCCTTCAAAATAAAAAATCCCCAAAACAAATCTATTTCATTTGTTTTTGAGGATTTTCTCTCAATACTATTAAATTTTATAAGCTTAACATAGTAACAAGCATCTTACTTTTCTATTGAAATTCCATTAAAATGGCATATAAATTGATTTTTCGAACACCAAGAATGCAATAACATGGCAGAACATGATTTTTAAGAACGATAATCACCATTTATCTTTACATAATCGTAAGTCAAATCGCATCCCCACGCCTTTGCGTGCTCGATACCCTGATGTAAATCAATTTGAATAGATATCTCATCGGAAGACAGAATTTTGGCAGCTTTCTCTTCTGAGAAATCAACGCCGGAACCATTTTTACAGACAGCAATATTTCCAAACTCCGATTCCAAATTAACATCCACTTTGTCAATATCAAAATCAGCTTCTGCATATCCGATGGCACATAAGATTCGTCCCCAGTTGGCATCTTCTCCAAACATGGCACATTTAAACAATGGTGAGCGTATGACACTTTTAGCAACAATGATGGCTGTATCCTGATCGGGAGCCCCCTTCACTTCACATTCTAAAAGTTTTGTTGCTCCCTCGCCATCTTTTGCAAGCATTTTCGTTAAATTCATCAAAACAAGATACAATGCTGTGCAAAACGTATCATAATCTTCATTTTCCGTAACAATCTTTGGATTTTGTGCGGCACCGTTTGCCAGAACACAAAGCATATCGTTGGTAGACTGATCACCGTCAACACTCAGACAATTATATGTAATTTTGACAATCCGGCTCAGTGCTTTTTGTAATAGAGAAACATCTATAGAAACGTCTGTTGTAACAAAATTCAAGGTAGTAGCCATATTGGGATGAATCATTCCGCTTCCCTTGGCCATACCGCCAAGAGTCACTTTCTTTCCGCCGATTTCAAACGTTACGGCAACTTCTTTCATAACCGTATCCGTTGTCATTATGGCATATTCCGCTTTCCCGTGATTAGCAGCAGCTAACCCAGAAACCAATTCATCGATATGAGATTCTATCGGTTCAATGGGAAGAACCTGTCCGATGACTCCTGTAGATGCAACAATCACTTCATCGACCGGAATGCTAAGCGCTTCGGCAGCCAGTTGTGCCATCCGCTCCGCCTTTGCTTCTCCGTCTGCATTGCAGGTATTTGCATTTTTACTGTTTGCAATAATGGCTCTTGCTTTATTACCACTCATCTGCAAATGTTTTTTGGTAACCAAAATCGGTGCACCTTTTACTTTATTCTGTGTATAAACAGCAGCCGTATCGCAGACACGTTCACTGTATACCAATGCCAAATCGTTTTTTTCTTTATCCGGATTTAATCCGCAGTTTAGTCCGTTTGCAACAAAGCCTGTTGCCGCACACACACCACCTTCCACATACGTAAATCCAGGTTGTTCTGTAAATTTCATGATCCTAACTCCTCTGTCATTCCTTTTGTTATCTAATTCTGTCTTTTCTATTTTGCTTTCTTTGCTATGAAATCTTTCTGAATGAATTCTATATTCTTGTAATTTCACAAACAGTTAACGTCTCGCCGCAGACCTTAAAGCGAATATTGTATGATTCATAAGTCAATCCCCATATCCGTGTTTCGTCGTCAATGAATGCCGTTCTCGGGTCCTGCTCTAGCAGTTCAATCACAGTCTGCCTGATCTGCATGGGAAGCTTTTCTAGCAATTCATTCGGACACACAACATGCAGATGATGTGCAAACACTTCACCGGCAAAGCCTGCCGTTGCATCCGGATAACTGTCTGCGTATGGTAAATATGGTTTTATATCATAAATAGGGGTTTTGTCAAGCATATCCACACCGGAAACCCGCAATAAATATCCCTTTTTTTCATCAGAAATGATTTCTTCCAGTTTTACTACCGACATCCCAATCGGATTGGGTCTAAAAGGAGATCTGGTCGCAAATACGCCCATCCTTTTTCGCCCGCCTAAACGAGGCGGTGTTACCGTAGCGGCCCAGTGCTCTTTTTGAGATGCGGAAAATCCCCATAAAACCCAGATATGGGAATATCCTTCCAACCCACGCAAAGCTTCCTTACTGCGAAATTGAGGCAAAAACTCAATTATCCCCTGTGCGTCTTTTACCAATCCGCTTTGTCTGGGAATTCCAAACTTTTCCTTAAAACCGGTATGAATGACTGCAATCTGTTTGATTTCCATGATATATCATTTCCTAATTGCTTATATTTACGTTTTTGTTTAAAACAAACGCAATCTCTTCCTGTTTAAGCTTTGGCATCTTCTCAAGTTCTTCTTTTGAAAATGATCCCGCCTCATCTGCAGAAATCAGTTCCCGCAAAAGAACTTCATGATGCTCAACGGGAATATATGCATCCTGCGCTTTCCCCGATACCGATTTCAAATGATAGTAATACACACCCTCGCCGGCTTCTTTTTTAGCAGAAAGCTTTACAATATCCGCAACTTTACATACTCCCATTGTATCACTGTAAATATATTGCTTTTTTTCAAACATGGTATCTCCTGTTCTATCGATCTTTTACTCTTTCGTTCTTTTCTTTTGCCTTTTCTTCTTTATTTGGCTCATTTTATTTTCCATGATACCAACAGAATGCTACGCACTTTGTAGTATCACTTTACGCTATTGCTCCGATCCGTTTAACTCGTTCATCAACCGGATTAACTCATTTTCATTTGCAAAAAAGGTATCAAACAAAATCGGTTCGAAGGCCTCTCCCCTGTCATGCTTCATAATATCATATGCTTTTTCAAATGACATGCCTTCTTTATACTGGCGTTTAGATACTAATGCGTCAAAAACATCCACCACAGCCAAAATGCGGGCACACAACGGAATATTTTCACCGGAAAGCCCATCCGGATATCCGCCTCCATTCCACTTTTCATGGTGGTGTGCTGCCAGCTTTTCTGCCATATCCACAAATTCCCGGTCAACAATTCTGGTCATATTTTCCCGAATCAGCTTTCCTCCTGCGGCAGCATGTCCTTTCATAATCTCATATTCTTCAGCATCCAGCTTGCCGGGCTTTTGTAAAATACGGTCCGGAACCGTAATTTTTCCGATATCATGAAGTGGAGCGGCCTTTTTCATATAATCGATAAAGGTAGATGTCAAATCTTGTGCATACACACCTCGTTCCAGCATCTTATCCATAAGAAAACCTGCATAAATAGTCGTACGCTTAACATGCTCTCCGGTAGTACCATCCCGACTTTCAATCAGATTTGCCATACTGAAAATAATATCCTGTTGCAGTTGGGTAATACGCTGCAACTGCTTTTGAACCATACGTTCCAGATTTTTACGATAATCTTCTAATTCCAGAGTACGGCGCACTCGATAACGTAAAATTGCAGGAACAAACGGTTTTCCGATGTAATCCACAGCTCCCATTTCAAAACAGGTTTCTTCTGTTTTTTCACTTCGATCAGCTGTCAGGAAAATAACTGGAATTTTACAATAGCTGCTGTGGGAACGTATCACGGACATGACGGCAAAGCCATCCATTTCCGGCATCTGAATATCTAACAAAATCAAGTCCGGCTCCGTCGTTTCCAAAAATGCCAAAGCTTCTTCTCCGGAAGAAATCTTTTTGATATCATAGTCAGCTGAAAGTAACTTCTCTGCCAGTGTCAGATTGATGGTATCATCATCCACAACCAAAATCAGTTTCCTTGCACGGTAAGTCAGATGCTTTTGCGTAGTAATCGCTTCTGAAAGACGATCTTCATGATCTGATTCGAGCTCTCTCTTAATCACATTTTCATCCGGAATCTCTTCCGTCTGTGTTGGCTCAATCATGGTCTGTATTTCATTTAAAACACATTCATAATGAACACACAAATCTTCAAAGCCCGCATCAATAACCGCCACATCCATGGCTTTGGCTGCCATTTCCATCTGTTTAGCTTCCTCTGACAGCTCCTTGGCACCTATACTTAACGATGTACTCTTTAATGCATGAACAAGGATCGCATAATTGTCCCAGTCTTTTTTCTCATAATACTCACGCATGCCAAACACGTATTTGTCGCGCTGTGAGAGATAAGTCTTTAAAATTTCCAGATACATCTCCTCACTACCCGCACAATAAGTCAGACCGGTCTGTGTATCGATTAAAGGTGTCTTCTCTTCTGATTCCTGTACAATCTCTACGTTTTCTTCTAAAACTGCATCTTCCTTTTCGGAATCATTTTTTGATAAATCAATCCACTTGTCTGTTGGAAGCACATCTTTCAATACATTTTCAAGAGCAGCCGGATCCAGCGGTTTTGAAAGATAGTCACTAAATCCCATGTCCAAATATCTTTCTTTACTTCCCGCTACCGCATTGGCAGTCAAAATCACAACCGGAACATTCTCACATCCGTCCAGCTTTCTAAGGCGTTGCAAGGTCTCTACTCCGTCCATTTCCGGCATCATATGATCCATTAAAATCAGATCAAATTTATGAACCGAACAAAGCGCAAGGCATTCTGCACCTCCTGTTGCCGACATGATGGAAATTTCCGTGCCCTTCAACAGTCCCTGAACGACCTTGATATTCATCTCATTATCATCTACCACCAAAAGTTCTACTTCCGGCGCAATAAAGGAAATATGATGTATTTCTCCTTCCTTTTCTGCATGACTGCTCAAATCTCCCACAGTCTCTTTTCCGACTACTTTCTGGGGTATGGTAACAAGAAAACGGGAGCCCTTTTGATATTCACTTTCGACCCGTATTTCTCCATTCATTTCATCGACAAGCCGCTTTGTGATACTAAGTCCCAGCCCGGTTCCCTCAATGGAACGGTTTTTATCCGTATCCAACCTCGAAAAACTCTGATAAATGATTTCCTGATCTTCTTTTTTAATACCGCATCCGGTATCTTCAACTTCTATCAAAAGTTGTATCACATCATGATCGATTCCACGCATACCAAATGACAAAGAAACCGATCCCTCTTTCGTATATTTTACGGCATTGCTTGTAAGCTGATTAACAATCTGACGAATCCTCTTTTCATCCCCCTGTAAAACATTGGGAAGATTTTCATCCACATGAATTTTAACCTCTAATTCATGGCTTTCTGCTTTCGCCTTCAAACTACCTTTCGCATCCTGAATTAAATCCGATAAGGAATACGGCATCTGCGATAAATGCATTTTTCCGGCATCGATTTCCGAAAAATCCAGAATATCACGAATCAGAGACAACAGATTTTTTCCGGCGTTTTGTATTCCTCTTGCATATAACTGCACATTTTCATCACGATTCTCACGCAAAATCATTTCATTCATCCCCAGAATCGTGTTGATGGGAGTTCTTAATTCATGTGACATATTGGCAAGGAATTTGGTTTTCGCCTCATTGGCAAGCATAACTCTCTGTTTGTTGGTTTCGGATTCCAAAATATCCCGTCCGGTTTTAAAACAAGCAAAAAAGAGCAGAAAAACAATGCCGATACACATAGCAGTTCCGCTTCTTAAAAATGATTGCATGTAATACAGAACAACTTCAGCTACTCCGGCCAAAACCACTACCACAAGTCCTACGCCGACCAGATAATATTCTCGAAACATTTTCTTTTTGACATCCATAAGCATCGTGAAAATAATCATCACAATTGTGGCAATAATAAAAATATGCGTCAAAATCAGACTATCCAGAAACTGAACAGTTTTTGTCAACTCTAAAACAGTAACTGCCAGAACATCAAAAAGTGCATACGCAAACAAAACGGCATACAACTTCTCATACCGTTTCTTTTGCAACTCATTGATATACAATCCCAAGGACAGAGGTCCCAGAATTAGGGAATAAAAGGTCAGTGCCGTTAAAACGGATACATTCGGAAAAAGCAGTTGTCTGAATTCATTTTCTGAAAACAGCCATAAGGATAAGAAAAACGTACACAAAGCCAGATATTTCAACTCGAATGGTTTTTTGAAAACAGCGGTCAACACCACACAGACACCAACACACAGGATGGAAACACATATGATGATAAACTGAAGCAGGGTAACTAACCCGTATTCTTTAAAGAAGCTCAGCCAAATGCTGTATTTATCGCCAATTAATACCTCACTGGTCTTCCCTGTAAAAGACGAATCCGTCCGTGTAATCACCGTCAGAGTTTTGCCGGCATCGGAAGCGTGAATAGGAACAAAAATATATGCGGTCGGGCTCAGGCTGCCAAAGAGCCTGCTATCCTGTGTTGAATAACTTTGTCTGTAAATACCGTCAACATAGAAACGCATATCCTGCCAGTAGCTTCTAAAGCAAAGATTTGTCTGTCCGTATATGGCTTTGGGAAGAGTTGTCTCATAAACAACATCTTCTCCACGCTCTGCTTTTACGCTACCCGGAAATTCAGCCTGTTCTGTCGAACCATCCTGACGGACATGTACCCAGTCTGTTACAAAAACAGTACTTTTTTGCTCGGAAGCAGTCTGCTGAAGTGCCTGTGTTATTCCTTCATTTGGCAAAATGATTTCACCCAGAATAAAAAACAACATCAGAGCGCATGCCAGAAGTGCAAATGTATTTTTAATAAAACGAATCCATTTATTATCTTTTGTAATCATGTTTTATCCTCTTTTTTGTTTCCATGATACCAACGGATTGCTACGCACTTTGTGCTCCCGCAATCCGTAAAACATTTGAAATCCACCCTAAACGGGCGACTTACTAGTATCATTGTATCACATCGCAAAAAATAGAAAAGAAAAAAATTATAATTCCGGATTTCGAATACACAATGCGCCAAAACCTGTTTTTTCATTAATATCTGTCTCATCTTCCGGCAATCTTCTCGCATGTTCTGCCAGATACGCCTTACACTTTTCCCCGTACAGATAAGGATTATTTCCCATGACAATTCCATCCTGCATCAATCTTGCTGCCGCTCCAGTTACAAAAGGAGTAGCAAAACTGGTTCCGTTTACCCGCTCTATACCCGCTTCTGTTTGTGTCAATACCGAAACACCGGATGCCACCAGTTCCGGTTTTACGAAAAACAGATTATGATCCATCGCCTTTGCCACATATCCTCTTCCCGAAAATTCTGCATAAGAGCGGTAATTAATATTATAAGCACCTACAGATATCACTCTTTGCGCTGTCGCAGGTATCGTAATAGTAAGCTCCGGTGTGGGTTGTAAAAACGCCGTATCCCTGCTTCTTGCCAAGGATGACGGAAGAAATAAATTATAGTTTCCAGATTTTATGTAAACCTTCTGCATTTCCAATTCCCACGTTCCGGCATTAATTTCCGGATTTCCCGTAAATAAAAAAAAGATTTCCCGCTTCATGGTATAAGGCTGAGCCGTGCCGATATAAAGCAGAATATCCGTATTCTGCAAACGGGTTCTGACTGTTCTTCCCCTTGTAATATTCGTTTCAAACGTGATGGATTCGCCATTGGGAGAAGAAAACCGGATGATGTACTGGTCCACAGCCAAAAACCATAGCTGCAAATTACAGGTGCGCTGATAATAACCGATTCGGAAGAAAATACTTTTTCTGTTTTCACTCTGTGAGAATCTCCCACCGGTATGCCCACCCGCGGCACCTTCATTCCCGGCTCCGACACATATGACCATTCTTCCTGTCTGTGCCACTTCATTAATAAAGCTTTCTAAAATAGAAGTTCCGTCATGCGGACCGTATGAATTTCCAAAACTCAGATTCACAGCCATCGGCAGATTCAATTCGATACACTTACGTTGTACATAATCAAAGGCCCTCATAACAGATGTAGTCAAAGGAAAACTTCTTTGATTTTTTGTATTGAGCTTTACAACAATCAGCCATGCCTTTGGAGCTGCTCCGATTAATTCCAAATCCACGCTTCCGTCTTTTCTCCTTCCGTTTCCTGCCGCAATGGAAGCCACTCTCGTTCCATGTCCTGTCTCATCCCAAACGATTCTGTTTTCCGAAAATGTCCCTTCTGTTTTATTTTGTTCCCGAATATACGTATTGATATCTTCCTGCGTATATTCTGTCCGGGTCGTCTGATCAAAAAAGAACAGAACGCGACTGCTGTTGTCTTCATTTTGAAAACAGGGAAGCATAACATCAAGACCGCTGTCAATCAAAGCAATACAAACACCTTCTCCCGTCAAAGAATTATCATTTTCCCCTCCGGTTGTGACATTCTCCATACACGCGGCAAGATTTCCCATCAGATCCTGCTCATATAATTCTTTTGGTTTTTCAGCATATTCCACCTGCTCATGCAAAAGAAACTCTTCGATGCATTCTTCCGGCAACGTTACTATGGCATATCCAAACTGCAATGGTTCTATCCGAATTTCAAAATCTTCATATTGCAGAATATCCCCATGATATTTTATGATAATTTCCCATTTTCCATCTGCTTCAATCCCTGCAGACAGTACATCCGACTCTTTTAATTCCTGCGTCGTTGCATCCATGGAAAGGATTAGCAAATCCTCCGCTTTCTGACTAATCTCCATAAAAAACACCCTTCATACATTTTTATCATTGTATGAAGGGCCGTTTGTTTTTATTTCATATAGTCCAATCCTCTTTTATCTTGTTTCTGAGGAATTTTGTATATTCTACTTACAGACGCGTTCTCACTTGGATATCAACGTAGCAGTACTAAATTCGCAATAAATTGCTCATTAAGTGCTGACGTTGATATACAGTCTGTTAGTAGAATATACAAAATTCCTCGGAAACAAAAAAATCACATCAATACTTCTTCTACGATGTTCCACAACTGAGGCGGTAAAATCGGCTTGCTAATATAATGAGCAACCGCTAACCGATCGACATCGTCCTGTATCTCTTCTGCACTTCCGGCACTTAAAAAGCAAACCTTCAACTGCTTTCCCTTCTCGTTGTCCCGAATTTTTTCCAAAGTTTGGACGCCATTTATCTCCGGCATTTCTACATCCAGCAAAACCAAATCATATGCATAATCCGCTTCTTCTAATTTTGTCAGACATTCTATTCCGGAATCTGCCTTATCAACGAGATACCCTTTTTGAGATAAAATAAATTCAATCATCTTCAAATTAATCACATCATCATCCACAACCAAAATTCTTTTTTCCATAAATATTACCTCTTTTCCAATTTACAAGATTTTTCCCTAAATTCATTCACTTATCACTATAAAAAACAATACTAATATCTGATTTGTTTTCTTATCACTAACACGTATTAGTTCTAATTTTGGTTAACCAATTTGGCAAAGACTTCGCCACGTTCTTCAAAATTCTTAAAAATACCGTAGCTGGCTGCTGCCGGTGACAAAATACAACTGCTGCCTTTTTTTGTTATTTGTTTTGCCAGCTCCACGGCATCTTCCAGATGGTCGACCACATACAGCCGCTCTTTATGCAGAAAATCCGGATAATCCGCCTGTATTTCATCATAAATCCGTTTGCCGGTATCTTCCATCAGAATAATATGTGCAACTTTGGAATCTGCAAGATAACGCTCAAGGTTTACATAACTGATTCCACGATCCATTCCTCCAATCAAAACTGTATCTGCATTTTGGATGGTATTTAATGCCTGTATGGTGGTCTCGTCAATCGTCGAAATCGAATCATCATAATAGGCCACTCCGTTAACGGTTCCGATATATTGCAGACGATGTGGTAACGGCACATAAGATTGCAGACCTTTTACAAATTCTTCATCAGTAATTCCAAATTCACAACATACACCATATACATAGGCAATATCCAGATAGTTATGCTCGCCTAACAGACTGATTTCTGTTGTTGGTATCTTGCATTGACGATTCTGATATGAAATCACTGGTGGAATTTGTTCCGAATCTAATGGCATATACAATATAATGTCCGTATATTCATCTGATTCAGTATTACAAATAAATTTCAAATTCGTTTCATTTATGTCAACTTCATATTTTTCATTTATAATGCATTTTTCTTCTTTTTCTATAATTTGTTTTTTCGCACTAGCTTTTATGTCAACCACACCATCAGTATGTTTTATGTCAACCGTTTTAATATCGGCACTACACCGTCCGGTTTCCGGCCTGACATCCGGATTGACAAAAAGATAGTCACCTTCTCTCTGATTTTCATATATTTTTTCTTTTGAAGCAATATATTTATCCAAAGTTCCGTAATGATCCAGATGTTCTTCATAAATATTGAGCAAAATACCCCATTTCGGGGAAATTGTCATGTATTCCAACTGATGGCAGGATAATTCAATTACAAAAATAGATTCATCGGTTACCTCATGCAGAATATCAAATACTGGAATTCCAATATTTCCGGCAAGTATCGCAGGTCGTCCGCTTTCTTTCAAAATATGATGCAAAAGTGTTGTGGTTGTGCTTTTCCCTTTTGTTCCGGTAATGCCGATAATACGATCCCTGTAAAACTCAAAAAAGAGTTGCATCTGAGACAGGATTTCGGTCTGATACATAGAAATATCTTTCTTTAATACAATTCCCGGACTCTTCATCACGAGGTCATAATCGTCACAAGAATCTTGGTATTGTGGCCCGCAACAAAATTCTATGGCATTCAGATCATATTCCGCATATACTTTATCGGCAAAAACTTCCGATTCAATTGACAAGTTTTTTTGATCGGCAATTGTTATTTTTTTTGCACTCCCTGCTTCTAAAAATGCTTTTAACGTCGATTGCCCTTCTCGTCCAAATCCTAAAATCAGGACGTTTTTATTTTTTATACGATTTGTTAAATAAGTTATCATATTCTAACTATCTGCTCCTACAACTGTTTCTAATATTTGTCATTTAATCCGTATAGTTCAGCAACCAGCGCAGCGGAATATACAATCAGAAGCGAAATATTCTGTTCGTCTTTTCCCTGCACCTTTTGAACCGTTTCCAAATTGTTGGTATTTGAACTGCGACATACGGATATGACGTTTTTGCATCCGTATGCAGTTAGCTTTTGCATACAAGTTTCATCCGCATTGATGGCATAAAAGACCGCCTGCAGCCATTTTTTACAGGCTTGTTCCGATATGAAATCCGTTTCATAATTTGTTTGAACCGGAATCAGATTTTTTTCTCTTTTATCTGTCCTGTTCCCACATCCCGGAACCAATTCTTCTCCTTCACTCACAATGGTAATCTTAGGCAACGGTTTTTCTGCTTCTTGTTTGAAAAGAAGAGATAAAGTGTCACAATACTTTTCCTCCCAGACGGCAATCTGCTCTTTTGTCAGTGCAAACGGCTCGACGATGATTTCATATGAACCAATTCCCGGCAAACAATAAATCAGTTCTGCCATTCCCAGAAAAAAAATCTTTGCAAGCACCACATCATCATCCGCAACGTTTTCCCGATCGCAGGGAATGTCCCAGCTAGGTGCAAAAGCAGCTATCCCCGGCATCTCAAAATCATAAGTAATGGTTACTTTGGCGGGAATCTCTCCGATTGCCGGCGATTCCTCGATCTCAAATCCATAATAAATCAATTGTCCATCTATATTCGATTGCATTTTATCGTCACTCATGAAAAATCCTCTTTATTTCTTTTCCAAATGCTTGGTACAAAAGGTATTTTGCTCCATTCATTATAATTCATTTCACATTTTCAAACAATAACAACTAAGAAAAGAGTATTCAAAACTTTCAAGCCAAAACTTTTCATGAATCATATAGCTATGAAAAGCCCGGATGTGATATGATGATGTAAATACAGCATTTAAGGTAGTATGATGCATTCGTGATTCTCGAAATCACGTAGTAATTTAGCAATCTAAATACATCAGCGAATGGCAAAAGTGCAAACATTATGGTGTTAATATATGACAGAAAAAAAGAAATCCATTAAACAATTAATTGAAAACGAAACCCGTTTTCTAGACTTTGATTTACGTTATCAGATCGATGAAGATATCTATAAAACTCTCAAACACGGAAGCAAAGACTATCCGGTTGATTTTTATCTCTTAAATGCCACCGAAAGGCTTTTAGACATTATTCCCTGGCACTGGCACAAAGAGGCTGAGCTGATTTATATTCTGGATGGTTGCGGGGAATTCCGGATCAGTGAAGATTCCTTTCAAATTCATGAAGGGGAAGCACTTTTTATCAATTCCCAAGTCATGCATTCCTTTTGTATTGCTCCCGGAAGTGAGACATGTACTTGTATTGATATTGTTTTTCGCCCGGACTATCTTATCTCCCCTTCGAAACCTTCTTTATATACCAAATATATATATCCGGTCATACAAGATCAGAACTTAAGGGGATTCGTCTTAACAAAAAATGATATCGAAAAAGCAGGACTGACCTACTATATTCCCGCATTATTTGATTTAAACATAAAGGAGACATCCGGCTACGAACTCCACACCAGAGAATTATTGATGAAAATATGGCTCTATATTTTGGATCAGACAAAGGATATGCGTTTTCAGACTTCAAACGCACAACATACCAAAATATCACTGGATGAACGAAGAACCAAAGAAGCCTTGCAGTTTATTGAAAACCACTACACAGAATCCATCACTCTGGACGACATTGCTAACAGCATTCATTTAAGCAGAAGTGAATGTTGCCGTTGTATCAAGCGTTGTATGAATATGACACCGTTTGAATACTTATTGCAGTTTCGGATTCAAAAAGCCGCACAGCTTTTATCAAACAGCAAAAGACCATTGTCGATCGCAGAGTTAGCATCTGCTGTCGGTTTCAATTCCTGTAGTTATTTTAACAAACTGTTCCGGAAATATATGGGATGTACGCCATCGCAGTATAAAAAAAGAATGCGGGATCAATGACATCCCGCATTTTTTGCATCTTCGAGCACATCAAAAGCCTGTCCCTTTGCCCAGGGACTTCCCACATCACAACGACCATGGTGTTGCACCTTGGCACTGGTTCCGGCTTGAAATTCATCTGAAACAACCACATTCATCCGACTGGTTTCCGTCTTACTGAAATTTTCCAGAATCGCAAGCATATTTTCAATATCTTCTTCGCTCACTTCTTCCTGTCTTCTTTTTTTCTCTTCGGCATATGCCTCTAAATCAACGATAAATACCGGTTCTTCTCCATTCATCATAGCTTATTTATAGCAGACTGTAACGCCTTATCTGCCATGTTCTCCTTTCCCATAATTTCTTTTCTTAATTTCTTTTCTTAATTTCTTTTCTTATTTTCTTTTCTTATTTTTTCTTTTATCATTAATTCTTTATATCATAAAACAAATGCTGTTAAAACAAATTCAGTTAAAACAAATTCTGCTAAAACAAATCCAGCAATTCCAAAACAAACAACTAATTTTTAGGACTGTTGGTTACGATACACCCATCGGAATACTGCTGCTCCTATAATAATAACATATCCAAGCAGACTGTAAATATCCGGAATCTGATCTAAAAACAAAAATCCTAAAATAGCCGCAAATAAAATCTGCGAATAATCATATACTGAAATATCTTTTGCCGGCGCATAGGTATAAGCTGCGGTTATATTTAACTGTCCGCCCATTGCCGCAAATCCGGCCAAAATCAGAATTAGCCACTGCTTCGAGGACATGGGCGTATAATGCAAAACCATAACCGGCGTAAGCATGAGTGTAGAAAACAGAGAGAAGAAAAAAACGATGACGCTTCCCCGTTCTCCCCGGTTTCCCAGAAGGCGGACAAATGTATAGGCTACTCCTGCCCCAAGTCCACCCAAAGCTCCGATCATTGCCGGCACAAAACTCATATGAAGCGACGGTTTCATCACAAATAAAGCACCGATAAACGCAATGATAACGGCCGCCCAGTCCCTCTTACCTGCCCGTTCTTTCAATATAAAGATAGAAAAAATAATGGCAAAAAAGGGCGAAAGCTTGTTTAACATATTAGCATCCGCAATATTTAACCGGTCAATCGCATAGAAATTACAAATCAGTCCCGTAAATCCGCATGCGGCGCGCAAAAACAAAAACGGCAGACTGCCTTTTTTTATATGAAATTTTTCTTCTGTTTTTAACAACATTACGGTTGCGGCTATCAAAGCAACAATATTTCTGAAAAAAGCTTTTTGGAACGAAGGAACATCGCCTGCAAGACGCACAAAAAAAGTCATCAGCGAAAAGAAAAAAGCCGCCGCAATAATATGAAGGATTCCTTTGATTTTATCTGTCATTTTATATTCTCTTTTCATCATATTTTACATCTTTTACAGGCACAAATATTGCATGTAAACGAAACAATTATTTGGATTATCATCTCATTTTTCCTTGTGCCATTATAACACTTTTGATAAAATAATCCATAGAATTGCGGAAGTTACCTGATAACGAAGCAATTCGCAACGGTACATTACCAAAGAAAAAACAGAAAGGACAAATATGTCGGAACAATGAGAGAATTTATTATTTCAACAGAAACAAACTGTGATCTTTCGGCAGAATATATCAAAACAAACAATATCTGCATCATCCCCCATTACTATACGGTTGATGAGGAAGTTTACGGTGATGGCAAAGAACTGACAAACAAAGAATTTTATGACAAAATGCGCGACAAGCATAAAGTCGGCACCATGGCCAGCAATCCTGCTGTCATTGAGGATATGTTTACGGCAATTGCCAAAGAAGGAAAAGATATTATCCATATCAGCTTTTCTTCCGCATTAAGCGGCGGCTGTGGCAATGTCCAGATGGTTTCCAACCAGATTATGGAAGCTTATCCGGAGATGAAAATTGTGGTCATTGATACACTGGCTGCATCCCTTGGCGAAGGCATTATGATTAAAAAAGCTTTGGAACTGAAAGCAGAAGGTAAAACCATCGACGAAACCGTTTCCATTATTCAGGATTTATGTCCTCATCTTAATACGCTGTTTACCGTTGATGATTTAGATTATTTGTATCGCGGCGGACGTCTTTCAAAAACGACTGCCATCGTCGGTTCATTGGTTAACATAAAACCAATTTTAAAAATCAACGAAGAAGGCAAACTGGTTGCCCATTCCAAAGTCAGAGGACGTAACAAATCCATTCAGACGTTAGTTTCCATGATGGAAGAACAGCTCGGTTCTTACAAAGACAAACAGCTTGAAATCGGAATTATCCATGGTGACTGCGAAAACGATGCCCTGACATTGAAAAAACTGGTAGAAGAAAAATTCGGCTATACCAATTTTATGATTGAACCAATTGGTCCCAGTATCGGTGCACATTCCGGCCCCGGAACATTAGGAATTGTCTTTTTAGGCGACCATCGTTAATAAAGATTTGTGTGACGCAAATGACCGGTTTCAACTATCCCAAGACGAAGTCTGAGTTTTGAAACCGGTCATTTCATAATATTTTGTGAGCATGCCGCTATTTTATGCCAATCCTTTTTCTTCTATCCAGTCATACCACATTTTTTTATTCTTTTCAATACATCTTCCTCTGAATTCAAATACCAGAATTGTCAAAATAGTAAAGACAATTGCTATTCCTGCCAGAACTTCAACTTCAAAAAGAATTCCTGCCGTATCGCCCGATGCAATGGCTGCCCTGAAACCGTTTACAGAGTACGTAAATGGCATCCATTTATGAAGGATTTGTGCCAGATGTCCCGAAATTTCAATCGGATAGGTTCCGGCCGAACCGGCTAACTGCAACACCATAAAGATTAACATTAGGAAACTACCAACCTTACCAAACAAAATGTCAAAGAAATACTGGATACACATAAATGCAGTCACTGCAGCAATTGCCACAATTATGGTTTTCATCATGCTTCCAGGTGTGAAATCAAGGAAAATACTCATAACCGTCATCAAAACGATTACCATTAAAATCCCAACCGGTGCCGCAACGGCAGCTTTACTCAACCACCATGAAAAACCATTTTTAAACTCTCCATGATATTTTGTCAAAGGATACATCAGACAAAATGCAAGACATCCGACCCACAATCCAACGGACATCATATAAGCTGCCATACCGTGTCCATTGTTTTCAACATTAGTCAGATTATGTTCAATCAGCCCAACCGGAGCAGAAAACATATCCAGATTTTTATCCTCTGCCTTGTTTTCTGCAACGCGATCCGCGCCGTCTGCCAAAGCATCATGCAAAGTTTTTGTTCCTTCTTTTAAATCTCCCAGACCGTCCCCAAGTTCTTTGGAACCATCCTGTAATTGTTTTGCACCATCTGCAATCTGCGATGCTCCCTGATCTAATTCATCAGAGCCGTCTGCAATTTGTGTAACCGCATCAGCAACCTTTATCGTGCCTTCTGACAAACCGGTTGCTCCTGTTTTTAATGCATTGGAATTCGATGTCAGTTTCGTTACTCCTTCTAATAAACTGCCAGCTCCGGAATCCAACTGTCCGACACCTGCCGCCAAAACTCCGGATTTACTATTCAGTGTTGCTAAACCGTCATCAACCTGTTTGGTACCTGCATAAATCTGATTCAATCCACCATTCAACTGTTGTGAACCGCTTGCTAATCTCTGTGTGGCATCCTTTAAGCTATCAAGCTGAGAGCCAAACGAAGCCATATTCTGATTAACTTCCAAAACAACACCTTCAGCTCCGGCAAGAGCCCCACTTCCGGCTGCCGCTTTTGCTGCGGATACGGCAATGTCTCCCGACGCATTTAAAACAGCACTGTACGCAATAGTTCCCGCATTGGCAACCGTACCGGAGCCGTAACCGGCCGCATAAGAACCACCAATTGCAGATAAAATGCCATCACAAACTGCACCCAGATCTGACTGAACGGATGCAAGCGCCGCATTTCCGATTGCCTGAGAATCAACACTGCTTGTCACGGTTGTTGCCGTCTGTGAAACAATATCATTTTTTAATCCGTCTATATACGATGCAGCATTCCTTAAAGTTGCTGCCACTTGCTCATTTTCGGCCTCGGATGCCTGTGCAGACAGCTTTGCAACAATTGCTTCAACTGTACCTCTGGATGCCTCCTTAGCCACCGTAGTTGCAGTCTCCGTGGCTGTGCTTGCCGCAGCACCTGCAATCAACTGATTCATTCCTGTCTGCAACTGATCAATGTATCCTGCCGCTTCATTTTGAGATGCATTCATCCCTGCTGCAATCAAAGCATCCTTTGCTTCAGCACTTGTTGATGATACCTGTGCATTTGCTGCTGCCGTTGCCTGTGCAATGATGGCATCTTTTTGTCCGGACACCCCCGATTCTGCCTGTGCTTTTATTGTTGCAGCCTGTGCATCAACAGTTGCAGATGCCTGATTTGTAATGGCACTCTTTTGCTCATCGCTTAAAGAAACACTTGGCAAAGAAATATTTCGAACTGCCTGATTTACTTGTGACATACCGTCTGCCAGAGTGGATGCACCATTAAGTGCTCCTTCTTCACCTTCATAAGCTTGGGCTAACTTGTCTGCTCCGTTTTTTAAATCTCCAACACCTTTGGTCAGTGCCGGTACACTCTCTGCCAGTGTGCCGGTTCCGTTTTTTAACGTACCGATCCCTGCTGCAAGCTGTCCGACACCATCCGTATACTGTCCGATGCCACCTGCCAGTTCACCAGCCCCCGATGTCAATTGTCCCATAGAATCATTTAACGTATGAGCACCTTTGGAGAGTGTTCCTGTTCCTTTTTGTAATGCATTTGCACCGTCCGATAAAAGTAACAGATTTTCCGTTATCAGATTGTTTCCGTCGGCTAACTTCTCTTCCCCATCCAGCATATCCTGCGTACCATCTGTGGCATCGCAAAATCCGTTCTCGATATCCGTCAGGGAATCAAACATGTTTTCCGTATAAGTTCTTGTTACTTCCTCCGTGATATTGGACTGAATTGTTTTCATCGCGCTTTCTCCAAGTTTCATGGAAATATAGTTCTTTCCCGGATTTGTTGTATATTCCAACTTCATCTGCACCGGTTCTTCATCCATGACTGTCGTTGCGTTTTTTGAAAAATCTTCCGGTATGGTGATTACCATGTAATATGTCCCGTTCTTCAATCCCTTCATCGCAACATCTTCATCCACGATATTAAATGCCATTGCGTCATTTTCTTCCAGATTTTCTGCCAGCGTATTTCCTACCGCCAGTTCATTCCCCTGATACTCAACCGGTCTATCCTTATTGACAACTGCAACCGGTAAATACTCCAAATCACCGTATGGATCCCACATGGAAGAAAGAAACAGCCCCGCATAAATTGATGGAATTAAAATGATCGCCATAACAATGATCATTAAAAGCTTGTTTTTCCAAAGAGATTTCAATTCGGATTTCAGCATAAAAAGACCTCCATTTGCTTTGCAATAAAATAAAACTGTAGCAAGCATAATGGAGATTATCTCTGTTTTCAATGGTCAAAATATTTCACATTTGTATATTATTATTCTTTTTATTGCATTTATGTATATTATTTATATTTTTTTAATATTTGTTTTATGAATTAAATATACATTTGTTACTTTACTTTCATATTTTTATATCTTATACTAAAATCGGAACAGACAAAAAGAAAATAAATTGCACTTCAAATACACAATTGTATAAGAACAAATAACGAAAGGACTTTTTATTATGGAAACGACGATTCCTTTTTTACAACAGCCATCAACCATGGACCGAAGAAAAAGAAAGACCAGACAGACAATTGAACTCGCCCTTTTAGAATTGCTGGGTTCTAAAAAAATTGATGAGATATCCATCAGCGAGCTGGCGCAGGCCGCTGATGTTAACCGCAAAACATTTTATAATCATTTTTCATCGGTTACAGAAGTTTTAGATAACGTTGAGGAGAATTTTTTTCATTATATTTTCAGCCTTCTGCCGGAAGAAATCACTATCAACAATACAGTCGAGATATATCATCTGCTATCATCCATAATAAAGACAACGGCTCCGCTTAAAGAGCTTTTAAAAAACATCTTTTCCAACGACCATTCCACAGCTTTTGAAGAAAACTTCAGTGAGCAACTGCTGCCATATATCCGAAAATGCATGAAAACCTATCAGGTAGATGGCGCCATAATCCCATACCTGTCCAAATATATCGCACATGGTGTAACCGCTATGTACTTGCAGTTTATCCGTGACGACTCCCTATCCGTAGAGCAATTTACCATGCTGACTTACAATCTGGTGCTATCTTCTCTGCATCTGGATAATTTTAGGGATCTTTCTTAATCAACGAGCATCTTGTACTATCATAAAATACCGTATTTACATCATATAAAATTGTATTAAATTTTGTACGCTTTAAGATCACTCATGGCGTTGATAAAAATGTCAATTTCTAGTATAACTATGAGAAAATTATCCAAAAGAATATGAAAGTGTCCTGGGCGGACTTAAACAATTAGGTGTCAATCGTTTCATCAGCATCTCCTTTGGTGCAGATATTACGACATGGGCTTATCCATTGCCAAATCATCTGAAATGATTCGTACCTCTACGGATGAAGTTAAGCACAACTCAGAAAAACTGGCAGAAAACTAATTGTTTTCTGCCAGTGTGCTTTTTCTGCCATCATATTTTTTCTTTATTACATCTACTGCATTTTTATTTGCATCTTTAACATTTCATTATACTGTCTTGTGTATTTTAATTTGCATATTATATTTCTTTATGCCATCTAACACATCCTTACAACAACTGTCACCTTAAATTCATTTTCTTTTTGACTGACAAATATATCACCGTTCATATTTGTCATTAACTGCCTGCATATGTATAGTCCCAATCCGCTTCCCGGCTTATTTTGGACATTGGAGCCACGGTAAAAGCTGTCAAAGACTTTCATGATTTCCTCTGCCATCATACCTTCTCCGGTGTTGGAAACCATGATCAGACAACAACCTTGATCTCTTTCAAATGAAATGGTAATACGTTCACCATCTCCATATTTCAAGGCATTTTCCATGATATTTTGCAAAACTTCCAAAATTCTATCTTCATCACCTTTTAGCAGACAGTTTTTATACTCCTGTATCTCTAATTTTATTTTATGTAAACTAGTTTTATTTTCATATGTATCACGAAGTCTGTCGATAACATCAGCCAAATAGAAATCTTCTTCTTTCACACTCAAGTCCAGAAATTCTTCTCTGGATGCAGAAACAATATCCGTCACATACTTTTCAATCTCATCTACTTTATCATTGATGGTAACAGCCGCCTGCATCCGTCGTTCTTCATCTTTATACAGGTTTTTGGACAATGCCTGGGCATTCAGCTTAATAACCGAAAGAGGCGTTTTGATATCATGTGTCAATGACAACAAAAGCAATTTTTTATCCCGGTGCATGGAAAGTTCCTTTTGCCTGCGATTCTCCAAATTTTCACGGAGCATATTGATTCCCCAGATAAAACGACCGAAATATTTTGTCTGTTCTTCCGGAATCTCTATTGCTAAGTTCCCCTTAGCTAACTCATACGGAATTTGTTCCATTTCGTGAAATGGTCTGATGATCTTGTTATCCATATAAAACAGCACTATCAAAACCAACACCATGGCTATAATCATTACCATGTTACAGATTACTACTGTTTTTTTCATGTCATTCTTTCCCGTATCATATTCAAACCGATACAACGAACCGTTAATTTCACGAATACAATAGTCATATTTACCTGTTGTGGTAATCTCCTCTTCACTCTCGCAATGTACGATTCTTTTGACATAGTTACAGGTAGCTAACAGGCTTTGCACATCCAATTCCATATCATAATTCTTTTCCATTTCTTTTTCCAAACGGAAGATTTCGACCATATAAGGTCTGCTGTCTTCACGATTTTGCTTTGAAAAAAGAAATATATTCATAACGAAAATGACTGCCAGCATAATGAAAATTATGAAGGCCGAATTTTTTTTAAAGCTTTGCAAATGATTCTCCTATCGTATTTTATTCTCTCTATACTTTCTCATTTATCTTGCTCAAAACACCTTTGCATTAGCCATTTATATATCTGCATTCTGAAACAATTGATTTTTATTGTTTTCTACGGCACAAATTTGTATCCGACACCCCAAACCGTCTGAAAATGCCGCGGGTTCTTAGGATCTTCTTCAAATTTAGAACGCAACCACTTAATATGAACTGTCAACGTCTGTTGCTCAGATTCGCTGTCCATTCCCCAAATTTCACGGAACAGATAGTCTTTATCCATGACTTTCCCCGGATTTTCCATCAACAAAAGTAACAGCTCATATTCTTTGATTGTAACATCAACTTTTGTTCCTTTATAGTATACGGCTTTCCCTTGTTTATCAATCTTAATATCTCCATAGCAAAGTTCATCCATGCCATATCTTCTTTTAAAAATGCCATCGATCTTAGCAAGTAAAATATCAATATCATAGGGCTTTTCAATGTAATCATCCGCACCATTCAGAATACCGTTCAATTTATCTTCTTTTGCATCTTTTGCAGAAACAATGATAACCGGCGTATTGCTTTCCCTGCGGATTTTATTCAAGATTACAAATCCGTCTTTTCCTGGCAACATAATATCCAATATGACCAGTCTTGCCCCATATTTTTCAAAAAGACTGACTGCTTTTATCCCATCATTGGCAATTGTTACAATATATCCCTTATCCTTTAAAAAATCTGCTAAAAGAGTGGCAATATCCTTATCATCTTCAACAATTAAAATATCTGTTTCCGTCATGTATTTCTTTTCCTTTATGTCAATTATCAGTTTGAAGTTTTCTCAATCGGCCTACTTTCTCATGTTTTGCGAATCTCTGAAAAGTATGACTTTTTGCCCTTGATATCATCTAACAACTTGTTTGAATATTCATCTTATATTTTACCAGCCAAGCTCCAAAAGCCAGTTGTTGACTGCTCTCTCCCTGTCACGAATCTGGTCAGGAGATGTCATTTTTCCAAGTTCAAATTCTCCCTTGATATTACCATCCACGATATACAAGACTTTTTGGCACTTGGCCGCAACCTTCGAATCGTGTGTTACCATCATAATTGTAGTGCCCTCATTGTTAATTTTCAAGAGTTCATCCAGAACCTCTTCGGAAGAAGAACGATTTAGTGCGCCCGTGGGCTCATCTGCAAAAATCACTTTGGGATTATTGATCAGACTTCGACAAATACAAGCTCTTTGCAACTGTCCTCCGGAAACTTCATGAATATCATTATCTGCAATTTCAATAATTCCAAGCTTTCGCATGATTTCCTGTCCGCGCTTTATGATTTCTTCCTTCGTTTCTTTCCGTTTGTTACTCTGCATGGCGGGCAACACGATGTTATCCAAAATCGTAAGATTTTTTAACATATACATCTGCTGAAAAATAAAGCCCATGTCATCTAATCTTAACTTTGCCAGTTCCTTACCACTAAGCTTTGTAATATCTTTTCCGTCAAAAAGAATTTCGCCGCTGGTGGCATCATCCATTCCGGATACCGAATATAGCAAAGTGGATTTTCCGGAACCGGAAGGTCCCATAATTGCTATCATATCGCCCTTTTTTACTTCAAAATTCACATTTCTCAATACATTATTCTGTCTTTTTTCAACAATATAGGTTTTGCAAAGATCACTTACTTTTATCATTGTTTCCATGAGTTCGTCTCCTTTTTTCAACATTTTAAAGTCATTGTTTATAGCCAACATTTTATAATCAACTTTTTTATTCAATATTTTATAGCGAATATTCTATAGTCAAATTTTTATAGTCAATATTTTAATAGATTTCTGTAAATACTTTTTTTATTCAATACCTGCTGTATCTCTGCAGTGAATGGTTCTTGTATACAATGCAGTCAAACCGGCTGCAAGGGTGGTTACCGCTAAAATAATCCCGGGGAAGAGTAAACAAATCTGAAACAGATTGTACTCAAAACTCACCGAATGCATCCCCATCATTCCAAAGATCGGAGTGATTGCCAGGTTTGTTACCGGCACAGACAGGATGACACCCAGAAATACTGCAGAAATACTGACAATTACAAAACGCATCACATGCCATTTGACAATATCGTTATCAGAAAAACCGATCGCTTTTAGAATTGCAATTTCACCTTTTTCATCCGAGATAAAAGATCTCTCCATTAAAATGGCAACAAGAATGACCACAAGAATCGTAATGGCAAGCATCAAATATTCCACTCCCTGCATAGTATCTACAACACCAACACAATACTCTGTATATCCGGCCGCATTAAAAACTTCATCGCAGTCAAAGATATCTTTCATTTCTTCCACTCTCTCATCAATGACCTGCTGTGTCGGATGATCTGTAAAATCAATTTGGAAGGACATCATGGAAGCGCTGTTTCCGGCATTTGTCATAACATCTTCATGAAGTCTGATGATTTCCCCCATCAGATTCATACTCTCAAAATATGCTGTAATCAGATAGTCATCTGTCTGATCCCCAATCGTAATTTTTAAGGTATCACCGATTTTTGCACCAATCTTTTGGGAAATCTGCTCCGTAATCGCAATCTCATGTTCATTCTGCGGTGCTTCCCCCGCATAATACAGGTAATCGGTTATTTGGGTACGATACCCCTGTTGAAATCCCAATTTATATATTTCACCTTCAAATTCCACTTTATATCGGAACTGCATCTCTACACTGGCTTTTGCGGGAATACCATGCTCAGCAAGCTCATCTTCTATCTCATCCAAAGCCTCATACACCGCATCTTTCCCATCACCACTCATACCACTCATGGCTTTATTAACATTGGTATAATAGGCATCACTCGGCTTTCCGAACGTATAAACCAGCCTGTCACTCTTTAAGGTTTCTGTCGTGTTCACACACATAAATACCAGAATGGAGCAGATGGTAAATGCAAGAACAATGGTCAAATATCTTTTGGGATTACTCAAAATATCATTTATTGCCAGATAGGTGGTTGCATGCAGCTTACTCTTTGTCATCCGATATCCATTTTTCTTTTTAAAGCGTTCACCGCTTTGTCCGCTCCGAATGGCATCAATCGGCGAATACTTTTTTAATTTTCCGGTACAAAAATACGCATACCAGACAATCAACAGCACAACTACCAAAACACTACAGATATTGATCATAATGCCTTTGTCATTTCCCAATACCATATTTTCACTAACGGACTTCATCATGACATTTCCGAAAGGGATGCTTCCAAACAGTCCGAGAATTGCTCCAAATATTGCAATGGCAAGATATTTCACCACATAAATACTGCGGATTTTTGCATCCGTAATACCAATGGCTTTCATAACGCCAATTTCACGAAATTCTTCGTTTAACGTAAAAGTAATGGTAAATTTCAATACCACAAATGCTACAATAATCAGACAGATACTGACTACAATCAGTAAGCCTGCGATAACCATATCCATAACATAGCACATACGAATTACGGAAATAGAGCCATCGAATGCAATTCCGTCAATCTCGCTAAGCACGGATGACAAAGCTTTTTCATCGCTTGTGGTAATATAACAAACCTCTCCTCTGTAATATTCTCTCAACAATTCATCTGCCTCAAGCAGTTCGTAATCTTCACGGCTGATCAAAAATCTCGGATTCCCCATAAAAGTAGACCCTAGCACCGCATCTTTCAGACGTCCCGCAATTTCCCATGTTGCTTTTACATTCCCATGTTCAACACTTATGGTATCTCCGACTTTCAAATCATTTTCTTTCATGAAGCCTCCAGTTATGTAAACCTTTCCATTTTCCACCGTCGATACCTTTTGATTATTTTCATCAAAAAAGTTTTCCTGCGCATCATCTAAACTTTGGATCAGTGCAGAATTCCGAACCTGCACCTTTTTTCCATTTGCCTTGAAATTGTCCTGCGAACCGAATATCACGGTTTCGGTTCTGTACTCCTGCACACAGTCTTCCTTTGAAAGAACCTCATCCAGATTGCCAACTACATTTTGTCCCATGGTAATCAAATCATAATTACCGATATTTGCCTTTTCAAAGAAATATCCGGTACCATTTATGACCGTTATAATGTTGTTCACACTACTGGCAACAAACATGGATGCCAGGATAACAAACATTAAAATGATAATGTTCATCGTCTTTTTACGTTTTAGATCCTTCTTTAAAATATTTTTTATCATTGCATTTCTCCTGACTTCTGGTTTTTACCAAAAAAATAATCAGCATTGGACATCGGCCTCATGCCCTTATGCTGATTATACAATACAATACGAATTATTAAAGAATCCTTAAATGTAATTTATGATACCAACGGATTGCTACGCACGTTGTGCACTTGCAATCCTAAAACATTCGAAATCCGCCCTAATTGATCTACTTTCTCAACCCTGATATCACTTTATGCTTTCACTGCATACCGCAACTTTGTTGACCTGGCTCTTGGATTGCGATGGCATTCCTCCGCGCCCGGTCTTATGACATCTTCTGCAATTTCGGCATAAATGCCTGCTTTTTTCAACTCTTTAAAAGACTTTTTCACCAGACGGTCTTCTCCGGAATGAAACGTTAAAATCGCCACACGTGCACCCGGATTCAAGATATCCGGCAGCTTTTCCAAAAAGCTGTATAACACCTCAAATTCGCTGTTTACATCAATGCGGAGTGCCTGGAACACCCGGGCACAGGATTTTTTGACAGCTTCTTTCCGTTCTTTTTCAGGAACTCTGCGAAGTGCCTCTTCAATCGCATTTTTTAAGTCAACCGTTGTCATAACCGGCTTTCCCACACGCTTTTTATTCATCACGACATGCGCGATTTCCTCGGCATAGGGCTCATCCGCATTCTCAATCATCATGCCGATAAAATCATCCTCGGATAATTCTTTCAGCCTTTCTGCCGCACTTACTCCATGTTCCGGATCCAGTCTTAAATCTAACGGTGCATCTACCTTATAAGAAAAACCCCGATCCGGATTGTCAATCTGCATCGAAGAAACACCCAGATCGGCAAGTACAAAATCAAACTTTCCGGCTTCTTTTGCAATTTTATCGATATCAGCAAAATTCATTTGCCTGATTGTCAGAATCTTTTCATCATACCCTATCGAAGCAAGGCGCTCCTTTGTCTTTACGATTTCAATCGGATCTACATCTAAAGCATACAGATGTCCGTTTCCTTCCAATTTTTGCAGCATGGCTTTGGTATGCCCACCATAACCAAGTGTTGCATCTAACCCCTGTTCTCCCGGTTTTATATTTAAAACCTCCAGTATTTCATCAACCATGATGGAAATGTGCATTCCGGCCGGTGTGCTTCCTTTTCGGATTACTTTTTCAATGGTATCCGCGTATTTTTCCGGATTGGCTTCTTTATATTTTTCATGAAAATTGCGCGGATGCGTCCCTTTATAACGTACTCTGCGTTTGTGTTCTGTTTCCATACATGTCCTCTTTTATAACTGTTTTCTTCAATCATTCCAGATCCAGATTTTTAAATCATTTTCCTTTTCGGATTTGTGTTCCCAAAAGAGAATGTTTTATTAATAATCTCCGGGCGATACTACAAGCGTAACCTTTCGCACTTTTCTTCCCTCTTCTGAGGTATTCATCATATATTTCTGCAGTAGTTTTCCATATTCCATTGCAAATTCCGTCATTTCCGCATCCGTCAACATCAAAGAAGCAGAACCAACCGTCAGCATATCTCTTTGCGGATCGGGATCTTCTTTTGCAAAATAACGGTGAAACTCTCCCTGTAGCCCCATCAATGCCTGTTGGACAAGCTGATTGACTTCTTCTTTCGAATCACATGACTGATCTGCCTCTTTCATACAAAAAGTTCTCTCTACAGATCCTCTCTTATTTTCTTCTCGTACCACCTGTATGACACCGGCATCCAAAAGTACCTTGATATGTCGATACAGACTAGCCCTCGGAACATCGGAAAGGATTCTCCCAATCTCAGAAGAAGTCGCCTCTCCCTTTCCGATAATCACCTGAAGAATTCTCTGACGAACAGAATTCATACAGGCATCCATGTAATCCTTTTTCATAGTATTCTCTTCCTTCTGCTTTAAAGTCAGCCGGGATTTTTCGGGATTACTTTTGCAGATATTCCCTTTAAAGCACACATAATAATATTAATTTAGAAACCAAATGCAATCCGAAATGTCCCAGCATTGCATACTGAATTCCATATTTACGATACCAACGGCCAAAAAACAGACCAAATCCACCGTTCAATAAGAAACAACGAAACAGAATCAGTGCATTAATTTCTCCAAAAAACATTTGCGTAGCCGGCAGATGTCCGATTGCAAACACAAAAGCCGCCGCTACATTTGCAGTAATAAAAATCCAGGCCGGAATGTCTGTTTTTTCTTTTTTGCGTGCAAAGATCATGACTAAAATGAATGCAATCAGGCTCATAAAAAACCAGCGCATCAATATTTCTTCAATCACACCGCCATATGTCAATGAAGCGATAAAATATGCCAGACTAATCCCCTTTTCATAATCCTGTGCAACCTCGGGAATCATGCTTCCGAAAATAAAATAGTCCGATGCAAAAAGAACACCGAGTATCAAAATAGCCGGAACAACTTTTTTTAAGACTGTTAGCTCGAATTCAAATGATTTTAAAAGCCCCAGTCGTTCTACCAGAAAATAGCCCACAATCCACGCTACCATGGCATAGACAACTGACTGCATCGTGGCAACCGCAACTAAAGCTTCCAAGCTTCCAAGCTGCGCTATAGCAGTTTTTATCAACTCCGGATCCGAATGTTGCAACATATAAAGACCGGTTGTGATTCCACCGATTAAAGCAATCGGAAGAATACAAAGAGCAGATACTAGAATTGACTTCCATTTCACCATATACTTATTCATATTGTTTCCTCCATCTTTTAATCTCATTTTTGAGACTGGTTGTTTTTAGATTAGTCTCATTTTTGAGATTTGTCAAGATGAATAGTCTCATTTTTGAGATTCGTATAGATATCTCAAAAATGACAAAAAACAAGTAAGAAACAGCAAAAGTATTCGATGTATCAATTATTCTATTTTTATATTTTTTCTGTTGATTCGCTTGTATACACTCTCACGAAGCAATGTGTAGAATACAGCCACCAAGGGAATAAAGAAAATCATTCCCAACAATCCAAACAGTTTTCCGCCTATGATAACTGCCATCAGCGTCCACAGCGGCGATAGTCCTACCGAACTTCCGACAACATGCGGATAAATAAACTGGTTTTCAATAAATTGTACAACCTGGTAAACGATGAAACACACGATTGCCTGTATCGGATTGACAATCAAAGTCAATAAAACGACAATACCGCATGAGAAAAAGGCACCGATATAGGGAATAAACGAGCATACTGCCGTAAGCATGGCAACCAGACCTGCATAGGGCAAACGGAAAATCAGAAATGCAATAAACATTAAAGTTCCCAAAATCAATGCTTCCACAAACTGTCCGGACAAGAATTTCGTATAAACCGTACGAATCATAGCTGCAACATAAACAATTTTATCGGCTATTTCTTTTTTCAGATAAGCATATAACACTTTTTTCGTATGCCGTTCCAAATCCTTTCTGCTAACCAAAACATAAAACATAACAACGACTGAAATGGCTCCCGTGGTAATCACGGAAATGGTAGAAGCCGCTGTTCCTGCGAGTTTATCTATCACAACTCCCGCTCCGCTTAAAAACTTCGTAACAATATTTGCTAAATTCAGATTTTCCAGCCAGTCTGTTACCGGAGACGTATCAATATTATAACTTTTTAATATTGCAGCCCATTCCGGCCATTTTTCTTTTACCATATTGCCTATGCTTTTGACCGAATCAACAATTTGCGGAATAGCGACTGTTCCAACCAGAACACCTACGAGAATAATCAGGCAAATGGTTAAAATCAGGCTCAGAAAATCCACAACCTTATCACTCGGCTTAAGCCTTGTGCGTGAAAAAGCTTTTATCAGAATTCTTTTAATTCCATTCATCGGAACAGACAATATAAAAGCAAGAATCACGCCAATCAAAAGCGGAAAGAAAATCCCTACAATATTTTCCAAAAAGGAAAGAACCTCTTTCAAATTCATAACGGCAGCAAACAGAATAATCCCGAATGCAACCAATAAAAAATTCTGTTTCATTTTCTTATCCATAAAAACACCCCTTGTTTGCAATCATATTCTGATAATAACACGTTATTCTCTGTATGACAAATTGCCGGGTTATCTTTGTTTGCTTATTTCTGACAATCATTTATTGATATCAATTTTTCTCACAACATCCCTTACCTTTAATACAAATGAAGGCGAAACCGAAAGTTCATCAATGCCCATTTTAAGAAACGTTTCCGTAAGCGTCGTATCCGCTGCAAGTTCGCCACATATTCCTATCCAAGCACCATTTTTATGGGCATTTTTTGCTGACATTTCAATCAGTCTTAAAATAGCTTCATGATGGGTATCCACAAAGTTTTCAATGTCGGGATTTTGTCTGTCGCAGGCAAGCGTGTACTGCGTTAGGTCATTGGTTCCGACGCTAAAAAAGTCTACAAGAGGGGCAAGCTTGTCGCTGATGATTGCAGCCGCAGGAGTTTCAATCATAATTCCAAGTTCCACATTTTCCGAATATTCAATACCTTCCTGTTTCAGCTCACTCTTTACTTCGTTGCAGATTTCAAGAACCTTTCGCACTTCACTTTCGCTTGTAATCATAGGAAACATGATTCCAAGTTTTCCGAAAACAGATGCTCTGTAAAGTGCCCTGAGCTGTGTCCTGAAAATTTCAGGACGTGTAAGACAGATTCGGATTGCCCGCATACCAAGTGCCGGATTTTCTTCCTTTTTCAGTCCAAAATAATCAGCTTGTTTATCTGCACCAATGTCAAGAGTACGAATAATTACCTTCTTGCCCGCCATGCTTTCAAGTACTTTTCTGTATGCAGTAAACTGCTGTTCTTCTGTCGGAAAATCCGAATTTTCAAGATAGAGAAATTCACTTCGAAAAAGCCCTATTCCTCCGGCGTCATTAGCAAGCACGGCACCGATGTTATCAACGCCTCCAATATTTGCAAAAATATTGATTTTGGTGCCATCGAGAGTTACATTTTCCTTGCCCTTCAAATTTTGCAAAAGTTTTCTATGTTCTTCATCATTCTGTTGTTTGAGAACAAATTCCTGCATTGTTTCTTCATCCGGTTCAAGATATATTTCACCTGCATAGCCGTCAACAATTGCGCTCTGACCATCTCTGATTTCATCTAAAAATGCATCACCAACACCAATGATTGCAGGAATATTCATGTTCCTTGCTAAAATTGCGGTGTGTGAATTGGATGATCCATGGGCTGTTACAAAAGCAAGCACCTTATCCTTATCAAGGGAAACCGTTTCGCTTGGTGCGAGATCATCTGCACAGATAATCACTTTGTCATCCAATTGATTCCCCTCACTTTTTATACCTGTAAGATTTGCTATGATTCTGTTGGAAATGTCTTTTATATCCGCACTTCTTGCCTGCATATAGGCATCGTCCATTGCCAAAAACATTTCTGAAAAATTGTCAGCAGTGACCGCCACAGCATATTCTGCATTTACCTTCTGTGTGTCGATAATATTGTCGATGGATTCGTTGTAATCTTCATCATCCAGCATCATCATATGAATTTCAAAAATCTGCGCATTTGCTTCGCCCACTTCTTTCAAAGCCTTTTCATATAACGTTCCAATCTGCTCTTTTGCAAGATTTTTCGCATTCTCCACACGTTTTTTTTCAGTTTCTGTATCCTCACAGCGCATTCTCTTTACAGCTAAATCCTTTTTTTTGAAAACGGAAATTCTGCCAATTGCAATTGCACTGTAGACTCCTTTTCCCATGTACTTTTTCACAGAATTTGCCCCCTTTCCATCATTTTATCATAGATTACTTTCAAAAAAATCTTTCATCACATCATATGATTTTTCTTCGTCGCCACCATCGATTGTAACAACAACCGTATCACCTTTTTTAACACCGAGGCCCATAATCATCATGAGCTTTGATGCACCGGCGGTTTTGTCTCCCTTTGTGAGGGTAATCTCACTGTCAAGGTCTTTTGCTGTTTTTACCAGCATTCCTGCCGGTCTTGCATGAATACCAAGTTCGTCAATAATTGTGTAATTAAATGTTTTCATAATCTCATATCCCTTCTGTTTAAAATTGTATTTTTTTATAAGAGTCGATAGCTCCATTGTGTTGCACACTTTCGCCACAAAACTGATTTGAAAAATGCAACATTTTTTCAAGTTCTTCTTTTGTTATTTTTTCAAGAGCATCCTTTGTTTTTTCCAGCGATTTTAATCCGAACAAAAAGGAACCAATGAATCCGTCTCCTGCACCTGTAGTATCAATAGCATTTACTTTTTCGCAGGGTGAAAATGCCTTTTGGCTTTTAGTGTAGGCATATGCCCCCTTACTTCCGCAAGTGTATATAATCAGCTTCACGTTACCTGTAAACAACTGCGGCAATGCATTTTCAATTTTCTCTTCGCCCGTAAGAAATGCAAGCTCTTCATCCGAAATTTTTATGATATCCGACAACGGAATAAATTCATGTACTGTTTTAAAAAGTTCTTCTTTACTTTTCCATAAAGGAAACCGAAGATTCGGATCGAAACTGATGATAGTATCTTTTTTTGCCGCGATTTCAATTGCTGCTTTGTGAGCTTCTTTCATCGGAAAATCTCCGAGGGAAACGCTGCAGAAATGCAAAGCATAGGCATCATCAAACATATTCTCCGTAATCTGTTCTTTATCAAAAAGCATATCGGCAGATGGATTTCTGTAAAAGGAAAATGTTCTGTTTCCATCCTTTTCAAGACTTACAAAAGCAAGTGCCGTATTCGCTTTGTCTGTAAAGCTTATAAGAGACGTATCAATTCCGAAATTTTTCAGTTCTTTTTCAATCTTTCTTCCGAAAGGATCATCACCAAGTTGCGTAATGATTTTAGATTTTCCACCCAGTACACGGAAAGCACCACACACATTTGCGGGTGCGCCACCTACTTTCGGATGAAAGGATGTAACATTTTCAAAATCACATCCTGTTTCGTTTGGAATAAAATCAATCAATGCTTCGCCAATTGCAATCAGAGTATTCTTTTTCATACCTTCCTCCTTCGCATTTACAGTTGATACATGTTTCCTTCAAATCCCTCTATTTCAAGAAAAACGCTTTCTTCATCGGGATAAAATCTGGTTGATAAAACAGTTTCGCCGTTATTGAGATAGATTTCTATGGATGACATATCTACAATCATTCTTAACTTTTCCAGATTTTCAAGAGGAGCTTTTCTTGTTGTTCTTCCACAACCGTAGTCCTGATCCAGAAATTTCATCTCAAAGAGCTTATTATTTTTATCATAAGAAAGAATAAGCTTATGGTCAAAATCCAGGCTGAAATGATCTGTGATTTCTCCATCGAGCTCAAAAGGAAGTGTAACCTTCATCCTTTCACTCTCATGGATTGATTTGCCTGACTTACGCAGATTATCAAATTCTTTCAAAGGTTTTTGGACTAACTTCCCGTCTTTTTCCAATCCGATTTCCCGTGGGATTGTCAGGCAATGTTGCCAGCCAAGCTCTGTGGTTGCATTTTTGTATTCCGGAGTATCCATTCCCATCCAGCCGATTAAAATTCTTCTGCCCTTATGATCGACGAACGTCTGTGGCGCATAAAAATCAAATCCCATATCCCATTCGATAAATTCACCGAGTTTATTTTTCTCAGCCGTAAAATACCCCGACTGAAACAGGTTCTGAAATTTTGTATCATATGCTTCAAGTCCCTGTGGACATACACTTAAAAATCCTTTTCCATTGAATTCAAAATAATCCGGACATTCCCACATATAGCCGTAGTTTTCTTTTGTTACCATGGTTCGGTATTTCCAGTTTTCAAGGTCATGGGATTCGTAAAAAAGTACACAGCCCTTGTCATCAATGGTTCTTGCACCAAGAACCATGTTCCATACATCTCCGTTTCGCCACACTTTAGGATCTCTGACATGGCAGGAACAAAACGCAGGATAATCTTTATTGCGCAGAAGAATTTCCTTTTTACTCATGTTGCTTGCATCTTTTGAAGTCACATGAATTACATTTGCCTCTCTGCCTTCCGTAATGTAATTATAATCACCTGTAAGCTTTACATTTCCCGTATAAAAGATATGAAGGCTATGATCCTTTACCACTGCACTGCCGGAATAAACACCATGGCTGTCCTCCGGAATATCCGGCATCATCACCGCTTTGTCAAAAGTCATTTCAAAGAGATTTTTACCATGAAAATGTCCCCATCCTCTGTCGGAATGACCATCCGCTCTTTTGGGACTGTACTGAAAATATACATGATATTCATCATTGAAATAGCAAAGCCCGTTGGGGTCATTTAACCAGCCCTCGGGTGGTTCAAGATGGAATTTCTGACGATATCTTTCTGAAATTATATTTGCCATTGTTGTATTCCTCGCTTTTAAACACTTACTTCAATCAGTTTTTCACCATGCGTGACATCGCCTTGTACAGCTTTCTTTACATCTTTGTAGTCATCTGCATTTGTAACAAGTACCGGCGTGATGATGTTGTATCCGTTTTTCTGAATGAATTCCCTGTCAAAGGTTATGAGTGTCTGTCCCACAGTCACTTTGTCGCCCTCCGAAACATGTGCGGTAAAGCCCTGTCCCTTAAGTTCAACCGTGTTAATTCCTACATGAATAAGAATTTCACAGCCGTTTTCCAATTTAAGCCCCACTGCGTGATGCGTATCAAAAATGGTTTCAACCACAGCATCTGCCGGTGCAGTTATGATGTTGTCCGAAGGTATTATTGCACAACCCTTTCCGAGAATTTCCTGTGCAAATGTTTCATCCGGTACCTCTGATAAGTCAACCGATTCTATATTTTCTAGTGTTTCTTTGTCAATTTTGGCATTGTCACCGATGATCAGTCTTAATCTCGTGGAACAATGTGCCGCACTTGCGAGATTTTCTTTTCCGCCAATAGCTAAAAGTATCTCTTTTGCTGATTTCCTGTAATCCATAGAATCCTCTCCTTCATCAATATTTGTCTGGACTGTTTCACATTTGTTTCATAAAAATAATGATATCGATTTCATTGACTATAGTGTAATATATATCGTATTATCCCTCAATTGGCAAACGCGACAAACTTATGAAAGGATTTTATTAGGTTTCACATAGTTTCATATTTTTATTGTCTTTGTGTGGATTCTCTTTCCATAATTTCATAATCAAGCGTAAGCGTTTTGGAAATGATATTTTCTTTTTTCAGTAACACCGGAATCCATCGTAAAATCTGCCGTAATCATATTGTTTTTTTGTATCTCAATACGATAATCATGCAGCGCTTTTAAGAAACCTTTTTTTCTCGCAAGCCCCGCGGCTTTATCACTCTCTGTAACGCCGATAAATCCCGGATTTTTGCCGCCCTTTTTTATCATAAGTTCCGTAATCGCATAGGCTGCACTAAAATCATCATGGCATACACAGCAAAATCCTTTATACTCCTGTCCCACAATAACGACGGGAACTCTCATTTTTTTCAGAATGGCCTCATGACGAGGTGTAAAAATTGTTGCAAGAAAAATGACACCATCAACTCTGTTGTTTCTGAAAAGATCAAGATATTCCACTTCCTTCTGATGATTATTAGCAGAATTCACAAGCAGGATCTGATATCTCTTCTCATTTAGAACACGGCTGATACCTTCTACCTCCCTTGCACAGCTTTCTGAAGAAATTTTTGTCCTTATGAACATCTGCTTTCTACACTTAGTTTTTCATTATGCATCCTCAGCCACTTTTTCTTCAAATTCCTCCACCGGAATCGGTTTTGCAAAATAGTATCCCTGACTGATCTTGCCTCTCGTCAAACTATCAAAAAGTGCACCTGCAAGAAGCGATCGGTTTACAACGTCACCACCCGTGTGGCAATTTTTTCTTTAAACGTTTCATCATGCTCTACAATCAGCATGGTTGGCTGATACGCACACAACAATTTTTCAATCTGTATTCTGGAAAAAACATCAATATAATTTAACGGTTCATCCCAGATATAGAGCTGGGCAGGCGTGAGCAGGCTGGACGCTATCAAAACCTTCTTTTTTTGTCCCTCTGAAAACTCCTGCATTTTTTTATCAAATTGTGTCCTTGAAAAATCCAGTTGTCTTAAAAGTGACAGCAAAAGACTATAATCGAGGTTGTTTTCTTTGGCATAGTCTTTCAATGTTCCTCTCAAATAAGAAGTATCCTGATTGATATAAGAGATTTTCAGTTCACTCGCCACCTCCAGATTTCCTGTCATTTCAAAATTTCTTTCACCCACCGGCAATCTGCCCGACTGCGCTAAAACTGCTTTTATAAAACTTGATTTTCCACAGCCATTTTTTCCATCTAAAAAAACTCGTTCGCCCTGCATAAGTTCAAGTGTTAAATCTTTTATTACCGGTATTTTTGAATCTTTATACTTAAGTGAAAAATCTCTACATGCAATCAGTCGATCTTTATGATACTTAAGCGGAACGATTTTCAAATCCGTGATTTCTTCAATCTCATTTAAAAGCCCTTCTTTTTCTTCAATCTCATGCATGATTCTATTTTCATAGGATTTCACCCTGCTTTGCATCTTTTTTGTTTTTGCACCGATATATGCCCGTGTACTAATACATCTGTCAGGCTCTTTCGTTGGATTAAAACCGATTTTCGACCCTTCATTTTTTTCTGCCCAACGCATTGATCTGTCTGCCGATTCCTTTAATTTTTGGATTTCTTTTAAATGCTTTTCATTTTCAGCTTTTGCATTGATATCGGCACGTTCCTTATTCATCCACCATTGCGAAAAATTGCCTGCCTGCACTTCAATTCCTACCCGGTTTAGTACCAGCACATGATCAATACACGCATCCAACAAATCTCTGTCATGCGAAACCAAAATAAAGCCTTTCTTACCCATCAGATATTTTTTTATACTTTCTCTGGCATCCTTATCCAGATGATTGGTCGGTTCATCAATCAGCAAAAAATCATGCTCTCCGGAGAATAACACAGCCAGCATAACTTTGGTTCTTTCTCCAAAGCTTAACGACACAAAAGGACGATACAAACTCTCTGCATCCATTCCTAACTTCGGCAATTCACACATCACCCGCCAGCTTTCCACACCCGGTTTCCATTTCTCCATCAATTCATCTGCATTTTTTTCCATATCCGCATCCGAAACTTTGTACGGAAAATAATCATACACAATTCCTTTACTGATGCTTCCACGATATTCATATTTTCCAAGCAATAACTGCAAAAACGTGGTTTTTCCTTTTCCGTTTCTTCCAACCAAACCAAGTTTCCAGTTGCTATCAATCGAAAAGGAAACGTTTTCAAATACATAATCAAAACTTCCTTCATATGCGAAGGTTAAATTACTAACACTAATTTGAGCCATAAAATCTCCCTTCGCCTGCGAAAAAAACGGTTCTACCATGCATACGCATAATAGAACCGCAAATAGACCTAATTATATATACCGGGATGCAACAGCAGATAATACAATACACCCCATAAATATTAAAAAGGAAAATCAAATGCGATAATTTAATCCAAGCGTACACAAAGAACCATCCTGTTTCACAGGACTTTTACGAAACAATGTACTTTACCTAAATCAAATTATCTATTTATCATTTCCTCACCTTACACAATCTGTGCTCTTTCTTTTCTATATTGTCCTACGGACAGATTTATTATAGCATTCATTTTGCTGTAATTCAATCGGAAGATTTCGATGCCAATTGGAAAAACAGGGCATTTTACAATGATTTTGCAATCTCATAAGCATCTTTTGTGAATTTTTCTATGCGCTCAGACCGGTTTTCATCATTCCCATAGCCTCTTGTCATCCGGTCAAAAACATATACTTCACAACTTTTAGCCCTGTCTTTGATTCGGTCTCCTAACATAACGGTTTTCATTGCTTCCAATTGCTTTATGCGTATTTCATCCTCTAATGAACCACCCATTGTAATGAAAAATAATGCTTTTTCTAAAATCTTCATCTTAGGATCATCTCCATAAGCAAAGCCATATGTCCACACGCGTTGAAACCATCCCTCAAGCATTGCAGGGGATGCCGTCCAAAAGTCAGGATAAATAAAAACGATTACATCTGAAGAATTAATCCGTTCCTGTTCCCTGATAACATCTGGAAAAACAGGCATATCCAACTGATAAAATCCTTCTCTATGATATTCCTCTTTGCTCATGACCGGATTAAATCCTTCCGCATACAAATCAGATATGGTATAGGTATGCCCGGCTTCTTCCAATCCTTTTACAAATGAGTTTTTCACCTCGCTCGTGAAACTGTTTTCACTTGGATGACAATATACTACTAAAACATTCATCGCTTTCTCCCTTATCCTTACTCCGCCCGCTTGCTTTTTACAGGGCATTTCCGGCTTATCCTTTTGTACTTTGCCCCGCAAGCATACTCTAGACGGTTATTTCAATTTGATTTCCTTCGACTCCTATTATACAACTCTCATAATATCCGTCACCGGTTGTTCTGGGTCCGCTAACAACAGGATATCCATCCCTTCTCAGCCTATCTGCAAGAGCATCTACTGCTTCTTTACTTCCTACACGAAATGCAATGTGTATATATCCCGTCTCTGCTAATTGTTTTTCTCTATCTATCAAATCCGGTTTATTCATAATTTCCAATCTTGCCCCATCTTCAAAAGATAAAAAATAGGAAGAAAAACCTGTTTTTTTATTGTGATATTTCTCATTGGATATGGCATTGAAATACTTCACAAAAAAATCTCTTGCTTTTTCTAAGTCATTAACATACATTGCAACATGCTCAATATGCATACTTTCCTCCTGGAATACTACTCTTAACACGGCTTGGTAAAATCAACCATATGAATTACTGACATAATAGCCTTTGTATTTCCACATCCCTGATTTCTCCGTCATCAAGCTTTACACTTAATGAATCTGCATTCCATTTATAAAAATCCACGTCGTCAACTTCTTCGTATTCAGGATCTACAATTTTATGTAAACTTATTAGTCTCGGATTAAAATCCAAAGGGTTTGTTAAATCTCCTACCATAACATCCATAGTGTCTGCCCAATAGCAACCCTCATAAGCTACTAAATTTGTATTGGCATCATAGTGTACCCCGGTTATAATAAAGGACTCGCCGCAACATACATCATAGTCATTGTCATATCCCTTAGGAACGTAATGAAATACCTCAAGCGTATCTATATCAATATAACTGATACCATATAGGTCCACATGGTGTGGATAATATCTGTGACCGTTCTTATGATGAATAAATTTTTTGTATGGAATATGATGCCCATCCACAGAAATATAACTATATATAGTTTCTCCATCTTTTTGAATGTAATAACGTGCCAAAAAAAGATGCTTTATGCCATCCTTGTGCAGATAGCTTTTCTGCAGAAGAGAAATACCATCTTCAATTTCTATTTTACATTCATCTTCCAAATACTTCTCATCTTCTAAGTATAAGTATTTCTTTACATCCTCAAGATATCTGTCGCTACCAAAAACATTCGTATAATCAATACCTCTATATCTCAGAAAATAAATATGGCAGGTTGCACATAGAAATTCTAAAACAAGCATCTCCTCGCAATTCTTGATCTCCATATGTACATGAAATCCATCTTCCTTGTTACCTTCAACAACAATATTCTTAAGAATTCCTTCCTGATACTTATTAATCTTTTCTGTTGGCATAGGCGTATTAATTTTTCCAAATGACATATCAAAATGCTTATACTCACATTTTTCATCGTTTAAATTGCCACGAATGTTCAGTCCGCAAAAAGCATGCTCTTCCACCACATAGCAATCAATAAAATCATAGGCCGTATCTGTTAAATTATACTGTTTAAACTTTTCTGTTTCATTCATATGAAATTCCCCCGACTCAATTACCATTTCCGGCATTGGGCCTATATAATCTTTTTGCACGTCAGTCCATAGCGACTTCGTTTCCCATCTTGGACCTACATAATCTTTCTGCCTGTCAGCCCAAATTGACTTTGTTTCTCGTTTTGGGACTACATCTTCTTCTGGTCTGTCAGCCCAAATCGCCTTCATTTCTCGTTTTGGGACTACATCTTCTTCCGGCATGTCAGTCCAAATCGCCTTCATTTCTCGTTTTGGGACTACATCTTCTTCTGGTCTGTCAGCCCAAATCGCCTTCATTTCTCGTTTTGGGACTACATCTTCTTCCGGCCTGTCAGCCCAAATCGCCTTCATTTCTGGTTTTGGGCC